>JAWXTF010000006.1:0-85839 GCA_044433965.1 Rikenellaceae bacterium | reverse complement strand
GATTGGCTGTGATAACCTCATCTTGGCGCACAAGCTCGGTGTGAATACCTATAAGTTTTGAGCGCACTGAGGCGATATAGTTGTTAAGAGCGAGAGAGTCGTGGTCACGTCCCTTGCAGCATCCTTTTATTTGATTCCACATTGATGTAGAGATGTTGCGTTGAATTGAGATCTCTGCTACCTGACCCTTGACTGAGATTCGTACTACGATAGGTAGATTTCCATTCTTCAAAGGTCGTCCCTTCTTTACCATAAAGAGAACGCTGAACGTCTCCTGTGTTGCTGTTGTTTTCATAATCACTTTCCGATTTTAGTTAATCAAATTTTGTTGTTTCTAAAGTGTAGTCGTTTGTGACCAGAGATGGGTTAGGTATATTGTAATTTTTTTGAGCTAACAAAAAAAAGATGATAACATAGCATTTCACTACCCAACTATTGAAATAGAGGGGTAGAGGCTATGTATCACCCTTAGAATCAGCTCATCAAAGAACAATACAACTTAAAAACAGCATAAATAATTAAGAATCAGTGGATTATGAGGGTAATCGGGACACAATTTTGACCATTAAAAAATGTGTCCCGAATCCGCCCCGATTCAACCCCACAAATACCATCAAATTTGCAACATAGGGGGCAAAGAAAAAGCCCCAATAGCTATTGACTATCAGGACTTTACGAGTGTTAAACTCTCTTTTTGTGCGGTGCGTAGGGGACTCGAACCCCTGACCCCGTGCGTGACAGGCACGTATTCTAACCAACTGAACTAACGCACCAGTGGTGATTGCGGATACAAAGGTAGTGCATTTTTTTGTATTTGCAAATTATTTTGTTGCTTTTTCATGAAAACATACTCAAAAATATTATGCCTACAACGCCTTCATCGTTATTATGCGTTAGTCCAATCACTCTCTTTCCTGCGTTAGACGAGGACGCTCTCCGGATATTAATGCTTAAAGGGAGTTCTAATTTCTCCTAATATACCTTTATATTACTAACCATCTCTTTTTGATTTTACAAAAAAGCAGTAGGAATCACTACAACCAACTTTTACAAAAAAAAAGGCAGTAGGAATTAGTACAAACAACTTTTGCAAAAATAAAAATGGACAATTATTCGAATCTGTTTAAACTCTTCATATCAAATTTGTTAAAGATCTGCCACTTCACTTTTCTCATTTTTCTACTCGTTACATAGTTGTTGCTATGCGCCTGGCACAAAGAAGAGAGAGTTAAAGCAACATCTCTCTATACAAATTAGATAAGAAAAACTTAGCAGATTCTTAACAGAAAAATTAGATTCAGTGAGAAAATAGAACTTCCATTAAATTAGTCGTTTATAAGTTTTCCGGTAATCATCTCAAGAAACCACTCCGGAACACGTGTTGGTCTGCGAGTGTCAGAGTGCATAAATCCAAGAGTTGTTGTGCCGTAGTTGGCAACTTGCCCCTTTGAATTAATTACCTCGTAGTGAAATTCAATTCTTACTTTTGGCTCTTCGTAGAGAGAGACTTTGATTGTTATATCTTCATCAAAGTAGAGGGGTGAGACATAGTGAGATGCCACATCTAATATGGGCATCATTATGCCACGGGCTTCGACCTCTGCGTATGATAACCCCAGCGAGCGCATAAAATCACACCGAGCTGCCTCGAAGTAGCGAATATAGTTGGAGTGGTGGATAATACCCATTTGATCGGTCTCAACATACCATGTTCGCATGTGGTATTCGTGACTTACTATAGCTTCTCGTTCGATATTGTTTTTTCTCATCTTTTCAATTCTTAAAATTATACTTTAGTTAGCAACCTTATCTCTACATCGGTCTCTTTAAGATCACACCACACGCGTTGAGAGGTGTCAATTATCACTTTTTTATCTTTTCCATTTATAATAGCTCTATACTCTCCCACGGGTGGTATTAATTTAAGCGGCTCTCTAATTTGAACAATCCCCGCTTTGTTTACCCAACCAAAGATAGGGTAGTTGTGCGATAGCAATTCATTAGCGTGTATCAAGTTACCTTGTTCGATTAGATCTCTAATTATTGTAGAGCTGACATGTTGCTTACCACAACTGTACTCCTTAGCGAGTACTGTGCGAAAGTTATGCCGCTGCTCGATCTGTGCCAAATTGTTATAACTTCCTCCATTGTGACCTAACTGGTGGTTAAAGCCAACTATAAGTTCCACCATATTAACTCTTTTTATTAGGTATTCAACAACAAACTCCTCATAGCTTAGTTGACTCAGTTGAGAGTTAAACTCAAGTAGTAATAAGGCATCAATACCTACACTGTTAAGAAGAGTGGCTTTTTCGTTGTCACTGGTGAGCAACTTTAGACCCTCGGCACGCCCCAATGTGACGCGAGGATGTGGTGAAAAACTAACCACAACACTTCTTGCATCCCTCGCCTTTGCTCTTTCTTGAAGAGAATGCAGAAGAGATAGATGCCCGCAATGAACACCATCGAACGATCCGACAGTTACAACGCTATGCTCCTGAAGATCATAAGAATCTATACCTCTAAATAGCTTCATCTCTATGCATTTGAACTATCCTCGCTCTCTTTGACGAAGTATGCAATTTTCTCAAGAAGCGTAGTAATATCATAATTTTCCACAATTATTCCCTGCGGGAAATTTAAGGGTGTTGATGTGAAGTTAAGCACACCTTTGATTCCTGCATTAACAATTGGGAGAACAAGTTCTGGTGCAATCTTAGTGGGACACGATAGCACAGCAATACTGATGTCTTGATCCTCGGCAATCTCAGCAAAGTTATCCATATGGTAGCAGGGTATTTTATCAATCTCAGTTCCTACTTTCTCGGGATCTACATCAAATGCTGCTGTAATCTTTAAGTTAAAACCTTTACCATTGAAGTATTTGGTTACAGCCTGCCCCAAATTACCCATTCCTAATATTGCAATTTTGATCTCAGACTCGTTATCAAGAATAGAGCTTATGAAGTCGATTAACTCTTTCACATCGTACCCTTTTTTGTTGTCACTTGAAAAGCCGATTAGCATCAAATCACGACGCACTTGAACCGCAGTTATGCCATGCACTCCCGCGATAATATGTGAAAAAATATGAGTAATTCCCATTTTGTAGCTTGAGATAAGTGAGCGACGATATTCGCTTAGTCGTTCAATTGTCTTTTCGGGAATTAATCCAGTGTTGTTAGTTGCCATTTTACTCTATAGTAATTGTATAGTTGTTATTATAATTTACGCGTATCCACTCTATATTGGTGTGGGTACCACTTGTGGGGTCAGTCTTAAAGCGGTATTGACTCTGAAGAGGGGTATATGTGCGACCCTCAAGATTATAATCTAAGTCTATGTAGAGTGCCTCGCCAAAGATCATTGCTGTATCGAACCCTCTATAGGTAAATAGGGTAGGCATTGCACCATACTGTTCAATATAGTCACTATCAAATTCTCTTACGCTTACATTGTCTCGTTTAGCGTGATAGGATGAGAGTAGAACTACATTGTTTTTGAAGAGAACTGAGCGGTCTATATTTTTGTAGCGGCTCCATTCGGAATTACCCAGGACGGAGTATTTAGGCATCTTACCTCCTCGGGCAACGATATTGAGCTGAGCAGACGAAAGAGCCGAAAGAACTCGATCCACATCTGTTTCGGTTGATGACATAATAACAATTGTATTGTCGAGCCCATTGTTGATAAACTTTGTTAGGTCACCATCTGAAGTTCTGTTGTTTTGAATCTTCTCTGCAACCACTGTCGGATGTTCATACCTATAGATATGTTTATCGTAGGGTCTATCGCCTAATATACTCATTATATTCTGCTCGAAGATAGAGTCGGTCTGTTGCGTGTAAATCAAGGTGACATGTTTGGTCGATGAGAGCATATCTTCAACCTTGTCGAACTTATTTTCTACTGTAGGCGCAAGTTGAAATAGAACCGAGGAGTTTGTCTCCTTGAGTGTTGCTAATGGTGAAACTACTGCGACGCCATTCTGCTCCGCGTATCTTATAATAGGATCTAATACATCTTCATATATTGGACCTACTATTAGGTTTGTACCTTCAAACTCTGGAGCGGAAACAATTCCCTCGATAGCTGTTGTATCTCGTTCTGTATTGAAGAGTGTAAGCTCTATGTCGCGACCCCAACGCCTCTTTACTCTTTCGAGACCCATTGTAAAGCCTTTGTAGAAATCAGCAAATTGACGCTGAGCGTTGTTGTCGATAGTTAGTGGGAGAAGGAGCGCAATTTTTAGGGTGTCACTTTGGCGTAGTGAACGCATCGCCACGACATTCTCAAAGTCTTGATCTTTCTGTCTATTATCTTCTACGTCAACAGATTCTTGACTTACTGGAAATTTTACAATTGAGCCCGCTTTGAGCCCGCCTTGGAGGTTGTTTAGTTTTATAAACTCCTCTTCATCTATACCATGCTCACGAGAAAGTGAGTAGATCGTCTCCCCTTTATCTACTATGTGGTAGGTATAACCATCACTTTGAGTTGTTAGGTTGAGGTCATCTTGATAAGATTCCCACTCGGCAAGATTCTCTTCGGCAGTGCTGGTGCCTGTCATTTTCTTGCGTATCAAAAGTTCATAGCCCAATGGTAGCGCAATAGGATCTATTGTGGGGTTATCCTCCATGATAGTCTCTATTGGAATCTCATATTTTCGAGATATTGAATAGAGAGTCTCTTTGCTTTTAACTTTATGTTTGGTGAATGTTAGCCAAGAGCGCAAACCACTCATCTTCTTTTGGCGCTCAACTTTTGGCGTCTCGAATGGGATCTTGATATTCTCGCCAGCCTTAAGGTCTACTGAGTTAAGGTCGATTAATATTTGTTTGTCTACGTTGTATGCTTCGGCTATAGCAGTGATTGTCTCTCCACTATCTACAGTGTGGATATAATATTTTTCGCCATTGATATATACTACCACTTGTGATTTAGTGATAGAAAAGACCAATGCAACTGTGCCAAATGCGAGTATTGCAGTTAAAATTAACCTCTTCATGCTCTATTTTTTGTGATTTTCAAATTTATTGCGGCATCTGATCTCTGTAATTACCTTCTTGGTATAGAGCGGGAAATCACCATTCATCATCCACGAGTAGTAGCTTGGTTCGCGTTTGAATACCTCCTCGACAGCAACACCGCGGTACTTGCCGAAACTAAATACTTCGACCCCTTTTTCATTGTAGATAATACGACCTGCAAAGTCTGCACTTTCGCTATGAGTCGAAAACTTAGCCAAAAAATCGACATCATTTTCTAACTCTGTATAGCGATCAAGCTGTGACTTTAGCACCTCATATGTTGCTATCGTATCTGCTTCAGCGGAGTGCGCATTAGTGAGATCCTTTTGGCAATAAAATTTATATGCAGCTACAAGTGTTCTCTGCTCCATTTTGTGAAAAATGTTCTGCACATCGATAAATTTGCGACGTTTAAAGTCAATATCGACACCTGCTCGCATAAACTCTTCTACCAATACCGGAAGGTCAAATCTATTTGAGTTGAAGCCACCAAAGTCGCACCCTGCGATAAACTGTTCAAGCGAACGAGCTATTTGGCTAAATGTTGGACAATCTTTCACATCTTCGTCTGTAATGCCGTGTATTGCAGTTGAAGAGGGTGGAATTGGCATCTGTGGGTTTATCTTGCGCGTTTTGATTGTCTCCTCTCCGTCGGGAGCAATTTTAACCATTGAGATCTCCACAATGCGATCTTTTGATGTGTCGACACCAGTCGTTTCGAGATCAAAAAATACTATTGGTCGTTTAAGATTTAATTTCATCTTTAGTAGTCTACTCTTTACCACAAAGTCCCCCTCATGCAATAAAGGGAGACTATGATATTATTAATTTACAATAAATGCTTCTCGAAATGAGTTGTGCATAATACAAATTAGGTCATTGTGGTTGTTTAACATCTATTTACTCTTGATATTATTATGCGAATCAAGATTTATTAACGCTCAATTCAGTTATCTTAATATATCGTAACCTATTTGAGAATATTTTTATATCATCATTGGCATCAACAACATAAGAGTTGCATCTTCGCGTGGCTCATCGTAGACTGGCTTAAATACGCCTGCACGAGTAGAATCCGCAAGTTCAACCATCACTGTTGGAGTCTCAGTATTTGAAAGTATCTCAACAATAAATGTCGACTTAAAACCAATGGACATTGCTTGACCGTCGTAGCTGCAACATACTGTTTCGTTTGCCGAAACAGAGAAGTCGAGATCTTGAGCCGTAAGGTTGATACAATCATTGTTAATCTCCAATCTAATGAGGTTGGTTGTTGGATTCGAACAAACACCTACACGTTTAATAGAGTTGAGAAGCTCCAATCTATCAATCAAAACCTTGTTTGGATTGTTGTTTGGAATTACAGCATTGTAATTGGGGTAGTTGCCTTCGATCAAACGACACACCATAGTGTAGCTCGAAAGTTTGATTATTACACTCTTTGCATCAAATGTTAGTGTTACCTCGTCCGACTCTTTGAGCAGTAAATTTTTGAGCAAGTTTGCAGGACGTTTAGGTAATATAAACGCTGAGGTAAAAGGGTTTGCAACCTTTGCCGAATACTTTACTAACTTGTGTGCATCGGTAGCGACAAATGTGAGGCTCTCCTCTTCGAAGTTGAGGTATACGCCATTCATTGCAGGTCGAAGCTCATCGTCTGCTGTAGCGTATATCGTTCTATTGATTCCATTTAAGATAAGAGATGCCTCAAGCGTTACCTCGTGGCTCTCATTGCTCAAAGCATGTAGCTGCGGGTAGCTTACTGGGTTTGCACCAGGGATCGAAAGAGAGCCACTCTTCCAACTAAGCTTGATCTCCCAATCGTTAGTGTTAACCTCTATCAATAACGGCATCTCGGCAAACTCTTTGAGTGTGTCGAGCAGAAGCTTCGCCGGTGCAGCAACAGCCCCATCTTGTTCTTGATTATCAATCTCGATGGAACCAATAAGTGTTGTCTCAAGATCTGAGGTTGTAACCTTCAGCGTGTCACCTGAGATCTCCATCAAAAAATAATCAAGTATAGGGAGAGTATTTTTGCTGCTTATCACCTTGCCTGTAGATGATAGTAGAGATTGAAGCGATGAGCTTGATACAGAAAATTTCATAACTGTTTTATCTTGTTTTTGAGGGGAGGGTAGAACTGCTCCCCGATTGTTAAATTGTAGCTAATTTATCGAGAGCCATCTTAATCATATTTGTCACAAATGGCTTATAATCGGTATTCACATCTTGGGCTATGCGTTGAGCAATAATAGTGCAGATTGTGGTTGCTCGGTGACCCATAAGAGCCGAAAGACCTGCTAAAGCAGAACTCTCCATCTCATAGTTGGTTATTCTACGAGATGAGTAACGGAACGATTCAATCTTCTCGTTGAGCTTTATATCTGCTGGGGCTAATCTGACGTAGCGCCCTTGAGGAGCGTAAAATCCAGGAGAGGCGATTGTCATACCTTCGGTAGTTGAATCTTTGAACAGTTCAAATAGAGCATCGTCTGATTGAACAAAATATGGATTTGGTAGTTTAGGATTCCACTGCGTGTGCTCCATAAATTTCTTCTCAATATCGAGTTCACACACTTGGTCGCGGTTGGCATAATACGAGAGTATGCCATCAAAACCAATTGCTGTGCGAGCAAATACAAAGTCACCAACCTTAATATCGGTTTGTAGACCACCAGAGGTACCCAAACGCACTAAGGTGAGTTGAGTAAACTCCTCCTTAACTTGGCGAGTTGCGAAGTCGATATTTGCCAATGCATCGAGTTCTGTTACCGAGATATCTATATTGCCAATACCAATACCAGTCGACATTACTGAGATTCGTTTGCCTTTATATGTGCCCGTAACGGTGTTAAATTCGCGGTTTGATACTTCGCACTCTACTGAGTCGAAGAATGAAGCCACCAAGGCAACACGACCAGGGTCACCAACCAAAATTACGGTTTGTGCTAACTGTTCTGGAAGCAGGTGAAGATGGAATATTGTTCCATCCTCATTGAGGATAAGTTCTGAAGCTGGGATTGTTCTCATCTTTTCTTGTAATTAATTTTCATAATTGGCATAAAAGTAATATATTTACATCGAATTACAAAATAAATCTGAATAATTTTATACAAATACTAATTATAGAATGGCACTAATAAAGTCAATATCAGGTATTCGTGGCACAATCGGTGGTCACGTCGCAGATAACCTTACACCGATCGATGTTGTAAAATTCACAACAGCTTATGCACGTTTGCTCTTGGAACGCAATCCCGATAAACGACTCACTGTTGTTGTAGGTCGCGATGCCCGCATCTCTGGCGTAATGGTTAACAGTCTTATCGAAGGTGCTTTGATGGGATGTGGTGTCGATATAATTAATGTTGGAATGTGTACTACCCCCGGCACCGAGATGGCAGTTACCACATATGGTGCTGATGGTGGAATTATCATCACCGCTTCGCATAATCCAAAAGAGTGGAATGCATTAAAGCTACTTAATGCAAAAGGCGAGTTCCTTAATGCTGCCGAGGGCGGTAAAATCTTGGAGTATGCCGATGATTTAACATACTCATACTCCGGAGTCGATTCGTTAGGCAAGGTGAAGGGTAGGGTAGACTTCAATTCAACTCACATTGCTCAGGTTTTATCATTGCCAGCTGTCGATGTTGACGCAGTTGCAGAGCGTCGTCTCAAAATTGTAGTCGATGCAGTCAATTCAATAGGTGGCATTGTTATCCCTGCACTTCTGGATGCTATGGGTTGTGAGGTGATATGCATAAATTGTGAGCCAACAGGTCAGTTTGCGCACAACCCCGAGCCGCTTGCCGAAAATCTTACAGAGATCTCAGAGGCTGTCGTTTGCCATGGTGCCAATATGGGTATTGTTGTCGACCCTGATGTCGACCGCTTAGCATTGGTCTGTGAAAATGGCGAGATGTTCGGAGAGGAGTATACGCTGGTAGCTGTTGCTGATTATATTCTCACACTCACGAAAGGGTCTACGGTATCAAATCTTAGCTCTTCGAGAGCGTTGCGCGATGTCACCCTTGCACACGAATGTAGTTACTCTGCTTCGGCTGTAGGCGAAGTAAATGTTGTAGAGATGATGAAGGTAACAGAGGCTGTGATTGGCGGTGAGGGTAATGGGGGCATTATCTATCCAGAGCTTCACTATGGTCGTGATTCATTAGTTGGTGTGGCGTTATTTTTGACCTATTTCGTTAAACGAGGTATGACAATGAGTGCCCTAAGAGCACTCTTCCCAGCCTATTTTGCATCGAAAAACAAGATTGAATTAACTCCAGAGATTGATGTAGACGCACTTCTTCTTGAGATTAAAGGACGCTATAGCGAAGAGCATGTGACCGATATTGATGGTGTGAAGATTGACTTTGCAGAGAGTTGGGTTCATCTCCGCAAATCAAACACTGAGCCCATTGTGCGCATATACACCGAAGCGGGAACCCAGGAGGAGGCAGATGCCTTAGCTGAGAAGTTTATCTGTGAGATGAAAGCTATTTGTAAAATCAACTAAAAACAATATTATATGAAAAAAGTTCAGCAGTATATAATAGAAAATCGTGAGCGTGCTCTTTCGGAGCTCTTTGAATTGCTACGCATACCATCAATCAGCGCTCAAAGTGAGCACAAAGAGGACATGGTAACTTGTGCAGAGTGGTTGGCAGCAGGTCTACTAAAGGCTGGTGCCGACAAAGCTGAGGTTATGCCAACAGAGGGTAATCCGGTTGTCTATGCAGAAAAGATTATTGATCCAGCGGCTCGCACTGTACTGGTTTATGGTCACTACGATGTTATGCCCGTGGATCCACGTGCAGAGTGGACGACAGACCCATTTGAACCAATAGTTAAGGATGGTCGCATCTATGCTCGCGGAGCAGACGACGACAAAGGGCAGTTGTTCATGCATCTCAAAGCATTTGAGGCAATGTGTGCAACAGACTCTCTACCATGTAATGTGAAGTTTATGCTGGAGGGAGAAGAGGAGATTGGCTCGCCAAGTCTCTATGGTTTTTGTCGTGAAAATAAAGAGCTCCTTAAAGCCGATATCATCTTGGTCTCTGACACCTCAATGATCTCGATGGATACTCCGTCGATCACTTGCGGACTTCGCGGTTTGGCTTATATGGAGGTTGAGGTTACAGGACCCAATAAGGATCTTCATTCTGGTCTATTTGGTGGTGCTGTAGCTAACCCTGCAAATGTTCTAACTCGTTTAGTTTCACAACTCATCGATGAGAATGGTCGAATTACAATTGAGGGCTTCTACGACGACGTTATGGAGCTAACAGAGGCTGAGCGACACGCATTTAATCAAGCGCCATTCTCGCTTGTTGATTATAAAGAGGCACTCGATATCGAGGATGTTGAGGGAGAAGCGAACTATACCACAATCGAGCGTACAGGAATCCGTCCGTCACTCGATGTAAATGGAATTTGGGGCGGTTACACCGAAGAGGGAACCAAGACTGTTATCCCCTCCAAGGCGTCGGCAAAGATCTCAATGCGCTTGGTGCCAAACCAAGACTATCACAAGATTAGTGAGCTATTTGAGCGTCACTTCCGTCGCATAGCCCCACCGAGCGTAAAGGTTGAGGTTAAAGCGCTACATGGAGGTATGCCTTATGTCGCTCCAACAGATATGGCAGCCTACAAAGCAGCTGAAAGAGCTATTATAGATACTTTTAGAAAGAGTCCTCTACCATACTACTCTGGAGGATCTATTCCAATCGTAAGTGGTTTTGAGGAGATTTTAGGCATTAAATCTCTTTTGATTGGTTTTGGTCTTGCCGAAGATGCTATCCACTCTCCAAATGAGAGTTATGGTCTCAACCAATATGACAAGGGTGTAGAGACAATTCCTCTATTCTACAAATATTTCGCTCAATAAAATATTTACTCTTAGCGAGTGGGAGCTATAAAATAGTTTTAGGCTCTCTTCAACCATTAATGGTTGAAGAGAGCCTAAAACTATTAACCGTAGATCTCAATCCAACTCATTTGATTCATAGCTATAAGCGATAGCTCTTTTTCGATATAATTAATGGTGCGCAATACCCCCTCTTTAAGGGGTGTCGTAGCGCTCCATTTGAGTTCATTCTGAGCAACCTTTAGATTGGGGATTTTGTATCGCGGTTCATCTGCTCTTGATGATACATGATGGATGTTTGATCTGCTGCCAGTGAGAGCGATAATTAACTCCGCAAGTTCGCGGATGGAGGTTTGCTTGGAGGAACCTAAATCAGCAGTTAATATTTTTTCATTGTTGTGAGCTCGCATTAGTCGCATTAAGCCATCGACCATATCTTCAACCCAACAAAAGGTGCGTATTTGCTCTCCGCTTCCATATATTGTAATATCATGGTTGTTTAGCGCTTCTACTATCATCTTCCCTATAACATGTTGATCGCGAAGCCCCGCATTAGAGCCATATGTTGAGAAGATTCGCGCGATACGCAGATCCAAGTCATAATGATTCTGGTAAGCTTTGTGTATAGACTCACCGAAACGCTTTGCCTCAGCTATATACTTTTTCTCTGAGGTATATTCAGTTTTCACTTGGTCGAAATTGTAGATATCGTCTGAAGAGGCAAAAAGCACTTTTGTCGAACTCCCTATCAAATTATTAAGAGAATTGATCGAACCCATTGATATTAATCTCTGCTCTTCAATATAATCTACTGTATTGCCAAATTCTACTGGTGCACATAAATTATATAACTCATCACAACCTATCTCATATGGAGAGGTGATATCATGTTTGATGTAGTGAAAACGTTCTTTGTTTTCGATGTTACGCAAAAGTGGCGACTCTCGTCGTCCACGTTTGTCTATAACAATCACATCATAGCCCTCCTTTAGAAGTCTAAAACTGAGATGCGAACCAATCAATCCAGCTCCACCCAAAACTATTGCTCTTTTGCTCATATATTTTTTTTAAAATCTATATGTGCAAAATGTATGCCTAATTTAAAAAAGATCTCTATGGTTTCGAAAAATCGAGGTAGCCTCCACCAATAACCCTCTCACCTCTGTAGAATACAACTGGTTGACCAGCTGCACATGCCCAAGCTGGTGATGAAAGTTCAACGTAGTAACCTCCGTCAATGCATTTAACGTGTGAGGCAAAACCATCAGGATTTCTTCCAAGTCCTCTCACCAAAACTGTAATGTCGTCAGACTCTAATAACTCTTGCTGGTCAATAATATTGCATTTTTTCACATAAAGCTTTGAATGATATAAATTCTCGTCTTTGCCTATAACTAACATGTTACGGGCTTTATCTATACTAATAATTGAACTACAATTCGGGATTCCTTCACCGCGCTTTTGCCCAATGGTATAGTAAGCTAATCCTATATGACGACCAACCAAAGTTCCATTTTGATCTACTATATCGCCATGTTCAATGTCACCACATACCTCAGCAATATACTCATTATAGCGTCGTCCCTTGAGGAAACAGACCCCCATACTCTCTTTCCGTTTTTCTTTATTTATTTGCTCTTTAATTATGGTTGCCATTGGGGTTACAGCTCGGCGAAGAATCTCTTGGCTAAGCCCCCAAAGGTAGTAGCTTTGATCTTTACGTCGATCGGTAGCACGAGCAACATATAACTTACCATTATACTCTTCTACTCTAAAGTAGTGACCTGTTGCAATGTGAAAAACATTGCGAGAGTTGGCATACTCTAACAACAAACGCCATTTGATTAGAGGATTGCAACGAGTGCAAGGTGCAGGTGTTCTTCCATTGAGATATTCATCGATAAAATAATCTTTAATCTCGCGCGCAAACAACTCTTCGCAGTTAATGGTTGCAAATTCAATATCTGAGCGGATTGCTGCCTGCCGGGCACCCTCTACAAGCTTCTTATTACCACACATATCCAGAGTAAGTGCCACAACTTCAAAGCCTTGGCTCTTGAGTAAAGCAACAGCAGCAGCACTATCAATGCCGCCGCTATAGCCTAAAATTACTTTAGTGTAATCCATATTTATGTTTAATAACAAAGATTGTTAAATTCCAAGAATTTCTGATTGATATTCATTCAAATTCTCCAAAACTCGATTAAGATCTTTAAAAATATTTGAATTGTGCTGGTTTACCACTTTGTAAAATTCAGCTGTTGTAAATAGCTTCTGAGCTATCAATGCTTTGATATTTACCTCTGCTATATCCCTAAAATCATCTATTTGATACTCCTCTCGCTCTACATCTCGTTTGTCGCCAAGGTTCATCAATGAACTAAGAATATGGTCATCTACCATAAAATTGTTATTGAAGAGTTCAAAATTGGGGTATAAAGCAGTGAGCTCTGCACGATTGCGATCAAGATAGTCGATAACAAACTCGTTTACAACGCTTTTACGTATGAGTGAAATATAATATGGTGAAATTGTTGTTGTATCTCGATCAACGATAATATCAGGAGTTATTCCACCCCCGCCATAAACATCCCTACCTCGGATCAGTGTATGATAGATTGGTCTTTCGACGCTATCTACAACCAGGCTATCAGCTTGATTATAACGCTGATAATGGCGTTTGTAATAATTCTCCTTATCACCCTCAGTGTATGGTCGTTGGATCACTCTTCCTGTGGGGGTATGATAGCGGGCAACTGTTATTCTTGCTGAAGATCCATCTAAAAGTTCAAATTGTCGTTGCACTAATCCTTTGCCAAAACTTGGTCGCCCTAAGATTATTGCGCGATCCCAGTCTTGAAGCGCCCCTGCAACAATCTCGCTTGCCGATGCTGAATCCTCATCGATAAGAACAATCACTTCTCCAGAGGTGAATTTACCCTCCTTGGGAGCATTAATATAGTTCGTCGCTGCCGCGCGACCCTCCGTCGAGACAATCAGAGAGCCTTTGGGGAGAAAAAAGTTTGCGAGTTCAACAGCTTGGTGAAGCAATCCGCCTCCATTACCACGCAGATCAAGAACTAAACTCTTAAGAGGTGCCATTTGGTTATAGGCATCTTGAAACTCCGAAAATGTAGTTTGTCCAAAGCGATTTATCTTGACATATCCAGTCGAATCATTAAGCATATATGCGGCATCAACTGTATTTATCGGAATGTTATCACGCTCAATAATAAAATCAAGGGGTTCCGTTTCTCCATGTCTAATAACCTCAATAGCAACTTTTGAACCTCTCGGACCTCGCAAGTATGTTGGCACTTTAGCTTGGCTAATTCCAACTACACTCTCACCGTCAACGGTAATAATTCTATCATTTGGCATTACACCGACGCTTTCGGCGGGAGCACCGACAATAGTATTAACCACGATAACCGTATCTTTAAGAATGTTAAATTCGACACCTATACCACTAAATTCACCCTCAAAACTCTCATTGACGCTCTTCATCTCCTCTGAGTCTATATATGCGGAGTGGGGATCTAATTCGAGCAGCATCTCCACAATCGCTTTCTCTACAAGAGGCTCCATGTCTATCTCTTCGACATAGCCACCATTGAGATAACTGTAAAATTGGTTGAATTTGCGCAACTGAGTCATTGCGTCATTATCTGCTTGTGGCGACTTAGCCAGTAGGGTAGTCGCCACAAGTAGGGTAGATATTAGTGTAAATATTCTTTTCATTACTCGATAAGGAGATCTCTAAGAGCATCAAAAGCGATACTCTGCTGCTCGCCAGTAGTCATATTCTTGACTGTTGCCTTTTGCTGCTCAATCTCTTGGCTACCGATGATAACTACAAAAGGTATACCACGACGGTTAGCATGCTCCATCTGCTTTTTCATCTTAGCTGCATCAGGATAGATCTCTGCCGCTACACCTCCGTTGCGTAGCTCCTTAAGAAGTGGAAGGATCACACCTTGTTCACTCTCGCCAAGGTTTACAAATAGTACCTTTGTTGAGAAGTTTACCTCCTTGGGGAATAGGTCGAGACCAACCATCACATCGTATATACGATCGGCACCAAACGAGATACCAACTCCAGACATATCAGGCATACCGAAAATTCCCGTAAGATCATCATAGCGACCGCCTCCACAGATGGAACCAATAGCAAAATCGTTTGCCTTTACTTCGAAGATAGCACCAGTATAGTAGTTAAGTCCACGAGCCAATGAGAGGTCAATTTCTATAGGTAGTTCAATTCCTAACTTAGTGGTGTGATTCACGATTGTTTGCAATTCGTCGACTCCAAGGATACCTGTTGCTGAACTTACGATAACATCGCGTAATTTATTGATTTTCTCCCGATTAGTTCCTGTCAACTCAAGTATTGGTTGAAGTTTGGCAATCGCCTCTTCTTCGATTCCTCTTGCTGAGAGTTCTTCTTTAACTTTGTCGAGTCCAATCTTGTCAAGCTTGTCGATAGCAATAGTTATATCCATCATCTTATCGGCGTGACCAATAGTTTCGGCTATACCATACAATACTTTGCGATTATTGATCTTAAGTGTAGTATTGATCTTAAGTGCCGAAAATACTCTCTCCACAATCTCTATTAGTTCCACCTCATTGAGCAAAGACTGAGAGCCAATCATGTCGACATCACATTGGTAGAACTCTCGATATCTACCTTTTTGAGGACGGTCAGCACGCCACACAGGTTGAATTTGGTAGCGTTTAAAAGGGAATATTATCTCATTTTGGTGCTGTACAACGTAGCGAGCGAAGGGTACTGTAAGGTCATAGCGAAGTCCCTTTTCGCAGATCTTAGATGCAACCTTCAACTCATCGCGGCTCATCTCCTTGGCATAGTCGCCCGAGTTAAGCACTTTAAAGAGTAGTTTATCACCCTCCTCGCCATATTTTCCCATTAGCGAAGAGAGATTTTCCATAGATGGAGTTTCGAGCGGTGCAAAGCCGAATAGACGAAATACACCACGAATAGTGTCGAAAATATATTGACGACGCATCATCTCTGATGGTCCGAAGTCACGTGTACCTTTTGGTATAGATGGTTTTTGGATTGCCATAATTTACTCAACTAATTTTTTATATTTAACTCTTTTGGGGGTAGTATCACCTCCTTGAGCCTTTTTCCATGCTTCAAATTCACTATATGTACCTTGATACGAGACAATTGTAGAATCGCCCTCAAACGAGATGATGTGTGTAGCGATACGATCCAAGAACCAACGGTCGTGGGAGATAACTACGGCACAACCAGCAAAGTTTTGGAGACCCTCCTCCAATGCACGAAGTGTATTGACGTCGATATCGTTGGTAGGCTCATCGAGCAAAAGAACGTTACCCTCCTCTTTGAGAGCCAAAGCCAAGTGGAGTCGATTGCGTTCACCTCCAGACAACACACCACATTTTTTCTCTTGATCTGCACCCGAGAAGTTAAATCGAGCAACATATGCACGAGCTGGTACTTGGCGGTTACCAAGAGTTACGAAGTCACTATTTTGCGAGATTACCTCGTATACACTCTTATCTGGATCTATTGACTTATGTTGTTGGTCGACGTATGCCAATTTTACGGTTTTTCCTACTGTAAATGTTCCTGCATTTGGCTCCTCTAAACCCATAATCATACGGAATAGGGTAGTCTTACCTGTACCGTTAGGTCCTATCACACCTACGATACCTGCTGGTGGCAACGTGAAGTTGAGATTCTCGTAGAGGATACGATCTCCATAACCCTTCGAAACTCCATTAGCTTCGATCACAACATCGCCCAAACGAGGTCCATTAGGGATAAAGATCTCTAACTTCTCCTCTTTATCCTTCGTATCTTCGCTCATCATTTGGTCGTAAGCCGAAAGACGCGCCTTGCTTTTTGCGTGGCGCCCAGCAGGCGACATGCGAACCCATTCCAACTCACGCTCCAAAGTTTTGCGACGTTTGCTCTCTTGCTTCTCTTCCATCGCCATACGTGTGGTTTTTTGGTCGAGCCAGCCAGTGTAGTTACCCTTCCATGGAATACCTTCGCCACGGTCAAGCTCTAAGATCCAACCTGCAACATTATCGAGGAAGTAACGGTCGTGGGTAACCGCAATAACTGTTCCCTTGTATTGTTGGAGATGTTGCTCCAACCAATCGATAGACTCAGCGTCGAGGTGGTTGGTAGGCTCATCGAGCAACAACACATCTGGATTTTGAAGTAACAAGCGACATAGAGCTACACGACGACGCTCACCTCCCGACAAAACTCCTACATTTTGATCTGGCTCAGGGCAACGCAAAGCATCCATAGCACGCTCCAATACACTGTCGAGCTCCCAACCATTAACATGGTCAATCTGCTCGTAAAGTTCACCTTGACGGTCGATCATCTTTGCCATTGTATCGTCATCCATTGGCTCACAAAGTTTCATGTTGATCTCCTCGTATTCAGCCAAAAGTGCTACAGTTGCTGCACACCCCTCCTCTACGATCTCACGAACAGTCTTAGTGTTGTCTAACTGAGGTTCCTGCTCCAGGTAGCCCACTGAGTAGCCAGGCGAGAATACAACCTCGCCTTGGAAATTTTTATCAAGACCTGCTATAATCTTCATCAAGGTTGATTTACCAGAACCATTGAGACCAATGATACCGATCTTTGCTCCATAGAAGAATGAGAGGTAGATGTTGTTCAATACTTTTTTCTGATTGGTAAATGTCTTGCTGACACCAACCATCGAGAATATAATTTTTTCGTCTGCCATATGTATAATAAGTTATAATTTTTTCGTCTTTAGGGACAAAGATACAAAAAATAGAGATAAAAATATTGCAGAATAGGAAAAATAGTATACTTTTGTGGCGACAAGAATATTGTCAAGGGGTGCTTTGCTTCGGCATTGCTGAGATTATACCCATTGAACCTGTCGGATAATGCCGTCGTAGGAATGGGTTACTTTGAATAGTAACCGCAAACCAAAGCAAGAATACCCCCTTGCCCAGGTCTGCACAATTAATCTAAAAATGGAGAAAATAGTATCCAAAGGAATCGTAGCTTCCTATTTCGAAAAGCTACAAAGCAATCTTGATGTTGATGTTGCAATTGTCGGAGGTGGTCCTTCGGGTTTGGTTGCTGCCTATTACTTAGCAAAGGCTGGTGCCAAGGTTGCACTTTATGAGCGCAAGTTAGCTCCAGGAGGAGGCATGTGGGGCGGCGCGATGATGTTCAACGACATTATTGTGCAAGGTGATGTCCTCGACATCTTAGACGAAGTTGGTGTAAGCTACAAGTCGGGCGAAGATGATACCTATATCCTTGACTCAGTGCATGCAACTTCGGCTCTTATTTATGCAGCAACAAAGGCTGGAGCAACGATATTTAATTGCTACACTGCCGAGGATGTGGTATTTAAGAGTGAAGAGGTTGCGGGTTTGGTTATCAACTGGGCTCCAGTAGCACGCGAGGGGATGCATGTCGATCCACTTATTGTAACCTCTACATGTGTGTTAGAGGGTACAGGTCACGACTGTATGATGGCTCGTTTGGTAGCTCGCAAGAACAATGTAAAGCTTCTTACTGCAACTGGCGAGGTAATGGGCGAGCGCTCACTCTCGATTGACGAGGCAGAGCGTACAACGGTCGAGAATACCAAGGAGGTGTACCCAGGTCTATTTGTTTCGGGAATGGCTGCAAATGGCGTGAGTGGAAGTTTTAGAATGGGTCCAATCTTTGGAGGCATGTTGCGTTCTGGTAAAAAGGCTGCTGAGTTGATGTTAGAGAGAATCGAATCAAAGCGCAATGGATAATTTTGGACTTTACGTAATAGCAACGAAACCGGCTCTAAGCTATGGTGCTGTGGCAGAGATCTGCGTGCAACAGGGTGTTAGATTCTTACAACTTAGAGAAAAAGAGCTCTCCGACAAACAACTTCTACGCGCAGCATCTGAAATTCGTAGCGTGACCAGAGGTAGCGACACACTCTTTGTGATGAACGATAGAGCCGATTTGGCATACTTAGCAGGAGCGGATTGTTTGCACTTAGGGCAAGATGATATCGCAGTAGATGATGCACGCCAAATAGTTGGAGAGATGCCTATAGCTCTTTCGACTCATTCGCTCGCTCAAGTTGAGGCGGCAAACCAAGAGAAGTTGCTTTATATTGGGTTTGGTCCCATCTATCCAACCACCACAAAAGCAAATCCAGACCCAACAGTAGGGACGCAACTTTTGGCAGAAGCGGTAAAATTATCACATGTTCCGGTAGTTGCAATTGGTGGAATATTCCCCGAAAATATTGAGAGTGTTATTGAGGCGGGAGCAAAAAACATTTGTATGGTACGTCATCTTATGGGTGAAGATATGGAGCAACGCATAATAGAGACTAACCGACTTCTTAATAGGATCTAATTAAACAAGCCCCCTATTCAACCAAATAGGGGGCTTATTGGTTAAAAATGCCTCCTATTTTCACTCATAATACCACTCTTACGTTATCAATATAACTGTTATCTTTGTAAAGTTTATAACCTAAAGTATTGAGAATAATGAGAACAATTAACCTTTTGATTATATCAATTTTGTTTATTTGTCTAAGCTGTGGATCTAACGAAGAACAGTTGAAACAAGATTTCAATTTTGATTGGAGTTTTAGAATGGGGGAGATGGATAGCGGCTACTTTGCTGAAAATGCAAGATGTGGTGATGGATGGCAAACCATAAGAATACCTCACGATTGGAGTATTGAAAGTGGTTATCAGGAGGAGCATACTGCCGGCAGCAATGGCTTTCTGCCAGGAGGTGTGGGTTGGTACCAAAAAAGCTTCACGCTTCCTACCAAGATACAGAACAAGAATATCTATATCCGTTTCGAAGGTGTGTATAATAACTCACAAGTTTGGATTAATGGAGTTGATTTAGGAAGCTTTGTGAATGGATATCTCGATTTTGAATATAACTTAACTCCCTTTATAAAGTTAGGGGAGAATACTATTACAGTCAGAGTGGATCGTCGCGCTTATGCAGATGCGCGATGGTATGTAGGAGCTGGAATTTATCGTCCGGTACATTTGATCGTGCGCGACGATATCTATATCCCCACACATGCACAAAAAATTTCACCTCGTTTAGAGTCAACCTCGTTAGCAAAGGTAAACATCTCGACAGGAATTAAAAACCTATCTCGTCAAGATCAGCAAATAAGCGTAGAATATAAATTATTGTTAGACGGTGAGGTTGTCGACATAAGGACTGAATCATCTACTCTTACCCCCCAAAGCTTTGCTGAATTGTGTAATACGATGGAAATAGATGCTCCCTTATTGTGGGATTTGGACTCCCCTCGGAGATATGAGTTGCAAACAACAATATTCAAAGATGAGAGGGTCGTTGAGAGCCGAAGTGACTATTTTGGAGTGAGGAGTGCTAAATTTGACCCACAGAATGGGTTCTTATTGAATGGAGATGCTGTTAAGATAAAAGGAGTAAATATTCATCATGATTTGGGCTGCTTGGGAGTTGCCCTCTATGATAAGGCTCTATATCGTCGACTCAAAAAACTCAAAGAAATTGGGGTGAATGCAATTCGCACAGCGCATAACCCTCACTCAGAATCGTTGCTTACGATGTGCGATACAATGGGTTTGTTGGTGATGAATGAGTTTGTCGATGAGTGGGTTGTAGCTAAAGATAAATGGATTGTACAACGTTCCATGTCGGGTATTGCCGACACGCTTCAAAATGGTTATTCACGACACTTTGAAGCGTGTGCAGAGCGAGATATTAAGGCATTTGTGAACCGAGACTACAACCATCCCTCTGTAATATTGTGGAGTATCGGCAATGAGATCGAGTGGACATATCCCTATTATTACGCTTCGGTTGCTAATAGATCGGGGTATACCGGACTTGTGTTCACTGGCGACAACCGTGATGAAAGCGAATCAGAGATTGCCGATAGATTTCACAAACTTTCGAGGGGAGAAGATCAGCTCTCGCAAACAGCAGCCAAGTTATCAGAGTGGATTAAGGATATTGATACAACTCGCCCTGTAACTTCAGGGGTTGTTATACCTGTAGTAGCTCGCATCTCAGGATATCTTGATGCCCTTGATGTTGTGGGATATAACTACAAGGATAAAGATTATGAGAGTGACCACCTTCGTTATCCAGATGTACCAATAATAGGTTCTGAGAATGTAGGTCAATTTTATGAGTGGAAAGCTGTAGTTGACAAGCCATATATACCAGGAATATTTATCTGGACTGGAATTGATTATATTGGTGAGAATGGACCTTGGCCAACAAAAGGAGGCTGCTACTCGCTATTCGATTTCGCATGCTTTAAGAGTGCGCGAGGCGAATTTTTTGAGACTCTTTGGGGTGATAAGCCCAAGACCCATATCGTAACCACACCGGCAGCTTTGAGTGAATTTAAATTACAAGAAGATGGTACATTTCAAACTATTTTCCGTGTGGATCCTCTGCGCAAATGGCAATGGTTTGAGACATATGATAAGTGGTCATACCCAGAAGGTGAACAAGTTGTGGTTCAAATATATACAACATCGCCTAAAGTGGAGTTGCTACTTAATGGCAAAAGCCTTGGTACAAAGAGTCGCTCCGACTTTGCAGAGGAGAATATAATATTGTGGCAAATTCCATACGAAGAGGGCGAATTGGTGGCAATTGGGTTGAATAAGGAGGATAAAAGAGAGTCTCAATATACGCTTCGCACAAGCGAAGAGTTCTCGCAAATATATGCAACGATGGATAACAGTGAGATTGTATCAGATGGTTACGATCTATTGCATATTGAGATAGAGTTGCAAGATTCTTATAACACTCGAATCGTAGACGAAGTTCACGAATTAACCATTACAACAGATAAAAAAAGCGTAATCTTGGGAGTAGACAATGGCTCAGATAAGTTTGTTGGCAATCATCAAAGCAATAAGATTGTCACACATAATGGTCGAGCATTAGCAATTATCCAACCTCAGAGAGGGGCTGTGGGTAGCTCTCAAGTAGTTATAGAGTCGGACAATGGCGTAAAGAGAGTTCTGGATATAAATTATATTAAGGAGTAGAATATAAGTAGGTGCGCCTTGCTGATGCGGTGGTGGAAACCGTAGGTCGATATATAGAATGGGTGTGTAGAGTTTTATTGCGAGGGCGAGGGTGATAATCTGATAGTGTGAGTTCCTATGTTTACGGGTTAAACATCAGGGCAAACGCATGAAAAGTATTATTTCTTATGCCTCAGGCGGGCGGGGATAGCACCCCCGCGGGTGCGTATCATTGCGCTTTGGGCTTAGAGACTACACCTCTAAGATTATAAAGATCAAAGAGTTGCCGCAAATAAATTTGCACAATGGTCTTTGTAATTTTTAAATGCCTTTGGTATTTAAACCCAAAGCAAGGTGAACCTCGCTGATGTGGTGGCAAAAGCCCCACCGCATCAGTGCAATACAAAAGTCAAAAACGACAGTTTTTGGCACCAAGCTTAAGCTTGGTGCCCGCGCAGTAGGAGCGCGATAAGCAGTTTTTTTTCATGCGTTTGCCCTGGGTTAAACATAGGAACTCTCGCCATATACTCAAGGTAGTTTAAAGTAGGCTTTCGCGTCGACGCAGATTGTTAAGAGAGATTAATAACAGTGCAACACTACTACCAATAAGCAATAAGCGATTATTTATAATTGTGCTCTGCCATATATCGGGATGAATATCTGTAGGCTCCTTAAATGGGTTTAACATAACATCCCACATTGTGTTTTCGTAGAGAGAACTCAATACAGTCAATAGCGCCAATAGTCCCAAAAGGATGATAGCGACACCATTGCCGCTCTTGATAAAAGTTGAGAGAAAAAATGCTAATGACCCAAAGAAAATCACTACAAACATCACATGGTAGGTCATCGGTAGTATGTTAACTGGGCAGAGTAGTAGATGTGCAAGATAACTAAATAGCAGCACATTGAAGAAACATGCGATGAATACAAATAAAAGTCTCAACAACCACACCTTGTACATATAGTTAGGAATACAAAAGAATATTTCCAGTATTTTGCTCTCCTCATCCTTCTGGATGCCATATGTGGCTGGATAAAATATTAGCAGTAGGGATGGAAATATTAGGTTATTGTTGACCGTAATTTCGCTCAGCGCCTCTCCGCTATAAGCTGAATTAAATAACAAGTAACAAAATAGCAATAATGAGATTATCATAAAGACGATATATCTTCCACCAAATACAACTTTGAAATTATATTTAGCCAATAATAATATTGCTTCTATACTATTTTTCATAATATTAAGTAATTATGAGAATTGGAGGTTTGAGGATCCGCGCACCTCCAATTCTACAATTTATATATTTTTAACTCTTATAATCCTTTGAGCATACAAAGATATGCATCTTCCAAACTTTCAACCTCTTGAACTGCATTTTCAAAGGGTTGCTGAGCAGATATATATCTCACCTTTACCGAGCCATCACTATTCTTCATATTGTTGGCAACCAGCGAACTATCCAGTTTTGCAAACTCCTCTTCGCTAATTGTAAAACTCCACACCTTTTTCTCGGCAAAGTATAGCATGTCATTTGGTTTACCAAAGAATTTAAGCGATCCTCGATTTACTACAGCCACCTGATTACATGAACTGGCAATATCCTCGATAATATGCGTTGAGAAGATTACTACGCGTTCGCGGCTTAGCTCAACCAATAGATTTCGGAAACGAATACGTTCACGTGGATCAAGACCTGCGGTTGGTTCATCTACCACCAATATACGAGGTAGATTCAACAAGATCATCGCAATACCAATACGCTGCTTCATACCACCCGAGAAAGAGCTAATAAGAGAGTCGCGTTTTTCGTACATATGCACCGAATGTAAAACATACTCCAAACGCTGCTTGCGGGTTTTGCTATCTGTCACTCCTTTGAGTATTGCCTGGTAATCGAGAAACTCCCATGCGCTCATATATTCGTATGTGCCAAACTCCTGAGGTAAAAAGCCGATAAGGCTTTGCAACTCCTCTCTATGGCTTTTTGTGTTGAGTCCATTAATAAATATCGATCCATAGCTTGGTTCGTAAAGCCCTGTCACAATTCGCATAAAGGTCGATTTTCCTGCCCCATTTGGTCCAAGCAGACCAAACATACCGCTTCTAATTGTAAATGAAACACCCTTGAGAGCTTCGAATGGATGACGGCTACGACCAATAATTGGAACTGCAAGAACCGCATTGTAGAGGATGGCTTTGAGTGGTGCAAAGCGTCCAGTTAGTCGAGTCACGTTAATACCCTTGTTTTCAATCATGCGAGCAATACTATATATGACTGTGCCAAAAACGATAAGACCAAGATAGATACCTGTTACACCATAGTTCTCTGTCCTAAGAGCAAAGAGCGTCAATGCAGTAACAGCGACAATAGGTTTCGACAATATATTGAGGCATTTCATAATCAGATGCGCACCTCTTCTCTTACAGCGATTGAGATAGAAACGATACAATCCACCCCATATCGCAATTGTGAGTATTGCCCAACCAATCAACATTACGGTAATCCACAATCCACTCTCGAAGTAGGTGGCAGCACCAGCAAACAATACAACAGCAACTACGGATTGCCAAATCAACCCTTTAAGATCTGAAAGAGTGACATATTTATTATCTATATCAAGCGTTGCACGTCTATTATTGGCACTTGTCCACTCTCTTTCGAATTGACCTGCTCGATCATATATCTTCACCAAGTTACGCGCCTCAATGACAATCGGATCATTTGGGTCAATAATTTTACTATTGGCGATTCGCACCGAGTGCATAATGATGTAGGTGATAGCAGGGGTCAAGATTAAAGCTAAAACCAAATATGCCATTTGGATATACACATCATCAACACTTAGCCAAATATGAGTTATAACCAATAGTATGATTACACCGTGCAGAATATATATTTTGCGTGGTAGGTTCTTATACCATGCTATAGATTCCTCGATAAAGACGTAGAGCGTAGGCACCAGAATTAGGGTCAACAAGGAAGAGAAAGTTAAACCACCAATCACCGTAATCGCAAACGGAGCCCCAATCGCACCTGAGTAGTCATCATCACCCAATGCCATTGGCAATAGTGCTACCACAGTAGTGATTGTCGTAATCATAATTGGTCGAAGTCGCATTGCACCACTTGTCAAAATAGCTCTATTGCGCGAGAACCCTCTCTTTCTCATAATATTGATGTAATCTATAAGGATAATACCCCCATTAACCACAACTCCCAACAGAATCATAAATCCGGTAAGTGTATTTAGATTCATTAGGCTGTTTCCAGTAATAATCAGAGCGGCGAACGAACCTATAGCAGCTAACGGAATTGCAAACATCAGAACCAATGGTAGTGTCAGAGATTCAAAGACCGAAGCTAAGATCATGAATATTAGGAGTACAGACGCAAAGATCAAGAACTTGAACTCGGCATAAGTGTCATCACTCTCCTCGCGCTCTATTACGACACCGCTTGCAATAGGATATTCTGCAATTAAGGCATCAATCTCTGTGTTGTAACTATCAATAATATCGTCGGTTAAGTCTTGTAATGTAAACGAATAGGTTAACTCCAATTCACGGCTGCGATCCACACGCTGAATTGTACTCTCTCCTTCGGTGGTGTAGATATATGCAATATCTGACATATCGTAAAAACCTCCGCTACTACTCTCAACTTGAAGCTCGTAAAGATCCTGTAAGCTCTTTACATCGTCGTCATCCTCATCTTCTAATAGAGCCTTAGTGTCAGTCATCGATATTGTTATGTCGATAACTTCGTCATCACCAAATTTAATCTCAGCACCACTCTCCTGCTCACTCGACAAGCCCGTCAATCCATTACTTAGAGCACTCTGCGTGATCCCTAATTCGTTGACAGTATATTGATCCAACTCCAAGGCTACCACATTCGATGATCGCTGTGTCGAGATAGACACATTGCCAATGTAATCAAGTTCGGTGAGGATATCCTCAATATCTTCGCCTACTTGTGTCATTAACTCATAGTCGGTTCCCTTAATTAAAAGTGTACTCTCATCATCGCCTATTCCTAACGCTTGTAGCATCGATATACTTGAGGTACCCGATCCGCCCGATCCTTTTGAGCCTGATCCTCCGCTGGAAACAGTACTACCCGTTTTGATATTTACGGTTAAGCCTTGTCTGATAGTAGAGATCCTCGACCAAATATCATTGACTATATCACCAATTTGGCGACTATCTTTAGCCTTGTCGAAATCCTCTTTGAGTTTTAATACTATGCTGGCACTCTCTTCACCAACTGTACAACTCATCTCCTCTAACTCAGGTATATCTTTCAAATGCTCCTCAAATGTAGCGACTGTTGCATCGTTTGATGTTACATCACTATCCGAGGGCATCGTAAGAGATATCGTAATACGGTCGCTCGTCACACTCTGCATTGATTGATCGGTGGTACTTGCAGCCCATATAAATGTGATGAAGAGAGCGGCAAGAGTCACACTAAGCACCAAAGTTGAGTTTCGTATCACACTCTTAAGAAGTATTGTGTAGACCTGTATAGGGCGCTCGTGGATGGAGGCTTGACCACTAAAAATACTTTTACTATTACCACTACTCTTAAGAATAACATAGGTCAACATTGGAATTAGTAACAGCGCGACGGTAAGAGAAAAGAGTAGGGTAGCGATGATTGCGACTCCCAAGTTATACCCCATAAGAGCAATTGTAATATCGCTGGTAAAGACAAATGGCAAGAATACTGTAATCGTAGTAAGGGTTGAAGCAAAAATAGATCTCCACACCTGTTTCGTCCCCTCCATAACTGCCTCTTCGGCACTATAACCACTCGAATGAAGCCTATAGATATTCTCCAATACAACAATACTGTTGTCGAGCAACATGCCGACAGCTAATGTAATACCAATCAATGTGATAGAGTTGATTGTGATACCTAAGGCATAGAATATATTAAATGCCGCAAATACCGAAATAGGAATAGCTAAAGTGATTGATAGCACCAACTTAAGATTGTGGAGGAAGAACCATAGTATTACAACTGCCAAGATAGCTCCTATCAGACCCAATACACCAAGTTGATTGATATTTGCCTCGATCTCGTCAGCACTACAACTATCTACGACAATCGAAATCCCCTGTGAAGCGAAACTTTCATTGAGGTTTTCAATCTCTATCCGTGTCCTTTGGGCAAGTTCAATTATATTCTGACCACTCTCATTTGCCAATCTCACGGTGATTGCACGCTCTCCATCGAGTCGGCTAATCGAAGTCGGCTCTTTTAGTGCGCTCGTTATAGTTGCAATATCTTTGAGGTAGACTGGACCTATCGACATCACTACAACGTTGCCGATCATATCGACGCTGCTATAACCTCCATCAACATAGACGCTACTTTCTCTGGCTCCTTCTACCGCGTAACCAACAAAACTTCGTTCATTACCCGCATTTGTCAATGCTTGACTAACCTTCTGAGTAGTTATACCTAATGCCTCGCAAAGATCATAGTTGAGGGCAATATCGACACTCTTGCTTCGACCACCATAGATTGTTGCATCCGAGATGCCCTCTATGTTTGCTAACTTCTCCTCTAAATCACTTTCGGTAATTGCAAGAATCTCATCAACATCTAAATCACCCTTGACACGAAGAGTCATAAAGTCACTCGATGTAGAACTATTAGATGATGCACTCGATGTAATCACCGTAAAGTCGGAAGGAAGATTTGAAGAGTATTCATTGATAAGTTCTGAGAGGCGTATATAGGCACTCTTGATATTTACCGATGACTTAAACTCAACATTGATACTGCCTCCATTGGTCGATGCAGTTGAGGTAATCTGTTGCACACCGCTACACTGTGAGACAACTCCCTCAAGGGGGATTATCACCTCGGACTCAACATACGATGGGTCGAAGCTTTTGCCCGAACCGTTGACTCTCACCGAACATGTGGGAGCCTCTGCTTCGGGTAGCAGTTCCATAGATAACTCATTGTATGATACATAACCCAAGAAAGTTAGAGCTATGAATATCATTGTTATGGTTACCTTTCTATCTATTAGAAATCTCATTATTACTCCTCCTTTTTAGCTCCAAAGAGTAGACCTTTCAACTCTTCAAGAGCGTAATATAGACATGGTATGACTGTCAAACTAAGAACTGTAGAGGCAACCAAACCTCCAATTACGGCAATTGCCATAGGTCGTTGAAACTCTGCTCCATCTGCCGACGAAAGTGCCATTGGCAAAAGCGCCAATATCGTGGTGATACTGGTCATTAAGATTGGACGTATTCGCTGCTCTGCTGAGGCTATTATTGCATCAAAGAGTTTATAACCTTGTGCGCGAAGCTGTCCTATTCTGTCGACAAGCAAGATTGAGCTATTAACGGCAATACCCACCAACATAATAATACCAATTGCTGCCATGATATTGATATTGATTCCCGTAATAACAAACAGTGCAAACGCACCTGCAACAGCCAAAGGAACCGTTAATAAAATGGTGAATGGATGCAGCAGGGATTCAAATTGCGATGCCATAACCATATAGACAAGTGCTACTGAGAGAATCAGAGCAAACAGCAACGAATTGAACGACTCTTTGCGTTCTCGCTCTGAGCCCTCGATACTAATATAGTAGTTGTCGGGGGTCTCTATCGTAGCTATCTTCTCTCTAATGGCATCGGCAACTTTACTCAATGCCACATCGGAGTTGCACATAATCGAAATTTGAGCAACGCGAATCTGACCAATACGCATAATCTCACTTGGTGCTTGCGCAATGCTAATTGTAGCAATATCTTTAAGTAGTAATCTCTGATCACTTTGAGCGATTTCGATATTTCCAATCTGTGTTATATCAATTTTAGGAACTCTAACGGTGATATCTCTCATATCTCCCTGATATTCCATCTCGCCTGCCTCAGCTCCATTGAGCTGCTCTTCGACTTGACTTATAACACTTTGCAGGGTAATATCGTTGACACTTGCCGCAACTCTATCTACATAAATAGTCAACTCCTGCTCTCCATTATTATCTTGGTAGGAGAGGCTCTCTACTCCTTCAACATCATTTAAAGAGCTCAATAATGCAGTTTGAAGCTCGGATAACTTCGCGCTATCTTCACCCTTAATCTCTACGACTATATCGCCTCCTGATTGGTCGAAAAGTGATGATACTGCATCCTCGGTACTACTATAAGTCGCTTTTAATCCCGAGATGGAGCTTAGGTAGGCATCTAACTGTTCAATAAGTTGTGGTGCTGTGACAAGTGCACCATCATTTAATGAGACATCAATTTGAGCCTTATTGCTTAGGGGCACACTGCCACCATTCTCATTCTCAATTCCACAATGAGAGTATATTGCAATGCTATCACCAGCAATTTGTGCGATAACGCTCTCTATGCTTTTGACCGTTGATCGTGTTCTTTCGAGTGTTGTGCCGCCATTTAGCTCAATCTCTAATGAGATGCTACGAGAACCGCTACTTGGCATAAATTCACTGCCCAGATTAGAAGCGAAGAGTCCTACGACTGAAACAAATATTAGAGCAAGAAAGATAACTATATAGCGACTCTTGACTATTCGTCGAAGGAGATCACCATACCATCTGAATTTTATCGACTCCTCAATCGCAGAGTCCTTCTCGACCGCCTGTGAATTGCGAGAGTGAGAACCAATAAGTTTGCTATACATCACAGGAATAGCAATAATAGCAACAAAAAGAGAAGAGACTAATGCAAAGGTTACACTCCAAGCCTGCTCTTTGAACAACTCTCCTGATTGCCCATGAAGGTACACAATTGGAAAAAATACTACGATTGTCGTTAGGGTAGAGGCTATTATCGCACCACCCACCTGTGATGTTCCCTCAACAATTGCATCTTTGAGCAAAGCTCCCTCCTCTTCTCTTCGGAAAATATTCTCAATTACAACAATAGCATTATCGACAAGCATACCAGCACCAAGTGCCAAACCTCCGAGAGTCATAATGTTGAGGGTAAGACCTCCAAAGTAGAACATCATAAAGGTGGCGACGATCGAAATCGGAATTGCAAGCGAGATAACTAATGTTGTACCTACACGTCGAAGAAAGACAAAAAGTACAATTATTGCCAACACCATACCAAGCATTGCACTGCTTTTAACATCCCCAATTGAGCGCTCTATAAACTCACCTTGGTTGCTAACAACCATAATATTGTATTGTGACATGGCGCGTTGAAGGTTCTCCACCTCTGCCAAAACAGCCTGCGTTGCTTTAAGTGTATTAAAATCTCGCTCCTTGTAGATCTCTATACCTACACACTCCTCACCGTTTAGTCTCACGATGCTCTCTGCGCTTTTGTCAGCCATATATACCTGGGCAACGTCGCTGAGATATACAGCACGCCCCTCTACGTAAGCAACAATAATTGAGTTAAATTGCTCAATGCTCTCCAATACATTAGACCCATTGACCGTATAACGCGTTCCGTTATCTTCAATTCTACCACCCGAGACACGATAGTTGTTAGCTTGAATCTTGGTCGAAAGATCAGAGGTGGTCATCGAGAATGCAGCTAACTTGTAGGGTGATGTCTCCACAACAACCTCCTGTTCGAGATCTCCATTAAATTCAACATCTGCGACACCATCAACACTTAATAGTTGTGCCTTGACGTAGCTATTAGCAATCTTCGTAAGATCCACTACACTCATATCGGGGTGCGAGAGTGCTAACTGTACTATAGGCATTGCTGAGGGGTCATTCTCCGATACACTAATCTCTTCTATATCATCATTGCGACTATACGAAGTTATAGATTGTTGAAGCTCAAGGTAGGCATCTTCCATATTTTGTCCCCAAAGATACTCAACGGCGATAAGAGCTTCGTTGTTGCCAATGTTTGATGTTACACTTTTTGCGCCTTTGGTTCTGATTGCTGTAGTTTCGATCTTCTCAACTATTTGAGCCTCAATCTCGGCTGGTGGCATCTCTGTTGTGGTAAGCTCGATGTATAGCTTTGGAGACTCCATCGAAGGAAAGAGATCTACGCCCAAGCGATCATACGATATTTTACCAAGCAGTAGGGTTGCCAATATCACCATCATTATTGTGACGGGATATGAAATAGCAAAATTTACAATTCTTTTCATGTAGCCTCCTCTGTTATTGAATTGCTATCTTACTTCTGTTTCTCAATGTTTGGTAGCCATCGACAATCAATTTGTCTCCAAGAGATAAACCACTAACAATCTCGATATAGGTGTCATCTTCAATTCCTGTCTCTATCTCACATTGAATTGCAGTGGTACCATCTGCAATAAATACAAATTTGCGATTTTGAGAGGTGCGTATAATCTCTTTGGGTATGATGATAGCGTCGAGAGCTGTATCTACAACGATCTCTGTTTTCACGAACATTCCCGGTTTGAGTAGCAAATCTGGATTATCTACCGTTACCACTCCTTTGTAGGTTCTGGTTTGAGAGTCTATCGACGATGAGAGCTGATCTATTGTAGCATTGAGGTACTCATCGGGCACTGAATAGTGGCTAATATAGACCGGAAGCCCTGTGTTTATATAACTCATAGTGCTCTCCGAGAGTGATATATTGAGATACATCTTCGAATAATCCATAACTGTAAATAATGATATACCTGCACTTATCTCGACACCTGGAGTTTGATATTCGAGATCTACAATCTCACCGCTAATTGGCGATTTGATAATTAGTGAGGAGTAAGATATTTGAGCATTCGCATATGCATTCTTAGTTGTTTCAACATTCACTGCTGCATTTTTCACCTCAATCTCTGTCGCTCCACCTTTTTCTTGGAGTATCACATATTTATCATACTCTCCTTGGGCAATCTCCCAGTTTATTTTTTTGGTCTCAACCGAAAGATCGTTGACAAACTCTTGATCCTCTAAACGAGCTAAAATAGCTCCTGCCTTAACTTTGTCTCCAATTTTATAATACTTGCCAGTGGTAGGATTGATAGCAGGACGATAAGTTCCTTCGATCTTGTTGGTGATAATAGCGCTCGACATTGCTATCAGTGAGCCGTTGGTTGTTGTCAACTGCTCCAAATCTCCCAAGGAAATCTCCTCTACTGTTACAGGGATAGATATCTGAGCTGTACTGGTTGTAGTTGAGGTTGAACTACACGAAGCGAAAAGGAGCATTACTGCTGTTGCGTATAATATATTGATATTTTTCATAATTTTTTGAGGCTAAAATATTGATTTTTTATTCTATTTGCTTATCTCTTATTGATCTTTGCTGTGTACTCATTCACCTTCGCTACTGACTCCGAACTATACATCAATAGAGGAGCAATTGCTTGGTTTTTTTCAAAGTCGTAAAGTGTTATACATTTGAGGTTAACAAGCTCCATTTTGTAATCCACCATTGCCTGAGCAAGAGAGATTTTTTGATTTGAGAGCTGTGTTTGAAACTCATTCATCTCCATACCTGTGATCTCTCCAGCGCGATAATTTTCTACATTGAGATCATATGTTTGCTGTGAATTATCTACACTCTTTTTTGCAATTTCTATCTGCTTGATATAGTTATTTAGACTTCGATAGCTTGTTAACACCTCTAATTCAATATCAACTAACTCCTGCTCTTCGTCAATTTCATTTATATTAATCTGTAACTTTTGAGCATCGATGCGATCTTTTCGAGCACCCCAATCAAATATAGGAATACTAAAGCTTAGGTTAATACTTGGGCTTCTTGTTGGCGATTCGTATATGTGGTCAAAAGCTGGATTATCACCCATAAGACCTATCGAGAGCGACAGCTCTCCTTGAAAGCTATTGTTATCTTCAATCTGCTTGAGTGTAATCTCTGCATTTTTATTTGTTATCTCCCTCTGTTTCAACTCCAAACGATTAGTAAGGGCATGTTCCTTTGCTAAATCAATATTCACCGAGACGGGGTTCTCGGTAATCTCAGCATCAACCGAAAACTCGGTACTAATAGGAAGTCCTAATAATTTCTTAAGGTTGTCCTTGGCGCTCTCTACTGCAACCTCACGGGTAGCCAAAGTAGATTCAGAATCAGATAGGTTGATCTCCGCTTGGAAGAGTTCAGAGCGTGGAACCATATCGAGTCGAACCTTTTCGCTGATAATATCGTAGCTCTGTTGTGCATTCTCCATCTCCTCTTGAGCTACCTTTAGATTCTCTTGAGCCATATATACTGAGTAGAACCTTGAGATAATTTGTTGCTCAAGATTTAGTCGAGTTAAAGCATAAGAGATCTTCTGGTTCTCGTAATCCATCTCTATTGTAAGCAGTTCATATTTGGTATCGTTATATGTAAAGAGAGGTTGAGACAAACTTAAATAGAGCGAATTGGAAAACGACTGACTCGAATTAAAATTTCCGTTATCTATACTCGACGTATTGCTTTGCCACCCAAACCTATTGTTGAGTGAGACTGTTGCACCAGTCCACACAATTGGTTGTGAAATCGAGAATGTTCCCATCGACGAGAAGGACTCATTGGTGTACCATTCCGATTGAAGAGCATCCATAAAACGATCATTACTATAATCAATTGGATCAACATTTAGACTAAATCTGGTCTTTAGAGAGGCTCTTTGAGCGCTAAGCAACTTCTCGTAACGTTCCAATTGCAGTTCGGCGGTAAGGAGGTCTGGACTACTATCAATACTTATGTCAATAGCCTTTTCCATAGTTATCACCATTTGGGCTTTTAGCGTATTTACCACCAGCAACAGCGAGGAGGCAAACAATAGGTTTCTAATCTTCATCTGATATCGTTTATTTAGTTTCTATTTATTCTTGTTGCTTTTACCGCATCAGCATTTATTCGCTCAATGCCACTTTTATTGGTTAGCCTTACAATTATCGTATCCTGGTGGGCTGTATAGTCGCCTAACCACTCCCACGACAATGAAGAGCTTCGACTATTGGACATATTGGTAAAATCAAATTTTACATCATCTGCCCCCTCACCGTTATCTATTGTAAAACTATAAGTCAGATCAACATTTGAGGCGGCATTGCTCTGCTCTCCGGGTCTGTGCCTGCGATTATTGGATCTCATAAGCTCTTGAGGAGGTGTTGTCGAAAACGAAATTGCATACCTTTCGCCACTATTCACAGGAATCTTCCACTCTGCATATTGAGAGCCATCACCCTTACGGATTTGCCATGCCGAAAGTATTGATTTACCATAAAATTGTTGACCCGACACCAAACTCCACTTATACGATGTGCGCATCGTTGGGCTCTTGTAGGTCATCTTAGTATCAATGCTTTGATCTATCCATGTGTTGAGATATCCAGATTTTGGAGACTCCGAGAGGGTGAAAAGCTCGCTATCTTCATTGTCGGATATTATCTCTGATTTTGGCGTCATACTGTAATGAGTCAATACAAAATCTCCCTCCGAAGAGATCGATTCAGCTCTCTGAATTGCTCGACCACCTCTGCCGCCCATTCCACCACCAGGACCGCCCATTCCACCACCGGGACCGCCGCCGCCAGGACCGCCTCCAGGACCGCCGCTGCCGCCGCCTGTGTTTGAACCTCCAAAGTTCATTGACATTCCGCCAATAGAGAAGCTACTACTACCTGATGTCATTCCACCACCCATAGGTCTACCCATCATTCTTGATGACACATCAGCACTACCAAGGCTTATGTATTGAGGAATATTTGCGCTATTTAAAGTGTTAATTGACACCTGTGGAATAGCTGAAGTGTGGCGAACAACACGTTTGATCTGTTGTGCTTCTAACTCCACCACCGTATACACTGTCTCATCCGAACTAACGTATTGAACTTCAACATAACCTTTTGTTTCGGATAGGTTGCGAAGAACCACCTCTGTTGCATAAACCTCAGAACCATAGAGATATCCCATCTCGGTCTTAAGTCCGCCAATTTCGTAATATGGCAGCTCAATAGGCTTATTAATTTGTTCTATATTGCTACGCACATCACAACCCGAAGCAAGCGAGACACTATCTAAGAATATCCCCATATCAACATTACTATATTCGCAACTCTCGATCATCTCCTTCAACATCGACGTAAACTCATCAACCCCCATGTGGCTCATCGCCTCAGCGAAGAGTATATTTCCTTGTGTGATGATAATCTCAGTTATAAATTTAGAATATTGACGGTCGGTTAGATATCTATTGCAACCATCCTCTTGGAGCAGTTGAAGCACCTGCTCAATATCGGACATTCCTACTATGCTGCGAGATTGAGCATCAGATTTAAGGATATCGGCATATGACATATAGTGGAGTTCCATAAGTTGATTACCCCACGATAAAGAGTCCGAGACAATATTGTAGCGGCTATTAAAAAGTATCGATGTAAGGTAGTGTGGATTGGAGTTATCCTCAGAGGATAGTCCCGTTGAGTTACTATAACTAAACGACTTGATATCAACTTGATTCCATTGGCGTGCTATGCTGCGAAAAACATTTGTTCTAATATCGTAATCTGATGTTTGTTGTGAATTACGTCTGTTATTGCCTTTGCTATTTCGAGCGACTGTATTTTTATAGTTTGAAGTGACATCATAGCCACTCATTCCATTATATTTCATTGGGCTCACACCTGCTCCTGGAAGTAGCAACAACTCGGGTTGACCAAGCTCCTGGGTAGAACTCCATGCACGTTTGTAGCTATACATATGCTCTGGAACATCCACAATTGTTAATCGCGGTAGGCTATACTCGATCTCTGCGTCACGTTCGAAATCGCCCATAACATCCTCTATTATAGATGGAATAGTATCTGCAATAGGCTCAAGTACAGAGATATGATCGAGATTTGACTCATGTAGATATAGTGCATAATCTCTCTCTCCAATTGATGTGCTATATCGCTTGTAGTGACTAATTATCAAAGATATTGCGCGCAGTGGCTCCTCTGGTGTAAATTCAGAGGTAAGCGAATCCGCCAACCTCTGAGGTTCACCTTGACTTATAGGCGTCATCCCTTCGAGGGCTTTAACCTTCAACTTAAATTTGCTAAAATACTCTTGTCGCCATGCTGCATACTCATCAGCATAGGTCACACCTGGACGTACATACCAGCCACTCTCAGGGGTTAACACGACCCATTCAGGCTCTAAATAGGCAACTCGCTTGTCGAAATTCAACATATTCTCAAACATCTGACTTTTGAAGAGTAGATTTTTGTCGGCGATATCGATATACATTTCATCTTCATCGACTGTTCCATTATATGAAAAAATTAGCGAGATAGAGTCTCCTTGTTTGTACTCCTTGTTTAGATCAACAATAATCAAATGCTCTTTACGCTCAAAATCGAGTAGGGTAGTGCCCATTGCCACGCTACTCAACTTCAATCCTCCATTGAGGTTAAATATAAGTTTATCTCCATTTTTAGAGATCTCTCCCTCGATAGTCATTGTTGTCTCAATTGTGCGGGGGAACTGCGTCAAATCAATATCATAACTTTTTGCCTCGATTCGAGGGTATGAAGCATATAAATTATTAAGTTTGATTTGTCGAGCCGCGATCCTGTCGGGGCGAAATGCAGAGACTGTATAGTTGAATATCAATAGACCAGATAGAGAGAACATTGAAATAGCTATCAACATAAATATCTGCTGTAGCCTTTTGGAGCCTGCCAATCGTTTAAATAGGTAGACTGAGAGAGCCATCGACGAGAGACCGATCATTATATAGATAAACCGCGCGGCGGCAATAGTTCCTATATTTGATATTCCCAACACATCTGATTTTGCCAGCGGGGTGCTAAGCATAAACATATCGAAAAGATACTCTACGTAGCTACCAGTATATAGAAATGATAGCCATGATATACCCAACATAATAATGTATGTTATAGCCTGATTGCCAATAATCAACATAAGTGCAGTTGAGACTCCAGTAAAAAATATCAACGAGGGTATAACAATAATAAATAGATAAGATACAAAATCGAGGGCTAAACAATTGAGCCCAAAGCCAAATCTTGACACTATATATATGATAAACAGAGCAATGGTGTCGACAACTAAAAAAGGCTTAATTGTTCCTATCACCTTTCCAAATAGATACTCAGCATTACTCAATGGTCTAACATAGAACACCTCAGAGGTATCAAGCTGTTTGTCCCGTTTAAGATAATCAGACGACATAAAGATAATTATAAGCGACTGAATTATATTTAGAATTAGTACCGACAAGTAGGGTATAAGAGAGGTCAGGTGTTCAAATTGTGCTGAATTATTAGATAAAATTGCCCCTACAATAAGAACAAGAAGTGCCGTGATGGCAATAAAAATCTTAAAGAACCAGCTACGAACCAGAAGTTTTGATTCATATTTAGCTACCGAATTAATATTTATTATCTGCTGTTTCATCTTTTCTGGGTAATTAGCCGTTAATCCAAAGGTTTAAATTCTTCTCCATGTAATATACGTATGCATGTTCGAGATTTGGCATAACATTATTCGCTTTAAACTCGCGAATCTCATCTGCAACAACCTCAATGGTCCATCTATTGCAAACACTACCATCGTTCTCCGAAATAGGAACCATCGAGACAATAGGGTATTTGGAGTTAATAATATCATACATATGTGTATCGACCTCCAACTGCCAAACTTTACCTGCTGCGCTCTCCAGCATCTGTGCTGGTGAACCCTTAAACGAGATCTCACCTTTGTTGAGAAGGACCATATCGGTACAACTGCTTGAGATGTCTCCGACAATATGCGTAGAGAGAATAATTGTAGTCTCTTTACTGCTGATATCTGATAGTAGATTTCTAAATCGAATACGCTCCTCAGGATCAAGACCAGTTGTTGGCTCATCAACAATAATCACCTTTGGAGAGTGAATTAGTGCTTGCGCAATCCCTAATCTACGTTTCATTCCTCCCGAGAGCTTCGAGGCGTATCTCTCACGCACCTCATAGAGCCCCACTTGCTCTAACATCTGCTCAATAGCATCTCGTCGTTTAGCTCCATTATTCATCCCAGAAAGGCGTGCTGCATAGTCGAGATATTCAGCAACTTTATACTTGGCAAAGAATCGAAAATCTTGTGGCAGGTAACCCATAATTTGCCGAATCATTCCACGATCTCTGATCAAATCATGCCCATAAGCTGTTACTTGACCTGAGCTTGGCTCCATCAATGCCACCAATATACGCATCAGAGTACTTTTCCCAGCACCATTGGGACCTAACAAGCCAAACATTCCTCCCTTAATCTCTATATTAAGATCCTTTAAAGCATGATAGCCATCAGCATAGATTTTATTCAAATCTTTTATGATTATAGACATAATTTATAATTTAAAGGGAGCTCTATTGCCTCCCTGATTTTAACTTCTCCAAAATTCTTATTCAATAACATAAGGTAGTTCGTGTTTATTCGAGTGTGCGATCCCGCTCAACGTTAACAAATATATTAATTAATTGTAGTATACGCAACTAAAACTCCGTGAAACGTACAAATTAGAGGGTGAACTGCATAGAATCAGATGTGAACATCTCTGTAGAACGGCGGATTAGTAGAGTTGATAGAGTAAGTGGCTGCTACAAAATATGCAGCAGCCCCTCAATATTACTCTATGTTAGAAGTTTTAATATCATTCTATTAGCCCTGTCGACAACCGACGTATCGAGTGAGGCGAGATAGATTTGAGTAGTTGTCTCTGAGTCATGTCCCATACCTTCGGAGATTACAGAAATAGGTATGTTTTTACTTTTTGCTACAGATGCCCAAGAGTGTCGAGCGACATACATAGTTAAAGGCATTTGTAGGGATAAAGATGCAGATATCTTCTTAAGTTGATTATTGACATTTGCCAACTCGCGTCGGTAGTACATTCTTTTGTTGACGTTGTCCTCTGTGATGATTGGCAACAGATACTCTGTCTCATTTCTGGGATAATGCGAGATTATATCTTGCATACATTTCTCCCATTTGATATGTAACTGCTGACCCGTTTTACGTCTACGATATGAAATTGCACCATTTTGTAGATCTTTTTTACGCAAAAATGCCATATCGACAAACGACATTCCTCGGGTATAAAAGCTGAGTAGAAACATATCTCTGGCATACTCCATCTTTGGATTTAACGATAGATCCAACTCTTTGATCTGCTTAATATTTTTTAGCGGCAGAGCTCGCTTGACAGTTTTATCAACTCCGGTGTAGACCCTTCGGAATGGATACCGCTGTTCAACAAGTTCTTGCTCTACTGCACGATTGTAGATTGCTCTCAATGTTCTCATATAGAATGATATTGTATTCATCGACACCTCCCTATACTTAAGATATGCTTCATAACTAATAATTAGCTCTGAATTAATATCGGTTAGTAGTAGATCTTCTCCATCTCTAAATCGCATGAAACTATTGAGTGTTGTTGTATATGTCTCAACACATCTCTCTTTGCGTAGCTCTTTGAGACGAGATATTACCCTTAGAGCAAATCTAAAGAGTGTATTGCCATGCAAGGTCTTCTCAAATATTTTCACTACATCATCTGCCAGAAATGGAGTTTCGTCTCTTTTAAGGGCAGCAATAATATAGGTAAGTCGATTAATATCGAGTTTTATCTGCTCTTTGACGTTTGATAAATACTTAGATCTATGTATGTCAAGTTGTGATATTGTTACCATATCTAAATCTTCGTCCCACTCCGACGAGAAGATTCTGTACCCTGTTGCAATCTGACGAACAACTCTATTGCGGATAATCTGATAATAGATTACGCCCTCTTTTCCCGCAATCTTAGAGGGTCTAAATTTTACTTTTACTGATGCCATAATTTTTTCGTTTATTTGCGCTTCAAAGTTAATAGATACTATCTATAACTTCGCTATGCAACAAAAACTAAGTAATCTGGCGTTTATCTGTAAAAACGAGTGGGGTAAATCTCTCAGTATTTACCCCACTCAAATTAGTGATTATGTGGATTATGCGAACTCTGTAACTTGCTCAGTTTGAACCTGTTTAACCATCCAGATATTTTTAGCAAATTGCGCAATTAAATCATCCATTAGTGCCGACACCTGGTAGATCATCTCATCATCGGCTTGTTTTTTGATTATATTAACTAATTGCCTAAAATATTCAAAGTCTGCCAACACGTGATTGTAGATGTCATGACCCTTCATATAGCCATCTTGAGACTCTTTTATTTGGCTCTTCTCTAAGAACTCCTTGAGAGAGGCTACTGGCTTGAGTTCCAACATAAGCATAGTCTCTGCAACATCATCTATATTATTGTTGATCTCGCGGAAATACTCCTCTAACTTTTCGTGTACCGAAAAAAAGTTTCTGCCCTCAGCATACCAATGGAAATTTTGCAGCTTGTGATACTCAACAACTAAATCTGATAAAAGTAAATTTAATTTCTCTTCCATAATTATTATGATTAAATATTTGTTACACTCATAACTCAAAAACTAAGCCAATTTTACGTAAGTGAAACTACCCTTTTATCTATTCACGATAATATATATTATGTTAAATAATGTGCGAAATAATAATGCAGTCTTCCTTACATAAAAGGAAAAACTGCATTACTACCTCTATCTTCTATGTGTGTGCAACATATTAAATTTTAGACCATTGACTGTAACGCTAAGCATACCTGAACTCAGGTAACATCCGTTTTTAGGATCAGAGTCATATGAATATTTATAACCTCCAATTGATTTAACTTTACCGGCTTCGCAATCATGAAAATCCGAGTAATATTCTATTTTCGTATTTCCTATTTGTTCCACTTTACCTGCCTCATAATCATGGAACGCTGAATGATACTTAAACTTAATGTCTCCAATGCTTTTCACTTTCCCTGACTCATAATCATGGAAATCCGAATAATACGCAAATCTCAAGTCGTTGATACTCTTAATTTTGCCAGCCTCATAATGATGGAAATTCGAATGCTTAGTTACGTTTAATCCAGCGGCATTAATCTGTTTAACTTTTCCATATTGATCTAATAAGAGATAACCTCCACGTGGCAGACCGACCTCCAAAAGCAGATCTCCATAGAAATTAATATGAACAGCACGTAGCTGAGCAGAAAGCGAAAAAGTGGATAATATTAAGATCAAGGAGATTATAAACTTCTTCATATTAATTAATATTTGGTAGTGGTGAATAATTCTTGGAATAGTTCATCATCTGTTCAGTGTAGCTTGATGGATATACAACTTTCACATCAATCACCTTACCATCTTGCTCAACGAGTTCAAAATCTGGATTAATAAATCCTCCATATGGTTCAATACTGAGTGCTGCGTATCGATCCAGAACCTCACGGTGTAACGCAGGGTCAATCTTAACTGCATAGTTTTCTACCAACTCTTTACCAGCCTCAAAGTCACCCTCCGATTTAATGCGCTGAATTTCGAAGAGTAACTCTGCAAATAGCCCACGAAGTTTATCAAAGTCATTAACAACAACGTATTGTTTACCATTTTCGTTAATCCACTCTATTACATTCTCAGCACTACCCTTTTCGTAACACCACTCACTAATTAATTTTCGGTTGCGCATGTGAGATTGCTCTACATCCTTACCAAATTCAACTCTGGAGAGCTGAGTCATCATACCATTCATAATGTAGCTTGCATATTGGGCCTTAGCAACATCTAAATTAGGAACAAGTCCCAACTCGACTAATTTAGGATCCGCTAAATAGTAAAGTCCAAATAGATCTGCACGAGCCTCCTCCAATGCAGCGCCATATGTCTTGAGCTCTGTACCATTTACGCCCTCGGCAAGTTGACCAGAACCGTGACCCAAGCACTCGTGTAGATCAGTATGTAGATCATCGGCTAATTTACCATACTCCTTCATTCGTTCGCGATCCTCAGCTCTTAGAACAAACTCTTCACTAAAGCCATTACCCTCAGCAGCTTGTTTATATGCATAAGTAATATTGTCGATAGTAACAGATTTCGAACCATGATCGCGACGAATCCAATCCGCATTTGGTAGATTGATGCCAATTGGTGTTGATGGATAACAGTCACCTCCTAACTGCGCTACGGTAATAACCTTAGCAGCAACACCTTTAACTCTCTCCTTGCGGAATTTTGGGTCTATTGGCGAGTGGTCCTCAAACCACTGAGCATTCTTTGAGATGATTGTTGTTCGCTCGCATGCATCCTCATCACGGAAGTTAACCACTGACTCCCACGACGCCTTACGACCAAATGGATCTCCATAAGTCTCTGTAAAGCCGTTAACAAAGTCTACATTTGATATACTATCCTGAACCCACAATATATTGAAGTTATCAAACTCCTTAAGGTCTCCTGTATTATAGTACTTTATAAGGCTATTGAGAGTAGCTTTTTGAGGCATCTGCGCAACCTCGGCTGCTTTGGTCAACCAATCAACAATTGGTTCAATTGCTTGTGTGTACATACCACTTACTTTCCAAACACGCTCCTCTATTTCACCATTTGCTCTCTTAACTAATTTGGAGTTTAGTCCATACGAAATTGGTTGTTGATCTTTGGGATTCTCCATTTTGGCATAAAATGCCTCAACCTCTTCTTGGTTCACTCCTTCGTAGTAGTTATTGGCCGAAGCGGTAACTACATCTACCCCATCGGCTGTTGTTAGACGAGTGGAATAGAGAGTAGGATCAAATATAATAGGTTTGATAAGCGTCAACAACTCATCATAATTTGCAGGCAATATCTCTACAGGTAGAGATCTTACAAGAGACTCAAAGTAGGCTTCGCTAAATTCTGGTGTGAATTTATCGTTAGAGTAGTGGTGGTGAATACCATTTGCAAACCATACCTTCTTAAGGTACTTCTCCACAGCTTTCCACTCTTGTGAGTTGCGATCACCTTTGTAGTGCTCCATTGCAGCCTCTAAAGTACGACGAATTGTTAGGTTATATTTGAAATTTTGATCAAACATAATATCTCGTCCATAACGAGCTGATTCCGATAAATAGTAAACCATCAGTTTTTCATTGAGAGGCAATTTATCGAAGTCTGGGACCTCGTAACGAATTATTTTAATGTCGTCGAAACGGTCGACGATCCAAGGCATCTCCTCGTTTGTCGGTGTGCTACATGAACTTAGAGATAGTGCAAAAATGCTCATTGCTGAAAAATTAATTAATGTTCTCATACTTTTATTAGCTAATATTACGAACAAAGATATAGATTATTGTTGTATATCTCAATCTAAAAGTGTTTTTTTCTTTAATTTCTCATAATTTGTTCCTAACTTTGCGCCGCAAATAATTATTGCGACGTTTATACTTATAGAAGAAACGATGAGAATTTTAGAGACAATAACGCAACTTAGAGCAGAGTTAGATAATCAGCACAACTCTGTTGTAGGTTTTGTACCCACTATGGGTGCCCTACATGCAGGACATGTATCACTTGTAGATTATGCACGCAAGGAGTGCGATATAGTTGTGGTTAGCATATTTGTTAACCCTACACAGTTCAACGACAAAGGCGATTTGGCAACATATCCTCGCACACCAGAAGCTGACGCTGCGCTATTAGAACAGAGCGGTGTTGACTATATTTTCATGCCCTCAGTCGAGGAGGTCTACCCTACTGCCGATGAGAGAATATTTGACTTTGGCGCCAAAGACAAGGTAATGGAGGGAGCTTCACGCCCAGGTCACTTCAACGGTGTAGCACAAGTGGTTAGCCGTCTCTTCAACATTGTAAAGCCGACGCGATCATACTTTGGAGAGAAAGATTTCCAACAAATTGCCATCATAAGAGCAATGGTCGAGATGTTGAACATTGATGTTGAAATTGTCGATTGTCCAATCGTAAGAGATACAGATGGATTGGCTCTTTCTTCACGCAATACTCTACTCACAAAAGAACATAGAGCTGTAGCACCCAATATCTATAAAGCGTTGAGCGAGGGAGTAGAACTTTCGGCAACAAAATCGCCAGCAGAGGTCTCGAAGATAGTTATTGATAGAGTTAACTCTAACCCGCTTTTGGAGGTTGTATACTTCTCAATTGTAGACTCTCTATCGTTGCAAGAGGTAGATTCGTGGAGCGATGCAAAAGCAATTCAAGGATGCATCACAGTTCAAGCTGGTGCAGTCAGATTAATTGACAACATTAAATTTAGATAGTAATGAAGATGACAATTGAAGTTTTAAAGTCAAAAATTCACAGAGTAAGCGTCACTCAAGCTAATCTCAACTATGTTGGAAGTATCACTATCGATGAAGATTTGATGGATGCTGCCAATATGATCGAAGGCGAAAAGGTTGCCATTATGGACAACAACAATGGAGAACGCTTCGAGACGTATATTATTAAAGGTGAGCGTGGTAGCGGAGCTATTTGTCTCAATGGTGCTGCTGCTCGCAAGGTCTCTGTAGGCGATGTAATCATTATTGTGTCGTTTGCTCACATGGACTTCGAAGATGCCAAGACATTTAAGCCTTGGGTTATTTTCCCCGACACTTTGACCAATCAATTGATTAAATAGATCTCGGCTAAGTTAAGCGCAGAGGCAAGCACCTTTGTGGGTGCATACCCCTGCGCTTAACTTAAACCCTCTAAGATTTACCACTCAATCGGTTCTCTGCCATTTGCTTCGAGAAAGCTGTTTGCTTGCGAGAAGTGCCCACAGCCCAAGAAGCCTCGATACGCCGAAAGAGGAGATGGATGAACAGATTGCAAAATCAGATTGTATTGGGGGTCAACAACATCACATTTTCTCTGTGCATACTTACCCCAAAGCATATATACTACACCGGTGCGGTTCTCGGCTACAGCCTTGACAACTGCATCGGTGAATTTTTCCCACCCTCTCTTTGCATGTGATGCAGCTTGGTGGGGGCGAACACTCAATACGGAATTGAGCATCAACACACCTTGATCTGCCCAGCGTTCAAGATTCCCACTTGTGGGGGCAGCAATCGACAAATCTCGTTCAATCTCCTTAAAAATATTGACAAGCGATGGAGGTATTTTAACTCCATCTGGCACCGAGAAACAGAGTCCGTGCGCTTGTCCAACATCGTGGTAAGGATCTTGACCAATAATTACTACCTTTACAGAGTCAAGCGCGCAACGCTCCAAAGCATTAAATACTAAATTCCGAGGAGGGAATATCTCACCTTTCGAATACTCTTCATTGATAAATGTCATCAATTCCTCGAAGTATGGTTTGGAGTACTCACTCTCTAATATCTTTTGCCAGCCAATAGGAATTATATTTTTCACTTAAAATATCTCTTTATTTGTTAAACTTTGGCATAAAGATAGTGAAATGTTTGTCAATTAGAAGCTTTCTACATATTTTTGTGATAAATTTAAATCTTACCTCACCATGACAATAGTTGACAACATAAACAATCTTCTAAGCTACCTACTTATTGCTTCGCTTCCTGCAACAGCACTTTGGTTTACTTTCAAAACCAAAGGTGCACAATTTCGCATGATTGGTGAGATGATACGAGAGTTAGGCAACTCTGGTCGCCGCAACTCGAAGGGAGAGGGAGTTAGCTCTTTTCAAGCATTTACAATCTCAATAGCGAGTAGAGTTGGAACCGGGAACTTGGCAGGAGTAGCTACAGCAATTGCCGTTGGGGGTCCTGGTGCGATCTTCTGGATGTGGGTCATTGCACTTTTGGGTGGAGCTAATGCTTTTATTGAATCAACATTGGCGCAACTCTTTAAGAGTCGCGGTGAAGGAAGTTTTATAGGTGGTCCCGCATACTACATCAAAAAAGGATTGGGGATTAAGTGGTTTGCTTCGCTATTTGCTATTCTTTTGATATTTACCTTCGGATTTGCCTTCAACTCAGTACAAAGTAATACAATCGCATCAGCCTACCAAACAGCCTTTGGAATAGAGCCTCTCTATTCGGGCATTGCGATAACCCTATTTACGCTCTTTATAATCTTTGGGGGTATCCAACGAATAGCCAAATTTAGCCAAAGTGTTGTACCATTAATGGCTATAGTATATCTACTTATGGCAATAGTTGTAATTATTTTACGAATAGATCGAATACCTGAGGTTTTCAATTTGATTATTTCCAATGCGTTTGGTTGGGAGCAAGCCCTTGGTGGAGGAGTAGGTGCAGCTATCGAAATGGGTGTTAAACGCGGACTATTTAGCAATGAGGCTGGTATGGGATCAGCTCCTAATGTCGCTGCAACTGCCGACGTCTCTCACCCTGTGAAGCAAGGGTTAATTCAGTCACTTAGCGTCTATACCGACACACTGATTATTTGTAGCTGTACAGCGTTTATTATCTTGTGTAGTGGTATATATGGCTCGGGATATGATGGTATTGAGCTTACTCAGATGTCGCTCAACCAAGAGGTCGGCTCGTGGGGCTCATACTTTATTGCTGTAATAATTCTCTTCTTTGCCTTTACCAGTATTGTCGGAAATTACTATTATGGAGAGTCCAATGTTTTGTTCCTAACTCGCAATAAATTGGCAATGCAAATCTTTAGGGGTTTGGTAGGTGTTATGGTGATGTTTGGCTCTATCTCTGAGCTTCGAGTTGTATGGAGTTTTGCAGATATTACGATGTCACTAATGACAATATGCAATCTTGTTGCAATTCTTCTACTGGGCAGATATGCAATAATTTGTTTGGGCGACTACCAAAAGCAACGCCGCGAGGGCAAAGAGCCAATCTACCGCTCATCGACAATCCCAGAGATTGCCGACAAGACGGAGTGTTGGGACTCTTAGATTACCTCGTTCTATCGGATTCTATCGAGTGACTTTATTAACATCTCATCCTTAAAGATTCCTTTTAAGGCAAGATAGTCAAATAAAATAGCAATCAAAGGATTTGCACATGCGATACGAATTGAGTAATTGGTCAACTCCTCGCTAAAGAAACGGTTTGAAAGATAGTAGTATACACCTGCTACAGCCAAAGTTCCTAATGCGAGCACTATTTGAACTACGCAAAGACGAATTTGGAGCATCCTCTTCTTGAAAAGAAATATATTAATTAGAGGAAGCAGAGTTGTTATGGCTGCTATAATAATAAGGTATTGCGTTGCATAGACCATTGACCCATCGGCAGATCTAATACCCATAACAGAGAGATCATAGATATCACCCGAAGTGGTAAATGTAGCTAATGGAACAAAAAAGAGAGAAGCCATGATTAGTGTGGCAATCAAAAGGTAGATAGTCTGAATACGTTGAATCATAATTTATTCTAAAGTTTTATCAATTAAATATCTGTTTCTATCACTTGAATTACGATTGGTTAACTCTCCAATAAATCCAGCTAAAAATAGTTGGACACCGAGTAAAACACACAAAATTGCGATATAGAATAGAGGTTGATCCGTAACTATTCTTAGTGGTAACTCATTGGCTTGTTTGTAGAGTTTATCTGCGATAATCCAAATTGTGGTAGCACCTCCAGCGAAAAACATAAGGGTTCCCAACCCACCAAAGAAGTACATAGGAGAGCGCCCGAAGTGGGACATAAATGTTACAGTGATAAGGTCAAGGTAACCTTTAATCATTCGTTCAATTCCAAACTTAGATTCACCATATTTGCGAGGGTAATGCTCTACAACTTTTTCGCCAATACGCTTAAATCCAGCGTGTTTTGCCAAAATTGGAATGTAGCGATGCATCTCTCCATAGACCTCAATCGCTTTTACTACACTTCGGCGATATGCCTTCAATCCGCAATTAAAATCGTTAAGTTTTATGCCCGATACAACACGCGCCATAAGGTTGAAGAATTTACTTGGAAGGCGCTTATTGAGAGGATCATGACGCTTCTGCTTCCAACCCGAGACCACATCATACCCCTCTTCAAGGATCATGCGTCTAAGTTCAGGAATCTCATCAGGAGAATCTTGCAGATCTGCATCCATCGTAATAATTACATCACCACATGCAGCTTCGAAGCCACAATATAGAGCAGCAGACTTTCCATAATTACGAGCAAAACCAATGGCTCGGATTGTGTTATATTTATCTCTTAATTGCTCAATAACTCTCCACGACGAGTCAGAGGAGCCATCGTCGATAAATATTACTTCATAGCTAAAATTATTTGCAATAGCTACCTTATTGATCCATGAGATTAGTTCTGGAAGTGACTCCTCTTCATTGTAGAGAGGTATCACTACAGATATATCAAACCTATTACTCATTACCTTGTTCAAATATTTCTGGTTTGCGTTTTGTAAAACCGGCTATACACAACCCTACAAAAAGTCCTGCAAATGCGTATTGGAAAATTGTATTAAATAGAACTGATAGGATTGATGCCTGAGGTTGCGAACGCATCTGTTCAATCAGTAAATCAATTACATCTGAGGTCGCATTGTCGAGAGGTTGTGCTTGAACTACGCTAATGATAGCATTTACGAGCCCCTCGATATAGTTGTCGTAACCGATAAGTGAATTTACATATACGTAGTAGATGCAAGTTACCGGAATCGCTGCCAACATCGATATCAACATCATGTAGCTAACACCATGCCCAAAGGAGTAACCTAAGGTAGAATCTGTCAAAGCAGCACGCCTCTTGGTTGCACGGTATAGAATCGAACAAAACAAAAAAGCAAAGAGCAACCACTCTAATAATATCCAGCCACCATAATTAACTCCTCCACTGATAAGCAGAGATTGTTCAAACATCTTTGAGGCTCCCATCACCACACCGAGTAAAATACTCTGTTTAGAGACCTCATTCCAAAATGATTTATTATCCATAATATCGTTGTAATTAAATTAACTCTTTAACGCCCTCGCGAATGATCTCAGCTTCGCCATCAATCAGCTCAACAACAGTTGATGGCGTAGCATAGGCAATACCACCATCGATGACCATCGAAACTTTATCTCCCCACATCTCATGGATAAGTTCGGGATCAGTAGTATACTCCTCGTCGCTACCACTCTTTACCGAAGCTGTAACGATAGGCACTCCTAAATGCTCAATTATTGCAGCTGTTATAGGGTTATCCATAATGCGAACCCCTATTGTTTTGCGTTTACCTATCGCTTTCTCGGGGATACGTTGCGACGCTTTAAGGATAAAGGTGATTGCACCAGGGAGATTACGCTTTAGAATTTTAAATTCTGAGTTGTCAACTCGGCAATACTCGGCAATCTGACTAATTGAGGAGCATACGATTGATAACTCTTCAAGGTTTTTTCCTGTTAACTCTTTGAGTCTCTCTATCGCTTTTGGAGATTGGATTGATGCCCCAAAGGCATACACACTATCAGTGGGATAGATCACTACCCCACCACCATCAAGAGTTTCGCATATGTGCGAAAGATCCTTCTCTGAAGTGTTCTTACTATACAGTCTTATTATCATTGCAGAGCAAAGATATAATAAAAAAGTGGATTATGGAAATCTAAGCAGTGTAAAATCAGGGCAAACGCATGAAAAATATTATTTCTTCTTGCCTCCGGCGGGTGGGGATAGCACCCCCGCGGGTGCGTACCTTGCTTGCTTTATGTGCGCTTCTTACTGCCTCCCCGGGTGCGTACCATTGCGCTTTGGGCTTAGAGATTACATCTCTAAAATTATAAAGATCAAGAAGTTGCCGCAAATAAATTTGCACAACTCTTTGATCTTTATAATTTTTAAATGCCAAAGGCATTTAAACCCAAATCGAGGTTCACCTCGCTGATGTGGTGGTGGCAACCGTAGGTTGACACGCAAGATATCTACTCTGAGGAGCTTATGAAAATGAATTTTCAACACTCCTCAGAGTAGATATCTTGCGAAGGGGCAAAGCCCCACCACATCAGTGCAATACAAAAGTCAAAAACGATAGTTTTTGGATCCAAGCTTAGCTTGGTGCCCGCGCGGCACGAGCGCGACAGCAGTTTTTTTTGTGCGTTTACACTACTTAAGAGAGGCAAATTTTAGCAGTTTGCAGAATATCTGGTTTTACCATAAAGTTGTAAAAGAGGCGGTTGACACCCCCCCCAATATTTTAGATAGAAATTAGCCTCCGCCCGAAAACATATTCGCTAATCAACAACTAATGCTTTTGCTCGTTCGTAGTCCTCCCTGCGAATTACAATTTGAGCAGCAATAGCAAATGGATAGAATGTCGACATATACTCGTTATTGATCGCCGATTTTATACCAGCACTCTCCAAAACAGATTTAATTACTTCGGCTTCACCGATTGATGAAAACTCACGAAAAACAATCATCTCATCCATGGTATGGTCATATTTAATTTCACTCATAATGGTTAACTTTTAGGGATTCAGTGCAATATAGAAATTTAAAACGATATATACAAATATGTAACCAAAAAGAGTAGGTATAAAGAGAAAAAGTTTGTATATTTGTAGGCTAATAAAGAGTTTAAAATGCAAAATTTCGTACATCTTCACGTCCACACCCAATACTCAATCCTTGACGGTCAGGCAAATATAGCAAAACTTATCGACAAGGCCGTTAGTGATGGTATGCCCGGAATCGCGGTCACAGACCACGGTGTGATGTTTGGTATCAAAGAGTTTACCAACACTATGGGCAAAAAGAAGAAGGGCTGGAAAGGAGAGATAGAGAAACTAAAAAAACAGAATTTAAAGCTCTCCGAGGGGACTGAAATAATTGAGGGAGAAGATCCTAACATATCAATTGAAAAAAATAACGAGAAGATATATGAGTTAGAACAGAAACTTAAGTTCAAACCTATTATCGGTTGCGAGGTTTATGTTGCACGTCGAGGACTCAATATCAAAGAGCAAAAGAGCGATCAAAGTGGCTACCATCTTATTCTCCTTGCAAAGAACCTTAAGGGCTATCACAACCTTGTAAAAATTGTTTCGAAGGGCTGGACAGATGGCTTCTACTCTCGTCCTCGTACAGATCACCAGGAGTTGCAAAAATATCATGAAGGGTTGATTTGCTGCTCGGCATGTATTGGCGGTGAAGTACCTCAAAAGATATTAAAGGGAACATTAGAAGAGGCTGAAGCATCAATGCTTTGGCATAAAGAGCTATTCGGAGAGGATTATTATGTGGAGCTTCAACGCCACATAGCTACTGTTGAGCGCTCCAATCATGAGGTATACCCTATGCAAGTGCAAGTCAACGAGGCGCTTGTCTCTCTTGCTCGCAAAAACAACATTAAACTTATTTGTTCCAACGATGTTCACTTCGTCAATGAGGATAACGCCGAGGCTCATGACAGATTGATCTGTTTAAGCACTGGACGCGACTTAGACGATCCTAAGCGCATGCTCTACTCCAAACAAGAGTGGTTAAAAAGCCGCAAAGAGATGTCTGAGTTGTTTAAGGATATCCCCGAAGCACTCGACAATACTATTGAAGTTTGTGACAAGATTGAGTTGTACTCTATCGACAACCCTCCAATAATGCCGACATTTGATATTCCACAAGAGTTTGGAACAGAAGAGGAGTATCGAGCAAGGCTAACAGAACAAGACCTATTTGATGAGTTCACTCGCGACGAGTTGGGTAACGTTGTATTGAGCCCAGAGGCTGCCGAAAAGAAGATTAAAAACCTTGGAGGCTACGACAAGTTGTATCGTATCAAGTTAGAAGCCGACTACCTCTCAAAGATAACATTTGAGGGCGCAAAGAAAAAATATGGAGACCCACTATCAGACGAGGTGATGGAACGACTCAACTTTGAGTTGTATATTATGAAGACTATGGGTTTCCCGGGTTACTTTCTTATTGTTCAGGATTTTATCAGAGCTGCGCGAGAGGAGTTAGATGTTTCAGTGGGACCTGGTCGTGGCTCTGCTGCCGGCTCTGCTGCCGCATACTGCTTGGGTATTACTATGATTGACCCAATTAAATATGACTTGCTTTTTGAGCGTTTCCTAAATCCGGATCGTATATCTCTTCCCGATATCGACGTCGACTTCGATGATGATGGTCGTGGTAGAGTGCTCAATTGGGTTACCCAAAAGTACGGCAAGGAGAAAGTGGCACACATCATAACTTATGGCACGATGGCAACCAAGAGCTCAATCAAAGATGTCGCTCGTGTTCAAAAACTCCCACTACAGGAGTCTGACAGATTGTGTAAACTCATCCCTGATCGCCTACCCAACGACAAGAAGATGAACCTTACCAATGCTATCTCTGAGATTCCAGAGTTGAAAGCTGCCGAAAGTTCAGAAAATCAGGTACTGAGCGATACTATGCGTTACGCAAAGATGCTGGAAGGCAATGTTCGAAATACAGGAGTTCACGCATGTGGCACGATTATCTGCCGTGACAATATTACAGATTGGGTTCCTGTGAGTACCGCCGACGATAAGGAGACTGGAGAGAAGATGCTCGTTACTCAATACGAAGGCTCAGTGATTGAAGATACGGGGCTCATCAAGATGGACTTCCTGGGGCTAAAGACACTCTCGATTATTAAGGATGCTCTTGTCAACATCAAGCAGCGCCAAGAGATAACAATCGACATTGATAATATTCCCATCGACGACCCAAAGACCTATGAGCTATATAGTTCGGGTCGCACAATCGGTACATTCCAGTTTGAGTCAGCGGGCATGCAAAAATACTTGAGAGAGTTGCAGCCCTCTACTTTCGAGGATCTTATTGCGATGAATGCTCTCTACCGACCAGGACCAATGGACTATATCCCAGATTTCGTGGATCGTAAACATGGTCGTAAACCTATTGAGTATGATATTCCAATTATGGAGACTTACCTCAAGGATACATATGGAATTACCGTATACCAAGAGCAAGTCATGCTACTCTCTCGCCTTCTCGCCAACTTTACCCGAGGAGAGTCAGACTCACTGCGTAAGGCAATGGGTAAGAAACTAAAAGATAAACTTGATGAGTTGAAACCTCTATTTATAAAAGGAGGCGAAAGCAATGGTCATGAATCTAATGTATTAGAGAAAATTTGGGCTGACTGGGAGAAATTTGCATCTTACGCATTCAACAAGTCGCATGCTACATGCTACTCGTGGATTGCCTACCAAACTGCATTCCTTAAGGCAAACTACCCTTCTGAGTATATGGCAGCGCTTCTTAGTCGAAATTTAGCAGATATAAAAACGCTAAGTTTCTATATGAGCGAGTGTACCCGTATGAAGATTAAGGTGCTCGTCCCCGACATTAACGAATCCATGGAGCGATTTGCGGCTAATGCTGAGGGAGATGTGCGTTTTGGTCTTGTAGCAATCAAGGGTGTTGGCGAAGCTGCTGTACGTTCCATTATCGAAGAGCGCAGAGAGAGGGGACGATTTAAGGATATTTACGATCTCTTTAAACGCCTAAACTACTCAGCCGTAAATCGCAAATCAATCGAGAATATAGCTTTAGCTGGGGGGTTAGATGAAATATCAAAATTCCATCGAAGCAAGTTCTTTGAGTTGGGAACAAGCAATATTACCTTTATCGAACAACTTATTCGATATGGTCAACGCTGCCAACAAGAGCAGCAAAATGCGCAACAGAGCCTATTTGGTGGCGAATGTGGTGTGGTTGATATTGAGATGCCGCAACCACCAATAGCCGAAGAGTGGAGCCAATTAGAGACGCTCAAGAGAGAGAGAGAGATAATTGGTCTCTTCCTTTCGGCGCACCCTCTCGACGAATATAAAATTGTTCTCGATAACTTCTGCAATACACAAGTATCTGAACTCTCCTCTCTGGAGAATTTTAGAGACAAAGATGTAGCAATTGCAGGTATGGTCGTTGCCGACAACCACCTAATGTCAAAAACTGGAAACCCATTTGGGCGATTTACAGTCGAAGATTATGAGGGTTCACATGAGTTTGCACTATTTGGTAAAGATTACGAGAATTTTAGGAAATTTCTATACAAAGATTACTTCCTATTTATTAGGGGACGCGTGGAGGGACGTCGCTACAACGAGAATATGCTTAACTTTAATATTAAGTCTATTGTTCAACTTGCTGAGTTCCGTGATACGATGATAAAAAACATAACTATCGATATGGAAATTCACAAGATTAGCGATAGTATAATGGATCAAATAGAGGATCTTTTGCGTCAACCCAAAGGTAGTAAAAAGGGTGAAACTGGAGTTAAATTTAGGATCTATGATGCTCTTAGTGGAGTTACCATAGATATGCTATCAAGAGACCAGAGAGTAACACTTGATAAAACATTTATTGAAAAATTAGAGAAGACAAATTTAGAATATAAAATTTATTAAACACGAAAAACATTATGGCACTAACAATCACAAAAGAGAATTTTGAGGAGCTTATCGCAAGCGGTAAGCCAGTAGTAGTTGATTTCTGGGCAGAGTGGTGTGGCCCATGTCGCACAATCGCTCCAATTATTGAAGAGTTGGCAGAGGAGTTCGAGGGTCAGGTCTTAATCGGCAAATGTGATGTCGAGGATAACGATGATATCGTTGGCAAATATGGCGTTCGAAACATCCCAACTGTAATCTTCCTTAAAGGTGGAGAACTTGTAGATAAGCAAGTTGGCGCAGCATCCAAAGATGCTTTCAAAGCTAAAATAGAGAAGTTGCTCTGAAAAAAAGACAACCATTTTTTTTGATCTATACAGGAGAGTATCCTGTATAATATTGCAACATAGCACATTAGTAAAATTTGCATATGCTGACCAGGGGAGAAGAAAAAGTTTTTTCTACGGTTAACCTCTTTTTGGCAAAAAACAATACTCTTTATGAAGTATTACAAATTTAAAGCTAATGTGCTATGTGTACAATTAACATTAAGGGTAAAGAGAACACTAAAGGCTGGAGCAGCTCATTCGGCTCTTCGGTATGGTGTTATTGCGCTGTTAGATTAGAAGGTTTGAATCTGAACAATGCAGCTATATTGGGGATTGTCAGCTGGGAAATATACTACAACTGAGGTTAAATATTGCCGACCCTCATTTAGTGCACCCTATGCGCCTAATCCCATTTCGACATTCTTAATGATATCCCAAATAGACTCCTCAGGAATCTCACCGCGGCTCTTCATATCCTTGACTGTCGCAATTATATATCGAGCTAAATCTGCATGCAGAGCTCTAAAGAGAGGACATTTTGTATAATTTTCATTGTCGAGAAGCACATCTTTAATCGAGCGTAATGAATTGGTATAATTGCTTATCTCATTCTTAAAAGCTACACCTCTCTTCGATGAGTTGATTATCCTTGCGGTAGATAATTGACGCAATTTCTCACACACAGCACTAAGCGCAACCATCACTACATTATCCATAAGCGTGTGACCGTGCATATATAAGTATGTGGTTTCGGCAGTTACGCCGCGATGAATTAATATCCTTTCAAACTCTTTAATATCGACAGCCATTTGAGGGTATTTTCTACTAAGTGCCAACACTTTACTATAAACATTTTTGCCAACCCAAGCCAATGTATTAGCTCCATTATTGGTGATGTCAAGAAAATTTAGACGTACTGTATTTTTGAAATCCGCCAGCATATAGACACTCTCAGAAGATAGTTGCGCCGAGTAGCAATACCACAAAAAGGCTGGATATATTGCTTTGGAATACTCCGCCATAAAGAGCTCGAAATCAAATATTCGAGTGTCATTTTTTGTTGCCTTAACACAGACATTATGTAGCGAAGGGGCGTAGCAAAGGTAGTTTTCAGTGGCGTAGGTGTATGTATGAAATAAAAATTGAGAACTATTAACATCTCTTGCTTGAGCTGTTGAGTCGTGAAATATGTAGTCAAAATCAGAATCAACGCAAAGAATTAACTCTTGTGACGACTCTGAAATCATATTCAAAAGTATTTTTTTGCCTTTTGGCAGATCGTTACGTGGAGGTACCGAGATCTCAAATCGTAGATATGGATTTGTAAAGTGGTCGAAAACGCCTCTCCAAAATGCCACATCCTCATATCCTTCGACATAGGCTCTTACCAATTTTTGGTTGGGGTTAGGAGGTAGAGGACGGGGAAGTTCACCTCGTTGCGATTTTGAAGCGACAAGGTTCATACGTTTAATCTTTTGAGTTATCGATTGATCCATACAGGTAGCATTTTCGTAAAGATAATAATTTTTTTTCATAGTTCAGCAAATCAAAGTATGAAAAAAACAGGGTAAACGCATGAAAAGTATTATTTCTTACGACCTCAGGCGGGCGGTAACAAGCACCCCCGCGGGTTGACACGCAAGATATCTATTATAAGGTGCGTAAAACAATTATTGCCATATCTTTAAAAACACTCTTGGTGCGATATTTTTCACTATTAAATTTCAAAGTAAAACCACTACTTACTCTCTTCCAAATTATAGACTCTTATCCAATCAACTTTGAATGTGCAGTTCTCTTCATTGAGAAGTTCCTCATCGGTTGGTGAGAGACCTCCAATTGCTCGCCAGCTTTGATCCTCCATATTGATGATAATATCGAGCTCCTTGACAAGCCCAGTGCCATCGGTGTAACCATAAGGATCGATGATATTCTCGCCACTAACCACTCGCACCAAATCGCCGTCGACATAGTATGCCAAGTAGAATGGATCTCGCCAATATACTCCAATACGGTGAAAATCATCGCGCCATAGGGTGCCCTTTCCATCTGCATACCACGAGCCTGCATCTGTTGGTTGATAATCTTGGAATGGGTCACGGATAAAAACGTGGTGACTAAGGTGGAGTCTATCTGCACCGTAGTATGTTTTGCCATTTGCCTCATCACGATCTCCGCCATAGGCCTCAATAATGTCTATCTCTTGAGTGTCGTCGGCGCTCAACATCCACACGTCGGATGCCATAGTAGAGTTCGAAAGTTGAGCATATGCCTCGATATAGGCTGGGTAGCTTACCGGTTTTGTCGAGGTAATACAACCTGTATATGTTCCTGGCATTGAAGTGCTCTCTCCCCCACTTGAGACTGTCACCCACTCAACATCGGAGGGGCGACTTGCGATAATTCTCAAAACACCTCCAGTTACTGATACATGATCTCGTTGCCATATTGTTGGAGTTGGACCAGTCCATGAATTGTGGTAAAAGTCTGTCCATTTAGCGAAAAACTCATCACTTTTGGTATCGGCTGGCGCCTCATAGTTAAATTCATCTGATTGATCCTGCAATACCCACGCTTGACCAGCAGGTGCCTCAATTGGAATCGCATAGAGATCCCATTCATACTCTAACTCTTGCGGCTCTTCGGGGTCGGGAGTTACGATTGTATCGTCAACTGGATCAACAGATTCTGAACTGCATGAGAAAAGAGATACTAAAAGTGTAGCTAATAGGGTTGTTGTTATCTTCATAGTGGCTAATCTTAATTTTTCGTCAATGTAAATAGATAGTGGGAGCTTTTTCACCAGCCCCCACTAAAGTGTTGAATGCTATTATTTGCGCTCTTCGTACTCAACAACTGTTAGGTCGTCGAAGTAGAAATCAAACTCACCAGGAAGAGAGTTGTTGCAACCTCTAAATTGGAGTTTAGTAGATCCTGTAGTTGATGTTGAGACAACTACTGTCCTGTACACCCACTCATTGAGAGGTGTATCATCTCCAAATGATGCAGCATAACCCCATGTATTATCTGTCGATAGATTTGCTCGGATATCGGGTGCAAAGGCACCTTCAGGGAAGTCTGTAGAGTAGGTCATCGTAGTAACATATGCCCAGAATCCTACTTGATACTTAGTGTTGGCAACAGCGTCGAAGTAGATCTCGGTTGATCCTCCACTCCTCCACTCGATGATTGCACCGCCATAGGCCTGCATATTGAGGTGACTACTCTTTTCGCCACTATAAGCGACATCAGAACTAATGCTCATTGTGTACATGTCCCATGGTGAACCCCACCATAGATATGCCCAATCACTTGCCGAGGAGTTTTCGAAACTTGTATCGAAACCAGCATTACCCAATATATCAACCAAGTTAAACTCTGTGAGTTGAGCATCGGTGAATGACTCCGCCATAACGTAATCTACGGTCGATAGATCGCCAATAGCAGCATCATAGCTCACATAGAGCTCATCAGAGCTATAGATATCTGTATCGAGCATGATCTTCACAATATTATCTAAAGTTGATAGCGAGACAACATTACAGGGGATAGCCTCATCGGAGTTGATAATTGATACTGTGAATGCTGATAGGTCACAAGTCGATGCATCGTTCATCGCACGACTAAATACCAAACCTATCTCGTTGGTACTCGCTCTCTCAACGCCATCGAGAATCACAGGATCCGACGAAGCGACAACCTCAATAACATTTTTGTTGGAGATTGACGAATTGCCAAAGTCACTTGAAACGATCATGCCAATATGGTATATACCAGGAACTGAGAACTTGTAAGTTCCTGTAGATGTTGTTGTGTCACCCGTAAGATCTGCACTGAAGCCATCATCGCGAGTAAGCACCCATTTAATTGAGCTTGGTACACCTGTTGATGTTGAAGTGAAAGTTACAGAGTGACCTGCCTCCACTTGATTCATTGCATCATCAGAAACTGTAAGTGCAACGCCCTTTGTATCATAATACGCGGTGTATGATGCTCTGACGCTATCACGAACAACCACTTCAATATCCTCCTCATATGTAGAACCGTCAACAAAGTCGGAATCAAGGTAATAGCTGCTGCCTGCAAATTGTTGTTTAATATTTACATAATAGGTGCCAGGCTCTACGAAACTAACCTTTACGACCTCCTCCGATGAGGTGGATATACCAGCACCATCTTCATCAATTACAACATCGCCCGACGGAAAGCTCCATTCACGGCTCACAACACCTCTCGAAAGGTCAATAAACGACATCCAACCATTAACCTGCATGATGTTACTTTGACCTCCAAACGAAGTCATCACCATTGAGTGGTTGAGATCATCAAATTCACGCTCCTCTTCACACGATACGACACATAGAATAAGCAGTGCTGCTGACAATAATTTATATATGCTTTTCATAATTTTACACTTTTTTAGTTTTCTACAACGCATTATTATTCACCTTCTCATAAGATGGAATTGGGAAGTAGTTATGCGAACTCTCCACATAATTCTCAGATTTATTCTGGAAGTCAGGGCGAATACGTTCGTTGACATATAGAGGATACTCCTTAGTTGCAGTAGTTGGGATGGTGTTGCTATCAATTCCTCCACAAAGGATCAAGCGTAGACCTTGTTCCTCTTGCCAACATTGGTCAAACACCTCCTTGGCGATACCCCAACGTACCAGATCATACCAACGGTGACCCTCGAATGCCAACTCAAGAACACGTTCCACTTGGCGGATGTGTGTCAAAACATTCTCTGTATTTGCATCAACATAGTTGTAATCTGCCCAACTATTAGCATACTTCGAAATGTGTAGCTGAGGAATTTTATTACTATTGTCGGACATGTATTGTTGAAGAGTGATAACACCTGCCCGCTTGCGCACTTGATCGATATATGGGATCACACTGCTCACCGCATCGCCACACTCCAAGCAAGCCTCAGCATACATCAAAAGCACATCGGCGTAGCGGATAGCACGATAGTTGATACCTGTACGAGCTCCGAGACTTGAGTCCTCTGCCGCTATTCGATCCCATTGTGTCCATTTCTTCACCTTCGATGATTGTCCATAGTTAAAATTGGTTTTAGCAGTAACGGCGTTTCCTTCATCATCGGTATAAGGTGTTAGAGGCGAACCGTAGTAATCACCATCACCATACTCAACTACGATTGTAGCGTAGGTACGTATCGAACGTTCGTGTGATGAGGTCCAACTATTTGTAGGATCCATCTCCTCAGCCGACACAAACATCTCTTGGCAGTGATATGTAGGCAACACGTCGTTGTATCCACCAGCATACAGCGATGCAAAGTCAAGCGCAATAGAGTTAGCCTCTGAGCCATTAGACTCATCGTGATTCTGTGCATTAGTTCCCTCCTTGTAGTTGTCGGAGTAGGCAACTTCGAGGATTGATTCTGAGTTGTACTCATTGTCCACGGTGAAGTTATCCATAAAGTTTGGAACTAACGAATACAAACCATTACTCTCTGCCTCAACGATAATTTGACCAAAGTACTCTTTTGCCTTTGCCCAATCATTTTGATAGAGGTATGTCTTACCAAGCATTGCTGTAGCAGCACCCCAAGTAAAGTGACCTGCTTGATCCCAAGTAGTTGGGAGAACCTCTGCGGCAGCCTCAAGATCTGGAATAACCATAGTTGAGATAACCTCTTCCTTCGATGAGAATGGCTTGTGCATATCATCGGGTGTAGTAGCCAGTACATCGTGGATTACTGCTCCATTGTAGGTGTATGCCAACCAGAAGTAGCAATATCCACGCAAAAATTTCGCTTGAGCGATGATAAGCTCAGCCTGCTCGGGATTCTCATCAAAACATGTTGCATCTTCGATATAGTAGAGAATCTGATTTGCTCGGTAGATTCCAACATATAGCTCCGACCAACGATCCTCTACATATGTAGTGGTGTCATCCCACTTTAGTTGGGTGAATGTCGCTTGATTGCCGTACCAACTCTCAGTACCGCCAAGATCTGAACGACACATGTCGTATACTAAATATTTACCACTTACACATTGTAGTTGCAATGAACCATATAGAGCATTTACAGCTTTATCAAAGTCAGACTCCGTTTGCCAGAACGAGCCATCAGTAACGGCATTTGGGTTGACCTGAGTCAAAAGATCACTTTCGCAGCTTGTGGTGAAAGCTAAGCAGAAAGATAAGCAAATTGTATATAAAGATTTCTTAATCATAACTTTACATTTTTAAGCATTAAAAATCAATTTGAACACCCGCCATAAATTTGCGAGTAATAGGGTAATTTCCTTTGTCGACACCACGTGTTGCAGCAGTTCCATCACCACCCACCTCAGGGTCGTAACCCTCATATTGGGTAAATGTGAATGGGTTTTGAGCAGTTAAGTATACTCTTGCGTTGTCTACCAAGTTGTTAATTATGTGTTTTGGGATTGTATATCCCAAGGTGATATTGCGTACTCTTAGGTAGCTACCATCCGAAAGGAAGTAGTCGAGACGAGGGCTACAGTTCACATCATTTGGAATTGGAATATTAGAAGTTGGGTTTGCGGGGGTCCACATATCGTAGAAATCTATGTGGCGGTTACCTGCATATGCAAATTGCTTTGCACCATCGAGGATCTTTGCGCCATGAGAGTAAAATAGTTGTGTAGAGAAGTCGAAACCTTTGTATGTTGCATTGAATACAATACTTGCCTCAAAATCTGCCATACCACTGCCCATATAGACTCTATCGTCGTCGTCGATCTGACCATCTCCATTTTCGTCAATCATCTTCAAATCACCAAGCACTGCATTGGGCTGATACGTCTTCACTTCAGCCAACTGCTCCTCATTTTGAATCACACCATCAGTTTGAATCAAGAAGAATGAACCTGCGGGATAACCCACTTTCATATAGGTAGACACTGCATCGACATTCATCCATGAATCCAACATACTATCATCGAGAGCAATCTCATCCATTCCTCCAAGTGAGGTAACTTCGTTGATGTTGCGCGAGAATGTTCCTGTTACCGACCATGCAAATTTAGAGGGATTACCACCCTTGTACGATGCTGCAAGCTCAAAACCTTTGTTGGTCATATTTCCAACATTCGAGGTGATAGTATTGTTGCCCCAACCAACGTTGGTTCCTGTAGACGCAGGAATAGTAACATCAAGCAACATATCTTTCTTGTCATTCTGGTAAACATCAAATGTGAAGGTTAAGGCATTATTTAGAAACATTGCATCAACACCAATATTTCGTGAAATATTGGTCTCCCACTTAATATCTGAGTTAGAGTATGAACGCTGAATTGCACCCAATCCAAGTTCATCGTTTGTCTCGGCACCCCACACATAATCTACGCTACTACTTACGTAAGATGCATAGCCATAATTTCCGATGTTTTCGTTGCCGACTTCACCATAACTACCACGTAGCTTGAGCGACGAAAGCCAATCTGCACGACTCATAAACTCCTCCTCGCTAATATTCCAACCAGCTGATACACCAGGGAAGAAGGCATAGCGATTCTCTTCAGACATACGAGACGAGCCGTCATAACGACCACTTGCCGAGATCATATAACGATCGTCGTAATCATACTGTAGACGGAAAAGTTTACCTACAAGGGTATTAACACTCTCATTACCTGAAGCTGAAACAAGAGTCGATGCAGCATCAAACACAGCGGTATCATTACTCATGAAATCCTGCATCTGAATAGATGTATAGTATGAGCTTGTCTTCTCTACAGTGTAACCCAAGAGTGCCCCAATAGAGTGTTTCCCAAGCTGTTTTTGATAATTAAGAACATTCTCCAATGTCACTTTGTTGCTACCCATAAAGTGTTGTTGTAGAATAGCATTTTCACGAGTTGAACTTGCGTTGACATCACCATTCATATCGTAGACGATATATTGAGGTTGGAAGTAATCACGCTTGTACTGCCAATTATTATAACCAATATTTACTTGATAGCTCAACCCCTCAATGATCTCATACTTAAGGTTGCTTGAGATATTATATGAGTTCTCTTTGCGAACATCTGACTCATTAATAAGACGAGCGATATAACCAACGTGGTCGGCATTGTTTCCATCAACATAGATATAGTTGGCACCATCAAATGCCAATGGTGGACGATATGGACCTTGGTATTGAGCATATTGATAGATGTTCCATGGCTCTTGCTGTTGATTTGACATCGAAACACCAAGACTCACAAAGGCATCAAATTTACCCTTCTTCATCGAAGCACTTGCACGTGTCGAAAGGCGATCATATCCTGAGTTGATAAGAACGCCACCTTGGTTGTAGTAGTTGGTGTTGACATTATACGACACTCCACCGCTACCACCATTTAAGCTAATGTTGTAGTTCTGAATCGATGCGTTATCGTTTGATATGTCGCCTACCCAATCAGTATCATAATCCATCGCATTGGGATTATAATATAGAATTGGTGAGTTTACACCTTGAGTCATTTGGTAGTACATCTCATCTACATAGAGGTGCTGCTCGGTATTAAGAAGTTCTGTACCAGAGGTGATGTTTTGGATACCATAATATGATGAGAAGTTAACCTTCATCTCGCCCTCTTGACCACGCTTAGTAGTTATAAGGATAACACCGTTCGAAGCACGAGTACCATATACCGCTGCCGAGGCACCATCCTTGAGAACGTCGATCGACTCAACCTCTTCAGCTGGAATATTTGGATTGCTGTCATAGGGAATACCATCAACAACATAGAGAGGTTCCGAGCTACCATTAATAGAGCCTAAACCACGAATCTGAACTACAGCATTGTCTCCAGGGCGACCCGAGCTCTCGACAATAGTCAAGCCCGAAACCTTACCTTGAAGTGCTTTAGTTACATCGGAACTAACACCATTCATCAAATCATCTGATTTTACTTGAGTGACTGCGCCTGTAAGTTCCCTCTTTTTTTGGACACCGTAACCGATGGCAACAACCTCTTCGATCATCACCGACGACTCCGCAAGGACTACATTGATTACTGTTTGTGTCGACACGGTTACCGTTTGAGGTTCATAACCTATGTAGCTAAATTCCAACACTGCGCCTTTTGCTGCATCAAGTGAGTAGTCTCCATCTACACCTGTAGTGGCACCCACTGAGGTGCCTTGAACGATAACTGTGGCACCGATAATAGTTGATCCATCTTTTGCACTTGTCACAACACCACTAATGGTATTTTGTGCGTAGGCTTCACCAGACAGAAACAAAACAATTAGAAATAACATGTATTTCCAAATCCTGAGTTTAAAATTTCTCATAAAGATTCATTTTTTGGTTAATAATAAAGTTTTAAGTTGTAACAAATTTAGATATTAGAATCTATAGTTGAGGGTGGTAAAAAGTGTGTTTTAGGTGTGTAGTTGTGAATACGGAGCCGTTTGGTAACTACATGGTGTGTATTTGAACACTTATGATTAGCACAAAATATTATTGTCCTAAAAATAACAAGTTGCACTTTGTCTACTAACACAACATAATGCAACTTGCTGCCAACCTTAACCTAATAAACCATCTAATTATTTTCTCCCTTCGCTGTATGCGAAGTCATATTCCAGCTCTTGAAGCCAAGTATACTTTGATAATCATACGTATTGTATACATGGGTTAAACCCCATCGCAAAATTTCTGTAGGAGCCTTTTCATTATCTGCGCTACGATTAAGTCCTATAGCGTGTGGCGCACCCTTGATTACGGTCATAATCTCAAAGTTTATTCCATCAGGAGACCATTGAATTGTATTCTTCTCGGGACCATCTGTTGTTATCAATGCGGCAATTCCTCCATTGTAGGGCCATACGCAAATCTCATGACCACTATTACTAATTGGGTTGTACTCTGATTTAACATAAGGTCCTAATGGATTATCGGCAATTGCCACACCGTGTTTGATCTCGCGACCGCCCCAGGTAATCTCCTCTCCCATACGCTCACCTTTGTAGTACATATAGAACTTCCCGTTGTAAGGGATTATACATGGGTCGTGAACTTTGTGGCTATCAAAATCTCCCTTAGAGACAACCTTGAAGCGATTATCCTCTTCGCCCAACCACTCACCAGTGTCGGATGGTGTCAATACAGGTTCCGCAGTTTTGGTCCACGGTCCACGAGGAGAGTCAGACCAAGCCATACCAATAGTGTTCTTTACACGAACAGTATATGGAGACTTAACAGTTTGGTAGCATAGATAATATCGACCATCCCACTCCATAATCTCGGTAGTAAAGACAGAACGGTCATCATATGCTCCCTTTTCGCCACGAGCCACGGCAATACCCTCCTCTTTCCATGTAATACCATCTTGAGATGTAGCATACCAAATATCGCAACGATCCCATGGAAATACCTTATCATTCTCAATATCACCTGCGAATCCATCAGTTGGACCAGTACTGCGAGAGTACCATACATAGTAGAGACCATCAATCTTAAGCATAGCACTTGGGTCACGACGTACCACACCCTCTTCATATGCCAAATCTCCTTTAAGTGGCATTGTCTCATACTCGATAAACCAGCTGTTATCGTGGTCTGCCCACTCCATTGCTCGCATCATTGATGCACTTAGTTTATTGCCTTCGGGCACACCGTAGTAGGCAGCTTTCTCTTTGTCGTAATTTGTTGGTGTTGTTGGACTGCTTTGTGGAGACGAACCACAGCACGAGATAGATACAGAGGCAATCATCGCACTAAATAATAGTTTTTTAATCATTGTAAGTTTTTATTAATTGGTTATTGTATATAATTGCTACACTTCAAGGGAGTTCTATCCCCCCTAATTTTAAGGTGAAAATTAAAGTATCTCTTTATTAAATAATTCTTCACATCCTACACCAATTACACATATAACAAATGATGGTAATGTTAGAAATGCAATAAATCATTTAAAAACTATCCATATATTATAGGTTTATATTATATCACACATATTATTAGTTTATTAATTAAAAGTGTTGTGTGAACAAAATTAATAATTAACAATGGAATAGTAGAGGGGCAAAAGAGACCTTACAACCTACGCAAATGCAAACTTTTGCTTTTTTCGTAGGTTGTAAGGTCTCTTTTGGTGTAAACATGTGGTAAACGTTGAGTGTATCCGATTACATCAATGTATCATCAGCAAGGGTCGACTCATCAACAATTGCTGGTTCGCCTTTATAATTTGTAGGTGCAACTCCAAACATCTCTTTGAAGCGACCTCTAAAAGTTTTAACATCGTTGTATCCAACAGCCCATGCTACCTCTGAGATATTCATATTCTTTTGAAGTATCAATTTTGCAGCATATTTCAATCTTATATTTCGCAAAAATTGAGCACTTGTCTCACCCGTAAGAGCTTTAATTTTGCGATTGAGGTATGTTCGAGAAACACCATATTCTTGAGCTATCTGTTCAATACTCAACTCTGAATTACTCATATTCTTCTTGATGATGGCTATTATTTGTGAAATACATTTTAGATCAGCAGAAGTGCGAGCAATAGATTCAGGATTTACAATCGTCTCTTGGTTAAATCGCCTTTTAAGAATTTTACGGTTATTGAGGATAGTCTCTATCTTACACTTTAATACAATCATGCTAAATGGCTTGTCAAGGTAACCATCTGCACCACCAATAGTAAAGCTATCTATTTGGTTTTTGATGGAATTATCTGCCGTAAGCACCATTATGGGTGTATGGCTAACCTCTTCGCAATTCTTAATCTGGCGACACATCTCAATTCCATCCATTCGTGGCATCATGACATCTGTTATTATAAGGGCGGGGTGACGCTTAATGCACATATCGAGACCCTCAACTCCATCGCGAGCTGAGATTATATCATACTCCTCGACCAACTCCTTGGTTAACTGCAACCGCAGGTGCTCATTATCTTCAACGATAAGCAACATATCACGCTTGCCACCTTTTAATTTCATATCTAAGATTTGAGTACTATTATAGATCATATCGTCAACAATTGTACTACACTCCTGAGAAACCACAGGTAGATCCGATACTTGAATATCAGCTTGATTTGGAGACATAGGTAGCTCTACAATGCATTCAAAGCCTTGATTTAGATCACTAACAATTAATATTTGCCCCATATGTAGCTCTACAATTCCCTTACATAGAGAGAGACCAATACCACTACCACCTGAGCTACCATTAGAGGCGCTATTTTTATTCGTTCCTTGATAGAACCTATCAAATAGGTATGGAATTTCATCCCGAGAAACACCTCTGCCACTATCTTTGCTCGAAAATATAACAACTCCACGCTTTTCATCCTTTGATACCGACAGTGTGATTGTACCACCTACAGGGGTATACTTAAATGCATTAGATAAAATATTGGTTACTACCTTCTCAAATAGTTTAATGTCGATGGAGGCTATAACAACACCGTCACTAACATTATATGTGTAAGATATATTATTCTTCTCAGCAAGTGGTCTGAAATGATCATAATAGGTGGTTATATACTTTGCAATATCAGTTGATACAGGATTGATATTCTGCTTTCCCCTCTCAATCTTCCTGAAATCCAAAAGCTGATTTATTAAAGAGTGCAGCATATTAACGTTATGCTTTATCTCGTAGAGTGACTCCGACATCTCCCTATTCTCCTCTCTCTTAACTATTGTGAGCAACTTCTCAAGCATGATGTTGATTAGCGTAACAGGAGTTCTAAACTCATGAGAGATATTCATAAAAAACTCTAACTTATATTGAATTAGGTCTTCAGCCTTATGCTGTTCCATCTGAGCTTCATAAGCCTCTCTACGCTTATTGATCACAAGTGACACTATCCAATATGTCAAATAAACGATTAGCAGTAAGAGCAATACATATATAATGTATGCCAAGGTTGAGCGATGCAAGGGAGGGTTAACAACAATATCCAACCTCAGCTCCTTCTCGCTCCACACGCCATCTGCATTGGCTGCTTTCGCTCTAAATATGTAGTTACCCTCATGTATATTGGTATATATTGCCATTAAATCTCCCCCATGAACCTCAATCCAATCGGGGTCTATACCTTCTAATTTATAGCGATACTTATCCCCTTGCGGCGAGAAGTGATTAAGTCCAATAAAACCTAAAGAGAAATTACGCTCATCATATTCTAATTCTATGGATGAAGTGCACTCAGGCGTTTTCTCTAAAATCACACGACCGCCATACTTAACACCTGTATTAACTATCTTGTGATTAATATACAAATCAGTAAAATATAGATCTGGAGTTATCCCCGAGGGCGTAATTTCTGTTGGGTTAAATGCAACTATACCGTCTCTACTGCCAAATACGAGATCTCCATTGGCACGCATTAAACCGCATATCTCCGAGAACTCGCACTCTAATATTCCATCATCTTTATCATAATTTACAATTTCGTTAGAGATAGGGTTGTATTTAGAAAGACCTCTATTGGTAGATAACCACACATCGCCATTATCTGGATTCTCCACAATACTCTTAACGGAGTTATTCGATAATCCTTCACTTGTTGTAATATATCGAATAGAGTCTTGCTTGTGGTCATAACAGACCAAACCATTACCCATGGTTCCAAACAACATCTCTCCCGAAGCGATCTCTGTAATCTGAAGCACATAGGTGCGATCTAAATTGTGTTGGCTTCTACGATTAAAAGATCTTAGAAATGTTGGGGTTTCGCTATTAAGATCTTCTTGAGCGATACGATTTACGCCAACATCAGTTCCAATCCACAGATCACCACTTTCTGAAATAAATAGAGAACGAATAATATTTGAGCAGATAGACGAAGTTTCAACCATAAAATTTTTGCCACCAACAATATGTCCATTATCATCAATCTTTAGTCGCCACAATCCATGGTTATAGGTTCCCACCCACATAGTATTGGTATCGCTTAACTGGAGAGCAAAAACAAAACCTATGTCTGATACTTCGAACTCTTGTTCTATAGGTTTCAATGTTTTGGTGTTAAAGGCAACAATATTAATATCGTGACAAGTTCCTACCCATACTACATCTTTCGAGCTCTGTGCAAAAGCGTATGCACGATCATCAGACTTATTTACCTCAAGCTTACGAATATTATGCCCATATCTATCTTTTTTAGATTGAAACAAAACGCCTTTCGCCTCAGAACCTATCCATAAATTACCATCTATATCCTCAAAAAGGGATTTAACAATAAAATTAGGTTGGACTTTTGAATTATCTTGATATAGGTAATTATTGAATTGTTTAAGTGTTTTGTTAATGGTAAATACACCACCGCCTCGTGTTCCAATCCACACTTGATTGTAATTTGTTACTATTATATCTGAAACCATGCTCGGTGTGATGGCATTTGGCATATTTTCCTTTTTGCCGCAGATGTTTTTTTCTTCCCATATTCCATCATCTCTAAGATCTAATAATGCTACACTTTTTCGACCTCCGATCCATAATTGCCTCTCCGAGAAGAGTGCAACCTTACTTGCGTCAGACATTGAGGTTTGTATGTAATTCTCGTTAAATCGATCAGAGTATGGATCTTTGTTTAGTATTATAATATTGCCAGAGACAACAATTATCGAATTGTCACCATAATCATCAATATCTTGTGCCGATACATCATAGGTGTCATAGAGCAATTCACCGTCTCTCTCACCTATCACACGGCGAAGAGACTTATTACGACCAATCCAGATATTACCTAATTTATCTTCATGAATCTTATTTATACAATCTTGTTCGATCTTTGACTTCTGATCAATAGGATATATCTTAACACTTTTAATATCTAAACATCCTTCCTCAAACTCAATTTTAATTACCGAGTACCAGTTTCCAATCCACACATTATCATCTCGATCTATCTCAATTGTCAAAACGTCATTGGAGCTAACATCACTTCCTGTTAAGATATCAAGAGGATAATTAGTTATTTTGTCGGTTTGAGCATCAATCATACACAAACCACAACCGTAGGTTCCAACCCATATATTACCTCGACGATCCTCATTTATTGTAAGTATCATATTGCTTCCTGTCGTATTCTCGTCGCCTCCAACCGTATACGGCTTGAAATTATGTCCATCATAACGATAGAGTCCATCAAGTGTCGCAATCCACACAAAACCACGCTGATCCTCATATAGAGCATTTATCTCAGATTGAGGTATTCCCTCAATCTGGCGCATTGTAAAATTATTATCAACTCTTGCTAAAGCATATACATTACTACATAAGATCTGGATAAATATTATTACAGCAATTCTTTGAAAAAAATGTATCATCTGTTATATTAGTTGGTTTGGTATAAACAAAGATAATATATTTATTTGCAATATCTAAGAATCTGTTTAAATTTTTCTCGCTATAATTGCTAAGAGAGAAATTTAAACAGATTCTAACAAATTATAATACTACCCCAAATTAGGACAGCAAGTTGAGATAGAAATAATTCGTATCTTTGTGCCATCGTTGTAATACTCCTCAACCTCGATATTCCATAACTTATCGCTTAGGTAGTCATATTCGATTGATTGAGCCATAACTATAGCTATCTAATCTGATACACCCTCGAAAATTTAGAAATAATTTTCGAGGGTGTATCAGATGTAAACCTTAAAGTACGGTCTATTGAAGAACTTTTTACTGGATCAAGGCGAAACCACCACCCGATGCCATGTGAATCGTGATCGTTCCATCGGTGTTGATTACCTTCTTTTGGAAATCCTCGGCGTGGTTTGCGGCGTTGGGTCCATCCATATAGATCGTTGCGTCGCCCGACTTGCCGGTAATCTCCTCTACATTGAGCATAATGTCGCGTGGTGTCCAGTTGTTCAATCCGCCGATATACCATGTATCGCCACTCCTGCGAGCCGTAACGATATACTCGCCCATCTCGCCTTGGATCGTCTTTGACTCATCCCACACTGTTGGAATAGAGGCGATATACTCCGTACTAACCGGCTCCTTCTCGTAGTTCGTTGGGGTGTCACACAACATATTGAGAGGCGATAAGAAGATGATATATTGCGCAAACTGGTGCGAACGTGTACCCTGACTCATCGGGCGTGTGAACGATGGATAGTATTGATTCTCGATCGTATCAGCCAAAGAGTTGTAGGTTCGTGTAGCGTTTCGCATAGCCCCCTGAGTGTAATCCACCGGACCTGCGACCATCCTAATAAATGGCATCGTAACGTTGTAGGTTACGTGGTCACACTCCTGCGGTTGCCACTTCATCTGCTCCAATCCAAAGACTCCCTCGTAGTTGATAATATTGGGATATGTGCGCTCAAGTCCTGTTGGCTTGTATGTTCCGTGAATATCCAACATCAACTTATACTTCGCGGTCATCGCTGCCGAACGCTCGTTGAATGCGACCAAATCTTGGCAGTCACCATTCATAAAGTCGATCTTGAAGCCCTTAATACCCATCTCGCTATAGTGCTTACAAACAGCCTCCATATCACGATCAAAGGCGTAGTAACCTGCCCAAAGGATGATACCAACATTACGCTGCTCAGCATAGGCGATCAACTCCTCAAGATCAATCTCGGGGACAACCTGCATCAAGTCGTAGACCTTATTCACCGACCAGCCCTCATCCAAGATGACATACTCGATTCCATTCTCGCTTGCGAAGTCGATATAATACTTATACGTCTCGTTGTTGATGCCAGCCACGAAGTCAACACCCTCCAAATTCCAGTTGTTCCACCAATCCCACGCAACCTTACCAGGTTTAACCCACGATGTATCGCCAATAACATTTGGTGTCGCAAGTTTATATACCACATCGGTGTTCGCCAACTCCAAATCGTTTCGAGAGATTATCGCCACACGCCACGGGAATGAACGCGCTCCATCAACTCGTGCTATGTAGTCGTGGCGGCTCTTGACGATCACCTGCAAGTTGTTGTATCCGGCGTGCTCCTCGATCTCATCTCGCACGGGAGCGAAGAGTCCAGAGAGGGTGTTGCTGCCTACATTTGCAACGAGATACATACCAGGATAGTCTCGTAGGTCACTCTCTGTGATTGTGATCCGCCTGCCTTCTGGAGCCTCCACGCTCAGTGGAAGGAACATCAAACGATTACGATCCAACTCCGAGAGAGGAAGTGTTGTATAGGTATTCTCAAACGACTGAAAGAATTGGTGTTCCAAACTCCCCTCCGATGCGACGTAAGGTACCGTTGCTACTGCATCATCTACGAAGTTGAAATTAGCCTCCTCGGCTTTCACCTCATATCGTCCTTCTTTCTGAGAGATAAAGCGATAGGCAACGGCGTCGTCAAAGGCACGGAACTCAACCTGCCATCCCGAGAAGTTTAATACTACACCGTTGTATTTGTTCTCAATTTGAGAGGCTTTGTTGCGTGGTGTCTCAACAATCTCGTCACCGCTCACCCTCTCGACTGATTTTAGCTTTGGGGCGTATCCCCACACTGTTCCATCACTCAAAGTCATTGAGATGGGAGAGGGTGCAAGTACCTCTACTCCATCTTGAGAGAGGGAGTACCTCAACTGCCCCTCGGTGTTAATTATCGCCTCTGTCTTGCCATCTGGAGATGATAGCTTAATCTCCTTTGCCGATGTACTCATCGTTACGGCTCCTACCAATAGTAGAGCTGCCAATGCTACTGTTTTCTTGAACATTTTCATAGTAATATAGTTTTAGATAGTTATTTGTTTATAAGTTTCTTACCACCAGATCTCGAACTGCAAACCATAGGTAAAGCCGCTTGTTTTATCACCATAGGGCGAGCCCGTTGGAGAGGAGGCGATATGCCCTTTCAGATCGTCGCTCCAAAATGCGTAGTTGGCAAATGGGCGGAGAGCAGGACGTGAGTAGAACCCTTTTTTGAGCGATAGCTCGGGTGTAAAGGTCACTTTGTTGAGATGACCCGCTGCATCAACCTGCCTATTGTCGATATATTCGTGGGTGTACTCTAACGTCAAACGGAAGTAGTCATTGATATAGTAGCTACCACGCGCACCAGCCGAGAGCCAATACATCATTTTACCTAAGTCGTTTACATATTGAGCCTCGCCACCCACATACTCATAGGGTGTTGTTCCATAGTTGCGCACCACTGCCATCAAGATGAAATTTAGTGTCCAATCCTCGAAATCATCATATAGGAAATTATTATTGACCTCCAAAGAGTATGCCTTACTCAAATCACTGGTCACATAGTTGCTATTCGAGGGATTCTCGCTATATGACATTCCCGACCAGTGGTCTGTCGAGACATTTGCCCCTTGACGAAAAAGCACAGCTGTTGTATTGGTAATATCGCCTCCGACGTAGTCCAACCAACCGAAGAGACCAAATCCACTCTCGCCGCCATACCCGAGATCGTCGTTAGCTACTCGATAGCTATAATTAGCTGCAAGGTTGATGTTGAATTTGTCGCTAATAGGCTTATTGACCCAACGCACATCGGCAGTATAGTTGTAAAGATTTCCGACCTCACCACTCTTATACGAGACGACATCTTTGTTGTTGAATCTCCACACAGCAAACTTCAGATCCTCCTCCGTTGTGCGATTAAGCAGATTCTCGACACCCATTCCCCAACCCTTCTGTCCAGGGTTGATCCACTGTCTGTCGAGCATATGGATAGCTCGTCGATCATAGAAACGATTACCTCCCCAGATAGACTCACCCCAACCGAAGAGGTTGTTTACTCTCAGATAGAGCTGCTCGGTGAAATTAAAACTCATCTTATTCTTGGTTCCGAAATCCTCATATATAGAGGTCATCCATACCACATCTATAGATTTTGATTTGGCATCGTCGAGGTAGTGTGTATAGTCGAACTCTAACTCACCATAGGTGTCCGCCTGATTGCCGAGGCTATATTTATTGAGCGCTCCAGGCATCTGAAAATGTGCCTGCGTCGCGCCGCCCTCGCTACGGCCAACGCCAGTTCTTAGATAGCCCGATATCTTGAATAGGCTCTTCTCGTTTTCAAAGATCTCCTGTGCCTGAGACTCAGCTACAATAGATAGTAGGGCGAGCAACGGCAAGAAGATGTAGATCATTCTCGCTTTCATAGTTTTGAAGTTTTAATTTTTGGTTACTGCAAAATTATTATCCCAAACAAACGAAAACTATTTATATTGATATAATTGAGATGTTATATTTTTGAATACCCTGATAATCAAATAGTTACCATTCGTCAGTTTCAACAAAATATAGATTATATATTCTCATTTTTTGTTTAATAAATATATATTCTGATGATTTTAAGAGTTTTTTTCATATATTTGTCTATTATGAAGAGGAGAATTATATACATATTAATATCGGTTGTAATCTCATTTACAACAGTTAGTTGCACAGATAGTTTCTATGGCGAGATCACCAAAGAGTTGGATGAGATATTGAGCCAACGGGAGCTATATTTTAAGCGCCAGCGAGAGCTAATAGAGATCGAGGAGCAGCGACTCTTGCAGAGCCACAATCTACGAGAGCAGTTTGATATATGTTATAGGTTGTTCAACCTTACGAGATCGTATAAGTATGATATAGCCTATAAATATGCAAGTGATTTGATGAGCTTGGCGGAGGATATAGGCGATGCAAATCTCATTGCTCGTGCCAAAGGGTGTCAGATCTCTACATTCACCTCGGGCGGAATATTCTCGGAGGCGGCGGAGGTGGTTCAGTCGGTCGATGTTTCGGGTGTCAGCGATGAAATCAGGCGCGAGCTATACTACAATATTGTTAGGTTTTATTCCGATAATATCGACTACGTAAACGACGAGAAGTATAAGACTGAGTATACAGCGGAGTTGCGCCAATATGCCGACTCCATCATTATATTGTCGCCAAATAGAGACTACTACTACGCCTATGCAAAGTGCTACAAGGAGTTGAGCCGAGAGAACTATGCACAGGTCGTAGAGGATCTGTCGAGTTTTTATGGCACAACCCCAATCAGCGCACATCACAACTCGATAATTACCTTCCTTTTAGGTTACGCCTACTTCGAGTTGGGGGATCGCCAAGATGGCTTTGAGTATATGACCCTCGCTGTTGGGTATGATGTCGAGGCTGCGGCACGCGAGAACCGAAGCATCAAGACAATCTCTGAGGAGTTATTCGCTGTGGGGCAGACAAAGATCGCTGAACGACTTATTGAGATTGCGTATGAAGATGCCAAATTCTACAATGCAAGACATCGTAACTTGGAGGTCAATTCGCTACTGCCAATAATCAACAAACATAAGATCACAACGATCAGTCGTCAGCGCAATATCCTCTACTCGCTGCTTGCCGTGATCTCGATGTTGAGTGTTATCGCAGTTGTCTTTGGAGTGATCGCACGTCGCAATGCAAAGATCGCCAAAGCCTCGAAACAAACAATACAGGAGCAGATGGAGCGATTGTCACAGATCAATAGCCAGCTTAATGAGTCAAATAAGATCAAGGAGCACTACATCATCGACTCGATATACAAGAGCAACGAGCACCTAAAACAGAACGAGGCGCTGTTAAAAAAGATCGACACAAAAGTGAAAAATCGTCTCTATGATGACCTACGAAATATCTACAAAGAGTTCAATATCAAACGAGATAAAGCGAGCTTCTTTGTCGACTTCGACCGTGCCTTTTTGAATCTCTTTCCCAACTTCATCGAGGAGTATAACACTCTCTTTAGAGTGGAGGATCAGATAGATATAGAGACTTCGTCTGAGCTGCCTCCAGAGGTGCGCATCTTCGCACTGATGCGCTTAGGAATCAACGATACCGAACGTATCTCTCGTTTTTTGGATCTCTCGGTCAATACGATCTACACCTACAAAACAAAGGTAAAGAGCCGCTCAGTCATCGCCAAAGATGAGTTCGAGAGTCGTATTCTTAAGATCAAACTTAGCCCCGATATTTCGTAGTTGTAATAAAAATAGACTGACTTTAATTTGGCATCTATATATATGATTTACAATTGTTTGTGCTGTTAAATTTGTTATTATTTCGTCTTTTGTGCCATTGTGATTAGTGCACCTGTGGGGCAGCCGAATCTACAATAGGGTTTTTGAATAAATAGCGAAAGAATCAAGAATAGTGCCGCCATCACGAGTACCGCAGTTGATGCCGAGGAGATGATAAAAGCAGAGAAGATCTCATAATCCATTAGCTCAAAACCAACCCCAAGCCACATTATAAATAGACTATCGAGAGAGAAAGGTTTACCCCATTTGCAACCCACGTAGTAAAGGTTGCAAGCGACAAAAACGACCCACACCAAAATCCTAAGACAACAATATTTAGAACAAGCTGCAAGGTCACAAGCCGTTTGCTACGTGATTTAACGAAGGTCAAGATCACCCCCGAAAGAATCACCAATAGTCCCAAAATATCTTTTAGTCCGATAATGAACGACTGCTGATTTTGGGCAATATGCCACACTCTATAATAAAAGTTTCATACACCTGCTAATGTTTTCTATAAAGCGAATTACTCGAAGTATGAACGCACTTTTGCAGCGCGGGACTCTCCTACGACTTCAGTTAACTCCTCAAGGGTTGCCTTTTTGATCTTGGAAACGGTTTTAAATCGCTTCATTAAAGCATTAATACTCTTTGCACCAATACCATCAATCTCATCAAGAGCACTCTTTATAAAGTTCTTACTGCGTTTCTGTCTATGGAAATTTATTCCAAACCTATGTGCCTCATCACGTATATGACATATTACTTTGAGAGGTTCGCCCAAACGATTGAGATAATATGGTGTTGGATCCTCCGGGTAAAATATCTCCTCGATTCTTTTAGCAAGTCCAATAATTGGAACCTGTGCCTCAATACCCAACTCTTTTAGCACTTGGTAAGCGCTTGAGAGCTGCCCGCGACCTCCATCCACAACTATTAAATCTGGTAATTCGGCTCCCTCTTCAAGCAGACGTGTATAGCGACGATAAATAATTTCGCGCATCGACGCGAAGTCATCTGAACCAATAACAGTTTTAATGTTGAAGAGGCGATATTCTCTCTTTGCGGGTTTTCCATCTCGGAATACAACGCATGAGGCCACTGGGTTGGTACCCTGTAGGTTGGAGTTGTCGAAACATTCAATGTGTCGAGGTTCTCGATCAAGAAAGAGCTCACTCTTCATCGCTTTCATCAACCTCTCTGTATGGCGATCAGGATTTTTAATCTCCATATTACGAAGCTGTTCGGCTCGATAGAGTCGAGCACTTTTCTGTGAAAATGCTAATAATTCATACTTCTCACCGCGTTTGGGTACAGTAAACGTAACGCCATTAAATAGCATCGTTGCCGAAGGAATACAAGGCACGACTACCTCACGGGCGAGGGTTCCTCCAGTTAGCTTATCAACTATATGTTGTATGGCAAGTGTTAACATCTCTTCGGGTGGGGTGTCGACCTTTTGTGTTAACTGTACTGTGTATACAGCCACTATTGAGCCGTAACGGATTCTTACAAAGTTACAGAATGCAGCATCGCCGTCAATAAATAAAGAGAAAGTATCTATATGTACAATCTTAGAACTTACTATAACCGAACGATGTGTATAGTTTTCAAGTGCAGCAAGCCTTTGTTTATATCGCTGTGCAATCTCAAATTTTAATTCAAGTGCTGCCGCCTGCATCTCCGCCTCAAGGTAGCTCTTTACAGGTTTTAGGTCACCTTTGAGCACCGATGTTGCCAAGGCAAGTACTTCGTTATACTCCTCTGCACTCTGAGCCCCTATACATGGTGCTTTACAGTTACCGATATGGTATTGAAGACACACACCATATTTGCCAGAGGCTATTGCATTTGGTGTTAATTTTAGCTTACATGTGCGAAGAGGAATGATCTCGCGAATAAACTCCAATACTGCTTTTTGCATCGATAAGGAGCTATAAGGTCCATAATATCGAGTGCCGTCACGTTTGAGTTGGCGTGTTGATACAACCCTTGGGAAATTTTCGTTAAGCACTGCAATCCAAGGATAACTCTTATCATCCTTTAGTAAAATATTGTATCGCGGTTGGTGTGTTTTGATTAATGAGTTCTCCAAAAGTAGAGCATCTCCCTCTGTGTCGACCACAATATGACGTATCTCACAAATATGTTTTACAAGTACCAGCACCTTAGCACTTTGGTTTACACTGTCGAGAAAGTAGGAGGATACTCTTTTGCGCAGATCTTTAGCTTTGCCGACATAAATTATAACACCATCTCTATCGAGGAATTGGTAAACACCAGGCGAGTGAGGCAGTAAAGATACTGTCTCTTTGAGATTTTCTATTCTACTCTGAGCCAAAGTCTAAAAAATTATTTAATAGCAATCTTCTCTATACGAGATGCGTGACGTCCACCTTCGAAAGGTGTTGTAAGCCATATTGATACAAACTCTACAGCTTCATCATTACTAATAAAACGGGCAGGAAGCACAATTGCATTAGCATCATTATGTTCGCGAATAAGTTGAGCAACCTTGTTGCACCAAACCAAACCTGCACGAACCTTTTGATGTTTATTGAGTGTCATAGTCATACCTTCGCCCGAACCACAAAGACCAATTATGCGGTTGACCTCACCTTGTTCCAAACCTTGAGCAAGTGCATGTCCAAAGTCAGGGTAATCGATACTCTCCTCGCTATAACAGCCATAATCGATTACATCGAAGCCTTTGGCGTCTAAAAAACCAACCAATAACTCCTTCATATCATAACCTGCATGATCGCAAGCGATACCTATCTTCTCTTTCATTTTACTCTGTAAATTTTATTTTATAGATGCAAAGGTAGATAAATAATGTGCCAAACACAATTTTTTTGTTAATTTTGCAGCCGTGAAGGTGCTTTTTATTGTTTTAGGAACATTATCACTCTCTCTGGGGGTGTTGGGTATTGTATTGCCTGTATTACCGACTACACCATTTTTGTTGTTGTCGGCAACTCTATATATGCACTCTTCTCCCAAACTATATGATTGGCTCATCAACCAACGCCACTTTGGTCCATATATTCGTAATTATCGCGAATATAAATTAATTCCCAAAAGAATAAAAGTTATATCGATGATAACATTATGGTCAACAATGCTTACTTCGATTTTTATAATCGGATTAGAATCCTTTTGGTTGCAACTTCTTCTTTTGGTTATTGCACTCGCTATTTCGTACCATATTCTCTCACATCGGTCAACATTCAATGAGTGAGTTAATAGCTGACAGATCATAAAATTAGAAGTAATTTATAAAAAAAATAAAAAATGACATTTTTTTTGTTACCTTTGCCGCCATCTAAAAACAATATAATATGACTATGAAAGGTTATGTAGATTTCTATCCAAAATTGTTAACATCACTTAAAGGTTATAACCGAGAAAAATTTATCGGAGACCTTACTGGTGGTATCATCGTGAGTATCGTTGCCCTTCCACTGGCAATTGCCTTTGGTATTGCTTCGGGATTAGGTCCAGAAAATGGTCTTATAACAGCTATCATTGGCGGTTTTATCGTGTCGCTTTTGGGTGGTAGTTCCGTGCAAGTAGGAGGACCAACAGGTTCGTTTATTGTTATTGTATTTGGCATTGTCCAGAATTATGGTGTTGAGGGTTTAATGATTGCAACATGCATGGCGGGTGTCATTATGCTGCTTATGGGTCTGGTAAAAGCAGGTACAGTAATTAAATTTATTCCATACCCTATTATCATTGGTTACACGGCAGGTGTTGCTGTGACAATCTTTACAACCCAAATCAAAGATCTATTTGGATTAACCCTCCAAAGTGATTCTGCCGATTTTATTGGTAGCTGGAGTGGTTATATTGCATCGTTTGACACTTACACTTTGAGCTCTGTTTTGGTTAGCGCCGCTACAATCCTAATAATTATCTTTGCTCCTCGTCTCTCTCGTAAGCTCCCTGGTTCTCTTGTAGCAATCGTCGGTGTTACTGCCGTTACATATTATCTTAGTCGTTACGCAGGGGTTAACGATATTGAGACAATTGGTTCATTTAGTGGATCACTTCCAAAACCTACGATGATCCCAATTTGTTTCGATACTTTTCGTACTTTGTTTCCCTATGCGGTGACTTTAGCGATTCTGGGCTCTATAGAATCTCTTCTCTCTGCAATAGTCTCGGATGGTGTTACGGGTGATACCCACAACTCCAATACAGAGCTAATTGCGCAAGGTGTAGCTAATATAGCTTCTCCCCTCTTTGGCGGAATGCCTGTAACGGGTGCTGTTGCACGTACTATGACCAATATTGGTAATGGTGGAACTACTCCTATCTCGGGAATCGTACACTCCGTAGCACTTCTTTTGGTAATGCTATTTTTGGGTTCGCTTACTCAGCATATACCAATGGCATGTTTGGGGGGTGTATTGGTAATTGTATCGTACAATATGAGTGGTTGGCGTACAATAAAATCGATGCTTAAGGGAAATAAGAGTGATGTAGCTGTACTTTTGACCACATTCCTCTTAACCGTAATATTCGATCTTACAGTAGCGATATTTGTCGGTATGGTTATGGCAATGGTTCTCTTCATGCGCCGTATGGCTGAGGTTACAAACATCTCTGTTGCAACAAATAAACTTGATCTCTCTGATGAGGGTGAGATTCACCACGATGAAGTGCTCGATATCCCCACGGGAGTTGAGGTTTACGAGATTGATGGTCCCTTCTTCTTTGGTGTGGCAAATAAATTTAGCGATGTAATGAAGAATATGCGTAGCAAGGCTTCGGTACGTGTGATCCGTATGCGTAAGGTTCCTTTTATGGATCTTACAGGTATTCACAACCTTGAAAACTTGGTGCGTAGCTCTAAAGCAGAGAGCATTCAAGTCATACTATCGGGTGTAAATGAGAAAGTGCGTGATGCACTGCTAAATGCAAATTTTGATCAGGTAATTCCTAAAGATTACATCTGTCCAAATATCAACATTGCTCTTGACAAAGCTCGTGAGCATATTAGCAATAGTAAATAAGATGGAGTCTTTTAAAGCAAAAATAGTGTTTGTAACTGGTGGAGCCTCAGGTATTGGCGCCTCTATCGTTGAGGCATTTCGTGCCGCAGGTGCAAAAGTCTGTTTTTGTGATATAATTGAGGTCTGCGATAAGTATAGTTACCAGGCAGACGTTCGCGATGCTGTAGCGTTAGAGTCTATCATGTGCGATATTGTGGAGCGGTATGGAGACATCGACATTGTAATTAATAATGTTGGAGTTAGCCGCTTTACACCCCTTGAAGAGATCTCCATTGAGGAGTTTGACGACATAATGACGATCAACTTACGCTCTGCATTTGTCACTTCTCGTATATTCGCCCGCAATCGCAACAGTGTCGAAGGGCGTGCAAAGTATGGTAGGATAATCAATATCTCATCAACTCGTCATCTCCAAAGTGAAAAGGGCAGTGAGGCATATGCAGCATCCAAAGGAGCGCTTGTTTCTTTGACACATGCATTAGCGATTTCATTCTCAGAGTATCAAACTACGGTCAATTCAATTTCACTTGGTTGGATTGATAATGGTAAGTTTGGAACACTCTCACAGGTAGATCATAGCCAACATCCATCAGGTAGAGTGGGCTCACCAAGCGATGTTGCTCGCATGTGTCTTTTTATTGCAGACCCTGCTAATGACTTTCTCAATGGCGAAAATCTTATACTCGATGGAGGAATGACCAAGAGAATGATCTACGAAAAGTAAAACTAAAAGTATTCTAAATTGGGGGCGCAAAAGCTCCCTTTTCACCAAATATATATGTTAGAGAAAATAATTTCAGAGAGAGTTGGCGTATCTGTCAATAGCGTCAAAAACACAATTAAATTACTCGAAGAGGGTGCTACAGTCCCCTTTATTAGCCGTTATCGCAAGGAGGCTACAGGCTCGCTTGATGAACTTCAAGTCGAGAAAATTAAGTTAGAATTAGAGAAGCTCTCCGAATTAGAATCTCGTAAAAATACAATCCTCAAATCCATTGAGGATCAAGGCAAAATGACACCTGATCTAAAGCATCAGATTACAACCTGTTACGACTCCGCTCAATTAGAAGACATCTATCTACCATATAAGCCTAAACGCCGGACGCGAGCTACAATTGCACGCGAAAGAGGATTGGAGCCTCTTTCCAAACTTATCGTGGAGCAGCGCACATCTGACATTGAGGCTGAAGCAAAGCGGTTTATTTCGGCAGAGGTGCCAACTTTAGAAGATGCGATTGCAGGGGCGTGCGATATAATTGCTGAATCTATTGCTGAAGATCCCAAAGTTAGGGCTTACGTTCGTGGCAACTATGCACGTTTTGGGACTTTGCGTTCTAAAGTAATCAAAGGCAAGGAGGATGAGGGAGCGAAGTATTCGGACTATTTCGATATGCAGAGTTCACTTAAGCGAATGCCTGCACACCGTATATTAGCAATGTTGAGAGGCGAGGAGGAGTCTATACTACGTCTTTCAGTGGAAGTTGAGGCAGAGCAAATTATAGACCATATCGCGCGTCGCAAGATTAAATCTACCTCGCCCTCAAGGCGTTATCTTCTCTCCTCAATTGAGGATAGTTATAAAAGATTATTGCGTCCCTCAATAGAGCGAGAGAGTATTAAAGTCGCAAAAGAGCGTGCCGACGATGAGGCAATCGCAATATTTGCAGATAATCTACGTCAGCTATTGCTCTCTTCGCCTCTCGGTCAGAAACGCGTTATTGCAATAGATCCTGGTTTCCGCACCGGATGTAAAGTGGTTGTGCTGGATGCTAATGGATCTTTGATTCAAAATAGCACGATTTATCCACATCCTCCTCAGAATCAAATCGTAGAAGCTTCCAAGTCGATCAATGCTTTAGTAGCGAAATATAACACTGAAGCTATCGCAATAGGCGATGGTACAGCAGGGCGTGAAACGCAATTTTTTTTACAAAGTATAGGGCTTCCTGCAACGGTACAGTTATTTATGGTAAATGAGGATGGAGCATCTATTTATTCCGCTTCGCCGGTGGCGCGTGAGGAGTTCGCAGATTATGATGTAACCGTCCGAGGTGCTGTGAGTATAGGTCGCAGGTTGATTGACCCTCTTTCGGAGTTGGTTAAGATTGAGCCTAAATCAATTGGGGTGGGACAGTATCAGCACAGTGTGGACCAAGCGAAGCTAAAGGATAGATTATCAACTACCGTTGAGAGTTGTGTCAATATGGTAGGTGTTAATATCAATACAGCATCAAAACACATTCTTACCTATATCTCAGGCTTGGGAAGTTCCTTAGCATCTAATATTGTTGCATATCGTGCTGCAAATGGAGATTTTACAACGCGCAGAGAACTGCTAAAAGTACCTCGATTAGGAGAAAAAGCTTTTGAGCAAGCAGCAGGCTTTCTACGTGTTGTAGGTGGGACAAATCCGCTTGATAATAGTGCCGTACATCCTGAATCGTATTCTATTGTAAAACAGATGGCTACCGACGCAGGAGAGTCACTTGCAAATTTTATAACAAATAAAGAGCTTCGTTGTGGAGTTGAAAAGAGTCGCTATGTTAGTGGAAATGTAGGAATGCCAACAATCAACGACATATTAGATGCTCTCGACAAGCAAGGTCTCGACCCTCGTGAAGAGCTTACTGCATTTGAATTTGATCCAACAGTTCGTTCAATTGATGATCTAAGAGAGGGTATGACATTGCCTGGTATTGTAACAAATATAACAGCCTTTGGTGCATTCGTATCAGTTGGAATCAAACAAGATGGTCTGGTACATATATCGCAACTTGCAGATAGATATGTTGCTTCACCTTCTGACGTTGTAAAACTCAACGACCAGGTAATAGTCAAGGTGATTGAAGTAGACCAGAAACGTGGTAGGATTTCACTCACAATGCGTAATGTTTAATTTTTTTACACCCAAAGTCAGCGAACTATTAACTACGGACTCAACCCCAAAAGGTTGAGTCCACTTATTTTAGAGAAAAATCACTATCTTTGCATTCACACGTTTGTTGTTATACCTAATACATATTGCAAAAAGCATAACAAAGTTCGTATGTTGTTCCTATAATTATGTAATATGATGAGATATATAATATATACACTACTTGTAGTATTCGCTATTTCGTGCACTCAGATCTCTAATGCTAAGATAGAGAGTGCCGAGAAGTTAATAACAGAGGATGTAGATAGCGCAATTGTGGTGCTTAGTTGTATTAGAGAGGGTGAATTGTCTGCGTATGACGAAGCACTAAGTGCTGTGGTGCTTACACGTGCTATGCTCAATCGTGGGGATATTATTACCAGCGACTCCTTAATTAAGCCAGCTTACAACTCTCTTTTGAAGCGTGGTACAACAGAGCACAAGGCACTTGCCTCCTACTGTTATGCCAAAATAAAGGGCTACTCATCGCAGATTAAAGAGGCTACCGAACTCTATTTATCACTATTCGAAATAGTGGATGGTCATCTCGAAGGTAATGATTATTTGACACGACTTACTGCTGCCTCGCTTGCGGAAGTTGGATCACTCTATTTTGCACAATATTATTACGAGGAGGCAAAAGATTATTTCGAGCAGGCTATTGTGCTTTTTGAGGAATTAGGAGATATGGAAGTTATAAATCACCTGCGGTTTATGATCGCAAACTCCGTATCGCTTATTGGAGATGCTGAAAAAAGTATAGAGATGTTGGAGGATATTCAGCAGGCGACAACTGACACAGAGCTTAGGAGTTGGATAGATTTATCAATTTTGCAAAAGGCTGTCAGAGGTGAAATATACTCTGCTGATACGCTACTCAAAAAATTAGACTCTATCAATTATGATGAGATTGTCGCACTCTCTCACTCCGAAAATAGTTGCAATTGGAGTGAATCGCCAATGTTTATGTACAATACAACCGCTGCGTTTGTGCTTTATAGAGTTGGTAAAACTCACGAGGCTTATCAGAAGATCAAACTCGGTATCGAACAGATGAGTCCTACGTCACCTCTAAATATAGGCAACTGGGCGAGTGCAGCAGAAATTGCACGAGCGGCAGGAAATGCCGAAGAAGCACTTGAATATCAGCGAATTTACACCCACTATGCCGACTCTTTGCATACCATAGAGCGTGAACAGCAAGTGCGACAAGTTGAGATGCAATATCATCAAAAGAGCAAGGACGAGCTTCGTTTGACTCGCACCCGTTATCAACTATATCTTTGGGCATTAGGGTTTATTCTACTTGCTGGTGCAACCCTTTGGGCGGTTAATAGTTACAGACGAAAACTTCGTGAGAGAGGTAGGCAGATTGAGGAGTATCTCTCTACAATTGAAAATTATAAACTAACAGCTGTAAGTTTCACCGAGAAGCTAAGGGAGAGCGATGAGCGTGAGCGCACAATCAAAGAGTATCTGACAACACGTAGGGATATGGTGCGCCAAATTGCATCGACTTTCTACACCTATGGTGAAAGTCACCGCTTTGCCGAGAAGATGAAAGAGTTGGCCTTGAGTGAGGAGATGCTACTCGATATTGTCAGAGTAACTGATTTGTATAGTGGTGGTGCAGTTAGCAGACTTAAAGCTACATTCACTACTTGGACAGAGAAAAACTATAACTTTGCAGCACTCATTATAGCAGGTTTCTCAGCACAAGAGATTAGCGTTATGCTCGGTATGACCTTGGGAGGAGTCTACACTCTTAAATCAAAACTCAAGCGCAAGATTATGGATTCTGGTGAGGGTGAACTAGTTCTATATTTTGAGTAAAGAGTAAATATTTTGTCAAAATATTTTGTCGTGGCGAGGATTTTGCTTACCTTTACAGTAACAGAACTCGCCACGCTTCTTGTCTTATGACTAGCGAACCAGGGCGAGACTTTTCTTTTTATACTATAATGAAACGGAAATATTCAAATACAGCAAGAAAGTATTGATCATTGTTATTTTGAATAAAGTAAGATTTATATTTCACAACTCGCTAACAATCAACAACTAACCAAATAAAAAGTAAGGCGTAAAAATTAGGAGTAAGAAGACTTTATAGTTAATTTTGTGGTAAATATTTAACCCGAAAAACTATGAAAAAAGTACTCCTATTTATGCTTATTCTTGGAGCTTCACTCAAAGTGATTGCGCAAGAGAGATCAATTACTGGTAGGGTGATTGATAGTGATTCTGCACCTATTGATGGTGTAGTGGTAGTGATGCTTGCTGCTGATTCCACCCATTTAGCTACGGCTGTAACACCTGCTGATGGCAGCTTCTCATTACCTATTTCGGAGCTTCCATTTACTTTGATTTTTGAACATTTGGCACTAACTACCCGACAAAAAATCAAACACCCCACGCCCATTACATAACCGCCCATAATTGTAGAGAGCAACGACTAATACCTCAAGCCCATATTTCACAAACGACTTAGCCAAATATCCGTG
>JAWXTF010000005.1:0-89169 GCA_044433965.1 Rikenellaceae bacterium | reverse complement strand
CACCCGTGCGCCGGTCGCCATCTTAAGTAACAAGTTACTTAAATGCTGCCCCTCGACTTGCATGTGTTAGGCCTGCCGCTAGCGTTCATCCTGAGCCAGGATCAAACTCTCCATTGTAAAAATGTTGTTTTGTTTTAATATCTTAGCTCTGTATATATTTCAAAAGAATTTCTTGTTTGAATTATTCACTCATCGCTGAGTGAATGAAAACTATTATAGCTGCTCAAATACTTCAAAGAACGTTGTTCATATATTAAATAAGAACTCTTTCTTGTTTGTCTCTCGTTTTCTTAAAACCGAAAGGGACTGCAAAGGTAAGACCTTTTTTCGTAACTTCCAAATTTTTTTAAGAAAAATCTTTAAAAAACTTTTTCGTAAACCCTCTTTCGATATCCTCGATTTCTTGAGGCCGAAAGGGACTGCAAAGATAAGTCATTTATTTTAAACTACCAAATCTTTTGCGAAAAAATTTAAAAAAATTAAAACCTTAAGAACTTAACCTCTTTCGCTTATCTCTCTAATTACTTAGAGAGCGAAAGGGACTGCAAAGATAAGTCATTTATTTTAAACCACCAAATCTTTTGCGATAATTCTTAAATTATTTTAAACCCAAAGAACTTTACAACGCCGTCTTGCCTTTGTTGCGGGTGCAAATATAGGGACTATTTTTAGAACTACCAAATGTTTTGAGCATTATTTTTAGTCAGTCTTATAGCCAAAATGGTTTATTGCATTATAATACAAACACTTAAGGAATAAATATATTTTTAAAGATTCTAAAAAAAGGTTGTCCCACTACACCTAAGTGCAGCAAGACAACCTTCGATATGGCTTCAATATATAATTTAGCACTCGGAGCGAACCTCACGGAAGAGGTCAACATCTTCCGCAGAAGAGTCCATTATATATAGGTATGCCTCTTCGATCTTAGAAGCTGCCATCTTCGAGTAGATTTTAGCGGTTTGCGCATACTCAGCAGCAGACGAAGTTTGGCGAGCCAAGAGCAGAGTGATGATGATGTGACCAGCACTCTCGACTAAGCGACGCGCGTGGAAATCTTTGTAACCTGTCTTCTCCTTCTCTACCTCAGCGACCTTTGCAATCATTGCAACAAGCTTCTCCTTGAGAGAGGTGACTTTAGCAACAACTTCTGCAACGCTATCGTCATAACTTTCAGCGAGATAGGCATCAATTTGTTCGATATATGTTCCTTTTGTCACGGCGTTGATTGCCGCAACTACCTGAAGCTGAGAGGTTCCCTCGTAGATGTTCATGATACGTGCATCACGGTAGTGGCGCTCACAAGCATAGTCCTTCATAAAACCTGAACCACCGTGGATCTGTACTGAGTCGTAAGCCAATTGGTTCGCATACTCCGAAGCAAAGAGTTTAACAAGTGGGGTAAATCCATCTGCCAATCGATTATAGTATTTCATCTCTTGGCGCTCCTCACCCTCCAACTTACGTTCGTGCGAGATGTGACCATACTGTTTGTAGATCTCGACGAAGCGAGTTGTCTCGTAAAGAAGTGCACGTGCACCTTGCAATTTTGCTTTCATATTTGAGAGCATCTCGCTAACAGCAGCAAATTCGATGATAGGTTTACCGAATTGGGCGCGCTCGTGTGCATATTTGAGAGCTTCGCGGTAAGCTGCCTCGCAAAGACCGACAGATTGAGCTCCAATACCAAGGCGAGCGGCATTCATAAGAGACATTACATATTTGATAAGTCCCATCTTGCGGTCACCCACCAGGCGAGCAGGAGCGTTAGTGAATACCAACTCGCAAGTTGGAGAGCCCTTGATACCCAATTTATTTTCGATGCGACGCACCTTGATGCCGCCATCACGTTTGTCGTGAACGAGCATCGACAAGCCACGAGCATCGGTTGTACCCTCTTCGGTACGAGCCAAAACCAAAGAGACGTGACCGTCACCATTGGTGATAAAGCGCTTAACTCCATTGAGCAGCCAACGGTCAGAAGCCTCATCGTATGTAGCTTTGAGCATAACTGCACCAAGGTCGGAACCTGCATCAGGCTCAGTGAGGTCCATAGCACAAGTAGCACCCTCAGAGACCCAAGGCAAGAAGTGAGCTTTGATCTCCTCCGAAGCAAATTCGTTGAGAGTCTCAGCACAATCTTGAAGTCCCCAGATATTCTCGAAACCTGCATCGGCACGAGACACCATCTCGTTTGCCATAACGAAGGTCACAAGTGGAGCATTCAGACCATTATATTTGCGAGGAAGAGTCAAGCCACTAAGACCTGCCTTAACCACTGCCTCCAAATTCTCGGATGTTCCACGAGCATAAACTACGTGGTCATCGACAACATGTGGACCTTCGTGGTCGACACTCTCGGCATTAGGTGCGATAGTATCGCCACAAACTTCTCCAGTGATTTCGAGTGTACGACGCAATGAGTCCATTGCATCTTCAAAATTTTGTGGTGCGAAGTCGTAGAGATCTTTCTCTGCGAAGCCACGCTCCTTAAGTTCCACGATCTTGCGCATCAAGGGATGCTCAAGGTGGAACTGTAGATCCTTATTATCTAAAAAGAAATTTGCCATTACTTCGAGTTTTGTTTATAGTACTTAATCATCTTAGGTATTATCTCGTTCACATCTCCTGTAATCGCATAATCTGCAAGGGAGTTGATTGGAGCATCTGGGTCGTTGTTGATCGAGATGACCATAGAGGCTTGATCCATACCTGCTGTGTGTTGAATTTGACCCGAAATACCACAAGCTACATATAGTTTAGGACGAACAGTGACTCCTGTTTGACCAATCTGACGCGCATGCTCGGTGAATCCAGCATCGACTGCCGCACGAGAAGCACCAACTTCGCCTCCCAATACCTCAGCCAAATCATGAACCAACTTAAAGTTCTCCTTAGAGCCCATTCCGTAGCCACCTGCAACGATTACGCCTGCACCCTTGATGTCGATTTTGCTCTCTTCAATCTTGCGGTCGAGGATAGTAACAGCCACATCACCTGGGCTCACATAGCTCTTCCACTCGATGGGTTTTACCTCGGCAGCACCTGCAACAACAGCATGCTCCTTACGCATAACTCCCTCTCGAACGGTTGCCATTTGAGGACGATTTTCGGGGTTAATGATAGTTGCTATGATGTTACCACCAAAGGCTGGACGGATTTGGTAGAGTAGATTTTTGTACTCTTTCTTAGTTTTTGGGTCGGTGTGGTCACCAATAACAAGCTCAGTACAGTCAGCAGTCAAACCACTAAAAAGCGCCGAAGAGACTCTTGGACCAAGGTCACGACCAACTGGAGTTGCGCCAAAAAGCGCAATTTGAGGTTGCTCAGCTTTGAAAAGACCAACCAAAACAGATGTGTGAGGAAGAGTGCGGTAGGGTGCAAAGATAGCATCATCTGCCACCCATACACTGTCGACACCAAATGGAGCCAACTGCGCCTCGATACCCGAAACGGACTCTGAGATAACTACAGCTTCCAACTTTACTCCAAGCTCCGAAGCCAATTCACGACCTTTGGTAAGCAACTCTAAGCTCACATCGGCGATCTTGCCCTGCTCGATTTCTATATATACAAATACATTATTCATAATTTCGTGAGTTTAGATTATCCGAGTGTGTGGCTCGAAATTAGTTCAACCATAAGTTCATTGATTTCGGCATCTGAACCACTCAACTTCTTCGACTCCTTAGCTTGGAACACCACATTTTCGATCTTCTTCACCTTGGTTGGAGAGCCCGAAAGACCCAACTGCACTTCATCTGGATCTACATCTGCGGCACTCCATTCAAAGATTTGGAGGTACGCACGCTCAGCGCACATAGCAGCAGAGAGCGACTCTGGCTCCGAAGCAATCTCAGATGGAGTCATTGCATATTTGAATGTCATCACACGACGCGCGTTTTGAGGACGGCACGCTGCGAATGAACCATTGACAGTAAATAGCGCTGGAAGAGCACTCTCCACAATCTCGACACCATTCTCCAAGCGACGCTTCACTACAAGCGACGACTCCTTCACCTCTTCGATACTCTCGATATAGGTGATTTGTGGCAAGCCTAACTTCTCGGCAACTTGAGGACCCACTTGTGCTGTATCGCCATCGATTGCTTGGCGACCAGCAAAAATTACATCAGCCTCAATTTTGCGAAGTGCACACGAGAGTGCGTATGAAGTAGCCAACGTGTCGGAACCTGCAAACTTACGGTCGGTAAGCAGGTAGCCGCCATCGGCACCACGGAACATTGATTCACGAATAATCTCTGCGGCACGAGGAGGTCCCATAGTAAGGATATGAACTGTGGAACCCTCGACAGCATCTTTCAAGGTGAGGGCAGCCTCAAGCGCATTGAGATCCTCAGGATTAAAGATTGCTGGCAGAGCAGAACGGTTTACCGTACCCTCGGCAGTCATTGCATCCTTACCCACATTGCGGGTATCGGGCACTTGCTTAGCCAGTACAATAATTTTCAACTCTTTTTTCATCTGGTATATTTTAGGTTTCTAAAAAACGAAAAACTCTCTAAGGTCACTACATTTTTGTTGCAGTAGACCTTAGAGAGCCTTCCTAATATTTAACGTATAATTGTCTCTTCTCGATCTGGACCCACCGAGATCACCTTGACTGGAACCCCAGTTTCGGCTTCAATAAACTCGACATATTCCTTAAATTCGATTGGGAACTCATCGTAGTTCCGCACATTGCAGATGTCGCACTTCCAACCCTTGAACTCGCGATAGATTGGCTTGATATCGCCCTCTACACTATAGGGGAAGTGCTCCACGCGCTCTCCATCAATTTCATAAGCTACCGCAACCTTAAGTGTTGCGAAGTCATTCAACACGTCGGACTTCATCATTATAAGTTGTGTTGCTCCATCAACCATAATAGCATACTTTAGCGCCACCATGTCGAGCCAACCGCAACGACGCTCACGACCAGTCACAGCACCATACTCACGACCTATGTCTCGCATCGAGCGACCATCCTCATCGAAAAGTTCTGTTGGGAATGGACCACTACCAACACGCGTGCAGTATGCCTTGAAGATTCCAAAGACCTCTCCAATGCGGTTAGGAGCTACTCCCAAACCTGTACATGCACCTGCACATACGGTGTTTGAAGAGGTTACAAATGGATATGAACCAAAATCAACATCCAAAAGAGTACCTTGAGCACCCTCCGCCAAGATTGACTCGCCTGACTTCAAAAGGTCGTTGAGAGTCTGCTCAGAGTCGACAATATTGAATTTTTTGAGATATTCGATGCCCTCAAACCACTGCTTCTCAAGCTCTGTGATATCATACTCATAACCCATAGATGCCAAAATCGCTTCGTGGCGAGACTTAGCAGCTGCATAGATCTCCTCAAAATTGAGGTAGATATCGCCTACGCGCACACCATTACGGCTGATCTTGTCGGTATAAGTTGGTCCGATACCTTTACCTGTAGTACCAATCTTTGCGCTTCCCTTAGCCGCTTCGTTCGCTGCATCGAGAATGCGGTGAGTAGGCATAATAAGGTGCGCCTTCTTCGAAATCGACAGTCGTGCAGTCAAATCATGACCACTCTTTGCCAATGCCACAGCCTCCTCACGGAAGAGAATCGGGTCGAGCACAACACCATTACCGATAATATTTGTTTTGTCACCTTGGAAAATTCCAGAAGGAATCGAGCGTAAGATATATTTTTCGCCATTAAACTCCAACGTGTGACCAGCATTTGGTCCACCTTGAAAACGAGCAACAACCTTGTAGTTTGGTGTCAAAACATCAACCACCTTACCTTTACCCTCATCTCCCCACTGCAATCCAAGTATTACATCTACTTTATTCATAGTTCTTAATTATCTTTGCTAAATGCATTTAAAGCCCAAAGATATAAAAAAAATATTACTTTAACAAGAAATATAAAATTTTCATTGCGACACATGGTTGAAAATATTATTTCTTATGCCTCCGGCGGGCAGGAACAAGCACCTCCGCGGGTGCAGTCTTGCTTGCTTTCTGTGCGCTTCTTATGCCTCCGGCGGGCGGGGATAGCACCCCCGCGGGTGCGTACCTTTGCGCTTTGGGCTTAGAGATTGCATCTCTAAAATTATAAAGATCAATGAGTTGCCGCAAATAAATTTGCACAACTCCTTGCTCTTTATAATTTTTAAATGCCTATGGCATTTAAACCCAAATCGAGGTGAACCTCGCTGATGTGGTGGTGGCAACCATAGGTTGACACAGAGATATCTATTTTGTGAGGGGCAAAGCCCCCACCACATCAGCGCAACAAAAAAAGTCAAAAACGACAGTTTTTGGATCCAAGCTCAAGCTTGGTGCCCGCGCGGCACGAGCGCGATGAGCAGTTTTTTTCGTGTGTTCGCCCTAAAATTTTCTTGGGTAAATAGGTAAAAAAAGCTTGCTCACCGCACTTATCTCGTGCAAATAATACCATCATTATAAAAATAATGAAAGAAAATTTCAATATCCTCTATAATATTTGTATCTTTGCTCTCTTAAGAGCAACATAGGCAGATGTTAGAGAAATTAGCGAAACAGAGTGCGATATACGGAGTTAGCACTATTATTGGCAGGTTACTTAGTTACCTGCTCACGCCATACTATACCCGCATTTTTGGGCAGAGTGAGTTTGGTGTGATTACCGACATCTACGCCTTAATCCCCTTTATGCTTGTTCTGCTCTCTATGGGAATGGAGTCGAGTTACTTCCGTTTTGCAGCTAAGGCAGAGGCGGAAAATAGTGGTAGTGAAGCTATTGCATCAGCAAAGAAAAGGCTCTTCGCCACCTCTTGGGGTATCACCTCACTTGCTGCGATTATCTTTTTCGGACTTGTTCTACTCTTCGACGCGCCCCTATCGAGAGTGATGGGCGAGGCATATGTCGCCTCTCCTGAGCTTTTGATTTTGGTCGCGGCAATCGTTATGCTTGATGTGATGACATTGGTGCCATTTGCTCGCATTAGAGAGCAGGGGCGCGCAAAATGCTATGTAGCAATCAAACTACTCAATATTGTGCTACAAGTAGGCTTAGCCTTTGCCTTCGGTATGTCGGGGTTATTTGATAGTGATTTTGGTGTCGGGTGGGCACTTGTGGCAAACCTTGGGGCGAGTATTATCACCTTTGGTGCGGTGCTTACAACCACCTCTCGCACCACTCCTCGAATAGATTTCGTGCTGCTTTCAGCTCTCTTTGTCTACTCTCTACCGTTGCTACTGAGCGGTATCACTGCTACAGCGACCGACTTTATAGATCGCCAGATGATTAAATACTTGGTTCCTGAGGGTGCTATGGCGCAACTTGGAATCTATGGCGCAGTGGTGAAGATTGCCGTTGTGATGACTCTCTTCACTCAGATGTATAGATTGGCGGCGGAGCCTTTCTTCTTGTCGAACTTCAAGAAAGAGGATTTTGTAGAGATGAATGCTGCCGCTATGAAGTACTTTGTGATGGCGTCGATGGCTATCTTCTTGGGTATTGCACTCTTCAAGGATCTATTTGCACTTATCGTGGGTCCAGACTTTAGAGAGGGCATATACATATTACCTATTGTCTTGGGTGCCAATGTATTGATGGGTGTTTGGTTCAACCTATCATTTTGGTATAAACGCGAAGAGCGCACCTCGCTGGCACTAATTATAACCTTGGCTGGCTTGGCTTCGACAATCATATTCAACCTAATATTTGTACCTCGTTGGGGCTACTATGGAGCTGCCTGGGCTCGCTTCGTGGGCGAGGGAGTAATGGTTGTGGTGAGCTATACCCTCAACCGTAGACTCTTCCCAACACCCTATCCACTGGCTCGAATTGGTGAGTATGTAGCATTAGCCTTAGCGCTATTTGGTATTAGCATAGTAGCGGATAAGGCTCTCGAAGAGTCCATAATATTAATTCATATAACCAATCTCGCACTGCTGAGCTTCTATATGTTTTTTGCCGTGTGGCGCGAGAAGATTGATGTGGCGGCTCTACTGGGGTCTGTCTTAAAACGAAAGAGATAAAATGAAATTTTCGGAGATTATAGGACAAGAGGAGCTTAAGGCTCAACTACGCGAGAGCGTGGCAGCAGGTCGCATATCACATGCGCAACTCTTTAGTGGTGTGGCAGGATACGGAGCACTACCATTGGCACTTGCCTATGTGCAATATATCAACTGCGCCGCTCGCACAGCCGAGGATTCATGCGGCGAGTGTGCTTCGTGCCGCCAAATAGAGAGCTTAGCACACCCCGATCTGCACTTCGCGCTGCCCGTAAACCGCCAAGGCAAGAAGAGTGGCGAGACCCCAATGACAGATGACTTTTTGGCGCTATGGCGCAAGGTTGTATCATCGAGCAAGGGTTATCTATCGCCACAAGCATGGTTTACTGCACTCGATTTGGGTAAGACCCTCAAGGGAGTTATAACAGCTAAGGAGGCAGATAAGATGGTCGAAAAGCTCTCACTCAAGAGCTATAGCGAGGGGTACAAGACGATGATTATTTGGCTTCCCGAGGCGATGAACGAACAGGCAGCCAATAAGATATTGAAGATTTTGGAGGAGCCTTGGGAGCGCACACTCTTTATCTTGATTACCGAGCGAGCCGATAAGTTGTTACCAACCATTATCTCACGCACTCAGGAGGTAACAGTACCTCGCATTGAGGATCGGGCGCTTGCTGCGTGGTGTACCACACAAGGAGTAGAGGCAACTACGGCAGCCAAGATCGCACGCTTTGCGTGTGGTGACGCGTTAAAGGCAGCCGAAATTATTGAGGGTCGGCGAGATGAAGAGCAATCTACTGCCTTTGCACTATTTTGCTCGCTTATGCGACTTAGCTACAACGACAAGCATTTGGAGTTGGTCGCTTGGGCTGAGGAGGTAGCTCGATTGAGCCGTTCGAATCAACTTTCTTTTTTGAGCAATACAGCTCGATTGCTACGCGAGGCGTATGTGCGCCATGCAGGGTTGAGCGAAATTAGCTATATTTGGGGCGAAGAGGCTGAGTTTTGCAACAAATTTGCACCATTTATTGGTAACCAGAATATTGAGTTTTTAATTGGTGAGGTCGAAACAGCAACACGTCAGATAAACCAGAATGGAAACTCGACAATAGTTTTTACCCACTTTGCGTTGGTAGTAAGTAAACAGATCAACCGCTTATGAATAGTGTAGTGCTGTTGCTTGGAGGCAATGTGGGCAATGTGGAGCAGATCTTCGAGGGGGTGAGGCGAGAGTTGGAGTGCGAGGTAGGTACAATTGTGAAGTGCTCCTCGGCTTATAGGAGTAAATCTTGGGGCTTCGAGGCTGCCGACTTTTTGAACCAAGCAGTGGTTGTGGAGAGTGAGCTGGAGCCTCTCGCGCTTTTGGAATCAACACAGAGGATCGAAGAGCGTTGGGGTCGCGCAAGAGAGCAAGAGAGAGAAGAGAAGCGAGTAAGCGGCGAGCGATATTGCTCACGTATGATAGATATTGATATAATTTTTTATGGCGACAGAGTAATTCGCGAAGAGAGGTTAGTTGTACCACACCCCTTGATCGAAGAGCGACAATTTGTGTTGGAGCCACTAAACCAAATTTTGCCACTCTATAAACACCCTACAACGGGGCTTAGCGTGGCTGAGATGTTTGAGGGAGTTTTAAAAAACTCTCCTCTTAAATAAAAAAAGTAACAACAATGAAAAGAGTGATTTTTGTGATGGTTGTACTCCTCTGTCTCAATTCGTGTTTCAACGAGACAGCCTACAAAACCAACCTAATAATAGAGCCCTATGTACAGAGCGAGAATGCAGGGAGCTACGAGAAGTTGGAGGGAGTTGTGGCATATGCCTTTGATGGAACTATTGAGGGGTGGGAGATCCGCTCAATCGAAGAGGCTCTCAGCGGTGTAGTTACATCAGTTGAGAGTGGTGAGAAGCGTGGTGCTTTGGCAATGGCAGATCCTCTTTCGGGGAGCTTCGCCAGTCTAACGATGCTTGTGGAGCAGGAGGAGATATTTGTTGTTGTGGCAGATCCAGTCTCACAAATTTATGGTTACTGCGACTACACAATTCCAATAAATCTTGAGACACTCTACATAACCACCTCATTTTTAACCTGGAAAGAGGGCAGCTATACTATTAGCAGTTGGACCTACATCGCACCAGAGAAGGAGGAGGAGCCAGAGGTAGACCCGGAAGTAGATCCAGAAGTAGATCCGGAGATCACTCCAGAGGAATAAATATTTTAATCTATACACTATAATATTGATATGAAATTAGGGAAAAGATATATACTCAATCTATTACGTGCAGCTATCGTAATGCTATTTTTCAGTGCATTCTTCAGCCACTGCGCCTCGATATTGACCCCAACGGGAGGTCCTCGCGACTCATTGCCACCGGTGATTGTTGCGATGACACCCAACAACTACTCAACGGAGGTCGACGCAAAAAAGATTTTTATAGAATTTGATGAGTTTGTTCAGATTAAAGATCAACAAAAGGAGTTCTATACATCGCCAGCGATGAAGAAAAAGCCAACAATATATCTTAGGGGACGCGGAATTGGTATCGACATCAAAGATACATTGCTCGAAAATACAACCTATGCACTTAACTTTGGCAGCTCCATCCGCGACAACAATGAGGGTAACCCCCTCAACTCCATGCGTTTTGTCTTTTCGACGGGTAAAACCATCGATTCAATGATTGTGTCAGGTTATACTGCCGACAGCTACAAAGCTGACTCCGTAAGCAAGAGCTTTATCTACTTCTTCCCGGTTGACTCCATCGAGAATGTAGCGGAGTATGACTCAACACTATTTAAATATCAACCAGCTGCTATTGCTCGTGCCGAGAATAATGGAATTTTTATCGCACAGAACCTCAAGCCAATAAAGTATAGAGTCTATGCCTACGAAGATACTAATGGAAACCAAATGTATGAACCAGGCACCGATCAAGTAGGATTCCTTAGCGAGGATATCGCGCCCCAAGAGCTACCTCAATTTGCAATCTGGTTCGACTCAATAAGAATGTATCCTTCGGCAGATCCCCAACTATATTTCAGGATGTTTACCGACGCTACCTTTAAGCGTCAGGTGCTGCAAGGTAGCGAACGACCTCTTCAACACCAAGCGAAGCTCTACTTCAATGCCCCCTATCCCGATATTGAGTCGATAACATTTGACTCCATCCCCTCAAATGATGTAATCATCGAGGAGGTTACTCGCGGTCGTGACACCCTTTCGCTCTGGTTTAAGAGTCCTAAGGAGATGCTTCCCGACACCATTCGCACTGTTGTAGCATATTATAAACACGACTCAATCAACAACTTAATATTGACTCGCGACACAATAAAACTATCGTGGCGCATGATCGAGACCAAGGAGCAGGAGAAGCTAAGAATCGAAAAAGAGGCATCTCGCGATGCTGCATTGGCATCAGGTGAACCTTGGCGAGATCCAGACAAACCATTTAAATATAAGATGTCGCTCACCGGTGAGATCAACCCCGAACGCCATCTCTCGATAGATTTCGACTACCCATTAGCGTCGGTCGACACCTCGAAGCTGCTGCTTACGCGTATGGATGCCGACAGTATAATAACAGACCAACCATTTAGGTTTGAGCAAGATACAGCAAATATTAGACGATACTATTTCCGCTCGGATTGGGATGGCAAACCAACTGACAAATATACTTTAACGATCAAGGAGGATGCAATATTCGACATTGCGGGTTATGGAAACGATTCCCTTGTAGGCTCTTACACCCTCTCAGATCCTGACAAATATGCAACAGTACTTATACATATGACCACTGCCGAGGCGACAAGCAACAAATATATCATCCAACTACTTGATGGCAACAACAAGCTTCTTGAGGAGAAGCGAGATCTTGTGGCGGGGGATCTGCAATTCAACTATGTGCCGGCAGGAGATATTCGTCTACGCTTGATCGAAGATACCAATGGTAATGGAGAGTGGGATACCGGAAATGTTGTGGAGCGACGACAAGCCGAACGCAGCGAGATATATAGCAAAGATGGCGAAGATACCTTTGCGACAAAGGTGCAGTGGGAGGTCGAACTCAATATCGATATGGCTCAGGTATTCGCACCCGTTACGATGGATATGTTGGTTAAGACGCTCGAAGATAGAGAGATCCAACGAGCAGAGAAGCAGAGAATTGCAGATCAAGAGGCTGCTATAAAGAAGGCTCAGCAGCAACAGAAACAAAATTCGTCGTCGGGAGGCTTCAATATGAGCAACTTGACCCAACAATTTTAACCCGTAAAACTCCTATGAAGAGATTAATAATTCTGCTTTTGGCAATCGCCTGTAGCTTAAACATACTATATGCCCAAAACACAATTGGTATAACCCAAGGATTTGGCTCTGGCTCTATCCGCGCCTATCCTGCAATTGAGAGCAAGTCGATCTATGGACTCTCGACAACCTCGCTCTCGTGGCGTAACTACACCAAGGAGCTATTTGTTGGGTGCTTCGGAATTGATGTCGAGTTTATGCAACGCGGATTTGCTTACGCCCCCTACACCATCGACAACAACAATAATGAGGGCAATGAGGATGTGGATCTACTCTACTACTACCGTCGTGTAAATTCGATTATGGTACCTATAATATGGCAGCCATATGTCTATATGTTTGACAATCGAGTGAGGGTCTTTGCCGATGCCGCTGTAACCTTTAGCTACAACCTCTCGTCAACATTCCAAAATGATCTTGAACACTCCTACGGCATCGAAGAGGGGTGGGAAGGAGAGTATGAGTTTCGAGATGAGCGCGACAACCGCTGGGGCTACGGGTTGGGCTTTGGAGGTGGTATCACCTACCTTTATGGTCGATATGAGTTTCAAGCCAGCATGCGCTACTACTTCGGATACTCCGACTTGATGAAGAATCGCAACAAATACTACTCCAACTCGACGGATGGAGCCGAGAACCCATTCTCGTACACCCCTATTCGTTCGCCTATCGACAACTTCAACTTCAAAGTTGGAGTTAGCTACCGCCTCAGCAAGGATGGCTATGCAGCATGGCACTCAAAGAGAATCAAGAGCGAAGGTTTGAAGGGTGGATTTGGCTACGAGGGTGAGAGCGACAACATGGTGATGAGTGGCAACAATAAAAGAAGGTAGTGAAAAAATAAGATAAACAACAAAATAATTTAAATCAAATGAGTAATACAGAGACTACACGTCAACAAAAAGTATCTAAACAGATACAACGAGACATAGCCGAAATCTTCCAACGCGAAGCGGCACCTATCGTTAAGGGAATATTAATCACAGTGACTGCCGTGAGGGTATCACCCGACTTGAGCTACGCCAAGATCTACGTAAGTATCTTCCCCTTTGATCGCCACGAGGAGATCATCAAGAAGCTTAAAGAGAATATCTGGTTTATCCGCAAAGCTCTCGGCACGCGCATTAAGAGTCAGCTCAAAGTTGTTCCCGAGATCGACTTCTTCCTCGACGACTCACTCGAATATATCGATGGTATAGATCGCGCTATTAGCCAAGAGTAAGGGTACAAAAAGAAGAAAACTTCGCATAAATCAAAAGCTATGTTCTTACTGGTCAAACGATACCTCTTCGCAAAAAAATCGCATTCGGTGGTAAATATTATTACCACCCTAAGCCTTGTTGCCTTGTCGCTACCCGTAGCTGCGGTAATCATACTTCTCTCTGTTTTCAATGGTTTTGGAGAGCTAATACTACAGACCAATAGAGTTGTAGATCCCGATGTGACCATACGACGCTCACATGGCAACCTATTTGACGTTGAGGCTATCCCGCACCACAAACTCACCGATATTGAGGGTGTTGAAGCACTCTCATTTGTGAGCGAGCAGAGTGTGCTTTTGGAACATGATGGTCGTCAAGTTGTGGCAACACTGCGCGGTGTGGACTCCTCGTTTTTGAGCGTTGTACCTCTCGACAAAAATGTGGTAAAGGGTAGCTACATAGTTCAATTAGGGGAGTTAGATAGATTGGTTATTGGCAATGCATTGGCATATAGATTGGGTGCCCGCAACCTGGTCGATAGCTTTATCGATGTCTACTCACTCAAAGGGAGTGGTTTTTCATCTCTGCTGCCAATGTCGAACTACACCAAACGCAGCTTTAAGCAGATGGGGCACTTTAGCGCTGACCTTCAAAGTGAAGAGCGCTACGCAATCACATCGCTCAGAGGAATGCAGAAGCTTACAAACTCTATAGGTAAGGCATCGCAAGTGATGATCTCGCTTAGCAAAGATGCTGACCAACAACGCACGATGGAGGCTATTCGCCAAGTTGTGGGTGATGAGTTCGAGGTAAAGAGTCGCTACGAGCTAAACCCAATGATGTATGACATAGTTAGTTACGAGAAGTGGGGACTACTATTTATCTCGATGTTGATTATGCTACTCGCCTCCTTCTCGCTTATTGGAGCACTCTCGATGCTAATTATTGAAAAGCGAGGTGACATCTTGACGCTAAGGGCAATGGGTGGTTCTTGGAACTTTATTCGTCGCATATTCTTTGGCGAAGGATTACTCATAAGCCTCTTTGGGGTGGCACTTGGAGTGGTTGTTGGCTCCTCGGTGACGCTACTTCAACAAACCTTTGGATTGGTTAAGATACCATCGCAAACATTTTTGAGCAACCACTACCCTGTGGTGTTGCTCTTCTCGGATGTGGTAATAGTGGTGGTGGCATCGCTTGCCATCTCAACACTACTATCATTAGTTGTAGTTAGACACATGATTAAAAGGGAGTCATAGTTTTTCCCTACAAAAAAGATTAGATTTACAAATAGATGAAAACGATTCTTTATTCACTCGTCCTATCACTGGTCCTGATAGCCTCCTCATGTACCAAGCGAGCTACAATCCCAGACGAAGAGTTAGCTCTAATATTTAGGGATGCATTTTTGGCAAATGCCTACGTCCTCAACAACAATGTGCAGTTCGATACATTGCAGATCTACCAACCCATATTCGACAAATATGGCTACAGTGCCGAGGATATAGCCTACACTGTGGGTAGCTTCTCGCGACGCAAGAGTGCCCGCTTGAGCGATGTGGTGGAGCGTTCGATAAAGATGTTGGAGCAAGGCGATAGCTACTACCAAAAAGAGTCGACGATACTCGACTCGATAGATATTATAGCTCGCCGCAGGGCTGTGCGCACTATCTATGAGCGCGATGTGATAGAGTATCATAAACTTAAAGATAGTACAAATATAATAATAGAGTTCGACAGTATCGCCCCAGGTACCTACGACATAAGCTTTGAGTACTTAGTCGACACCCTCGACAACAACCGTAGTAGCTACAGGATGATGTCGTGGTTCGAGGAATACGACTCCGACACGAAGTTAGGAACATCGACCACTTTCCTAAGGAAACATTCCATCGAAAGTTTCGATAGAAGAGTCGAGGTTGACACAATGACACATCTCTTCAAGTTGAAACTTGCGGAGAGCTATGAGGTGAAACGTACACCTCACGTTACATTCCGCGACCTAAAGATCACATATACCCCTCCGACGGCTGAGGCGGTTGAGACGTTCTACAATGATAAACTAAATAGTAGGCTCTTCGCAGATGAATTTTTCGGGACAAAGCTACAGCAGGCGGATAGCCTCGTCGTACCTACTCTATAGAGGTGAGCTGCTTCGCAATGCTGTTGTCGAGGTCGACTCCAGTGGCAAGATTCTCTCGGTGGGTAGCGTAGAGAGGATCGATTCGCTCTGCAATACAGAGTTCTTCGCGGGGGTGATGTTTGCAGGGATGGTCAATGCCCACTGCCATATTGAGCTCTCTCACCTTCGAGGTGCAGTGACTCAACAGTGCGGTTTTGCCTCGTTTGCTTCGCAATTGGCAGCTTGTCGCAATAGCTTCTCACCTGCTGAGGTGAGCCGCGCAATAGCTCAAGCTGATATCGACATGCGAGGTGAGGGGGTAGTTGCAGTGGGAGACATCTCCAACTCATGCGACTCTCTGAGAACCAAAGCGTCGAGCCCCATCCACTATCACACCTTCGCCGAGCACTTCGGTCTACGTAGAGACTCCACACAGCACCTTAGCTCTCTGCTCTCAGCTCCTCACTGCTCTCTTACACCTCACTCCACCTACTCGGTGAGTGATGCTCCGTTTCTATCTATCGCACAAGAGAATAGCTCATCGCCTCTTTCAATTCATTTTATGGAGACTACAGCCGAAAGAGAGCTTTTTGAGCGTCGCGGAGAGCTTTGGGAGTGGTACCAAAGTGTCGGATTTGAGTGTGACTTTCTGCACTATGGTTCACCTGCACGTCGCATCGTGGAGTCTATTCCCGCTAATCGTAGTTTGATGTTGGTTCACAATGTCGATGTAAGAGCTGCCGATATCGAACTGATAATGAACCACTTCAAAGCACCGATCTACTGGGTAGTTGCTCCGCGTTCCAACCGTTACATATCAGGAGGTGAGCCACCACTTGAATTGCTTCGCTCTTATGGGCTCAATATTTGCATTGGTACAGATTCACTCAGCTCCAACTCTTCGCTCTCGATGCTCGAAGAGCTTCGCTCTATGAACTCAGCACCACTTATTGAACGACTGGAGTGGGCAACAAAAATTGGAGCTAAAGCATTAGGCGCAAAACTTTTGGGCGAAGTGGAGGTTGAGCGACGACCATCACTTGTTGTGCTATCAGGCGTAGATGTTGAAAGCGGAATAATAGGTACTACAAGCCATATTGAGAGAGTTCTATAGAAACCATATAAAGATAACCAAATTATAATTATGAAAAAAATAGTTTTTGCGCTCCTCATATTACTTACCACACTAAGCTGTAAAAGTCATAGTAATAAATATGTAGTAACCCCTACGGGTGATACCATCGCAAGTGACTTTGTGATTGGAGAGCGGCGTGTAGGTGATATCGACCGTGGTGCCACCATAAATCGACTATTCAAGATCTATGGTGAAAACCAGGTAAAACAGCTTAAAGCCCCCTCACAAGATGCCTTGCAACGTGATAGCAGTGAGGTGGCTATCTACTATGTCTACGACAAAGCAAATCATCTTCTAATGATTGCACGCTCACAGGGTAATGACGGAGTTAACAACGAAATCAAGTCCCTTATAATAAAGGATGAAAAGTTCACTACCTCAAAGGGCATAACCATAAACTCAACAGTTGAGGAGCTACGTGCGGCATATCCAGATGCGATGGTGGTGCAATACGAAAGTCGCTTCTTTGTCTTTGTCTCCTCACTGGATCTCTACCTTCGAGTTGACGAGCGAAATATTCGAGGCTACGACCCAGAGTTTCTATCCGATATACCCATTGATAGCTTGGTGCAGGGAGCTCGATTTGAGAATATGTCGGTAAGTTGGCAGAGCAACTCTACAAATATTCTCACCCCACAATTTTGGCACGATTTGATGACGCGAGTGCTTCGCTGGCTCATCTACGAGCTACCTGTAATACTCTTTATAATATTGATCTTTGTTGTCTCGAAGCGTCTACTAAGCTTCTCCTTTAACAAGATCAATACCGTGGCGCGTCGAAGAGTCGAAGCGGATGATGAATTGGATAGTAGCGAAGCGGTCAAGCGCGTCGACACCATTACGGGTATTCTACACGGAGTGCTCAATATAATCCTCTGGAGCATCTTTGTGTTGATTCTACTCTCTAAATTCAATATCAACATTGCTCCAATCCTTGCCAGTGCCGGAATCCTCGGTTTAGCTGTCGGTTTTGGTGCTCAGGAGCTTGTGCGAGATTTTATTAGTGGATTTTTTATTCTTCTTGAGGATCAACTTCGCACGGGTGATATGGCTATTATAAATGGTACTACAGGCGTTGTGGAGAAGATTGAGCTACGCACAGTGACTCTACGTGACCCCTCGGGTGTGGTGCATATATTCCAAAATGGCAAGATCAATTCACTCTCCAATATGACCAAAGAGTGGTCTGCAATAGTTCTTGAGATAGGTGTAGCATACAAGGAAGATGTAGATAGAGTGATTAAGATAATGAAAGAGGTCGGCGCAGAGCTTCGCGCAAGCCATCTCGGAAACCTTATGCTGGACGATGTGGAGGTGTGGGGTCTCGATTCATTCGCTGATAGCGCTGTAGTGATTAAACTTGTGATTAAGACTCGCCCTATGAAGCAATGGCGGATCAAGAGAGAGTATCAAAGACTGCTCAAGATACGCTTCGACGCCGAAGGTATCGAGATACCATTCCCACATGTCACACTCTACACAGGTGAACAGACCAAACCAATGCCTCTCTCTCTGCGAGATGAGAAAAACAAGTAGAATATACGCACCTGCGGGGGTGCTTGTTCCCGCCTGCTGGAGGTAGTAAAAGATAATATTTTTCGTGCGTTTACCACTAAATAATACAGGATAAACGCACGAAAAAACTGCTTATCGCGCTCATGCCGCGCGGCACCAAGCTTAAGCTTTGATCCAAAAACTGTCGTTTTTGACTTTTGTATTACACTGATGTGGTGGGGCTTTGCCCCTCGCGAGAAATCTACGGTTGCCACACCACATCAGCGAGGAGAACCTCGATTTGGGTTTAAATGCCTTTGGCATTTAAAAATTATAAAGACCAAGGAGTTGTGCAAATTTATTTGCGGCAACTCCTTGGTCTTTATAATCTTAGAGATGTAATCTCTAAGCCCAAAGCGCAATGATACGCACCCGCGGGGGTGCTATCCCCGCCCGCCGGAGGCATAAGAAATAATATTTTTAGTGCGTTTGCCCTGCTAAATAATAGATAACATTTTGTAATAATAATAATTATTTGTAATTTTGCAGCCACGATACAAAAAAAAGACAAAAAAACAATAAGTACAAATACCTATTGCAGAACAAACTAAACAAAAAAGTTATTTAGCCGATGTTATTATTATCGACAAGAATGTGCATAATCTGTTGCTCTGAATTTATCAAAGGATACAATTCAGGTCAGAAGATTACGGCAACATCACTCTCTGAGAAGTTCAATTTAAACATAAGAACTCTCAACCCCTCTCTCAACAAGATGACCCACGCTGGCATTCTAAGAAGCCAAGTTGGTGGAGTAGACCGAGGTTACATATTTGCGCGTGATCCCAAAGATATCTCAGTATATGAGATCGTCGCAGCAGTTCAAGATCTTGGCAATCTAAAGAATTGCAAAGAGGCTGTGGATGGAGCGTCGTGTTTCTTTAGCAACTGCGACTCCTGTAAATTGTATATGACCAACAATGCAATTATGAACTATGCAAGATCTTTATACAATGATCTCTCAATTTATGATCTATTTACATGCGATAAAGATAGAATTAATGAGTTATTAGGATAACTCACGATACGAAATTATACTCCTGTAATATTAACCCCCAACCTCTCATCGAAAGGTTGGGGGTATTTTTTGCATCGTAAGGTTGACCGTTTGAAAATACCTGCTCATCGCGCTCGTGCCGCGCGGCACCAAGCTGGGCTTGGATCCAAAAACTTCGTTTTTGACTTTTATGTTGCGCTGATGTGGTGGGGGCTTTGCCCCTCGCGAGAGATCTATTATGAGGGCTTTTGAAAGTGAACTTTCAACGCTCCTCATAATAGATATCTCTGTGTCAACCTTCGGTTGCCACCACCACATCAGCGAGGTGAACCTCGATTTGGGTTTAAATGCCGTAGGCATTTAAAGAATTATAAAGCGCAATGGTATGCACCAGCGGGGGTGCTATCCCCGCCCGCCGGAGGCAGTAAGAGAGAATATTTCCATGCATCTGCCCTATGCTATTGAGCACTCAAACGGTTCGCTCTATCCGTAGATCTCGTTGAGCAGATATGCTAATCGCAACCCTGCATTTAGGAGTTGCTCCTCGGCGATAGCTGCAAACTCAGTGATGTAGTCATACGAGAGTTTGGCATCTTCGTCTGTCTGGGCGTAGATGTTGGCAGCATGCTCCACAGTTGCTTCAAACCACTCTATTGGAGTGCCTTGTTGGATCTCTGCTTTAGCCTTCTTATCGATAATATCGAGCTGCTCCCACCAACCTTTGTAGTCCCATTTGTGAGCAGATTCTATTAGGGCACTATCCCACACTGAGTGTAGGTTTGTTTTACGTCCAAAGAAATATACAGTGCGGCGATTGCCACCCAAGTCGCTTAGGCGACCAGCATGCATTGGGCAGTGGAGGTCACCCACCAAGTGAATAAGCATCATCACAGCAACCTTCTCCTCTTTGCCGCTCAACTTACCCGATTTAAGCTCCTCTGTGATCTGATCTATAGCTCTTACCACATCGCCATTCTCGTTTAGAGGCATTGTTTCGATTGTCTTTCCCTCGTCGATATTGCGATAATGCCATGTTTTGGTGTATCTATACTCATCGGTATTGCTTGCGCTGTCGAGCCAGCTTGCGTAGTAGACCAAGGAGCGACCCTCCAAAATCTCATTTACAGCCTTAAGACTCTTCTTTGAGAGGTTTTTTTCTGCTATGTAGGCAGTTACATCGTGTCCCATTTGCCCCCAAGCCATCGCCTGAAGCGATATTACGGAGCATGTTATAATTAAAAGTAGTCTCTTCATTTTATCTATCTTTATTGGTTCATTGTAGCTAAAAACTCTTCGTTGCTGCTCGATAGGTTCATCTGTTTTTGGAGGAACTCCATCGCCTCAACACATGTCATCTCTGAGAGATATTTGCGGAGTATCCATGTGCGATTCATCTCCTCGCGCGTGAGAAGTAGATCCTCGCGACGTGTGCCCGACGAGATCACATCGACAGCGGGATAAATACGCTTGTTTGCAAGCTTGCGATCAAGCTGTAACTCCATATTACCAGTACCCTTAAACTCTTCAAATATCACCTCATCCATCTTCGAGCCAGTGTCAATTAGTGCTGTTGCGATGATCGTAAGAGAACCCTTCTCTTCGGTATTGCGGGCAGCTCCAAAAAAGCGTTTGGGTTTGTGCAGAGCATTAGCATCGACACCTCCCGAAAGGATCTTGCCCGAAGCAGGTTGCACTGAGTTGTAGGCACGTGCCAGGCGTGTTATTGAGTCGAGGAAGATCACAACATCGTGACCACACTCCACCATTCTCTTTGCTTTGTCGAGCACCATCTCTGCAACTTTGACGTGGCGTGACGCCTGCTCGTCGAAGGTCGAGGCAACAACCTCAGCCTTGACATTTCGCGCCATCTCGGTAACCTCTTCGGGGCGTTCATCGATCAAGAGAACGATCATATATGCCTCTGGATGGTTGTCGGCAATGGCGTTTGCTATTGATTGCAAGAGCATTGTCTTACCTGTCTTTGGCTGAGCCACGATAAGTGCGCGTTGACCCTTTCCGATAGGTGCAAACAGATCTATCACCCTGTTCGAGAGGGTGTTATGACCATTACCTGTGAGTTTAAACTTCTTGCTTGGGAAGAGTGGTGTCATAAATTCAAACTGCACACGGTCGCGTATGTAGTCTGGATTGAGACCATTAATCTCTTCGACCTGAACAAGTGGGAAGTACTTCTCTCCCTCGCGAGGGGGACGGATAAAACCGCGTACAGAGTCACCATTCTTAAGCGCATAATGCTTAATCTGGGACTGCGATACGTAGATATCGTCGGGCGAGTTAAGGTAGTTGTAGTCAGCCGAACGAAGGAAACCATAACCATCTTGCATAATTTCGAGAACTCCCTCGCCCTCAATCTTTGCCGTAAAGTCATCCTTTGTTATCTCCTTCTCGCTTTGAGGTGCGTGTTGCTCCTCGGTTGCGAGGTTTAGATTTTGGGTTGTTGGAGCGTCTAAATTCTCAGCAGCCCTATTTTCTGCTGCCTCCGCAGCTTTATTGCGACGATTTTTGAAACGCTCCTTAGTGTTGCGCTTCTCGCGTTGTTGATATTCACTTGTCGGATTATCGCTCACCCTCTCCTCAGTGGCTGGGGTTTGTTGGTTGGGCTCACCACTCTCATTGTGTGCACTCTCTTTTTGTTCGTTTTTAACCGCGCTTTTCATTCGAGGGCGTCGACCAATCTTCTTGGGCACACTATTTGTCGTGGCATCCACACCAACATTGACCTCCTCTGTGTTGGAGGTGGCTGAAATTGCGGGGGCGGGGGCTACATCCGCTGGGGCGGGCAAAACTGCTGTTGCATCTGAAATAGGTGTGTCTGTGTCAGTTGCTGCTTCCACTGGTGCGGTGAGCGGCAATTCAGGTGCAACTGTAGTGGTCTTTTTCTTTTGGGGACGACCACGCTTTTTTGTCGGTTTGACAACTGATTTCTCTTCGCTGTTCTTTGGAGTATTACCAGCTAATTTTAGTATTTCCTCCTTGAGATCATTCTTGCGAATGTTGGTATTTTTGATACCTAAAGATTTACCAATTATCTTCAACTCTGCAAGGCTTTTGCCTTCCAATGTTTCGATATCTTGCATTTTTTGTGTTTAATTGTTTCTTGTGAATTATTTGCTTCGGATGAAGCAGTTAGAAAATAGTTCTTGCAAATATAATGCAAAATTATGATATAAACAAATTTAACATGCGTTTAAACGCGGTAAACGCATGGAAAATATTATTTCTTATGCCTCCGGCGGGCGGGGATAGCACCCCCGCGGGTGCATACCTTTGCGCTTTGGACTTAGAGATTGCATCTCTAAGATTATAAAGATCAAGGAGTTGTGCAAATAAATTTGCACAACTCCTTGATCTTTATAATTTTTAAATGCCAAAGGCATTTAAACCCAAATCGAGGTGAACCTCGCTGATGTGGTGGTGGCAACCGTAGGTTGACACAGAGATATCTACTCTGAGGAGCGTTGAAAATTCATTTTCATAAGATCATCAGAGTAGATATCTCGCCGGGGGGGGGCAAAGCCCCCACCACATCAGTGCAACAAAAAAGTCAAAAACGAAGTTTTTGGATCCAAGCTCAGCTTGGTGCCGCGCGGCATGAGCGCGATAAGCAGTTGTTTTTCGTGTGTTTAAACGCGGCAAACGCATGAAAAATATTATTTCTTACTGCCTCCGGCGGGCGGGGATAGCACCCCCGCGGGTGCATACCTTTAGGCTTATAGACGACATCAACACCCTCACGCGGCGAGAGGGTGCACACATTTATTACCTCTTTTTTCGCTCTAATTAATTGCTTTTGCCCAATCAGTTGACTCCCACTCTGATCTAAACTGTAAGCTTGGGGCGCTTGTTGAGACACCTGAATAGTGGTCAATTGATGTAAAATACGCATCGTAGTTATTCGCTGAAGAGGCGCTCACACCGATATTTGCAAAAAATCGCTCGGTGTGGAGTCTACACTCCTCGGGGAAAGCCCTTTGCATCTGGGCAAGGAGACTCTCTTTGAGCTCCTGGTTATCGCCACATTTGGCAAGCATGTAATCTTCGAGATCAAAAAAGAGGTGATCCATCAATCTTTCATATACTTGTAACTGATCCGTATCTACATCTATATCGCCTGTCACAGAGTTTATCTGTCGGATAACATCTGCCAATGGCTCCAGCTCTGCGGTCACCGTGAGTGCTACACAAGCCGATGGAATGGAATAGGCGGAGTAGTAGTCGAGATATGCTTGGCAAACTTTCTGTAGATCAAAACTGGACCCCGAGTTGCTAAACAACGCTGAAAGTACAGTATCGTAGGGGAAGCCTGCACCCATTATCTCGCATGGCGAAGCGATTATGTAGTCGCTATTATTGCGTAGAGCGTATAGAACTTCAATTGACGACATGAAACACTCATCAAAAAGGATATATCCGAAGTGAGTATTGCTTGCCGTGAGACTCTCTTCGAACTCATCGACATCGAAGTATCCATCATTTTTGGAGCCTAAGTAACGAGTAACAATCTCCGATTCTGTCATCGCCTCCCAATTTATGAAGCCTTGCGCCGAGGGCGATCTCCACGTAGAGCTCAAATGTTCTTGAGGCACCCAAGCTGTGGCGTGACCACTAACAATAAGATTGTAGGAGTCGGCAGGAGCTAACTCTTTAAGATCTGCAATTACCGTGGTGATTGTCTCCTGAGAGAGCGATTTCACAGATGTGTAGCATTTGAGTGTATCGGCAACGCAGAGAGCACCATCATATTTGTACTCTATTAGATTACCACTTGTGGAACTGGTGTGACGAAACGCCACAAAACGACCATACCCCAAGGCACCACCTGCAATTGCGCTTTTTGCTGCCGAAATATTTTGACTAAAGAAAGATGAAAGATCTGTGCCTGTAAAATAGATCAGCGTGGTTTGTGGGGTTGTGGCGGGCGTAGGATCGGGCTCCACATCTCTTGCCTTTTTGCATGATGAAAGAAGCAAGAGTAGAGTAAATAGATATAGAAGTCTCTTCATATTATTTGTATTCCTTTGGTTTGAGGTTGTTAAACTGCCAAGTTTGGTCGCGTTTGTAAGTTACATTGTCGGGTTTATTCCAATAGATACGTCCAAAATCGAAGTATAATCCTTTTACTTTCTTCCCTTCTCCACTTGCACCACCATCACGTTGAGTCTCAAGAAATGGAATATACTCCACCGTGCGGCTAATAACCTTAGCCTTGGAGTGAGGTACTCCTTGTGAGGTGAGCAGATCGAGGGCATGGTCAAACATAATTATATGTTTGGGGGATTTCTCCTTGAGCCCATCACCCGAGCTGTCGATCGTCGAGAGGATCATATTAAATCTATCGAATGCCATCTTCTCGCGCTCCGAGTCGCCCAATGCTCCATAAGAAAATGCCAATAGATTCCACAAAGTTGGACTAAATGGGTTCTGCACAAGAGCCTCATTTGCCGATATCACTATCTCATCGAGGGTACTTGCAGCAGGAGCTTCGGTGTCGAGCGATGAGGCTAAAAGCAACACTCGGTCGATCTTATCGTTCACCTCCAACGGGCGGTATAGCTCGCTGTAGGCAAAACCATAGTAGAGATAGTGGAACTCTTCGGCGGTGAACTCACCTCCACTGTTGAACCTAATAAATAGGTTGGGGTAATAGTAGGGTGAAGCAGCATCGTTTATCTGTTCGATGATATCATCCTCGTAAGGAACCTTTGCCAAAAGTGTAAATGGTGCGACCAGAAGGAGTAGTAAGAGTAATTTTTTCATTGCTGTAAAGTTATCTGTTAGAGTGACGTTAGATCACCCTTTAACTCTATAAACGCAAAATTAATACAAATCGTATCTTTCGATAAGTTGTTTGAACTTTTGCTTAAGCTCCTCGCTTCCTGCAACCAAAGGTAGACGCATGCGACTATTGATAATTCCTTTGGTGTGGAGAGCACACTTAACTCCCGTTGGGTTGCCCTCCTCGAAGAGCGCATCAACCGCTTCACTCATTGGTGCATAGGCTGCCTCAGCCTCCTCGAAGCGACCCTCTTTGAGCAGCGACATAAAGTTTGACATCTTGCGAGGGAATACATTGCCTGCAACCGAGATCACACCTTCGCCACCATGTTTGACAATATCGAGTGTCATTGCGTCGTCACCCGAGATCACCATAAAGCCCTCTGGACGCTCGTCGATCACTCTATAGATCTGCTCCAAGTTGCCCGAAGCCTCTTTGACACCAATCACATTGTCGAAGTCGCGAGCTATCCGCAACGTTGTTTCGACGCTCATATTGACACCCGTGCGACCTGCAATATTGTAGAGGATGATAGGAAGAGGTGAGTTCTCGGCTACCACCTTGAAGTGTTGGTATAGTCCCTCCTGTGAGGGTTTGTTATAGTAAGGTGTGACGCTCAAAATCGCATCTGCCCCACGAAGGTCAAATTCACGCAATTGGTCGAGCACCTCCGAAGTTGAGTTTCCGCCCACGCCAATTACCAAAGGTACACGACCAGCGATGTGATTGGTGATCCACATCGAGATCACGGCACGCTCGGGCATATATAGGGTTGGTGTCTCGGCAGTGGTGCCAAGTGCCACGATGTAGTCCGCACCACCCTCAATTACATAGTCTATAACATTTGCCAATCCGTTGTAGTCAACTCTTCCATCCTCGGTGAATGGCGTTACCAATGCTACTCCTAATCCTGCTAATCTTTTCATAATTTATCTGTAAAAAACTAAATATCTAAAATAGAGTTCCTTGTCGTAGGGGCTCTTCTGATTTCTCCTCCTTGGGGTCATCCTCAATCATCTTTGCAAATTGCTCTTCTGAGATTATATTAACCCCTAATTTTTCAGCCTTTTGGAGCTTTGCAGGACCCATTTTGTCGCCTGCAACAATATAATCTACATTTGCGGAGACTGCCGAAAGCAGCTTTCCGCCATGCTTCTCGATAAGCGTTTTGATCTGATCTCGGTCAAAGGTAGTAAATTTACCCGATACTACAAAACTCTTTCCACTAAGTAGCTGCGAAAGTTGCTCTTCTGCTTGAACTTCGAAGGTCACGCCAGAATTAATTAGACGCTCCAAGATAGCACGATTCTGCTCATCGGCAAAGTAACGAAGTATTGAATCCGCGATTTTGTCGCCAACCTCCTCGGTCTCAAGTAGCTCCTCGCGCGAAGCCCTGCGAAGAGGCTCTAACCCCTTAAAGCGCTTGGCGAGATGTTTAGCTGTGGTCTCTCCCACAAATCTTATTCCCAATGCAAAGAGCACACGAGCAAAGTTTACCGATTTGGACTCCTCAATGCTGCGGATAATATTGGTTGCCGACTTCTCCCCCAGTCGAGGTAGTGAGGCAAGTTGCACCGCTTGCAGGTCGTAGATGTCGGCGACGCTCTCCAAGAGTCCATTTTTATATAGTAGTTCCACCGTCTCATCGCCCAAGCCATCGATATCCATCGCTTTACGACGTATAAAATGAATTATACGACCTATAATCTGGGGTGGACAGTGGTTGTCGTTGGGGCAGTAGTGTTTTGCTTCACCCTCAATTTTGATGAGTGTTGTGCCACACTCAGGGCATGAAGTTATATATTGAAGAGGCTTGATGCCCTCTCGTCGCTCCGAGAGATCTACTCCTGTGATCTTAGGGATAATCTCGCCACCCTTTTCCACACAGACCATATCACCTATGCGGATATCGAGCGAGGCAATCTGTTCGGCATTGTGGAGCGAGGCACGTTTGACTGTAGTGCCAGCCAACAATACTGGATCGAGATTAGCTACGGGAGTTATAGCACCTGTGCGCCCCACTTGGTAGTCGACGCTCAAAAGTTCGGTTATTGCCTGTTCCGCCTTAAATTTGTAGGCTACAGCCCACTTTGGTGCCTTTGCCGTAAAACCAAGGGCACGTTGGTGGATATACTGATTCACCTTTATCACCACCCCATCTGTGGCGAATGGTAGCGAGAAGCGCTCGGTGTCCCAATACTCAATAAAGTCGAATATCTCCTCCTCGCTTCGGCAAAGTCGCATACTCTCTGAAACCTTGAAGCCCCATTGACGGGCTGCATTTAGATTTTGCCAATGTGATTCAAAGGGCAAAGAGTCACCTGCAATCTGGTAGAGTAGGCAATCCAGACCTCGCGCTGCCACAACTGCCGACTGCTGTTGCTTGAGAGTTCCAGCAGCTGCATTTCGAGGGTTGGCAAAGAGGTTTTCACCACTCTGAGCGCGCTCGGAGTTGAGGCGTTCGAACGACGCAAAAGGCAAAACTATCTCGCCACGAATCTCGAAGAGCGGAGGGTAGTTGCCTTGGGTGAGTTGGAGTGGAACTGAACGAATTGTACGCACGTTGGCTGTGACCTCATCACCACGAGTGCCATCACCACGAGTCACCGCGTGGCTCAAAACCCCATCTTCGTAGGTTAACGATATTGCTGTGCCATCGAATTTGAGCTCGCACACAAACTCTGCCCCCTCGACCTCCTCATTGACCTTGGTGATAAAATCGTGTAGCTCCTCGCGAGAATATGTGTTACCAAGCGAGAGCATCGGAAAGCGGTGCTCTCGACTTGCGAAGGAGTTGGAGATGTCGCTACCTACCCTCTGAGTTGGCGATGAAGGGAGTGCAAATTGAGGGTATTGTTGCTCCAATAAGGTTAGTTCACGCAGAAGTTTGTCGAATTCGAAATCTGAGATCTCGGGTGCATTTTCGACGTAATATTTGTGGTTGTGTTTATTGAGCTGAAGTGTAAGCTCTGCAATCTTTTTCTCTATCATGTATCTTTATTAAGGTGTGTAAAGGTAGTTATTTTTGCAGAAATAGAGAAAAAATGAGATTTTTTTTTCAAAGTTTCTTGGAGGTATTTAAATTTTGCGTATACTTGTGCAGAAATTTAACGTATAAAGGTATAATTAATATAGTTTATGACACCCAACAGAGTAGTAAAGAAACGATTAGTAACAAGTTTTCAGAACCTTAGCACAGATTTGCAGGCTCAAGTAAAAGAGAAGTACCCACTTGGATACAACGATGCGATGATGCGTATCGACAAACCAAATGGAGATTTCTTCTATGCAGTACCATTTGAAACCGAGGAGATATTCTACTTGGTCAAAATTGATGTCAAAATTGACGATAGCGAGAAGATGGAAAAAGATCTATTCTCAGATGATATTAGCGAGGCAGAGCAGATCGGTAAGGCCGAAGATGTTGAACTCGACACCGAGGAGGATATCTAATCTACGATTAATCAAAAAGAAAAAAAATGAGGACTTCGACTGTTTGAAAAAAGTTTCAGACTACAGAAAGTCCTCCTTTTTTGTCTACCTTATAATCTAACAATTACGTGGAAAAGAGCAATATCACACACTTGGGTACTAAACCCATCAGACAATTGTTGATGCAGTATGCGCTGCCGGCAATTATCGCTATGACCGCTTCGTCGCTCTACAATATGATAGATAGCATCTTTATTGGTCAAGGCGTGGGAGCATTAGCAATCTCGGGGCTCGCCATCACCTTCCCGTTGATGAATCTCGCCGCAGCATTTGGCTCGTTGGTGGGAATGGGTGCTTCGACTCTTATATCGCTACGCTTTGGTCAGCGCGATTATAAGAGTGCACAGGAGATCTTGGGCAATGTCATAGTCTTAAATACTATAATTGGTGCACTTTTTGGCATAATATGTCTGATCTTTCTCGATCCGATACTCTACTTCTTTGGAGCCAGCGAGTTTACTATTGTCTATGCCCGTGACTATATGCAGATTATCCTTGCGGGCAACATGCTCTCGCACATGTTTTTTGGGCTCAACGCCATACTTCGTGCCGCGGGGCACCCCAAACGTTCGATGGCTGCAACGATCAACACTGTGATTATCAATGCTATCCTTGACCCAATATTTATCTATAGCTTTGGTTGGGGGATCAAAGGAGCAGCTATCGCAACCATCTTGGCGCAAACCATATCGCTATTGTGGCAAATTCACCTCTTCTCCAACAAAAATGAGCTACTGCACTTTAAGCGTGGAATTTATAGGCTGAGGTCAAAAATTGTTAAGAACATCTTTGCTATTGGCATGTCACCCTTCTTTATGAACTGTGCAGCTTGCTTGGTGGTAATATTTATCAATAAGGGACTTAAGGAGTATGGTGGAGATCTCAACGTGGGCGCTTATGGTATTGTCAACCGTATAGTCTTTGTCTTTGTGATGATTGTAATGGGCATCAACCAAGGTATGCAACCAATTGCAGGTTACAACTATGGCGCACGCGAGTTTGACCGAGTGAAGGAGGTTCTCAAGCTCTCGATCATCTGCGCTACAATTGTCACAACACTTGGATTTATCGTAGGAGAGTTCTTTCCTCAATATGCAGTTGCAGCATTTACCAACGATGAGCAGCTCATCGATCTGGCTGTGACAGGAATGAGAATCACAATCATAGCCTTTCCAATTGTGGGTATGCAGATGGTTATATCGAACTTTTTCCAAAGTATAGGAATGGCAAATAAAGCTATCTTCTTATCGCTCTCGCGGCAGTTGATATTCTTGGTGCCAGCTCTAATATTTTTCCCTATTCTACTCACCAAATATACCTCACTGGATGGCAGTTGGGGTATCTGGTGGAGTATGCCTATCTCCGACATCTTGACATCAATCATATCATTTATCATGTTGTACCGAGAGTTCAAACTTTTTGGTACAGCTAAGGGTATTTCAGAATCAATTTAAGTTGCTATGGAGAAGAATTTTATTATTAATCTTGGACGTGAGCTTGGTAGTGGCGGAAGAGATATCGGAAAAAAGGTTGCAAAGGAGTTGGGTATCGCCTTTTATGATAAGAGCCTGATTAAGTTGGCTGCTCAGCAGAGTGGCATAAGCGACGAGATCTTTGAAAGAGTCGACGAACATAGCCGTCGCAAAACATTGTCGACCCTTGTGAGCTATTTGAAGAACCCATTTGCCGGCAGCGAGACACCTGCCAACAATGTGCTTAGTGCCGAGGCACTTTTTACAATTCAGAGTGACGTTATTCGCGATCTTGCCTCGCGTGGATCAGCGCTTTTTGTTGGACGTTGTGCCGACTATATCTTGCGCGACTATCCTCTGAGTATCAATCTATTCATCACTGCACACCACTCCGACCGCGTGGCACGTATTGCAGCGCTGCACGATGTAAGTGAGCGGGAGGCAGAGCGCATGATCGAGCAGTGTGACACATCGAGAGCAGATTACTACAACTTTTATGGTACCGGGGAGTGGGGTCATGCTTCATCGTATCATCTTTGTGTGAACTCCTCTCTGTTAGGGCTCGATGCTACGGCGGATTATATTGTTGACTTTGTGCGTCGAAGATTGAGCTTGGAGGGTTAGGGATTGATTTTTCTGGGACTTCTCTGGGACTTCTCTGGGACATTCTGGGACATTATAACCGAGGTTCACTTCGTTGGATTTGGTGTGACAACCGCAGGTTGGCATAGCAAGATGTACTATATATAGATTGTGAAAGTTCACTTTCACCAGCTATATATAGTACATCTTGCGTAAGGCGCGCAGCGTCCACAAATCCAACGCAAGAAGTAATACGCACCCGTGGGGGTGCTATCCCCACCCGCCGGAGGCAGTCCGAAGCGCACAGAAACAAGCGCACAGAAAGAAAAAGACTCAACCGCGGCTACCAATATAGAGCAGCAACACGGGCAACACCGCATTATCTTTGAGAGCACTCTTCTTGGCTACATCGTAGAATCCGAGAAGTGCCGCCGAGAGAAAAGCGAGTAAAAGCCACATGTCGTACTATTCGATTTCGTCGCTGTATACCGCCGCTGGGATGTCGTGGAGGTTGTAGCGCGAAGCCATCGACATACCGTAGGCACCTGCTGATTTGAGTGTGAGCAGGTCGCCACGCTTACTACGCTTGAGCGATACATTCTCATCGAAGACATCGGTCGACTCGCAGGCGGTACCCACCACAGTATACTTTTTGGTGAGTTCCTCTTGCGATGTGATATTCTCGATATTGTGATACGAACCATAGAGCGCAGGACGGATAAGCTCGGTCATAGAGCCATCAACGATCAACAGGCGACGACCAGTAGCTGTAGTTTTGTTGAAAAGCACCTTTGTGATCAGCTCGCCACACTCCGCAACAATCGAACGACCAAACTCGAAGTGAACCTCACGTTCGCCCACCTTAAGATAGTTATTAACAATTGAGAACAATGAAGCAAAGTTTGGAATAGGCTCATTCTCAGGGACATCGTAGTTTACACCAAGACCACCACCAACATCAATAAAGTCGAATGAGAAGCCTAACTTCACGAGGTTATCAACAATCACATTGACCTTGTTACACATATTCTCGAATACGTGGAGCTCACGGATCTGAGAACCAATGTGCAGGTGGAGACCAATGATGTTGAGACCATCGAGCGCCAAGATCTTCTCGGCATTCTCCATCACCTCTTCGTAAGAGATACCAAACTTACTATCTGCTTGACCAGTGTCAATACAGTGGTTGGTCTTAGGGTCAATATCGGGGTTGATACGTAGGGCGATATCGGTCACACGACCTTTGCGGCGAGAGATCTCGTCGATCACCTCCAACTCCTCAACAGACTCACAGTTGATAGCCAATATATTTTGGTCGATAGCATATTCAATCTCCTTGTCACGCTTACCCACACCCGCATAAACAATGCCCTTAGGGTCGAAACCGCACTCTATAGCTTTGCGAAGCTCGTTGCCACTTGCGCAATCTATTCCCAAGCCGTACTCCTTGATTGCCGCTAAGATGCGGTCGTCGTAGTTTGCCTTGATTGCATAGTGAACTTTATAACCGTATCTATTTGACTCATATACCACACTCTCCAAAGTCTGGCGCAATAGACCCATGTCGTAAAGATAGAATGGAGTCTCGAATTGTTGCAGTTTATCTGCGATGTGTCTACTTATCATATATTTAAGTTTCAGAAAATTTTGGCAAATATAGTAATAAATAATCTATTACCCCTATATAATTGAACTTAATTTTTATTTTGGAGGATTTGTGAGAGTTTCTTGTGGAGATTCTTAGGTTTGGCTGGGTCTGGCTGAGGTTGCTGAGACCATCTGGGACTGACTGGGACCGCCTGAGACTGACCTGAGACAAATATGTCCCAGGCGGTTCCAGTCAGTCCCAGTCAGTTCCAGTCAGTCCCAGAGAGCCCCAGAGATGTAAAATACAGATTTAATTATTCGACTATAATAATCTCTTTCCAAGTCTTACCAGCCCACACATTACCATCGGTTATATCATCCTCTTGATTGGTTGGTAGGGTAATTGTTATATTGTTTGTTGGAGCTTCATTAAATGCAGACGAACTTAGATATGATGTTGATGGCTTATATGTAAATGACGAGAGAACTAAAGTCTCTAAGCTTTCGCAACCATTAATAAAGTTAGCTGCATTTGCTAAGTTAGTGACTCCTGTTGCTACAATCTCTTTGAGGTTAGCACATCCTGCAAATGCCCAATAAGATACATATTTACAGCAACTTGGCATTATAATTTTTTGTATTGAACTAAAATCAACTCCATCAGTCTGTTGAAATACATACGCATTAATGTAATAATAGCTGCTGGTATTGTATTTAGTTGAGGTTCCCATATCGATCGTAACATTTTGCGTTTGCAGTCCCGAGAATGGATTGTTCGACTTAGTTCCCAGAGTAGCGTTATCCCAACTTCCAACTACATAATAATAGTTATATTGTAGTGCATCATACTTGTCGATATCAGATGCCATACCAGAACTTTTGCTTGTGTAATCGTCCAAATTTATAAGCGCAATCTTCGATGAGTCAAACTCTGAACCATCATCATAGACAAGGTGAATCTCTTTCCACACAACACTACCCCATGTCGCATTTTTGAATAGTTCGTATTCTCCAGCTTCATTTTTTTCTGTCGATGGTGTAATCTCATCAAATTTATTGACATTCAACCATAGCTCACATTTCTCGGTATCAAATTTTCCAAAGGTATTGCTCAGATAACTCGATCCAAGGCTCAACAGAATATCCTCAGATGTTGTTAATTTTAGTTCTGTCAGATTGCTACAACTATTGAACACATAATCAGAATTTTTCATGTAATACAACTTTGGAAGATCCAAAGATGTAAGAGAGGTGCAGGTGTGGAACGCTCCATCACTAACGTATAGTAGGTTTGGCAAGGATAGAGACTTTAACGATGTGCAATTTAGAAATGCATTTGTCTCAATAAAAACAATATTTTCTGTATTTTCAATTGATTCGAGATTTGTACACCCATTAAATGCACTGACCATTATACCATCAATCGCAGGCGATGTAGGCAAAATACACTTAACCATATTTTTAGCACTTCCGAAGGCAAACGTCGAAAGTCTATACTCATAAGGATTAAAATCGAATGCTCCTGTGCCAACACTTGCCCAAGAATCATCGTCATCAAATACAACTTCGCTCATATCTATCGTCACACCTGATGTTTGGATTTGGTTAAACGTATCAGCAGCTGAACCTAATATTGAGATATCACCGGTGAAACCATAACTGCCAGTGATTTTATAGTGTGTTGTACCCTCAGCGTCAGCGGTTGCAACAGCCTCTCTAAAGTTGTCGAGCGTCCAACCCTTCGATGTTTCGTCTGTGCCGTAATTGTCGAGGTTGAAATCATACGCCTCCGCAGGCTGCTGGTAGTCGCCCGTTACGATGTTGTATGTTGTAAATTTTCCCATTGCTAATGTGCCCTCAGGGAGTGTTCCACTTTTCTCGATTTTGTCTAACTCTGCGTCATTGTCATCGTAAGCCACTGCGGTGTAGGCGTATGTGATATTTGAAGCCTCCTGTACGGGGATCAGGATTGTACCTGTTGAGTTGGTTAGGGCTCCAGTGTTGCCCTCTGGTGCGGTGATCTCTACATCGAGAGAGCCAGCAGCGGAGGAGTTGTTTGAATAGTTGTCGGTTGAGTATGTAGCACTAAAGCTGATATCAACAGCTGGGTTGAAGCCGCTAAGCGAAAGAGATTTGATCTGGTAGTCGCTACCCTCAGCCGAGAATTTGATTGCTGTAAGCACGTAGTGGAAGACAAACGAGACGTTTAAATCAGTTGACTCAGAGCTGAGAGTTACGCTCTCCGCCATCAACAAGTCGGGTTGCGAAGCTATATCGCTTGGCATATCATATTTCATGAAACTATTCTCTTCAGACTTGACAAATTCAACACCACTATCTGCTTGAACGCCATCTGCCGACACTTGGTCACCGTAGGCAAAGAAGTAGGAGGTACCCACAGCAGGGAGCTGAACCGAAGAGGGGCTATCGGCATCTGGAGACCAAGTGCCATCTGAACCCTTGGTCATCACCATCTTGTCGATAAACCAACCGTCGGCTGCGTTATACGCATAGATAGTAAATCTGTTAAAATTAGCGTTACTGACCTCCTCACCGCGAGTGATATCGGCAGTCGAGGCTGAGAAAGTAAGGGTGCGGTCACCCTCGGGGACTTGAAGTTGCACCTCAGGATCATTGCTACACGAAGTTACGAATAGCATAAATGTAAGCATTACAACGCTTAGCACTTTGTTAAAAAGATGTTTCATAACATTTATTCTATTTAAAATTATTATATTAACTCAAATTCTATATTTAATAACTGTGTATAACTTGCCTAAAAAAGAAACTATTTCCAGACCATTCTCTCTCGCTAAGAGAGATAAAAATATGCTTAAACCACTCATCTATAACCCATTAACAATATTAGAGTAGCACAAAATGCACATATTAACTACAAATATATATATTATTTTTTAGAAATACTAATTTAAATAAGTATAAGTCAGCGGCAAACGCATGAAAAAAAATTATATCTTATGCCTCCGGCGGGCGGGAACAAGCACACCCGCGGGTGCATACCATTGCGCTTTGGGCTTAGAGATTACATCTATAAAATTATAAAGATCAAGAAGTTGCCACAAATAAACTTGCACAACTTCTTGATCTTTATAATTTAAAAATGCCTCTGACATTTAAATCCAAAGCGTGGTTTACCTCGCTGATGTGGAGGAAAACTAAAGATTCACACCGCTACTCTGCAACGACATATCATGATCCCACATTATAAACCAAGGATCTTTGGTCTCCCTCTGCCACTTTTTAAGTTTCTCTTTAAGTCGTTCAAGTTCCGTGGCATATTTGGGGTTGGATGCTAAGTTATCAATCTCGTATGGATCATTCTCCAAATCGTAGAGTTCAAACTCGGCATGTCGTAGAAGAGCCTCGGTTGTTCGCTTTCCGTAACTTGCAATATTGTTGCGGTAGATACTTTGCCAGGAGGATGAAGCCCACAGATCTGAAGCAAATGGATACTCCATCTCCCAAGCGACATTCCAAATGAGTTTGTATTGTCGCTCATGACATGATCTCATTGGGTAGTACATCGTGATCTCATGAAAAGTATGGGAGGCATATATCTCGTCACGACCTTGGGGATGTTCCTGATCTATAATATCGTTGAAAGATCGACCTTGAAAGCGTGTTGAGTCATATTCAACACCTGCCATATCCAATATTGTCGGTGTCATGTCAACCCACGATATCATAGCGTTGTTGACCATCCCTTTTTGTTTGACAAATGGTGATTTGATAATGCATGGCAACTCAATACCTGGCTCATAGAGTGTGGTTTTTGCTCCAGCAAACGCCATTCCATTGTCCGAGATGTAGATAATAATGGTATTATCCAACTTTCCGGCTGCTTTCAAATGTTGCATAAGTTTACCAAACCCTTGATCTATTCGTGATATAGATTGATAATACTCTGCGATCTCCTCGCGACACTCCTTTGTATCGGGCAAAAATTCTGGTACTATAACATCCTCCACCTTATATTTGACTGTCTCCACACCTGCGTAGCCCTCATCAAGGTTACCAAACCTATTTGGCATATCCCACACTGGGGGCGTAAAGGGTTCTCCACGGTGTGGATCATCGGGACAAAAGTAGAGAAAGAATGGCTTCTCGGAGTTGAATACCTCCTTGCAGTTGTTTGCCATCTCGACCGTGTTGCGAGGATCCGCCTCGAAAAGTTGATCGAAGTGGTAGACCGATTCGGGAGCTACGTGATATTTGCCTATTCGAGCAGTATGATAACCTGCCTGAGAGAGAATCATGGGTAGCGTCCGAATGGTGTCATATGTACTAAAGTGGTGGTAGTCATGAACATGTCCATAAGCACCAATGGCATGTCCATATTGCCCGGTTAATAGCACTGAACGACTTGCGGCAGAGCTTGCACTCGTACAGTAGGCATGGTTAAATAGTACTCCACTCTCGGCAAGCGCATCTAAATTTGGCGTCTTGATAATATCGTTGCCATAACAGCCCAAAGCATCTTTACCATGGTCATCAGAGACAAATAGTATTATATTAGGTCTCTGGTCTATGATGTTTTTATCGCTATTCTCGCACGATACAGCGCATATGGTTGGAAGTACACCAGCAACTGAGATAGCTACAGTACAACTGATTTTATCTATGTAAGTCTTCATAAATTCTATTTGTTTACGAATATGTTTAAATTCCTCTCTCCTCTAATTGTTTCTGTAGATATATAGAGATTAAGTCACCGACAAAGAGCCAGACTAACAAGGAGAAGTTTGACTGGCGGAGGAAGTGCCAAAAATCACCTTGTTAGTCGCTCTCACTAATCAACTATTCAATACTATATTTGCGAGCTTGTATATATGCCGAAGAGTATGTTGCCGTGTATGCCACGTTATAATCCATCTCTACTGCTGTTGCCATAGACTCTGCTGCCATTTTCTCGTTACCTTGGAATGCATAAGCAAGAGACAAGACATAGTAGTCTGCCGCACTAATTGTACCGGTGCTGAACTTACCAACAATAGCTCCAATAATCTGCTTGGCCTCATCTTCTCGACCTATCTCTCTCAGACTCATAGCCTTGTAGATTGAAGCAACCGAATAGTCATTTATCTTCTGATCGAGAGCCTTGTTGAAGTATTCAGTCGCTTTAGCTTGATTGCCGGCTTTTTTGTAGGATATAGCCACATAGTAATCTGTTGGTGTAGTAACAGGGTAATTTACCTTAGCCTCGTTAATACTTTCAGGATATAGATAAGCCTTCTGGAACTCTTGTGCAGCCTCATTGAATTTTCCAGCAGCAAGAAGCTCCTTACCCGAACCAATAACTCCATTCTCATAACGCACGTGGCGGTATGGAGTTCCTAACAACCTCTCCTCGGCGCTAAAATAGCTATTGAGCATAACCTTAAGTGCATCTGCGGGACGCCCCACGCGGTTGTAGAAGTCTGCGGCATTGAGTGCATACGCTCCCTTGCGGTAGATTATATCGAGATTATTATCGTATAGTTTCGCTAAACGCTCATTATCTTTAGTCAAGATATAGAGATTCTCCAACTCTACAAACATACGTAAGCTCTTATTGGAAGCGGCAAACGCCTCCTCTAACATCTTAATAGTCTCATCTATTGAATCATACTTCTTCACATGACGGCTAATAGCTAAGTTGCGATTAACGCGTGCAATATTTGGATTAAGTTCATACGATTTGCCCCAACAATCAATAGCCTCGTCGTGACGACGTAGATAATATAAAAGATCACCAAGGTACATCCACGCAATTGCATCATTGGGATAACATTCAACAACATCGACCAAGATTGGAAGAGTGCTTTGACGATATGGGAATACATAAGTAGTATTTGCAGCTGAGGCGTCAGCATAATATTTCATTGCACCACTCTTGTCACCACTCTTCATTAAACAATACCCCTTGTAGTAGAGCACAAATGGATAGATCGATGACCCCTTGAAGTGCTCCTCAGCAATATTGATAACTTTGAGCGCCTGGGCAAAGTCATTGATTTCCATATAGAAAACCGCAGTCTCAAGATAGAGCTGAGAACCTAAGAAGATCTCACTCTTGCGATCAAACACAAAGTTGATCTTGTCGATTTTTGATGTTGTACTACCATTCACCTCAAGATCCTCGATATAACCTTGGAAGTTCAGTGGATCACGCTCAAAAGAGGTTGCCAAATATTTTTTTGCCGCTGCTGAGTCACCCAATTTTCGACAAACATAGGTCAAAAGATTATAGATGCTTGGATGAGTAAGACGCGAGAATGGTACCTCTTCCAAACGCATACGAGCCTCATGAAGATCCCCCTTAAGAACCTCTATCACGGCTAAGTAGTAGAGTGAAGAATCGAGAAATTCTCTATGGCGAGATGACTGCGCCAACCACTCATGAGCCTTATCAAGATTGCCAATTTGGAGATTTGCATAACCCAACATAAAGCGTGCTTGCTCACTACCTTCTTGGAAACCATCAACTAAGGATTTCTCTAAAGCGGCGATAGCCTCAACATATTGAGAACGAGTAACAAGTGTTGTACCTTTCATTCTTAATGCACGTGACTCATAAGGATCACGAGCCAACATCTCAGCTACAAACTCATCGGCATCGACACCATAAGGATTAAAATAATTGCTCATAGCAAGTGTGTAGAGTTCATTGATTGAGTATTCGCACAACTCCTCAATATTGCCACTGCGGAACGATACAATCTCGTTAACTACAGGCTTCTCTGAAACGATCTCGGTTTGATATTGAAGTATGCTTCTATTGTTTTTGTCGAAAATCTCAATAGCTAATAGATCATCCTCTGTAGAGTCGATATCAAGCATAATACCATTATAGCTCTTTCCAACAACAAAATTAAAATCTCTTTGCTCTACAACCTCGCCATTTTTTGATATCACAATCTTAGAATTAGGAAGATTTAAGGTGGGTTCCATATCTAACTTCACTTGCTTATCATTCTGGCGTTTAAAGTTTACAACAACCTCTCGCGAAGCTTTCACAAAACCCTCGCTACCCATTATAGGATACCAATATATCGAGAACTCTTTAACCTCGAATGGATCGAGTACACCGTAGTCGTAATCCATCTTTGAGTTGAACGCTTGATGTTGAACCTCAACATAACCTCCATCTTCATCACTTAGGAATGTATCCCACTGCTTACCACTTGCTGAAGTGCCCCAGCTAAAATATTTTTTACCAGGACATTGACGGTGATCTCCAACAACCACAGAACCAGCCTCAATACCTTCATCATGAGAGTAAACGCCCCAATAATCTTGAGTAAGACCCACTCCATCGGTAAATACTGATAGCGATTGCTTGATGTTTTTAATCCAGTTCCAATCTGATCCATCATGTGAGAATTGATCCCACTTTTTGAGATTCGAGTTTCCGTGACCCGTTGCATATGTATCTTGAGGATATATAAGTTCCATCTCATCGGTACCATGCATTGCTGCATTATTCGATGACACAAAAGGAATTGCATATGGAACAATACTAATAAAACGTCCCTTGGTCTCTAAAGCAAGATCATTGGGTCGAAGAATAACCTCGTATTGCCACTTGAAACGTCGTGCAGGCTCAATCTCAGAGACGATAACCGCCTTACTACCGTCTTTGTACTCCTTGATCTCGTATGAAATCTTCTCAAGTTGAGTATAGGCATGACCACCTGGATGGTTATACTCTAAACCTCCAGCCAACCATGCAGAACGAACCGAGATCTCGGCGGGTTTGATAGCATGATTGTAGTAGATAAAGTCCCAATTATTGCGTTTATCTACAGCTCCTTGTACCCTACCTCGCAGCTGTGGGATGATGTCGACATAGATATGATCGTTCTCCAAACGTACTACATCGTATGTAACATCTTGTTTGGTCGGAAGATAATCATTCTTAAACGTGTAAGGATAGACCGTACGTTGATCTCTAAAGTAACGGAGTCCTTCCAATCTAAAATCTTTGAAGTAGAGACAAGGGTCATCAGGTCCCATGTCATAGGTTGGAAAATCAATCTTCTTAACAGAAACGTTTACTTTGTCACTCTTGGCGTAGAGAGAACTCACTCCAAGCGTTGTGATAGCAATAGATGCCACCATAAATTTTGCAATTGTTTTCATATTATTCAATTAGGTTAGTATATCTTAATTTATTATTCTACTGGATCCGAAAGAGGTTCGGTCAATGCTGGAACATTTTGACCATATCCATCATATCCATAATTCTGGTTGATGCGACCTAAGGTGTTGGCTGTAATCGCCTCCGCAGGAACGGGCATCAATACATTGTGTGGGCTCACTTTGTAGGTCTCACCCAAATAGACAACTTGGTCACGGTATTGGTTATTCACCTTGGTCATTCTATCATAGTACCAATTGCTGGTTCCCAAACTCTCCATACTATAACCCTCTTTTCCCTCTTTTGCCATAATTAGTGCAACTCGCGAAATCTCGCAAGTTCTCATCTCTTCGCTAAAGAGTTCTCTTGCTCTCTCATCCATTATATAATCTATCGTGATATCCGAAGCAGTTGCCAAAGCAGCATTTGCACGTTCGCGGATGACATTAACATCGGAGAGTGCATTACCTATCTGATCTAACCAATAATAGGCTTCGGCACGAATCAAATAGGCCTCAGCCAATCTGTAAAGATAACTATCACCACATCCTCCATAACCTTTGAGTGCAGCAGTGCGCGCCTCATCCTGCATAGGGTAATAGGTTTTGTAGTAAGGATAACCAAAATAGTATTGATATGTAGCACCATTACCAAACCACTCCTTTTGTATAGGCTTGCCAAAATCTACCGATGAAGGGTTATTGACAATGAGTTCATGCTCATCGATCCAATTTGCATCGGCACGACGATAGTCTGAGGTATTATCCCAAGTTTCACCATGAATATTCCATATATCTTTGATCATATACTCAACTGGACGGGCATCACCATTGCCTATCATGATGGTATCGATACCAGCACCTGTACCAATCACTGCAACTTTACCTTCGGAATCAACCACAGAAACGTGTGTTAGCTGAGGAGAAAAACTTCGTAGTTTGTAACAACCCCAAGATCTACTCATCTCATCTTCGTAGCGATCGACAGTAGCTAATATAGTCTCGTTGTTGAGTTGATTGTTGATATTCTCCCAGCGGAAGAGATCACCAATCTCCTTGTTCCACTTGAAAAGGTTGTCAATCATATATGCATACTTAGTGCTATCTTTTCTCGATCCACTTGCCGCAGATGTTGATGTATTATTGAAGATGTATGTTTGAGAGTATACAAAACGAGGTTGGAAAGAGAGTTGATAGGTAATACCAAACGGAAGAGTAAGATCTGCCGTAAAAATCGAAAAGAGATTTGTGTTTTGATATAGACTATCTTGGTAATAGTATGTGATAAATGGATTTGATGCATACATCTCACCGGGTTGAAAATCAAGAGAGCCATCGTCATTGAATGAGTCAACGAGTGGAGACATCAGCTTTAGATTTGTTGTATTAATAACCGAGCTTGTACTCTGTTTGTTCGAGTAGGTGAGATATGCTCCCAACTTCAAGAAGTCAGTAGCTTGAATCGAAAGATTTAACTTTGCGCGGAATGCGTCATAATCATCTCCTAAAATAATACCCTCATTGTCGGTGTAGCCCATAGATAGATAGTAGGTCGAGTATTGATTACCTCCACTAACATTAAAATCGTATGCTTGATGTATACCAGTACGATATGCCATATCGTACCAATCGGTATTCATGCCACTTTGATAACCCTCAATCTCCCCATCGGTCAATTGGAGTCGTTTCAACCACTCCAACTCTGCATCCGACGAAGCCGTAGGGTTCATTGCCAACCAACTTTGAAGTTCAGAACCCGAAAGTGAAGATGGATTTGAGAAGTAACCTGCATCACGTGTTTGATCATACTCATACATAAAATCCTCCCTATAGTTTAAATATCCATCTCGATCATATGTTTTGTTGAGATTTGCAGCTGCCGAGAGACCCAAAGAGGTGGTAAAGTTAATTTTGGGAGCACCTGAAGTACCTCTTTTGGTTGTGATAAAGACAACACCTGCCGCTGCGCGAGAGCCATAAACGGCAGCAGAACTTGCATCTTTCATCACATCTATTGTTTCGATATCCGAAGGATTGATGTCTCCAACAGAGCCATTGTAGACAACACCATCGAGCACAATGAGTGGATTTGCCACAGCAAGCTGAGTCGATTTACCGCGTATAAGCATTGTGCCACCGCCACTGGCGCCACCACTTTGAGTAAATGCCATACCTGCCACCTTACCTGCCAACGCATCAGCAATTTGTGTAGTTGGAACAGATTTGAAACTCTCGGCAGTTACGCGCGATACAGAACCTGTTAAATCGCTCTTCTTAGCTGTACCATAACCAATTACGACAACCTCATCAATGGATCCAGTATCCTCGACAAGGGCAATATCAATTTTGGTTCTTCCCTTTACATCTACGGTTTGCGAAGTATATCCTATGTAACTAAATGTTAGCTGTGCATTGTTTGGTACATTTTGTATGTGATATGTACCGTCCGAGCCTGTGCTGGTACCTAAATTTGTCCCTTCGACAATAACCGTTGCTCCGATTATATCATCTCCTGTTTTAGCTGTTACTTTACCAGAGATCTCTTTCACCTGCGCATTCGCTACTGTTGTGGTGCACATTAACCAAAATGCAAGGTGTTGTATAAACGTTTTAATCTTCATAGTTTTAAAGTTTAGTTTTTTGTTTTTTTGGTTCATTTGGGTTTAAAAGCTTAATTTCTTATCATAGGCAGTTCATTTATTGGTTAATCGAAAATATTATCTGGTTAGCTTTTCTCTCCATCTATCTCGCTTGTCAAGTTATAGATCTGAATGGTATCTATTAATATTAGCTCTATCAGCACTAATCTAATAGATACCTTCAGCAACAACCTAAACAAACCTTTCCTTAGTTCAAAGCAAATTAAAAAAAGAAATACTCAATATTTCAAGAAAAAATATGACAATAACTGTTTTATATTGCTTATGTAAAATTAAGATATTGAAATAGTGTAATAGTGCGGCAAATGCATCTCAAAGAGGTGTCTAAAATTTATAGCATATAAATACCCCACTATTTAATCTACATATACCACACCTCAAGTAATATCCGCAAATATCTTTTGGTGCATTGGTGCAGAGTGATGCAAAATAGGTATAACTACCTAATTTGCTGCTCTCAGTGTCACTTTAACGGGATTGGTAGCCATATCTCATTATTTTTTTATTACATTTGTCTCGCATCAAGAGATTTATGTGATGCAGATTTTTGTATATGAAATATGTATAAATAGTAAATTAATACTTGTATGAAAAAATTTATTCTCTCTTGTTTTGCTCTTGCAGCACTCTCATCAAGCGCCTTTGCGCAAAGCTCTCCCTTTGAATGGAAGATAGGCGACAACACCAAAATTAAACTTGGTGGCTACGTTCGCTTCAATCTTAACTATGACTTCGATGGCAGTGTAGGTGAAAAAAATGATTTCCAGCCAGTCAATATCACAACACCTGATTGGGGTGCTGAGCAGTATCTCAACTATGATCCAACAGCATCACGTTTCTCACTTCAGATAACTCAAGCAACGGAGGATTTGGGCGACGTCAAAGTGTTTGTCGAGGCTGACTTCCGCAACACAGCCAACGCCGTGCGCCTACGTCAAGCATATATCGAGATGTGCGGTGTGACGGCAGGTTACGCTTGGAGCTTTATGAGTGATTTGGCTTCGAACGCCCCCACAATTGATATCACAGGTGTCAACTCTCGTACATTCCTCCGCACAATGATGGTGGGTTACCGTCACTCGATAAGCGACAAATTGTCGGCAGGTATCGCAATTGAAACCCCCTCGCTCAAGAGTGCATACCCTGAGGGATGCGAGGCGGTAAACCAAATTATGCCAAACGTCCCAGCCTACATACAACTCAAAGGCAACAAGGGACATATCAAAGCAGCAGTGGCAGTACGCACTCTTAAATATGGTGACTCCATCGACGAAACTCAAGAGATTAGCCTTGGTTGGGGTGGTCAACTATCTGGTTCGCTCAATGCATCGAAGACGCTTAAACTCTTTGGTCAAGCTATATATGGTGAGGGCATCAACAACTACATCAACGACCTCTCGGGATTAAACATCAATATGTATCCTTCTGACAACCAAACAATGGCTGCTACCCCAATGGGAGGTGCTTCACTTGGTTTTAGCGCTAAACTTGCAAAAAAATGGACCTATGCAGCAAGCGGCTCAATCGTTGAGAACTTTGGTGATAGCGACGATTTTGCGGGCAACTACAAGCGTGGTAGCTACCTCTCATCAACTCTTCTCTATGCTCCAGCTCCTCGCGTCACACTTGGTGCTGAGTACCTCACTGGCAGCCGCGAGAACTTCGGTAGCGATGCCGAAGCAGCACAACGTTTTAGCCTTATGATTAAATATACACTCTAAAAAATAGATGATGAACAACACCATTAAATCAACAATTTTTTTACTTGGTTTAACTCTCTTTACACTTCCCTCCTTTGCACAAGATGACGAATTGGCAAAGGAGGAGGAGGTGAGCTACACCCCCGAAATATTTGGCTCCGTAAGAGCTAAGTATGAGCAGAGCACCGAGGCAGATCTTCACCGCTTTAACGTGCGCAACTCGCGCCTTGGAGTCAAAGGACTCACCTCAGAGAATATGCGTTACGCAATCCAAATCGACTTCAATAACGAGGGAAAAGTCTCGATATTAGACTCATACGTGGCTTATATGGCTGGCAACTTCGAGCTCTCTCTTGGTCAGCAACAATATCACTTCAATGCTGACTTGGATCGCGGTCCAAGCAGTTCTCTCTTCTCGAATCGCTCCTTCCTTTCGAAGTACCTAACAACATACTACAACCCCGATTTGAACGATGTGAGCTCGATTGGCTCCCGTGACATCGGCGTGATGCTGAGCTACAAACTGCAAACAGAGGTACCCTTGACACTATCCGCAGGTTTGATGAATGGCTCTGGTGCCAACAACCCCGAGTGGGGCAACCGCGTAAACTATGTTGGTCGAGTGGCTGTAGGTAACAAAACAGGATTCCAAGCGGCGGGTAGCTACTACTATGGCTATACGCCTCTCTCTCAAAAAATTGAGATGTATGGTGCTGAGCTACGCTACGCCGGCTCCGACTACCTTGTGGAGGCTGCATTTGCAGAGCGCAAGTTGGAACAAGATGGCACCAAGACAATTACGGCAGCTCACGTACATGGCTACCGCAAGTTCTACCTCAACGACAAATGGGGAATCGACCATATAGCACCCCACCTACGATGGGATATGGGTAATGGAATTGAGTTTGAAAACCAAGAGAGCCTTCTTGTGGATCGCTACGACGCAAACCGCATCACTGTTGCACTCAACATCGGTTTCGCCAAAAAGTGGATCGGATCGGAGATTAGACTCTCGTATGAAGAGTATATAGTCGGCACCGAACACAGCGATGCTGCAATAAACCCTTTGCTGCAAGATAAGTATACTATCGAGTTTATTACCTCGTTTTAGGGTGTCTATTGCAGCGTAAACGCACGGCAAAAGCTTGCTTATCGCGGGGTTGCCGCTTGCTTGATAAAACTTTCTCATCGCGCTCGTGCCGCGCGGCACCAAGCTAAGCTTGGATCCAAAAACTTTGTTTTTGACTTTTTTGTTGCGCTGATGTGGTGGGGCTTTGCCCCTTCGCAAGAGATCTACTATGATGAGCTTATGAAAATGAATTTTCAACGCTCCTCATAGTAGATCTCTTGCATGTCAACCTTCGGTTGCCACCACCACATCAGCGAGGTTCACCTCGATTTGGGTTTAAATACCTTTGGTATTTAAAAATTATAAAGAGCAGGGAGTTGTGCAAATTTATTTGCGGCAACTCTTTGCTCTTTATAATCTTAGAGATGCAATCTCTAAGCCCAAAGCGCAAGGGTATGCACCCGCGGGGGTGCTATCCCCGCCCGCCGGAGGCAGTCCGAAAAGCACAGAAAGCAACCCCAAGCGGAAAAAAGCGCACAGAAAGAAGCAAGAAGCGCACAGAAAGCAAGCAAGGTATGCACCCGCGGGGTGCTATCCCCGCCCGCCGGAGGCAGTAAGAGATAATAATTTCATACGTCTATCCAGAAAAAAGATTCTCTCGTTAACCATACTTTAACAAATATTAGTTACCTTTGAGAAATTTAACAAGCGTATTAAGGTAACAACATGTCAACAAGCAGTGAACCAAAGCGATACAAAACAATAGTTATCTCGGATGTTCATTTAGGGTCAAAGTGGTCAGCAGCGAAAGAGGCTACCCGTTTCCTTAAGGAGAACAGTTGCGAGAGGCTAATTTTGTGTGGAGATATTATAGATGGCTGGGCAATTATGCGAGGATCCAAGGAGAAGTGGAAGCGTAAGCATACGGCATTTATCAAGAGTGTACTTGACATTTCGCTCTGCTCGGAGGTAATTTACATCAAGGGTAATCACGATGATTTCTTAGATCGCCTGGTGCCAATCACATTTGCCAACATCTCGGTGGTCACTGACTACATACTTGAGAGTGGCAAAAAACGCTACTTCGTGTTGCATGGAGATATTTTCGACAATGTTACCACATCCGCCAAATGGCTCTCGAAGTTGGGAGATATAGGATACTCCATGTTGCTTATGTTCAATCGTTTTTACAATTTTATACGAATCAAGAGTGGCAAACCATATGTCTCATTTGCTTCACGCATCAAACAAAAGGTCAAGACATCTGTTTCGAAATTGAGTAATTTTGAGGAGAGTTTGGCGGAACTTGCGCGCGCAAAGAGGTGTGATGGCGTGATTTGTGGTCATATACACCGTCCCGAGATCAAAGATATTGGTGGCATTGAGTACCTTAACTCGGGAGATTGGATCGAGTCGCTCTCAGCACTTGTTGAGGAGCATGACGGCACATGGTCCCTAAAATATGTTCAATCTAAGGAGGATAAATAAGTTATGAGATACCTCTTTGTAATTCAAGGTGAGGGTCGCGGACACATGACCCAATCGATAACGCTCGCTGGAATCTTGCGTCGCAACGGTCATGAAGTTGCAGAGGTTTTGGTGGGTGAGTGTTCTAATCGCGAACTTCCTCAATTTTTTATAGATAAGATTGAGGCGCCAATCGTGCGTTATAAGTCGCCAGCACTCGACTATGGGCGCGGTGGCAAGAAGGGCAAAATGTGGCGTAGCATACTAAACAACTCACGCCCCTCGCGCAGCTTCAATTGGCTGGGTAGCATGAACCTAATAGCTTCACGCATACGCGCTGTGAAACCCGATGTGATTGTCAATTTCTATGAATTGTTGATGGGTGTCACAACGATCTTCCACCGCATAAAGACCCCCGTGGTGAGCATAGCACACCAATTTATGTTGGAACATCCACAATATGCGCACAAGGCTGAGAACTCACAGGCGCAGTGGATGATGTCGACGATGAATATGTTCTGCTCGCATGGCTCTCACAAGATCTTGGCTCTCTCGCTCTACGACCTGCCGAGTCGACGTGTACGTTCGCGTCGACAAAATATAGTGGTGGTTCCTCCGCTGTTACGTCCCGAGATCTTTGAACTTCAATCCACACATGGCGACTACATACTTGGCTATATGCTCAATCCAGCATTTCTCGACGAGATATTGGAGTGGAAGCGCCACAACCCTCACATCAAGCTCCACCTATTTTGGGATAAGGCAGGTGCCGCTGAAGTTGAGGAGCCGGTTGAAGGGCTCTGGCTACATCGCATAAATGATCGATTATTTATAGAATATATGGCTGGCTCGGCTGGATACATCACAACAGCAGGCTTCGAGTCTGTTTGCGAGGCATACTACTTAGGCAAAGCCGTGATGATGATTCCGGCACATATCGAGCAGCATATCAATGCTCGCGATGCCGCAGGTGCTGGCGTGGGCGTAGTCTCTGAATATTTTGACGTTGCACGACTCTCGGAGTATATCCCACACCACCGCAATAACAATGAGGAGTTCCGGCGCTGGATAAGCTCCGCCGAGGATATATTTATAAACGAACTTACTAAAATATAGGCATTATGGGAACAATCTACAATCGTGAAATTAGCTGGTTAGAATTTAACGAACGTGTTTTGCAAGAGGCGCAAGATGAGAGCGTTCCTCTTTTGCAGCGTCTTAGATTTTTAGGAATTTTCTCGAACAATCAAGATGAGTTCATCAAGGTAAGAATAGGTAACCTTATGCGTTACAGCGCTATGCGCCAACGTGAGCAACCTACAATGACTGGTGGCTATCGCCCCGATGAGTTATTGGCTCGCCTCAATGATAGGATGAGTGCCTCCCAGACAAAATTTAGAGATACATATCGCAATATCCTCAAAGAGGCAGAGGGCGAGGGTATATTTATGGTGCGCGACGAGCAACTATCAGAGGAGCAGAGGGAGTTTTGCCGAGAATATTTTCTCTCCGTTCTCTCACCACGTTTAGGACCTGTTATTGTTCGCAAAAGTGCTAAGCTGCCATTTTTCGCCGATAGTAGAATCTACCTCGCCGTTAAGATGAGTAGCAAGCTGACCACTCGATATGCTATAATCGAGATACCGGTGAGCGATGCATCACCTCGCTTTGTGGTGTTGCCCTCGGTCGATGGTCGAACCAATATCATGTTTGTGGATGATATAATCCGCCTATTTTTGGATGACATCTTCTTTATGTTTAGCTACGACAGTGTCACGGCACACACCTTTAAGATTATCCGCGATGCTGAATTAGCACTCGATGAAGATATCTCAAAGAGTATTGCCGAGAAGATGTTTAAGGGAATCTCGCGACGCGAGCGCGGTCGTGCCGTGCGCTTGATCTATGATGCGGAGATGCCTCTCGATTTGAGAGATATCATAGTTCGCAAGTTTGGGCTTAGTTCCTCATCTCAGGCTGAGGCAGGCGGTCGCTACCACTTGATGCGAGACTTGGTTAAATTCCCCAAGATTCGTCCAGATTTGGAGAGTCGCAATCCTCGCCCACTTACCCATCCCGACATTGACCCCTGCGAGAGTATCCTCAAAGTTATCAAACGCAAGGATATACTCTTGGCATATCCCTACCACACATTCAACCACTTTATAGATCTGCTACGCGAGGCAGCAATCGACCCAATGGTTCACTCAATATACATCACTCTCTACCGTACAGCATCCCGCTCCAAGGTGATTAGTGCACTGCTCAATGCAGCAGCTAACGGCAAGCAGGTGACAGCATTGGTGGAGCTTAAGGCTCGTTTCGACGAAGAGCAAAATATCGACAATACGGAGATCTTGCAACGTGGAGGAGTGAAAGTTATCACCAGCCAGGAGATGCTTAAGGTACATAGCAAACTGGTGCTTATTGAGCGTCGTGAGGGCAACTCTCTTCGTGGTTATGCCTATATCGGCACAGGAAACTTCAACGAAAGCACCAGCGGGATCTATAGTGATTTTGGCTTGCTAACCTCCAACGAGGCGATAGCATCCGACGCACTTAAGGTATTCGACTTCTTGGAGAATACCCACAAACATCCAACATGTAAGCGACTTATAGTCTCACCCTACTACATGCGCTCAAAGATCGAAGAGATCATCGAGCGAGAGATTGAACAGGCCGAAAAGGGTAAAAAGGCATATTTCTATGGTAAGTTCAACTCGTTGACCGATGTAGATATGATTAAACTGCTCTACAAAGCATCTCAGAAAGGTGTTAAGATAAAACTTCTGGTGCGTGGCGCTTGCTGCCTTGTGGCAGGAAAGAAGGATCTTAGCGAGAATATTGAGGTGCGAAGCATTGTCGACAAATACCTCGAACATGCTCGCCTAATTATCTGCTACAATGGAGGTAAACCTCAAAGTTATATCCTGAGTGCAGATCTAATGACGCGCAATCTGAACCGTCGCGTGGAGGTTGGAGCACCAATATTATCGAAAGAGATCCACGCGACGCTCGTCGATTACTTCAAAATTCAATGGCGCGACAATGTAAAATCACGCTTGGTAGCACCACCATATCTCAATGACTATGTAGAGAACAAAAAGGAGGCACTACGAAGCCAAGATGAACTATACACATTTTTTGAACAAAAACTGCAATAGAAATGAAAGAGACTTTAGCAGCAATTGATATAGGCTCAAACGCCATAAGGCTGGTAATAAATTATGTAGATAATGGCAATAAGGTTGCATTTAAGAAGGCAGCCTTTTTGCGCGTTCCAATCCGCCTGGGTGAAGATGTATTTACCAAAGGGGAGATTAGTGCCGACAAACGCGAACGATTGTGTGAGGCGATGACCGCCTTCAACCATGTGATGCGCACCTACAACGTGACTAAGTTTAGAGCATGTGCCACCAGCGCTATGCGCGAAGCAGCCAATGGTGCCGAGGTAGTCGACTATATACGTGAGGAGAGTGGAATCCAGATCGAGATAATATCGGGACAGGAGGAGGCGAAGACAATTTTTGAAGCTGGTGATGTCGCCGGTCTTATGAATCGTCTCGAAAGCTACATCTATGTCGATGTGGGAGGTGGTAGCACCGAGTTAACCATATATAGCAATAACAAGCGAGCTACCTCCGAATCATTTAAACTTGGCACAGTACGCACAATTAGCGACGCAGTGGATAAAGATGAATACAAACGCTTCAAGAGATGGCTCGAAGAGGTTGCACTACCCTACCACCCAGTAGCAATAATTGGCTCAGGAGGAAATATCAACAAGGTACACAAACTATTGTTTAAGAAGGATAAGGAGTCAATTCGCTACATAGAGCTTAAGTTGCTCTACAAGCAGATAAATGAGATGAGCTACGAGGAGCGCCTCCGCAATATGGGTCTCAACACCTATCGCGCAGATGTTATCACACCCGCCATGAAGATATTTTTGACTGTAGCCAAGACATGTAAAGTTGACGAGATAATGGTGCCTAAGGTTGGACTTGCCGATGGTATCATTCATCACCTTTATGCTAAGTTCTTTTAGTTGGGTGGGGAAGGCAAACGCACAAAAAAAACTGCTTATCGCGCTCGTGCCGCGCGGCACCAAGCTAAGCTTGGATCCAAAAACTTCGTTTTTGACTTTTGTTTTGCGCTGATGTGGTGGGGGCTTTGCCCCCACCACATCAGCGAGGTGAACCTCGCTTTGGGTTTAAATGCCATAGGCATTTAAAGAATTATAAAGAGCAAGGAGTTGTGCAAATTTATTTGCGGCAACTCCTTGCTCTTTATAATCTTAGAGATGCAATCTCTAAGCCCAAAGCGCAATGATACGCACCCGCGGGGGTGCTATCCCCGCCCGCCAGAGGCAGTAAGAAATAATATTTTTCATGCGTTTACCCAATGTTATCCACACAATTTTAGCAAGAAACTGATAAAAAATTCATATCTTTGATCCTTTTGTGTAAAGTATATTTTTTATTAGATGAGGAGAAGAGCTATTAAATTAACTATCATAGGCATAGCAATTATTGTGGGTATTGGAGTGGTCTGCTTTGGTGGTGCAGGCGAAGAGAGTGTCGAGTCACCAATGTCGATAAATAGGTTGCTCGACAACAGCATGAGCGACTTTGAGCAGACAGCCGTCTTAGATCGTGAGATCCTCTCATTTATGCGTCGCTGGGAGCTTAAGGGAGCCTCATTTGCCCTGATGCGCAATGATAGCTTGCTCTATGCCAAAGGTTATGGAATGGCTACAGACTCAGCTTCGTGCGATGTCAGCAACATCTTTCGAATAGCCTCTGCCTCGAAACTTATCACGGCTACTGCCATCATGAAACTTATTGAGGATCAACGCCTATCACTCACCTCTCAGGTATTTGGAGAGAAGGGCATTCTCAATGATTCTCTCTTCCTTAATCTGCGCAATCGCAACTTAGAGCAGATCACCGTAGAACATCTCTTGCGTCACACATCGGGATTTTCATCGCCTCACGGCGATCCAGCCTTTGCCCCCTTTGCCATTGCTCGGCAGATAGATCGAGAGATCCCACTATCACTCGATGACATTGTTCTTTATGCGACACAAAACAAGTTGCGCAGCCGTCCTGGAGGTAGCTACGACTACTCGAATATGGGCTATATGATACTTTCAAAAATTGTGGAGAAGTGCACTAACTTAAGTTATGAGAGTTATGTGCAGGACTCAATATTGGCTCCTATTGGTTGTTACGATATGTTTATAGGTCACAGCTTTAACCGTAATAAAGCACCCAACGAAGTGCAGTATTACGAGGTTAAGGAGGCAGAACCAGTTGAGGCATACGATGGCAGCGGAGTGATGACCATGAAGAGTGATGGCGGTAACGACATCGCGCTGCTTAGTGGTGCTGGAGGCTGGGTGGCTTCACCCACGGAGCTACTGCGTTTTGTGGCTCACATCAATGATTGCGACGCGAAACCAAACATACTCAGCAAGGAGAGTATAAGAAAGATGACCTACGACCATCAGAACGATAAACCTATCGGATGGGCAACAATTAGATCTGGCGAGTGGCTCCGTAGCGGCTCAATGGCGGGGACTACAGCAATGATTAAGCGCCAAAGAGATGGTTACACGTGGGTATTTCTGACCAATAGCTCCGCCTGGATTGGCTATAGATTGGGCAATTACATCTCATCGCATATTTCGCGCGCTGTAGCAAAGGTCAAAGAGTGGCCTCAAAGAGATCTCTTTATGATTGAAGAGGCTACTACAGCCGAGATAGCTGTAGAGCCCTCAAAATTAGATGAAAGGTAGTGCTACAACCTCTGCTTCAAGCAGTTTCTCGCGTATCACCACAGCAATTTTGGTACCTTTAGAGGCATATTCGGACTTGATATAACCCATGCCGATACCCTCTTTGAGGCATGGCGACATCGTACCTGAGGTTACCTCTCCGATCTCTTCGCCACTTAGAGCAGCTAACTTGTAGCCATGACGTGGAATACCTCTGCTCAGAAGTTTGAACCCTACAAGCTTGCGCTCACAACCGCTCTTTTTGAGCTTCTCCATCACCTCACGGTCGATAAACTCCTTACCCTCAGCAAATTTAGTGATCCAACCTAAACCAGCCTCAATTGGTGAAGTGGTGTCGTCGATATCATTGCCATAGAGGCAAAAACCCATCTCAAGTCGCAGGGTGTCACGCGCTCCAAGACCTATGTTTTGAAGTCCTGCGGATGCTCCTACTTCCCATAGTGCAGTCCAAAGGCGGTCGGCATCGGCATTGTCGAGGTAGATCTCGCAACCACCCGAACCAGTGTATCCCGTAGTGGAGAGTATTACCGAACAACCTGCCACCTCCATCTTGCGCATGGTGTAGTACTCCATCTCCAAGATAGAGTCGTCGCAAAGCTTCGAGACGATCTCCAGCGCCTTGGGTCCTTGAATCGCCAATTGGCAGATCTCATCCGAAGCGTTGTAGAGCTCTCGCCCTGCCTCCATTCCGAAAGCTTTGCCTTGCTCGGTGATGTGTGCCCAATCCTTAGCTATATTCGAGGCATTCACACAGAGCATATATGTCAATGAATCAATGCGATAGACCAAAATATCATCGACAATACCACCCTTACCATTAGGCATTGCAGTGTATTGAACCTTACCATCGTAGAGCTTCGAAACGTCATTTGTGGTGATACGTTGCAGTAGGTCAAGTGCCTTTTCGCCCTTAACCCAAATCTCGCCCATGTGGCTCACATCGAACACCCCAGCGCACTCACGCACTGCCATGTGCTCCTTGTTGATACCCGTAAATTCAATTGGCATATTGTAGCCTGCAAACTCTGCCATCTTGGCTCCTGCCTCAATGTGATACTTTGTAAATGGTGTAGTTTTCATAATTCATAATTCATAATTTATAATTTATAATTAACTCACGCCTCTCCTCGTCGACGCAACTTAAGCATTGGGCAACGTTCGAACTCCTTCTCTCGGTCGAAAAGGTAGCGGTATGTGATGTGGCGTTTGTGACGTGTGGCACAAACGTACTTCACAATCATGTGATTCATCACAGGGTTGAAGTCGCCCATCCAAGCGAGCTCCAACGACTTGTAACGATTCTTTGCAGAGTGTAGATATTCGTTAGTGATAGTGGCCATCAAGCCAGACTCCACGCCTTTACCCTGAAACTCAGGGGTTATGGCGAAGATCATACCGAATATACGGTCGCATGTGCGGCGCACCTTAAGGTCCCACAAGAATTTAAGCTTTTGGAATAGACCAAATTTGCCTTTAAACTGCTTAAGCACTTTGTTGAGGTCGGGCACCATCACGAAGAAACCAATAGGCTCGTCGTTGAAGTAGGCAAAGTAGAGGATCTCCACATCGACAATTGGTTTTAGGCTATTCATAATTGCCTTAGCCTCAGCTGCTTCCATTGGTTTCACTCCCGAAAACATGCTCCACGCCTTGTTATATATCGTGCGGAAGGTCTCGGCTGCAGCATCTAACTCATGCTTTTCGAGGTGACGGAACGAATAGCCAGGGGTCTCAGCAAGGCGTGCAGCACGTGCGTGGATCTTTGGGCTGATGTCGTCGTCGTCGATCTTCCAAAGGTATGAGTATTGTTGAAAGTAATCCTTAAAACCATACTGCTCGAAGAATCCTTGGTAGTAAGGTGGATTGTATGGGTTCTCGAAGAGTGGCTCATAGTCGAAGCCCTCGACCAAGACACCCCACCACGAGTCACGTTGACCAAAGTTGATTGGACCATCCATTGCCTCCATACCCTTGGATTGAAGCCAGTTGCGAGCGGCATCAAAAAGCAATTCGGCTACAGTGTAGTCGTTTATCGACTCGAAGAATCCGCAACCACCCGTAGGTTGGCTCTCGATAGAGGCTTTCTCGGTGTTGTAGAAAGCACCTATGCGTCCTACGCACTCGCCACTCTCACTTACAACAATCCAGCGGATAGCCTCACCACCGTCGAAGAGTTTGTTGCGTTTGGGGTCAAAGACTCCTTTTATGCTATCTTCTATAGGGCAGATCCACATTGGGTCACCAGCATATAGTTTGTGTACGAGTGCGAAGAACTCAGCTTCTCTCGCCTTGGAGTTTACTTCAAGTAGTTTGTAGTTGTTGTTTGCCATAGCTATATGCTAATTTTTTAGTAGACGATATTGATGATCTTACCTGGAACTACGATAACTTTCTTGGGTGCTTTACCCTCCAACCACTTTTGGGCTGCCTCATGGCTAAGGATATCCTCTTGGATCTCCTTAGGCGAGAGCGAAAGATCGTATTGTTGTTTGAAACGGAGCTTGCCGTTCATCATAACTGGATACTCAAATGAGCTCTCCACCAGATATTTCTCCTCGCATTCGGGGTAGGTAGCATCGAAAACAGAGCCCTCGTGACCTGCAAGCAACCAAAGTTCCTCGGCAATGTGAGGTGCAAATGGCGCAATAAGGATAGTTAGAGGCTCAATAACAGAGCGTTTGTGACACTCACCAAGCTCGTTGAGACAGATCATAAAGGCTGCAACAGAGGTATTGAACGAGAAATTCTCGATATCCTCACGGATCTTTTTGATTGTCTTGTGGAGAGTCTTAAGTTCGGCGTCACTTGCAGCTTCGTCGGTTATAGTGAGCTCATTTTCACGGTTGTGGTAGAGTCTCCAGAACTTACGCAAGAATTTGTGAACACCATCAATTCCGTTGGTGTCCCAAGGTTTACTCTGCTCCAATGGTCCAAGGAACATCTCGTACATACGGAGTGTGTCGGCACCATATTTCTCGACAATCATGTCGGGATTCACCACATTGTACATCGACTTCGACATCTTCTCGATAGCCCAGCCACATAGGTACTTACCCTCTTCGAGGATAAACTCGGCATCACGGAACTCTGGTCTCCACGCCTTGAAGGCTTCGAGGTCGAGGTAGTCGTTCTTAACTATATTGACATCTACGTGAATCTCGGTGGTATCGTACTGATCCTTAAGACCAAGCGAGACAAATTTATTGGTTCCAACTATGCGGTATACGAAGTTTGAGCGACCTTGGATCATACCTTGGTTCACAAGCTTCTTGTATGGCTCCTCCTCGCAGATGTAACCCAAGTCGTAGAGGAACATATTCCAGAAACGCGAGTACATAAGGTGACCTGTAGCGTGCTCAATACCACCTACATATAGGTCTACATTGCGCCAATATTCGTTAGCCTCTTTGCCGACCAAACCCTCACTGTTATGTGGATCCATATAGCGCAAGAAGTAGGCTGACGAACCAGCGAAACCTGGCATTGTAGAGAGCTCGAAAGGATTGCCCTCCTCGGTGCACCAACCCTCGACACGTGCCAATGGTGGCTCTCCAGCCTCAGTTGGACCAAAATTTTCGATTGAAGGAAGCTCCAACGGAAGTTTATCCTCACTAAGTGCATAAGCCACGTCGCCCTTATAGTAGACTGGGAATGGTTCACCCCAGTAGCGTTGACGCGAGAAGATTGCATCGCGCAAGCGGTAATTGATAAGTTTCTTACCCAAACCACGCTTCTCAATCTCGGCAAACATCATTGGGATAGCCTCCTTAACGTCGAGACCTGTGAGGAAGTCCGAATTTATCATTGTGCCCTCCTTAGCGTCGTAAGATGCCTCCTCGATGTTGCCACCCTCGACAACTGGAGTTACATCTAAGCCAAAGTGGCGAGCAAATGCCCAGTCGCGTGAGTCGTGCGCAGGAACCGCCATAATAGCGCCTGTACCGTAGCCCGCCAACACATAGTCTGAGATATAGATAGGGATATGTTTGCCCGTAAGAGGATTCACTGCAAAGGCTCCTGTAGCAACGCCGCTCACACGTTTGGTGTCGGCAATACGCTCACGCTCCGAACGCTTCTTAGCTTGGGTGATATACTCCTCAACGGCGTCACGCTGCTCGGCAGAGGTAAGTTCGCTGACCCACTCATGCTCTGGCGCAATAACCATAAAAGTGACACCAAAAACTGTGTCGGGACGTGTAGTAAAGATCTCGAGTTTGCGCTCGCTGCCCACAACATCGAAGAACATTTGAGCACCTACCGAACGACCAATCCAGTTGCGTTGGATCTCTTTGAGCGACTCGCTCCACTCCAAATTCTCCATGCCTTGAAGCATGCGCTCGGCATAGGCTGTAACGCGCAACGACCACTGTTTCATGCGTTTCTGCTCCACAGGAAAGCCTCCACGAACCGAAAGACCCTCTTTCACCTCGTCGTTAGCCAACACTGTGCCAAGCTCAGCACACCAGTTTACCATGGTGTCAGCACGATATGCCAAACGGAAGCCTTGAAGAACTCCCTCCTGCTCCTCCTCGCTCATTGCAGCCCACTGCTCAGCAGTGAAGCTAACGACAGTGGTGCATGGTGCATCAACTCCCTCAGAGCCACTCTTCGCAAACTTTGCGATCAACTCCTCGATAGGCTCCGCTCGCTTAGTCTCGTTGTTGTAGTAGTGTTCAAACATCTTGACAAAAGCCCACTGAGTCCACTTGTAGTACTCTGGTTCTGAGGTGCGTACCTCACGACTCCAATCGAAGCAGAAGCCAATCTTATCGAGCTGCTCACGATAACGAGCAATATTTTGTTCGGTGGTAATACGTGGGTGTTGACCAGTCTGGATAGCATACTGCTCCGCTGGAAGACCAAAGGCATCGTAGCCCATAGGGTGCAACACATTGAAGCCACAAAGGCGTTTATATCGTGAATAGATATCCGAAGCGATGTAGCCAAGTGGATGACCAACGTGAAGACCCGCACCCGAAGGATAAGGAAACATATCTAATACGTAAAACTTTGGACGCGAGGCATCTACCTCCACCTTATAGGTCTGACGCTCACTCCACAGACCCTGCCACTTAGACTCTAACTCTTTGAAATTATATTCCATATCTTTTGATTTAACTTTTTAAGTAACAAAGATATAAAAAATATAGTAAAGTTGAAACTTTTTTTGTACGCACTCCGGGGCAAACACACGAAAAAACTGCTTATCGCGCTCGTGCCGCGCGGCACCAAGCTGAGCTTGGATCCAAAAACTTCGTTTTTGACTTTTGTGTTGCACTGATGTGGTGGGGGCTTTGCCCCATAACGAGATATCTACTCTGAGGGGCTTATGAAAATAAATTTTCAACGCTCCTCAGAGTAGATATCTTTCGTGTCAACCTTCGGTTGCCACCACCACCTCAGCGAGGTGAACCTCGATTTGGGCTTAGATCATACTATTGTTACTCAGCCTCAGTAGAGACTATCAAACCACTTACTCCGGTAACCACACATGTGTCCAATGTTTTGTAAACATCAACACCGAAGAATGATATAAAATAGTAAGTATCTGGACGCATCAAACCATCTTTACCCAAATGTATCTCATCTTGCGCCCCTATAAATGAGTAGTAGCCTCCATCTGGTGCTGTAATATCCATTCCACTCCATATATATTGGTATACTCTATTTGAAGCAAACCCATCAAGCTTTCCGCCGTAGTATGCCGCAAATTGGTAATATGGAATAGCAACAGCTACGTACACCTCTTCATCGTATGATTTAGGATCTACTTTGACCACAATATCATTGCTCGATACACTCTTGAGTTCAATATCAAAATCATCACTCAACCCATCTGGCAACTCAGGCATTTCACCTTTAGGTTCACTACTCTCTCTCTGTGTGAAGAAAATATTAATATCCATATCTGAGTAAGGAGTAGAGTTCTCTTCATTGACAGCAAAGGCAACAATTGCATAATTGCTATCCTCATCAAGAGTCTCATAACTAAAGCTTTGAGAACCTTTATAGTAGGATGATGACGGTGCACTTTTGAGTATAAGCTCCATTAAGTGATAGTAATCATCTGTGCAGTTTCGGTAGCGTAATACAGTATTAGCTTCATACAAACCACAAAGATATTTTTGACTATCATCGGTCACCTTAACAACCACATCGGTACTTGTGGCTGTAGTATTGCTAATGGTAGTAGTAAAACTCATGGTTTCACTCTTTGGAAAATCTATGGTCGCAACCTCTCTTAGGGTAACATTACCAATGATATCTCCGCTTTTGCCCTCTATTGGGAAGAGGCACACATAATATGTTGTAGATGGTTGCAATGCATTGATATCAGAGAAATCAAACTCCGATACCCCCGAAAAGACCCATCTTTGATCGACGATTGTTAGATCTGCTCCTAACTCCATCTCATTTGCAATTAATGAATCTGCAACAACTCTGGGATCGTCCGACTCGCCCATATACTCTGTATATTGATCGGTCTCAATAAGCGACATATAGTAATTTCCCTCATACTCTCCCGGATCAACAGAGACAACGATACTGTAGTGTGTAGTCTCAGTACATTCAAAGTCAAGCGTAAGCAGATCCTCCTCAGGGTCGACTGTCGATGAAGATGAATCACCGCAAGAGACAGTAGCCAATCCAAGAAACATTAGAAGAGCTACAAAATTAAATTTAAACTTCATAATTTAATCTATTCTACGGGTAGAACCTCAATATAAGAACTTACACCTGTAATAACCTGCGCATAAGGATCTGACTCATCAGGATCTACACCAAAACAGCTAATAATATAACAACCACCAGCCTCAGGATCTGAAACCAACTCACTCAACTTGATCTCGTCAACTGCTCCGCTACATACATTTACGCCATCCGTCTCGTGGAAATCGAAGCCGAAATAAGAATAGAAGGAACATACAGTAGCCGAATACTCCACTATATCACAATCGTAGTCAGACTCCAATTGAGAATAGGGCACTGCACATACAATATAGTTACCTGTAAACTCCTTAGGTGTTACACTAACAACAAGCTCTGACGATGTTAGTGATACAACATCGATAGCAAAGTCATCTGAAGAACCCTCTGGCAACTCTGGCTTCACAACTATTGGAGATGTCTTAAAATCATATGTTACCATCTTTGAATATGGGGACATTGGATCTGTATCCTTATTTACTGCAAACACCACTAATGTGTAATTTGTGCTTCCAGACAAACCCTCATACGACAACTCCTTAACACCACTGGTAGTATAATAATCAAGATCAACGCAACCCTTGATTGCCAACTCCATAAAGTGGAAGAACTCATCACCATCATCAGAGTAGCGCTCGATTGTATCTGGATCGTAAACACTATAGAAGAAATCAACCTCTTCATCGCTTGGAGTAACCACAAATTGAGCCTTAGTCTCAGTGATAGTAGTCATCTCAATATCAAATGTAACATCTGACATTGGAGGTGCTGGAGTCTCAACTTTCTCCATCGTTACATCTCCATTAAGCTCTCCATATTTACCTGTAATTGGGAATGCGCACACATAATATTCAGTCTCTTTAGCAACCTGCCAACCGTCAGCCAAGTCAAGCTCTGCGGCACCGCTAAACACATATAAGTTATCAACAGCCTCTAAATCTGTATCAAGTTTAATCTCCATAAGCATAAGTGCTTCCACAAGAACATTTGGATCCTTAGAGCCATCCATTATAGCATCATACTCATCAAAACTTACAAGCGCAGCATAGTAGTTACCTGTGTAATCACCTGGATCCATAGCAATTTCAACACTGGCAAAGGTTACGTCTTTAACCTCAACCTCAATTTTGGCTGCCACTGGCTCCTCAACAACTGGCTCGTCTGGAACGTTCTCCTCTGGAGCAGAATCACTACAAGATGTAAAAGCAAAACTCAATAGCATTGCTAAAGAAAAAAGTGTGTTTTTTTTTATCATGGTAATAATTTATTTTATGAAAACCATCATTGATGATCTCCGGATTAATACATTTATTAACATTAATCATGATTGTCATTCTGTTCTAAAAGTTCTCAATTTGAAAAAGAATTAACAACCACAAATCGCATCTTAAATAATTAATATAAATTAATTATTATTTATTAATAGTCTAAACTGACGATAAACAAGTAGCTATTGTTTGAATTACATCCGCAAAATTAATGAATAAATTTAATAAAACAAATAATTTATTAATAAAATAAAAAAACCAATAAATATAGTCTTTAGTAGAAGGTGATCAAATCACACAATTAAACCAGCGAGAGGGAGTGGGCAGGGCAAACGCATTAAAAATATTATTTCTTACATGCCTCCGGCGGGCACATACCTTCTTGCTTCTTTCCTTGCGCTTCTTTTCTTGCGCTTCTTTCTGTGCGCTTCGGACTGCCTCCGGCGGGCGGGGATAGCACCCCCGCGGGTGCGTACCTTTGCGCTTTGGGCTTAGAGATTATATCTCTAAGATCATAAAGAGCAAGGAGTTGCCGCAAATAAATTTGCACAACTCCTTGCTCTTTATAATTTTTCAAATGCCTTTGGCATTTAAACCCAAATCGAGGTTCACATCGCTAACGTGGCGTTGACAACAACCGCAGGTTGACACGCAGGAGATCTATTCTGGGGGGCTTAAACAATGAATAAACACACGGAGTCAAGGGGAAGATGCCGAAACATCTTCCCCTTGGACTATTTTCTTTATTCTACGCTGCTGATAAGCCTCCTAAATTTAAAAGACTTAACTGCAAGCTAACTAATTTGTAATCTCCTAACCTAAGGAGATGCACAATTAGTTGTACTTAAATGTTGCCTCGCAAGAAACAGTTAGTTTTTTGCGACCTTTAGCACGACGAGCAGCCAACACCTTACGGCCATTAGCAGTAGCCATTCTGGTACGGAATCCGTGCTTGTTGATTCTCTTTCTGCGAGATGGCTGATAGGTTCTTTTAGTAGACATAATATTATCGTTTTTTTTAGTTTTTACGTAGCTAACGGAGTGCAAAGGTACAATAAAAAATATTATTCACAAAAGTTTTTTAGTAAAAAAATTATTTTTTAGAGAAAATTCTCTCCTTAAGCCTGCTACATTGAGAGAAAGGAGGGAAGCAACGACACTAAAAGAGCAATAATATGCACCCTCGGGGGTGCCTGTTCCCGCCCGCCGGAGGCATAAGAAATAATATTTTTCATGCGTGTGCCCTGGGAGATGCGAGTGCACATTAGGTAGTTAAAAATAATTTTTGTAACTTTGATACAAAAATATAGAGATATTATGGCAATTTTCAAGGTCGAGGGTGGACACCCTCTAAGTGGAGAGATTACTCCGCAGGGAGCTAAGAATGAAGCGCTACAGATTATCTGTGCCGCGCTGCTCACTCCTGAGCGCGTGACGCTCAACAATGTGCCTCAGATTATAGACGTGCTTCAACTCCTTGAGTTGCTTAAGGCGATGGGCGTTGAGGTTGAGAAGATTGGCGTTGACAGCTACACGCTTCAAGCCCGAGAGATAGACATCGATTATATTCACAGTGAGGATTATCGACGTCGTTGCACCCGCATGCGAGGCTCCATAATGATTATTGGACCTATGCTGGCACGCTTCGGCGTGGGCTACATCCCCAAACCTGGCGGAGATAAGATTGGTCGTCGAAGGCTCGACACTCACTTCATTGGATTTCAGAAGCTTGGCGCTCGCTTCAACTTTGACGTTGGCGACGAGTTATTTGCAATCGAAGCGAAGGAGCTTAGGGGCTGCTACATGCTGCTTGACGAGGCATCTGTTACGGGAACTGCCAACATTATCATGGCAGCAGTTTTGGCGAAGGGGCGCACCACAATCTACAACGCCGCCTGCGAGCCCTACATTCAACAGCTCTGCCGCATGCTCTGCCGCATGGGAGCTAAGATTGAGGGTATAGCCTCGAACCTACTCTCGATTGAAGGTGTCGAGTCACTTGGAGGCACCTCCCACACCATGCTACCCGATATGATCGAGGTAGGTAGCTTTATTGGGATGGCGGCAATGAATCGCTCGGCACTCACCATAAAAGATGTATCGTATGAGAACCTTGGCATCATACCAGCGCAATTTGCTCGTATGGGAATCTATACTGAGCAGCGCGGCGCAGACCTCTACGTACCCCCATATGACCACTACCGTATTGAGTCATTTATCGATGGCTCGATTATGAATATCGCCGATGCTCCTTGGCCAGGTCTCACCCCCGACTTGCTATCGATATTCTTGGTTGTGGCAACCCAGGCAAAGGGCTCGGTACTGATCCACCAAAAGATGTTTGAGAGCCGCCTCTTCTTTGTTGACAAACTTATTGATATGGGAGCTCAGATTATTCTGTGCGACCCACACCGCGCCACAGTTATTGGACACAACCACGAAGTGCGGCTACGTGCCACACGTATGTCATCACCCGATATCCGTGCGGGGGTAGCACTCTTGATTGCTGCGCTAACCGCCGAGGGAGTAAGCACAATTCAGAATATTGATCAGATAGATAGAGGATATAGTAAAATCGATGAGCGTCTCAACTCGATAGGGGCTCGTATAATTAGATGTGAAGAGTAAAAGAGTATGTTTTTAGAGAATGCAAATAAAAAAGGCTGGGTCGAGGTAATTTGCGGCTCAATGTTTTCGGGTAAAACCGAAGAGTTAATTCGCCGCATGAAGCGGGCGCAGTTTGCCAATCAAAAGGTAGAGATTTTTAAACCACGTATCGATGTGCGCTACTCCGAAGAGAATGTAGTGTCGCACGACTCCAACTCGATACGCTCTACCCCGGTAGAGTCCCCTCAGAATATCCTTCTGCTCTCCTCCGAGGTTGAGGTGGTGGGAATCGATGAGGCGCAATTTTTCGATAGTAGCATTGTCGACGTATGCCGACAATTGGCAAATAGCGGCATAAGGGTGATCGTAGCGGGTCTCGATATGGACTTCTTAGGCAAGCCATTTGGATCCATGCCGCAATTGATGGCTACAGCCGAATATGTCACTAAGGTGCATGCAATATGTGTGCGTTGCGGCAATTTAGCGCACCACTCGCACCGTCTCTCCTCAGATGAAGCACAGGTGGTTCTGGGCGAGAAGGAGACATACGAACCAATTTGTCGACACTGCTTTGCCGAAGCGATGAGCAAGAGATAGAGAAAATATTCTTGACTTGAGATGCAGTATTTGATCATTTTAACCATTTATATTAAGTAGTATAAAACAATCATTGCCATATTTTAAAAACACTCTTAGGGCGATATTTTTCACTACATATATGGTCAAGGAACCTAAAAATTACTCCATTATTAAAATCTAAAGTTATGAAAAAATTATTTCTTGTAGTGGCGACGTTACTATGTATCATCACCACATCGGCACAAAATTACACTTCAATTCAAAACTTCGTAGAGGTGATAGGTTGCAGTGAAATAGTTCTCACCCCCGACATCTTCTACGTGGTGATAACCATCGATGAGGGTGACAGCAAAGGTCGAATGAGTGCGAGCGAGCAGCAGACAAAGATGATTAAAGAGTTGAGAAAGATTGGTGTAGATATCGAAAACCAACTCAAGATAAACTCCTTAGCCTCAGCATTTGAGCGTCGCAAGGAGTCTTACTCTACGATCACCTACAACCTCAAACTAACCTCAGAGCAGATGCTTGCTTCGACATTTGAGATATTAGATTCACTCTACATCTCAAACGTATACCTCGAACGCACCGAAAGTTCAAAGTATGAAGAGGCAAAGGGCGAGGCGCGTCGTGCAGCAATTATCAATGCAAGAGAGGTGGCAGACGACTTGATTAGCGCCGTAAAGCAGAAACTTGGAGCATGCTTCTACATCTACGACATGAGCAACGACAATGTAGCAACAAACTACACCACTCGACCAATATACTACGCTGTACGTAGCATCACAGCAGATGCCGCCGCTGCAAACTACACTCCGCTTGAACTCAAAGAGATAAGGATAAACTACAAGGTAAAAGCAAAATTTTTTGTCAGCGGAATTGGTCTATAGGAGACACAACATCTGCCCCCAATAGATACTTAAAGCTTCTACCCAACACCCAGGGCAAACGCACGAAAAATATTATTTTTTACTGCCTCCGGCGGGCGGGGATAGCACCCCCGCGGGTGCATACCATTGCGCTTTGGGCTTAGAGATTGCATCTCTAAGATTATAAAGAGCAATGAGTTGCCGCAAATAAATTTGCACAACTCCTTGATCTTTATAATTTTTAAATACCTGCGGCATTTAAACCCAAATCGAAGTTCACCTCGCTGGGGGCAAAGCCCCACCACATCAGTGCAATACAAAAGTCAAAAACGACAGTTTTTGGATCGCGATAAGCAGTTTTATTCGTGCGTTTGCCCTGACCCAACACCAAACAATAAAGATGAAATATAAATTTTTAGTATTAGATCTCGATGGCACACTTACAAATAGCCAGAAAGAGATCACTCAACATACTCTACAGGTACTACTACAGGCACAAAGCGAAGGGATAAAACTTGTGTTAGCCTCGGGACGACCCACATATGGTATCACCCCTCTTGCCGAAGAGCTACAGATGAATCACTTTGGTGGTTATATACTCTCGTTCAATGGTGGTAAAATCATCGACACCAGCACAATGGAGGTGCTCTACCAGCAGATTCTACCTCACTCAATAATAGCCACACTCCACCAAGCTGCACTAAAAGCCGGGGCGACGATACTTAGCTATCGCAACGAAAATATTATAACCGAAGAGCCCTCGAATAGATATGTTCAACATGAGGCATTTCTAACAAAGATGGCAACTATGCAGGTCGACAACTTCACCGAGGCGATTGACTTCAGCCCCAACAAATGTCTAATTGTGGGTGAAGAGCAGCAGCTTATACCTCTTGCCGAAGAGCTAAACGAACAATTTAGTGATACTCTTAGCGCCTACCGCTCGGAGCCTTTCTTCTTGGAGGTTGTACCCAAAGGTATAGATAAAGCTTTGTCTTTGAAAAGATTGCTCGAACACGAGAACGGCACCACCGACCAGATGATAGCAGTGGGCGATGGATTCAACGACCTATCAATGATTCAACTCGCTGGGCTTGGAGTGGCAATGGCAAACGCACAAGAGGTAGTCAAACAGGCTGCCGACTATATCACCCTCTCCAACGACGAGGATGGAGTGGCAGCAGTGGTCGAGAAATTGCTTCTTGGGACTCTCTGAGACTTTCTGCGCGTTTCTTACTGCCTCCGGCGGGCGGGGATAGCACCCCCGCGGGTGCATACCTTTGGGCTTTGGGCTTAGAGATTGCATCTCTAAGATTATAAAGATCAAAGAGTTGACGCAAATAAATTTGCACAACTCCTTGATCTTTATAATTTCTAAATGCCTTTGGCATTTAAACCCAAATCGAGGTGAACCTCGCTCACGTCGTGGTAGTTGTCGTAAATTCATTTGCACAACTCATTGGTCTTTATAATTCTTTAAATGCCTACGGCATTTAAATCCAAATAGAGGTGAACCTCGCTGATGTGGTGGTGGCAACCGTAGGTTCACACAGAGATATCTACTCTGAGGAGTGTTGAAAATTCACTTTCAAAAGCTCATCATAGTGGATATCTCGTTGGGGGGGCAAAGCCCCACCACATCAGTGCAACAAAAAAGTCAAAAACGAAGTTTTTAGATCCAAGCTCAGCTTGGTGCCGCGCGGCACGAGCGCGATAAGCAATATTTTCTTATAAAGTCACCCTAAGCGATATATAGCGTTCTACAGCTGCGCGTATAGAGTTCAAGCCGAACATATTCACATCTAGCTTATCGAGGGCAATAAATTGCAAGGTTGCCACATCGTCGTCGGCTCGAAGTGGTGCAAAGTCAACCGCTTTACATTCGAAGAACATATCGAGTGTATGGACATCAAAATTGCTATAGTTGTATATATTGGGGAGTGAAAAGAGGTACGATACCGATTCGAGGCTGATGTGACACTCCTCCAACACTTCGCGCCTTACGCTCTGCTCGCCGCTCTCAAAGCTATCCACAAATCCTCCGGGAAGATCGAGACTTCCCTTGGCTGGTTCATGTGCTCTTGTTGAGACCAGCAACTCACCTTTGTCGTTGAGAATAAATGCAGCGACCGCCGCTGAGGGGTTGAAGTAGTATGTGAAGCCGCAAGCCACACATCGCTTCGACTTGATATTGTTATCCTCGAAGTGAGCTCCGCACTTAGGACAGAAGTGAAAAGAGTCCAAAAATTGACATTTCTCCATATTTTTTTTAATATTTAAGATCTACTCCTGAGAGGAGTGTATGAGTAGAGACTCTTCGCCATCTGGGACAATATCGCCACCATGCAATAACCTCTACAAAGTAATAAGTAGTGTAAAACAATTATTACCATATTTTTAAAAGCACTCTTGGAGCGATATTTTCCACTATCAAATCTCAATATAGAATAACTATATTAAGATTCAATAGCAAAAAAATCTCATCTCCAATAGTACTCTTAAAAACACACCAATAATTATTTTACCCTACTTAATAGCGCAAAGGTAATAAGATTTTAAACATAATTTCAATATAATTTTGCAATTAACAATAATTTCACTACTTTTGTCGAACCTTAAGCATAAGGATGTTGCTCGGATGGTGGAATAGGTAGACACGCCGGACTTAAAATCCTGTGACCAGTAATGGTCGTGCGGGTTCGATTCCCGCTCCGAGTACCCTCAAACCCCTCTTAATCGCTTGATTTTGAGGGGTTTTATTTCGAGGGCGCATATATTTTTTTTAGCAAACGACTTAGTTAGAGCCTCGACGCGGAAAGGTGATTTAGCAGAGATTCTAAGTACAGATATATATAAAGGTACCAAACAGATGGAAAAAGTAGCCAAGATAAGTAAACTTTATGGCTCTGATGGCGAGGCTGTCATCAACCTATACTCAACATTTCCCGACGAATTTTCGCTCGATGAACCGATCTTTATCAAGGTTGATTCACTTAGTGTGCCTCTCTACTTTGAGAGTTTTGAGCGCCGCGGGCGTTCAAATGCAGTGGTCAAGTTTGCAGATATCGATACAGAGCGTCGTATAGTGGAGTTTCTGGGCTTTGATCTTTTGTTACCCGAGAGCGAGGAGGAGGAGATTGACGATGAGTTTTTCATGGAGGATCTTGTTGGATTCAGAGTCGAGGTTATGGGCGAAGAGCCTCTCACGGGAGAGCTGACCGACTATATCCACTCCGAGGTCAATCCACTCTTTGAGGTGCGCCTCGCAGGGCGTGCGGTGCTTGTACCTGCCGTTGAGGAGTTTATCTACTCAATCGATTTTGATGCTCACACAATTCGTTTCACACTCCCTGAGGGGCTTATCAATTTATAATTTATGGCACGTGTAGTTGTTGGTATTTCGGGTGGTGTCGATTCGTCGGTCGCGGCTCATCTGCTCAAGGAGCAGGGTCACGAGGTGATAGGACTCTTTATGATTAATTGGCACGACACCACAGGTACGCTTGAAGGTGACTGCGCATGGCACGACGACAGAGTCTTTGCTGAGCTGGTAGCCAAGAAGTTAGATATTGCACTACATGTAGTAGATCTCTCTGCTCACTACAAAAGCCGAGTGGTTGACTATATGTTTGCGGAGTACGAAAAGGGACGTACACCTAACCCCGATGTGCTCTGCAATAGGGAGATTAAATTTGATGTTTTTCTTGCCGAGGCACTCAAGTTAGGTGCCGATTATGTGGCTACAGGACACTATTGCCGCAAGAGCGAGGAGGTGGTCGAGGGTCGTGTAATCTACAAACTTTTGGCTGGTAGTGACCCCAACAAAGACCAAAGTTACTTCTTGTGTCAACTCTCTCAGGAGCAACTCTCCAAGGCACTCTTCCCAATCGGGGAGATGTTAAAACCAGAGGTGCGCGAGATTGCCGATAGAGAACACCTGGCAACAGCAAAGCGCAAAGATTCACAAGGCATCTGCTTTGTGGGCAAGGTTGATCTTCCAGTTTTTCTACAACAGAAGCTGAGCAAAAAGGAGGGTAACATCCATGAGATCAAGGCGGATTGGGCAAAGTTTGATCGCAAGATAGAGGAGGGCGACTTGGCAGCGCTTAGTGAACCTTTCCACTACACGGTGCGCGATGGCAAGAAGATAGGCACACATAATGGTGCTCACTTCTTCACCATTGGTCAACGCAAGGGACTCGGCATTGGAGGACGCAAGGAGTCACTCTTTATCATTGCTACAGATGTGGAGCAGAATGTTATATATGTAGGTGAGGGAGACTCCCACAGAGGTCTCTATCGCTCAGCGCTCTTTATCTCCAACGATGAATGTCATTGGGTTAATCCAACAATGTCACTTGAAGTGGGCGAGTCACGTCCGTTTAGTGTACGTATCCGCTACCGCCAACCGCTCCAAGCAGCAACTCTCTTTTGTCGTACAGAGGGCTACTACATCCTCTTCGAGGAGCCACAGCGAGGTATCGCCGCAGGTCAATTTGCCGCTTGGTATGATGGTGACGAATTGGTTGGCTCGGGAGTGATCGACAAGTAGACAACAGATCAATTACCAAGATTATGAGGTGGCTTATAGTTCAACTTATCGTTATATTCCACATTGTACCCTGTTGCGCTCAGCGTTTAGGCATAGGGTACTATGATGTTGATGCTCTATACGACACTATCCCATCTCGTTTTTATGACGACTCTGCCTACACCCCCACAGAGCGGTACAACTGGACAAGTGAGCGTTATAAGCGCAAAATCAAGAATATCGCCGCCGTAATCGATTCCATGTCGCTCTCCGCCATTGGTCTCTTTGGCGTCGAGAATGAAGGCGTTGTACGCGACATAGTTAGGGCGTGCACCCAAGACTACACCTTTATCCACGCCACTCGTAACTCCTTCGATGGAACCGACTTCGCCCTACTCTACTTCGGCGATAAGCTCTTTGTTGAGGGGTTCGAAAGTGTGGTAGGCGGTCGCAATATGCTTGTTGTCAAAGCTATGCTTTTTGACGATACGCCTATTACAATGATCTTTTCGAGAAGTGGCGATGATACTATTGAGTATCTTCGCGACCAAGAACCGTCAGATCTTGTGGTAGTAATGGGTATGCTCTACCAAGATGAGATCGAAAGAATGGGCTACGAAAATATACTTCGCGCGCGAGAACAACACGGAGAGGGCAACTATTTCAGCTTTCGAGGCTACGTGATGCGCGACAGAATAGCAGTCAACAATAGTGCAAAAATATTAAAAAGTGGAGTCTACATAACCCCTTGGTTATTAACTCCAGATAAGGTCAGACCTCTGCCCACCATTGATAAAGGACACTACAAGGGTGGTTATAGTAAATACCTGCCTATTTTCGCCTATATTTTATAAAAAAATCTTGCGTTTTTGAATAAATTTTGCTACATTCGTGTTTCAAACAACAACCTTTTAGACAAAATTTAAAAAACGAAAACTATGCCAAATCAAAAAAGAGTCTACGCCTTTGGTAACAAGATTGCCGAAGGAAATGGCAAGATGAAAGAGTTATTGGGCGGTAAGGGTGCCAACCTTGCCGAGATGAATCTTATCGGAATCCCAGTTCCTCCAGGTTTTACAATCACAACCGACGTATGTGCGGAATACTATACTCACGGTAGAGAGCGAGTGATCGAACTCCTTCGCCCCGAAGTTGAGCGAGCAATCGCCAATGTAGAGAAGCTTACAGGTCGCAGATTTGCCGACAAGGAGCTTCCTCTTTTGGTCTCTGTACGTTCGGGCGCACGCGCCTCAATGCCTGGAATGATGGATACTATCCTCAACCTTGGTATGAACGACGAGACTGTCGAGACTATCTCTCGCCTCACAGGCAACCCTCGCTTTGCATGGGACTCATACCGCCGCTTCGTACAGATGTATGGCGACGTGGTATTGGGAATGAAACCAGAGTCTAAGGAGGACGAAGATCCATTCGAGGTACTTATCGAAGAGAAGAAAAAGGAGCGCGGAGTGGAGCTCGACAACGACCTTTCGACCGACGACCTTCGCGAACTTGTAGTTGAGTTTAAGGCTGCCGTTAAGGAGCAGACAGGCTCAGACTTCCCAGTTTCGCCATGGGAGCAGTTGTGGGGCGCAGTATGTGCAGTGTTTGGTTCGTGGATGAACGACCGTGCAATTCTATACCGCAAACTTCACGCAATTCCTGCCGAGTGGGGAACTGCTGTCAATGTCCAAGCTATGGTCTTTGGTAACATGGGTGACAACTCAGCCACCGGTGTTGCATTCTCACGCGACGCAGGTACGGGCGAAAACCTATTTAATGGTGAGTACCTTATCAATGCACAAGGAGAAGATGTTGTAGCAGGCATCCGCACCCCACAACAAATCACCCTCGAAGGCTCTCGCCGTTGGGCTGAGGCTCAAAAGGTGAGCGAAGAGGAGCGTGCGACCTCTTTCCCTTCACTCGAAGAGGTTATGCCAACGGTCTACAAGGAGCTTTTCGATATTCAACACCACCTCGAAACATACTTTACCGATATGCAAGATATAGAGTTTACAATTCAAGATGGTAAACTCTGGATGTTGCAGTGCCGCTCGGGCAAACGCACTGGTGCAGCGATGGTTAAGATAGCTATGGATATGCTCACCGAAGGTCTTATCGACGAGAAAACAGCTGTCCTTCGTTGCGAGCCAGCTAAGCTTGATGAGCTTCTACACCCTGTGTTCGACACCGCAGCGATGAAGGCAGCCAAGGTATTGGTTAAGGGTCTTCCCGCTTCGCCAGGTGCTGCTACAGGTCCCGTGGTATTCTTTGCTGAAGATGCTGAAACATACCTCAACGAGAAGAATCAACGCGCAATCTTAGTTCGCACCGAGACCTCACCTGAGGATCTTAAGGGTATGCTCGACGCTGGCGGTATTCTCACTGCACGCGGTGGTATGACCTCACACGCGGCTGTTGTAGCTCGTGGAATGGGTAAATGTTGCGTCTCGGGTGCTGGCGATGTAAAGATCGACGCTAAGGCTCGCCAATTTGTGATTAACGGCACGGTAGTCAAGGAGGGTGACTGGATCTCGCTAAATGGCTCAACAGGTGAAGTTTATCTTGGTCAAGTGGCAACCCAAGCAGCAGACATGACAGGTGACTTTGCTCGCTTGATGGATCTCGCAGCAAAATATTCTGTACTAAAGGTTCGTGCAAATGCCGACACACCAAAGGATGCTGCTCAAGCATTTGAGTTTGGTGCTGAGGGAATTGGTCTCTGCCGTACAGAGCATATGTTCTTTGAGGGTGACCGCATCAAGGCTGTACGCGAGATGATCCTTGCTAACGACGAAGCGGGTCGCCGCATAGCATTGGCTAAGTTGCTACCAATCCAGCGTGGTGACTTCGAAGGACTCTTCAAAGTGATGAATGGCTATCCGGTAACTGTACGCCTACTCGACCCACCACTCCACGAATTTGTTCCCCACGAAGAGAAGGAGCAACGCGAGATGGCTGAGGAGATGGGAGTTCCATTTGCAAAAATAGTAGAGAAGGTCGAAGAACTTGCGGAGTTCAACCCAATGTTAGGTCACCGCGGTTGTCGTCTTGGTAACACATATCCTGAGATCACCGAGATGCAAGCTCGTGCAATAATTGAGGCCGCGATGAATGTCAGAGCCCAAGGAATACCCGTAAAGGTAGAGATCATGGTTCCTCTAATTGGAAACCACAAAGAGCTTCGCTATCAAAAGAATATCATCGACTCAACAGCCGAAGAGGTATTTGCAGAGCGCAACGACAAGATTGATTATATGATTGGTACAATGATCGAGGTACCTCGCGCAGCAGTGACTGCCGACCAGGTGGCTGAAGTTGCTGAGTTCTTCTCGTTCGGTACTAACGACCTTACTCAAATGACTCTCGGATTCTCTCGCGACGACATCTCGAAGTTCTTGCCCGTATACCTCGACAAGGGTATCCTCAAAGCAGATCCTTTCCAGATCCTCGACCGCAATGGCGTAGGTCAACTTATTCGTGAGGCGGTGTTCAAGGGACGCAAAACACGCGAAAACATCAAGTGCGGTATCTGTGGAGAACACGGCGGCGAACCTTCATCAGTTGAATTCTGCCACTTCGCAGGTCTCAACTATGTCTCATGCTCTCCATTTAGAGTCCCTATCGCACGATTGGCTGCTGCACATGCTGCACTAAAATCTTAGGAACACTACGCAAGGTAAACGCACGAAAGATATTATTTCTTATTGCCTCCGGCGGGCGGGGATAGCACCCCCGCGGGTGCATACCATTGCGCTTTGGGCTTAGAGATTATATCTCTAAGATTATAAAGATTAAGGAGTTGCCGCAAATTCATTTACACAACTCCTTAATCTTTATAATTTTTTAAATGCCTATGGCATTTAAACCCAAATCGAGGTTCACCTCGCTGAGGTGGTGGGGCTTTGCTGCCACCACATCAGTGAAATACAAAAGTCAAAAACGACAGTTTTTGGATCCAAGCTCAAGCTTGGTGCCCGCGCGGCACGAGCGCGATAAGCAAGATTTTTTCATGCATTTACCCTAAAATTTTATCTCATTTCTTTGATATTGTTAGAAAATACCACTATTTTTGTATTAAATGGCATTTTTCACAATGTGTCTATTGAGCTTAAACAATAAGAAGTACATGACGTATTATTAATCTTATAATTTATGAGGGTACGATCTATTATATTTTTTCTAATACTCCTCATGCTTCCTTTTAGAGGGCATGGGGATATCAATTTTCTTAGAGATAATATTATTAAGCAGCATTTCACGATAAATGAAGGATTAAGCCAAAGCGATGTGCTTGATATTATGTATGACTCCTATGGCTATATTTGGTTTGCAACACATGATGGATTAAATAAATATGACGGTGCGAAGTTTAAGAAATTCTCTTTTGGAGACAATGGACTAAATTCAAATCTAATTATATCGTTATGCGAAGATAAAAATAGAAACATCTGGATTGGAACAGCTGGCGACGGCTTATTCTATTATGTGCGACAAGAGAATAAGTTTTATCACCACACTGAACTCACAGAAGAATATTGGGCTCAAAACATAACAACACTACGACACATCTGTATTGATGACGACGGGGTTATATGGGCATACAACCCTTCTTCATATAGAATATTGAGCATAGATTTTGATTATGAAAACAAGAAGATCAAGAGTTTTAACATTTATAAATATTATGATGGCTTAGATAAGAGTTCAGCCACCTGCTCTGCTGTGATAGATGGAACATTATATATGGGAACAAGTGATGGTCTGCTCTATTTCTCAAGGCAAGACAACTGTTTCTTGCGTTGTTCTGGAGATTTAGAAGGCTACGTAACAGATATAAATACACAAAATGGACATCTCTTTGTTTCGTTTAAAGACCGTTTGATGTCTATAAACCTTGAGAATAGTGCCATTAAAAGAGATGACAGCTTCACAAACACTCAATGTATTGTATGGAAAAACGACAGAGTAATATGGAGTGCCACTCCTGATGGCTTATATGCTGTAGACTACGATAGTAAGAGTAATTCATTTAGCCACATGAGAGCTGTTGAATCGTTTGAAGATTTAAGAGTCTACGACATGCTTATGGACGACAGCAATGGAGTGTGGGTGGGGTACCTCAAAGCTGGAGCTTCAAGGTATGAATACAACGAAAAATATTTTGAACACTTCAAAGGATTTGGCAACAATCAGGTACAACCTATTTTCTCTTTTGACAATAAACTATGGGTTGGAACAGATGGAAGCGGTCTCTACGTTTTTGATGAATGTGGAGCATATGAACAACCCTTAAGCCATATGCTTAAGGGTCAAAGAATCTACTCGATTGAATATTCTACCTACAGTAAGTTGATCTATGTAGCGACAATGTCGGCAATATACACAATTGAACCTGAGAGCTATCATTGCGAATTATATGCAAAGTCTGATACATTTCGCAAGATTACATTTGATGATATGTATATGTGGATATCCACCTATGGAGAGGGGCTAATTCGCTATAATCTGAGTGATGGTTGCCATATAAATTTAACCCAAAGTAGCGGTCTACCATCCAATATTATTCGCAATCAAATGATTGATAGCCGCGGCGATTTGTGGATCTGTTCCGACAATGGACTGGCTAAAATCAATGCAACACAGAGGCGTTTGGAATCGCCAAACATTAATGTGATAATGCCTGAGGTGATCTCCTCTCACTACATTATACCTATTATCGAAGATCTTCATGGTAATATTTGGTATGGGACATTAGGACACGGACTATTTATGATATCCCCAACTAAAAATCCTACCATCTACGACATTAAAAACTATACAACAAATGATGGTCTACCCAACAATGTTATAAAGTCGATTGAGCAGCGAGACAATGGAGATATTTGGTTTTCAACAAATAGAGGTGTATGTTGTTTAGATAAAGCATCCAACATTTTTTGCATATATGACCAATATGATGGTTTACAAAATCAGGAATTTAATGAATTAGCTTCGGTCAAACTAACAGATGGACGTGTTGTTTTTGGAGGTGTCGATGGTATCAACCGACTTGTAGCTACTCCTATCAAAAAGATAGTACCCAAAGCGAAGCCTATTATAACAGATTTTAAAATATTTGGCACAAGCGTATTTGACACTGATCAGTATAAAGATCTTATACCCGGGATCTTAGAGCCAAGGCTTGGAATTAAGTTAGATTATACACAAAACAACTTCTCCATAACCTTTGCAAATCTCAATTTCTCGAAATCTCATGAATATAGACTCCGATATTGTCTTGTAGGATACGATACCAAACCAATAGAAATCTCTTCGGATCAGAGGTCTGCCTTCTACACCAATATTTTACCTGGCAAATATCGCTTAACACTACAGTCAACCGACGATGATGGTGTGTGGAGTGACGAAATAATCACACTCAAAATCACAATTACACCACCAATCTGGGCAACTTGGTACGCATTTCTATTCTACATATTTAGCTTTACGACAATACTAATGGTAATAGCCTACTACTATTCGATGAGAGTTAAACGTCAATCTGCAATTGCTATGGTAAATGCAGAGCGTAAGCGTATTGCTGAAATGCTGGAACTTAGAACTCGCTTCTTCACGAACATTTCTCATGAATTTAGAACCCCTCTTACTCTCATCCTTTCGCCACTGCAAAAAATTATGACGAAGAGTGCAATTGCCAATGATCCTCAGTGGGAACTCTCTCTTAAGACCATGGAACATAATGCAAACTCTCTATTGCGCCTAATCAATGATTTATTAGCATACGTCAAACAAGAGAGTGGAAAATTGAATATAGAACTTACAAACTTAGATTTTGCTCAACTCGCGCGCGACCTATTCTCTCAATTTAAATTTCTGGCTGAGCAAAAAGATATTACTTTAACCTCCTCTATTCCTCAATCCAAGGTGATGCTTCTTTGCGATAAACATCTTATGGAGCAAATTATCGGCAACCTTGTCTCAAATGCCATTAAACACACTCCACTGGGTGGACAAGTTCATCTCGAAATTTTAGAGAAAACTGAATCCATAGAGTTTTCAGTGCGTGATAGTGGCGCTGGTATCAACGAACAAATTGTCAACAAAATATTCGAACGTTTTGAAAGTTTGAGTAGTGTCGGTTTGAGCAATAGTGGTGGCACTGGCATTGGGCTTGTCCTCACAAAAAGTTTAGTAGAGATGCATAATGGTAAAATATGGTTTGAGACTAAAGTGAATCAAGGTACGATTTTCTTTGTTGAGATACCAAAGCTTGACAATAACAATATTGCTTCTCAAGATACTACACATCAGAGTAATAAGACACAACTTACACAAGCAGAGGCTACCGATAGATATGAATCTGGTTTACAAATCGATGTAGAATCAACTGATCTATTGCCAACCATGCTTATTGTGGATGATAATAGAGAACTTCTAATACTTCTCAAAGAACTCTTTTCGAATAGCTATCAAGTAGTATTGGCAAATGGTGGGAAAGAGGGTATTGAACTGGCTATAGAGCTTATCCCCGATGTTATTATATCAGATGTAATGATGCCCGATGTCGACGGACTACAGCTCTGCAAAAAAATAAAAACAAACCCCACAACATCACATATACCCATTATGATGCTTACGGCAAAGTGTGAAGATCAAGATGCGGTCGAGGGTTATCGCAACTATGCGGATGCCTACTGTGTCAAACCCTTTAACAACACACTGTTGATCGAAAGAATCAATGCCCTGATTCTAAATAGGCGACTTGCTGCCAATAAGTTGATGGCAAAAGCGACAAATAGAGACTCGATTGCCACAAGTATTTTGTCTGACACCTCCTCCAAAAAAGAGATTAGGACTCTACACGACAAGGAATTTATTGAGCGTGCAATAGCGGTTATTGAGCAAAATATGGGAAATCCAGACTTCTCCGTCACTGAGCTTAGCGACAAAGTTGGCGCTACCCCACTCATCCTAAATAAAAAATTGAAGGCGCTGATGAATACCACCGCAAATGTGCTAATTCGGTCTATGCGAATTAAACATGCAGCAGCACTACTCAAGACAGGTCGCTACTCAATATCTGATGTAACCTACGATGTAGGATTCACTGACCTAAGATACTTTAGAGAGTGTTTTAGACGCGAATATGGCATGCTTCCTCAAGCATACAAAGAGCAATTTACAAGTGATAATCTATAGCAAATCTCCTCTGCAACAAGATAATAAACAGAGACCCTTGCAAAACGTAAATTTTGCAAGGGTCTCTGTTAAAATAAGTCAGAGGCAGAATTACATCATACCGCCCATGCCAGCGCCACCCATAGGAGGCATAGCAGGCTCAGCTGATTTTTGTTCCACAAGCACACACTCGGTTGTGAGGAACATAGCGGCGATTGAAGCAGCATTTTCGAGTGCCACACGACTCACCTTGGTTGGGTCGATGATACCCGCTGCGAGCATATCTTCGTAGCGATCGTCACGAGCATTGTAGCCCTCTGCACCCTCGCTCTCACGAACCTTGTTTACCACGACTGAACCCTCGCCACCAGCGTTGAATACGATCTGGCGAAGTGGCTCCTCGATTGCGCGCTTCACAATGTGGATACCTGTTGTTTGATCCTCATTATCACCCTTCAGTCCTTCGAGGGTAGTTGTTGCACGGATATATGCTACTCCACCACCTGGAACAATTCCCTCCTCGACAGCGGCACGTGTAGCTGCCAATGCATCATCCACACGATCTTTCTTCTCCTTCATCTCAACTTCGGTTGCAGCACCCACATAGAGAACTGCCACACCACCTGCAAGTTTTGCCAAACGCTCAGCAAGCTTCTCCTTGTCGTAGTCCGAAGTAGAGACCTCGATACCAGCTTTGATCTGCGCCACACGCTCCTCGATAAGTTGCTTCTCGCCAACGCCATCGACAACTGTTGTTGACTCTTTGTTGAGAGTCACCTTCTCGGCTGCTCCAAGCATTGTGATGTTCGCATCCTCGATTCTCATTCCCTTGTCGGTTGAAATCACTGTAGCACCTGTGAGCACTGCAATATCTTCGAGCATCTCCTTACGACGGTCGCCAAATCCTGGAGCTTTACAAGCTGCAACTTTAAGAGCACCACGAAGTTTATTGACAACAAGTGCCGAAAGAGCCTCTCCATCGACATCTTCGGCGATGATAAGAAGTGGACGTCCACTTTGAGCCACGGGTTCCAATACGCCCATCAACTCTTTCATTGTCGAAATCTTCTTGTCGGTAATAAGAATATATGGTTTTTCAAGTTGCGCCTCCATCTTTTCGGTGTCGGTGATAAAGTACGACGAGATGTAACCACGGTCAAATTGCATACCCTCCACAACATCTACGTAGGTCTCGGTACCCTTAGCCTCCTCAACGGTGATAACACCCTCTTTGTTGACCTTAGCCATCGCCTCAGCGATAAGTTTACCTATTGCCTCATCGTTGTTTGCCGAGATTGTTGCCACCTGCTCAATCTTAGCATAGTCGTTGCCAACCTCTTGGCTTTGAACACGCAATGAGCTTACTACAGATGCTACAGCCTTATCGATACCACGCTTAAGATCCATTGGATTGGCGCCTGCTGTTACATTCTTGATACCTACACCAATGATTGCTTGAGCAAGTACTGTTGCGGTTGTCGTTCCGTCACCTGCATCATCGTTGGTCTTTGACGCCACCTCCTTGACCATCTGAGCACCCATATTTGCAAATGGGTCTTCGAGCTCGATCTCTTTGGCTACCGTAACACCATCTTTGGTGATTTGTGGAGCTCCAAACTTCTTGTCGATAATTACATTACGACCCTTAGGTCCAAGGGTTACCTTTACGGCGTTGCTAAGTGCATCAACACCCACTTTAAGAAGCTCACGCGCCTCTACATTATATTTAATATCTTTTGCCATTGCTTTAGTTTATGTTAGATGATTGCTAAAATATCGCTCTGTTTCATGATAAGGTAATCAACGCCCTCGATGTTAAGCTCCTGACCAGCATACTTGCCGTAGAGCACCTGATCGCCAACGGCAACCTCCATTTTGATCTCAGCAGTTCCTGGTCCTGCCGCTACTACTTTACCCGAAAGAGGCTTCTCCTTAGCTGTGTCGGGGATAAATAGACCTCCTGCGGTCTTCTCTTCTACGGTGTTTGGAAGAACCAAAACACGGTCTGATAATGGTTTTACATTCATAATTTTCTGTTATTATTGTTTTTCTAAAATCGTTCTTTTGCTCACTAACTCAATTATGATCAATAGGTATGCCAGAATTTAGATGTCATATTTTTTTGACAAAGGTGCATTATTCGACTGACATTTTGTCATTTTTTGTATTTTTTCTTAAAACTATTTGGAAAATTGAAAATTATCATATATATTTGCACTCCGAAACGTAGAGGTTTCGAATATGGTGGAAGTAGCTCAGTTGGTTAGAGCGTCGGATTGTGGTTCCGAAGGTCGAGGGTTCGAGACCCTTTTTCCACCCTGCAAAGGTTGATTAACTAATGGTTAGTCAACCTTTTTTTCTGGGACCTTCTGAGACCTTCTGAGACATATGATAGGTGAACTTCATGTAGTCACTCTTACAAAAACAGCAAAACAGCACATATTATTAAGATATTTTTTATAACTTTGCTATGATTTATAGCTTAAAACTAAAACACAAAAATACCTAAACCCAAATGATCACATTTCTCATCTGCCTTACTGTGCTGGTAGGCGCCTACTTCTCCTATGGAAAATACTTGGAGAGGGTCTGTGGGGTCGACCCTACAGCCAAAGTTCCATCTGAGCGCTCGTTCGATGGTGTTGACTACATGCCTCTTCCTCGATGGAAAACTTTTCTTATCCAACTCCTCAATATTGCAGGCTTAGGACCTATATTTGGAGCTATCTTGGGAGCAGCCTATGGACCAGTTGCTTTTTTGTGGATTACCATAGGTGGTGTTTTTATGGGTGCTATGCACGATTTTGTGGCAGCCATGATGTCACTTCGCCACAATGGAGCAAGCCTACCAGAGGTTGTTGGGCACTACCTGGGTAATGGAGCACGCCAATTTATGCGTCTCTTCTCGGTGCTTCTTATGGTTTTGGTGGGTGCAGTCTTTATGTCGCAACCTGCCGAGTTAATCGTCTCACATGTCGATATGCCTCTCGAAGAGATTGCATTTGGTTCCACCTCGTGGGAGATGATTGTGGTACTTGGTATTATCTTGATATATTATATTTTAGCTACCCTACTACCTATCGATAAAATTATTGGACGCATCTACCCGCTCTTTGGCTCCGCGCTGCTCATCATGGCGCTGGGTATCCTCGGTGTGCTGATTCTCCAAAGTGATCTCTATATGATCCCCGAACTCACATCACTCAAAAACGGGATTGCTGACCCTGCCAAGTTCCCCATTATCCCTATGCTCTTTACCACTATAGCTTGTGGTGCAATCTCTGGTTTTCACGCCACTCAATCACCAATGATGGCGCGATGTGTAGAGTCTGAGGGTGAAACTCGCTTCGTATTCTATGGCGCTATGATTACCGAAAGTATCATAGCTCTCATATGGGCTGCTATAGCCATGGCTTTTTGGGGCAATGTGGATGGTCTCAACGAAGCTATTGCCGCCAATAGTGGTTCGGCTGCCAAGTTAGTAGATCTCATTACATCACAGACACTTGGCACGACCATCGCCTCAGTGGTTTTAGTGGGCGTTATCGCCTGCGCAATCACCTCGGGCGACACCGCCTTCCGCTCGGCTCGTTTGATTGTTGCCGATATGTTGGGAGTGGGTCAGGAGCGACTTATTCCTCGTTTGGTGGTCTCCATTCCGCTCTTCGCAGGTGCTCTATACATTATCTTTGGACTCCCCTTTGGCTCTATCTGGAGCTACTTCGCTTGGACCAACCAAACCCTTGCAACCATTACCTTGTGGTCGATTGTTGCCTACTTGGCACAACGTAGTAAGCCTATTGTGATTGCACTGCTTCCCGCATTGATTATGACTTATGTCTGTGTTAGCTACATCTTTATTTCACCTCTTATGGTGAACCTAAGCAGCCGCGCCATGGCATATGGCATTGCGGGAGCTATCACAGCCGCAATCTTCGCATATATGTTATTTAAAATCAGAGTTAATGGCAAACGCTTTTCTTAAACCTACTCGCGACCAAACATTCGAGATTATAGCAGCTGGAGAGGCTGCATTCAACTTTAAGACTATCCTCCAACGCTCACGCGAACTGCAAGAGCGAGGAGAGATAGCCGAGGCATGTAATTTACGTTTTAAGGCTATACAAGATCTACAGGATCTACTCCCCGAGGATGAGGAGATCTCACTTGAGTGGGAACACCCCAATTCGCAGGCTGCTATTGAGGTGGTTAATCTCTCCGCTGTAGATCACTTCCTAATAGGCGACTATGAAATTGCCTCAGCGCTCCTGGAGCTATCGCTGGAACTCGACGGAGAAGATCACCTCGAATCATCCAACCTATTGGCTTATTGCTACTTGGCAATGGAGGAGTATGAGCTCTTCGATGAGGTAATCAATGACATATCAGACAAGAACGCAAGCCACGAACTACTTATATTGTGGTCCTCCTACTTGCGTGAGGGTCTTCTACCAGAAGGTGAGTTGCGCAACTTCAAAAATCGATTTGCCGCCTACCACACCGAATTTACTGCACTCGATCACCCAATAGACGACGCCTACATCGCCGATATCGAGGGCGCAAAGAGCTCGGCAGCAGCTCAAGCACGCGAATTATGGCTACGTACAGAGACTCTGTGGGAGAGCTGCCCTGGATTTATTGAAGCGCTGAGAGCAAACTAAACACAATAGACTTAAGATAATATGTTTACAGATTTTACTGCATTTATGCTATTTGTGATTGTTACCACATTTACACCTGGTCCCAACAATATCACCTCACTCACATTTTGCCTTAACCAGGGCTACGCTAAGACTGTACCCTATATGCTGGGAATCATCAGCGGTCTCTTCGTAGTACAACTGTCACTCGCTACAGCTCTATTTAGTGTTAGCTCATCCTCTATCGCCGAGGTGGTGGGCTGGATGAAATACCTCGGAGCGGCATACATCCTCTATTTGGCATTCAAGACATTTAGCATAAATATAAATTGGAACGAAAGTAACCCTCTCACCAAGTCACACTTCTTCGATGGATTTATATTTCAGGCTATAAACCCAAAGGTCTACTTCTTTAGCGTAACCTTTCTCACCACATTTATCAACTATGATAGCGTGAGCTACCTCCAACTCACACTGCTCGCTCTCGCACTATGTGCTCTTACATTCGTCGCCGTCTCACTTTGGGGAGTTGTCGGCGCCGTGATAAAAAGAGTATTCGATAACAACCTCTATACACGGATCTTCGGCGCGATAATGTCCCTAAGTTTGGTCTACACAGCATATCTGATCTTGAAGTAACTATCACATGATGATTTAGGGGGTTATGCTTGGGTGTTATGCTTGGGGTTTATGCTTGGAAATGCTTGCTTATCGCGCTCGTGCCGCGCGGGCACCAAGCTAAGCTTGGATCCAAAAACTTCGTTTTTGACTTTTTTTGTTGCACTGGTGTGGTGGGGGCTTTGCCCCAAGCGAGACATCTATTATGATGAGCTTTTGAAAATTCATTTTCAACGCTCCTCATAATAGATGTCTCTGTGTCAACCTTCGGTTGCCACCACCACATCAGCGAGGTGAACCTCGATTTGGGTTTAAATGCCATAGGCATTTACAAATTATAAAGACCAAGGAGTTGTGCAAATTAATTTGCGGCAACTCTTTGGTCTTTATAATCTTAGAGATACAATCTCTAAGCCCAAAGCGCAATGGGACGCACCCGCGGGGGTGCTATCCCCGCCCGCCGGAGGCAGTCCGAAGCGCACAGAAAGCAACAACACATTAGAGGCAGTCCGAAGCGCACAGAAAGAAGCAAGAAGCGCACAGAAAGCAACAACACATTACTGGTTATCTCTAACGCATAGAGTTCATGCGTATGCTTGCTTTCACCAATGCGATTGCTCTAATTCGATTTATTGCAATCTCTTTATCGGCGTGGTGTGGATTCTGGCTTACGAGCTTGACATACTCTTTGCGATCTGATTTTTGAATATATTTTACAGTCACATACTCCTCGCCATCGATATCTATCGAGAGTAGATACATATCGCCCCAGAAGATGTCGCCCACATCCGAGAGTTGTTTGTACAGCACTATATCACCACTTTTTAGCAGGGGATACATTGAATCGCCTACTATATATATGGCACCATCGCACTTAGGCAAGTGCGGTATATGTATATAGTTAATTGGTTCTGTCTCATTCTCCGCTGCGAATAGAGGTACAAGCCCTGCGGTACCCTCAATCGAGTAGAGAGGCACGCTCTGTAGAGGAAGAGCATTATCGGTACGCAACATAAATTTATTAACATCTGGCAGGGCACTAAACATATTGCCCTTACCCTCTTCTATCCACTCTGGATTGACGTTAAATTCATGTATTAAAATATTGATATTGCGTGACGAGAGACTCGCCTTCCCCGTTTCAATCATTGATAACGCGGCTTTACCAACTCCAAGTCGCTGTGCTAATTGCTCTTGAGTCATTCCAAGCTCCTTTCGGAGTATTCGTAGTCTTGCTTTCACTGCCCTATATTAAATTTTTTGACAATATTTTATTTGCAAAAAGTAAATTTTTGAATTATCTTTGTATTTGCAAAGTTAATAATTTTATTTTGCAAAATCAAATTAGATAACAAAAAAATCATATACATGTTAACAATTAACCCTACTCTCTACGAGAGGCTCGCGGAGCTTCTCGTAGAGGCGATTGAACATCGTTCATACTATTCCGATAAAATTTATTTCGAGGATTCAGAAGCAGATTATCTCTTCAGCTCCTCGCTAATAATATACTATCGCCACAATGAGTATCCCGAAGGTCGAAGAGCTGAGATCTCCAAAATTGTACCTACTTGGTGGGAATTTCACTCCACCACCGAGCAGGGAGAGGAGCTCAACGATTTCGATTTTAATATTTTAGAGCAAATTATATGCCGTTAATCGCACCACCGCCTCTTATCGACTTCTCGCAGAGCGTAATGCCCTTTATTGAGTTTGAGGAGTTTCACTTGGCTTACTATCGCATTTTGGAGGCGTTTGCTCAAGGCAAAATACGGAGACTTATTATTACCATGCCACCTCAACATGGCAAAAGTTTGGGTGCTACAACCCTACTACCAGCCTATATGTTAGGTCTCAACCCCAACTTGAGGATTGCGATTGCCTCCTACTCTTCCTCTTTGGCATGCAAGTTCAACCGACGTGTGCAACGCATATTAGAGTCAAAAGAGTATGCAGAGCTGTTTCCACAAACAACCATTAAACGAGGCTCCAAGCCACCCAACTACATACGAACAGCCGAGGAGGTGGAGATAATAGATCACGAGGGATCACTACTTTCTGTAGGTCGCGAAGGCTCCTTGACGGGAAATCGTGTAGACTGCTTTATCCTCGATGATCTCTACAAAGATGCAATGGAGGCAAACTCGCCTTTGATTCGCGAGAATTGCCTGGAGTGGTACACCTCAGTTGTGCGAACACGCACACACAACAACTCCTCGGAGCTGATAGTATTTACACGTTGGCACGAAGAGGATCTGATAGGTTCGATATGTCAGAAGGAGCAGTGGGAGCCCCTCCACAACTGGTCGCAGTTAGAGACAACACCGCCCCAGTGTTGGTTATATCTCAATTTGGAGGCAATCAAAAGCTCTCCATCAACCCAGATAGATCTACGAGAGAGTGATAGCGCCTTGTGGCCTTCGCGGCAGAGTCGTGAACTTCTACTCCAGAAACGAGCACTCGACCCCCTCCGCTTTGAGTGTATGTATCAGGGACACCCCTCGGCACGTGAAGGTCTGCTCTACGGCGACAACTTTCGAACCTACAGCACACTTCCGCGAGCAATATTACGCCACAGCAACTACACCGACACTGCCGACACAGGTGATGACTACCTCTGCTCGATATGCTACGCTACAGACTCCTCCTCCGCCTCGATCTACGTAACCGACGTGGTCTACACACGAGAACCGATGGAGATCAGCGAGCCTCTTGTAGCAAATATGTTACTCGACACCTCCACCTCGCTATCTACCATCGAAAGCAACAACGGTGGACGTGGATTTGCACGCGCCGTGGGGAAATTAGCCCCTTCGGTCAAGATTGAGTGGTTCCACCAAAATGCCAACAAGGAGGCACGCATACTCTCGAACTCCGCCACAGTGATCCAAAATCTATATATGCCCGAGGGGTGGAAACAACGCTGGCCCGAATTGGCAAACCATCTCACCACATATCGGCGCAGCTATCGCTCAAACCGTTGGCACGATGCAGCCGATGTGGTGACGGGCATCATCGAGAGGGAGCTCTCCGCAAAGCGAACATCCAAAGGGCAGATGAGCTTCGTATAACATGAGTTTAATGCTGCTTCGAAGAGCAACCAAGAAGCAATCTCCAGAAACCTGATCTACTCCAGAAACCTAACATTGTAGACAAGATGTTCGAGGGCATGCAGATAGTTACGCTTACCATATTTTGGTGAGTATACGTAGCAATCTATTGTAAAGACCCTATTTGTAGCCTCATCAATTGTAGAGTAGCTAACATAAGGACCACCCATAAAATCATTAACCACATCCCACAATCCACGCATTTCGACCCATAGTCGACCTTCGATACGTATAGGACGATATATTTGGGGTATATCGGTAAAAGTTGTCATATATGATCCATCGGAGGGACCAGGTATTCTTGCTACGAATTTATTACGTTCTTCTACAAGCTGCTCCTCTGAGAGGGAGTTTATTCCAAACTCTGCTGGATAGCTATATATCACAATGCCTTGACTTGCCAGAGCATGCTCGTATGATATCCACAACATATCCTCGCTCTCACTACGTAGTGTATATCCATTTGGGATCTTCATCTCGACACCAAACTTATCCAATATAGCTTTGTTGAGAGTAGCTTCGTTATATATCTTAGCATTGTCGACAGCACGGTCACGCTCAGCCATTTCGATTCCGCGAATGAGGCTCTGACGATTTTCAGATACAAATTCTGTTGCGGAGGCTATAGTTGGTGCTTGGAGAGTCATCACGATCTGTGGAGCTGCCACAAGGTCGTACCGAACAGCTATTGAGGGCTCCTGCACTGCGGGGTTAACATTCACCTCCAATATATTGCGATGTTCTGCAATTAGATCTTTGTACCCCTGCACAGTGACCCTCACCACGCTAAACAGGGGCTCTTCTTGGTTGAGGTAGGGGATATTCCCCGAGAGCACCGAGCGTAGCGTATCACCCAACTCCGACTGCCACTCAGGCTGATTACAAACCACAATAAGTTCATATGGTTTACCCTGCGAGACTTTTCTATTTGTGCTCACTGAGCGAAGTGCGTCGCATGCTGAGAGCGACGCAACGATCAAAAACAAAGAGAGTAGAACTTTTAAATTTTTCATTGGATTTATATTTTATTTGCAAATATACTAATTATTTCACATTAATTATTAATTTTGTATCTTAAAAACAGTGTAATCATGAGGTTCTCACCACCAAAGTTTATAAGACGTTTAATGCCCAGCTTGATCTGGGAGATAGAGGACGAAGATGGAGTTTTCTTAACCTTCGACGATGGTCCCACCCCAGGTGTCACCGAGTGGATTCTCTCAATCCTTGACAAGTACAATGCCAAAGCTACATTTTTCGTATTAGGAAAAAATGTGGAGATGTTCCCCGACCTCTACCAGCGGATAATCGACAAAGGACACAAAGTTGGCAACCACACCTACTCACACCAAAAAGGGTGGAATATGTCGCTTGAACGATATGTCGAAGATGTTGACTTTGGTAACGATATGATACATAGCGAACTCTTTAGACCTCCCTACGCACAAATCACCCCTTCGCAGGTGAGGATGCTCAGTCAACGCTACAAATTGGTTATGTGGAACATCCTCTCGCGCGACTACAATCGCAAGCTATCACCTCGCACATGTCTCAACAATGTGGTGAAATATCTCGAACCAGGTGCGATAATTGTATTCCACGACAGCGAGAAAGCATTTAAAAACCTTAGCTATACACTCCCCCGCACCCTCGACAAGATCAAGGAGTTGGGACTTAGGTGTAAAGCTATAGAGCTATAGTAAAGATGAAGATAATTTTAGCGCAGACAGCGGCAAGTGGAGCAATCTACACCAAACAAATAGCCACATTGCTTCTTGCATATCCCTCCGTAGAGGAGCTGGCACTTATCAAGAGTCGTTCTGCTGTAGCCGTAGCAAGCTTCGAGGGAGTTGAATTACCCCAAGATAGTAGAGTCGTGGAGTACTCCAACGACAATCTGTTTGCAGCCGTGGCAAGTGGCTCAGCTCGCTACGATGCAATGATTATTGCCCCATCGAGTGTAGGCACGCTCGGGAGAATTGCGACTGGCATTTCAGACTCCCTTATCTGTCGTGCTGCCGATGTGATGCTCAAGGAGCGTCGCAAGCTTATATTGCTGGTGCGAGAGACCCCTCTCTCGCTCATCCACCTACGCAACATGGTAACTCTCACAGAGTGTGGAGCTGTGGTGATGCCTGCCTCACCATCGTTCTATAGTGGCGAGTCAACTCTCGAAGAGCTCTGCATGACACTCTCGAAGAGAGTGGTGACAATGATTGGCATTGAATGTGGCGCGAAAGAGTGGGGCGCAGAGTAAGATGCAAAGAGGGCAGCGAGGTTCATTAGGCTAAACGCACGCAAAAATTCCTGCTTATCGCGCTCTTGCCGCGCGGGGCTGATGCTTGAAAAGGCTTGCTTATTGCGCTCATGCCGCGCGGCACCAAGCTAAGCTTGGATCCAAAAACTTCGTTTTTGACTTTTTTTTTGTTGCGCTGATGTGGTGGGGGCTTTGCCCCTCAGCGAGATATCCACTATGATGAGCTTTTGAAAGTGAACTTTCAACACTCCTCATAGTGGATATCTCTGTGTCAACCTTCGGTTGCCACCACCACATCAGCGAGGTGAACCTCGATTTGGACTTGACAATAAACTTTCAACACTCCTCAGAGTAGATATCTCTGTGTCAACCTTCGGTTGCCACCACCACCTCAGCGAGGTGAACCTCGATTTGGGTTTAAATGCCAAAGGCATTTAAAAATTATAAAGAGCAAGGAGTTGTGCAAATTTATTTGCGGCAACTCTTTGCTCTTTATAATCTTAGAGATGTAATCTCTAAGCCCAAAGCGCAATGGTATGCACCCGTGGAGGTGCTATCTCCGCCCGCCGGAGGCAGTCCGAAAAGCACAGAAAGCAACCCCAAGCGAAAAAAAGCGCACAGAAAGAAGCAAGGTATGCACCCGCGGAGGTGCTATCTCCGCCCGCCGGAGGCAGTCCGAAAAGCACAGAAAGCAACCCCAAGCGAAAAAAAGCGCACAGAAAGAAGCAAG
>JAWXTF010000004.1:0-89807 GCA_044433965.1 Rikenellaceae bacterium | reverse complement strand
ACTTCACTTTTCTCTTTTTCTACTCGTTACATAGCTATTGCTATGCGCCTCGCACAAAGAAGAGAAAATTAAAGCAACATCTCTCTTAACAATTTTAGCGAGAAAAACTTAAATAGATTCTTATTATCTCTTCTCTTCATCATCTTCAGGGTCTGGTCGGTACTCCAAAACATCGCCTGGTTGACAATCAAGAACCCTACATATTGCCTCCAGTGTCGAAAAACGAACCGCCTTGGCGCGTCCATTTTTGAGTATCGAGAGGTTGGCAGGGGTGATGTCGATTCTTGAAGCTAACTCGCCAAGCGACATTTTGCGCTTAGCCATCATAACATCAACGTTTATTATAATTGCCATAGTCTCTTAGATTGTTAATTTTTGTTCTTCACTTAACGAATGGGTTATTGCAAATAGCTCACCCATAAATAGAATTAAAATGCCGAGCATTATAAGCCAGTAGTCGGGACTAAACGATGTGTCTACATTTAGTTCGCTACCTGTTAATAATTGAGCAGCATGGAGATTAACTCGCCACGCCATAATTGCCCCAGCTAATTCGCTACCAATCAATATTCCACCAATCCAACGCACGCGCTTCACATTCGACTTATCGACGCTATGCTCTTCGATCATCGAACGACGAAGCGAGAGAATGATGCGAGCAATAAGAACTAACATCCAAACACATACAATCGAGATTAAAAGGCTCGTAATGTAGTAGATAGGGTGGTTTCCAATGGCGTTAATAGCAAGAGATGTCTCCTCGCTACACTCTTTTATGATTAGGCTTGCATTGTCGTTGTAAGCTGAGATGTTGATAGTCGAATCACCTTGAACTATAGGGATTGGAGTGGTGAAAGGTTCAAATTTTATTGGAGTTAATACATAAATATTATTGTATTGTGAATCGGTAGGTTCTACCATAGAGCTAATCATATTGCCTGCCGCTAAACCAGCTCTGATATCGGGTAATAAACGCCCAACAATTGCTAAAACTATAACTAAGATAAAGGATATATAGAGCACCATTAATCTTTTAGCGATACTTTTTTTGTCTTTCATATTCAAAATAACGTTATTCAATTGCACAAAGGTATTAATTAAAATCTGAATAACAAACTATTTTTATTGTTTTTCGATAGTTTTTAAGCAAAAAAAAGATATTCGAACAGAAGTCGAATATCTCTTTTTTTGATAATTTTTCCGAGTTTGTATTAAACTTAATTAATACCCTTCATCATCTTGCTCAACCATGGACCTAACAAAAATAGGCATAACGTAGCGATTGCGGTGATTGCTGATACAAACCAGAAAACGTTGACAGGTTGACCAATAGCTACCTCTACTACATTCGATAACTTTTGGGCTTGTGAAGCACCGAAGTTACCAGCAGCAAACGAGAACATCCATACTCCCATAAGTGTCGAAACTAATTTGGGAGGTGATAGTTTGGTTATCATCGAAAGACCAATTGGAGAGATACATAACTCGCCAATTGTAAAGATAAGATATACACCTGTAAGCCATAGTGGAGAAACTTTAACAATCTCTGCTCCACCATTCGAGATAGAGTCAGCCACAGCCATCACAGCAGCACCAGCCGAAAGAAGAAGCATACCCCAAGCAAACTTGAATGGAGTCTTTGGGTTTAGTTTAACTTTACCCAATGCAACCCACAAGAATGAGAACAGAGGAGCTAACAATACAATAAATATAGCATTGATTGCTTGAAACCAAGAAGCGGGTATTTCGAAACCAAACACCATGCGATCAGTGTTCGAAAGGGCAAAGACATTGAAGGTGGTACCTGCCTGCTCGAAGCCAACCCAGAAGAAGATATTGAAGAATGCGAGGATCAGGATTACTGCTACGCGTTTCCATTGATCTGCATTCTCAGTGCCGCGGATAATTGAAATAATCAGATAGAGTCCACCGGCAATACCCACACCATAGGTGATGATTGTTTGAATCAAAGTTGGAAGTGTATTCCAGCCAACCAAAAATCCTACTGTGCCGCCAACGATTGCTGTAACAAATAGAGCAATGTGACCCCAATCCTTTGTTGTGAGGCATTTGCTGTCGGGTGCAGCATTTGGTGGTAGTCCAATATGTCCCAATGTCTTTTCAGAACGGAGAATAAACCAAATAACGCCAATCAACATCCCGGCGCCTGCCGAAAGGTAGCCATACTCCCACGAAACACTTTCGCCTAAGTATCCAGCCACCAAAGGTGCGATAAATGCACCAAGGTTAATACCCATATAAAATAGTGTAAATCCACCATCTTTGCGTGGGTCGTTGTCGTCATATAATTGACCAACCATTGTGGAGATATTTGGCTTAAAGAAACCATTACCCAAAATCAAAATACCGAGACCTACGTAGAACCAAAACTGTCGTGATTCGAGATCTGCTCCGTTCATCGCTGCAAATGCCAACATAAATTGACCTGCCGCCATGGTGAGTCCACCAATATAGATCGTTGCTCGTTGACCCAATACCTTGTCAGCTAATACTCCACCAATTAATGGTGTAACATAAACCAAGAAGGTAAAGATGCCGTAGATTGTAAAGGCCTTTTCTTCATTAAGTCCGAAGCCTCCAGCGTCGATTCCTGCCATCAGGAACAACACCAATAGAGCACGCATTCCATAGTAACTAAATCGCTCCCACATCTCTGTGGCGAAGAGTGTTGACAACCCAATAGGGTGTCCAAAAAAAGTTGCTTGTTTTTTTGCCATCTTGTTAATTAATTAAAAAACTTTGTTAATTCCATACGCTATTATCTCAATGAGGTTTAACGTAATGTTGCAAATTTAATAAAAAACGAGGAGATAAACAAATTTTTAAATAATTTCCTTGGGGTAAACGTACAAAAGAAAGCTGATTATCGCGCGTTTGCCCTAATAAATATATAGGCTAAAAGCACCATAAATAAAAAATAATGCTTATATTGCGGCTCTAATTTTATTATAACTTACTATCTATGAAAAGAATATTAACTACTTTCGCACTACTTGTCGTGGGGTGTTTGACTGCCTCATCGCAATCTATACCAGGTATCACAGGATCATATGGTTATAATACTGGTTTAATCTCATTGAATGCAGATAACACGTTAAGTTCTAATGAGATGTCGCTTTCATTTGGTTATCGATTTTCTCGCTCTTTTGTCTTGCGTACACGTACCGAGATCTCAATAGGTCTCTTTGATGATGCTGGTGACAAAGATTATGCAAGATCTGGTACTTTGGGTCTTGAAGCAGGCTACAATATCGTTAGTCAACGAGACTGTGCATTTGAGGTCGCGTATGCCTTAGGTAACACCATCGGAATGCCTTATTGGTCATATATGTATCAAGATTTTGGCGCTAAATACTATATTGGTGGCTATAAAAGTAAGATCTATTTTGGTGCAGGAGTACGTTACTACAGCACACAAAATGAAAATTTTGGCAATTTGATGAATGGTTATCTCTCGATAGGTTTTACGATAAACTAATGTGATTTGGGTTTAGAGATTACATCTCTAAAATTATAAAGATCAAGGAGTTGCCGCAAATAAATTTGCGCAACTCCTTGATCTTTATAATTTATAAATGCCTCTGCCCCCCGTATTATACTTTCTAAACAAGGGGTAGAGGGGTATTAAGTGTAAATTTGACTCTATTTTTGTGCTATATAGAATAGATCAAAAGAGTTATCTGAGGCAGGCTCTATATGATAATTATCCATTTGTATGGAGGCTGTTAATGAATTATTCTCATCGAGCAACTTTTTGCGATTCAACCTATTGAGGATGTCATATGGCACTTGTAGCATCCAGCGAGGTAGTCGGTATTGTAGATTGAGGAGATCAAAGCGAGTTATGCGCTTCACTCCTTCTCTATTTTTGTTGTAATACTCCATTATCATTGCATCTCCACCAACACCTAAAGCTTCAATTTTTGAAAATCCTATGCCAAGAAGTGAGCTAAACTCCTCCTTGGTATACTCTCTCACGTGCCATGGATTGCGAGTGAGTGACATCTTTATATTGGGGGTTGAAACAATAAAAGAGCCTTCTGGTCGCAATACTCTTCGTATCTCCTCGACAAAGAGTTTGTCATCCTTTATATGTTCAATTACTTGAAATGAGATTACAAAATCAAACGACTCATCTTCAAAAGGTAGTGGTGGGACGGTTGCCTCCTTAAACTCCACGGTTGTCTCCTTAAGCAAGTCAGCAGCAGGTAGATGTTTGTCAAGCGTAGTGAACCGAGTCGCATGTGGAGCAATAATTTTAACTCCATATCCCGAACCAGTGCCAATCTCTAAGACTCTGCCTGAAATTCGTTTTGCTGCCTCATGATAAGCCAGAAGAGAGCGCTGAAATACGAAGTTGTCCGAAAGCTCCGTGGAGACTCTTTCGGCTGTTGCCAATTTGCTCATTACTTTTTGATTATACGTATTCCCTCCTCTGTAGCTTCTACCTCGCCACGTTTCAAAAGTACACCCAGTGAACGTTTGAAGAGTTTCTTGCTCATTTGGGTATATTTAGTGACCTTCTCGGGTGCACTATTATCATTAATTGGGAGCTCTCCTCCATGTTCTATCATAATTTCGAGAAGAGTCTCAGCTGAGTTTTTAACCTCCTTGTAACCTTGTTGTTGAAGTGTAAGGTCAATGCGATTATCTTCGGTGATTCTGCGCACAAATGCATTCATGCGGTCGCCAACATTAACCGATTTGAAGATCTGGTTGCGATAGATCATACCCCAGTGGCGATCATTGACTATTACGCGGTAGCCAATCTCGGACTCCGACGCGACTAAGATATTAACCTCTTGACGAGGAGTGACTGTAATAACCTCGTTACTAATAAAGGACTTAAGTTTTGTTGTAGCTACGCAGCGACCAGTGATGCTGTCTTCGTAGGCAAATGCTACGCAGTAACTACCAATCACTATACCCCCCTGTTGATTGCGGTTTGGGAGGAAAAGATCTTTACCAAAGAGTCCCCAATCGAGAAAAGCGCCGTGAAGGTTTTTATCTACAATCTTAAGGTATGCCGCCTCACCAACCATAATCGAGGGGGTCTCGGTTGTGGCTACTAATCTATCTTCGGAGTCGTGATATACAAAAACCTCCATTGTGTCACCCTCTTTGTCACTAAGTGAAACATAGCGGTTTGGGAGCAAAACCTCGTTCTGCTCATCATCTATTAAATATAGTCCGAAGTCCGAAATACGGCTTACGGTAAGTCTCTGTCTTTTACCTGCTTTAATCATTCTTTAATCATTGGTGTATATTAAATTATGCAAAAGTAACTATTTTTGCGGGACTTTTGCTAATTTTGTTCCATTATATTTGCTATTATTTATGAAAGATGATAAAATTAAGATATTAGGGGCTCGTGTTCACAACCTTAAAAGTGTTGATTTAGAGATACCTCGCGACTCATTGGTGGTTATAACTGGGCTCTCAGGTTCGGGAAAATCCTCTCTCGCCTTCGACACAATTTATGCTGAGGGGCAGCGACGCTACATGGAGACACTATCGACATATGCTCGACAATTTGTTGGAACGATGGAGCGTCCCGATGTCGACAAGATTACTGGTCTAAGTCCGGTGGTGGCAATAGAGCAAAAGACAACAAATAAGAATCCGCGCTCTACGGTTGGTACTGTAACCGAGATCAACGACTTTTTGCGTGTGCTTTTTGCACGTGCTTCACGTGCATACTCACCCCAAACGGGAGAGCCAATGGTTCAATACTCGGACAATCAAATTTTGCGTTTGATACTCGATAGCTTTATGGGGCAGAAGATAGCAGTGGTTTCACCTATTGTAAAAGGTCGTAAAGGTCACTACCGTGAACTGTTTGAGTCATTACGCAAAAAAGGTTATCTCTATGCACGTATCGATGGCGAAATTAGAGAATTTTCGCAAGGTATGCGATTAGATCGTTACAAGACACATGATATTGATCTGGTTATAGACCGTCTAAGGGTGAGTGAAGACAATGCAGATCGACTTGAGAAATCACTTGGTGAGGCAATGAAGCAAGGTGAGGGAACTATGGCTATATATGATTATGAATCAGATGCTTCACGCTACTATTCGCGACACTTGATGTGTCCCACAACGGGTGTGGCATTTGCGCTACCTGCTCCTCATACATTCTCGTTTAACTCTCCAAAGGGTGCTTGTCCGCGCTGCAATGGGTTGGGTGTCGAGGCGGTTTTTGAGATATCGAAAATTATACCAGATATGAGTAAAAGTGTGAGAGAAGGTGGAGTGGAGCCACTGGGTAAATATCGCAACAATATGTTATTTGCTACTTTGGAGATGCTCTCACGTCGTCACGGTTTTTCGCTTGATGATCCTTTGGATAGTTTCGATTCGGAATCTTTCAACGCTCTTCTTTATGGTGATTCAGATCCACTCACGGTTGATCTCTCGGAGTTTTCGCACTCCCACGGAGTTCAACTTATTGCATGGGAGGGTGTTGGTGAGTATATTGCGCGTACCGAAGATGATGACTCAAAGCGAGGTCAAAAGTGGAGAGAGCAATTCTTAGTTACCAGAAAGTGTACTTCCTGTGGTGGTTCACGCCTCAATTGTGAGGCGTTGCAGTTTCGCATTGGTGAGCAGACTATAGCAGATCTTTGCGCTATGTCGATAGTCGATTTTGCAAAATGGATGGAGAGTATTGAGGAGCATTTAAACGAAAAAGAGGCAAAAATTGCACGAGAGTTGATAAAGGAGATTCGTGAGAGATTAGGGTTCTTGATCGATGTTGGCTTGGGTTACCTATCACTTTCGCGAGCCTCTAAAACACTTTCGGGAGGAGAGAGCCAACGTATTAGATTAGCAACCCAGGTTGGTTCAAAACTTGTTAATGTACTCTATATATTAGATGAGCCAAGTATTGGATTACACCAGCGCGATAATCATAAATTAATTAAATCGCTTCAAAATCTTCGTGATGCAGGAAATTCGGTGATTGTAGTTGAGCACGACGAAGATATGATGCGTTCGGCAGATTTCATCGTCGATGTGGGCCCTAAGGCGGGACGTCGTGGTGGAGAAATTATGGCAGCAGGTTCGTTCGAAGAGATATTGGAGAGCGGTTCTATTACATCAGACTACCTCGCCGGGCGCCGCACAATTGAGATTCCACAACTATTGCGACAGGGTAGTGGTGAGAGCATCGTATTGAGAGGTGCGCGCGGCAATAATCTCAAAGGTGTCGATGTGGAATTTCCACTTGGGAAATTTATATGTGTTACTGGTGTTAGCGGCTCGGGAAAATCATCATTGATAAATGGTACGTTGCGACCAATTATAAGTAGGGAACTTTATCGCTCATTGGATCGTCCCTTGGAGTATGATTCAATTGAGGGGCTACAACATATCGACAAGATGGTTGTTGTTGACCAATCTCCAATTGGTCACACGCCGCGTAGTAACCCTGCTACCTATACCAATGTCTTTGGTGATATTAGAAAACTTTTCGAAGCTACGCAGGATGCTCAAATTAGAGGGTTTAAGGCAGGTCGCTTTTCATTCAATGTGAAGGGAGGGCGTTGCGAAACATGTAGGGGTGCCGGTGTGCAGACAATCGAGATGAATTTTTTGCCAGATGTCTATGTCACATGTAAGGTTTGTGGCGGAAAACGCTACAATAGAGAGACGCTTGAGGTAAAATATAAAGGAAAAAGTATTAACGATGTTCTCAATATGACAATTAATATCGCTGTCGAGTTCTTCGAACATATTCCAACTATATATCAGAAACTCAAAGCTATACAGGATGTAGGTCTTGGGTATCTTACACTTGGTCAACCCTGCACAACTCTTTCGGGTGGAGAGTGTCAGAGAATTAAACTTTCGAGTGAGCTCTCGAAGCGAGATACGGGACGTACTCTTTATATTTTGGATGAACCTACTACTGGTTTGCATTTTGAGGATGTGCGACAGCTGCTTGATGTGCTCTATAAACTTGTGGATCGAGGTAATACCGCAATTGTTATTGAGCATAATCTGGATGTGATAAAAGTTGCTGACTATATTATCGATATTGGTGCCGAGGGTGGTGCGGCAGGAGGAGAGCTGCTAATTGCAGGTGAGCCAAAAGAGGTTGCTAATTGCGATAGAAGTTATACGGGAGCTTTTTTGAAGGATATTTTTTTGAGGAGCATCTAAACCATATACTATAAGAGGACCTCAATTAAATAGTTTTAGAGCTATGTTCGATATACTCAGGTTAATAAGTACTGTAATATAACATTTTTGTGGTGCCCTTATATTAAATAGGTATATTTGTTTGGCATTTTGTATATTTTTACATATCTTTGTGCGATTATGAATCTTAAAAGGGATATATTTTAAACTATAATTAAATAAACAACAATGAAAAAAGTAATTATTGCATCTGCTGTAGCAGGAGCATTTTTGATGGCTTCTTGTGGAGGCAGCAAAACAACAACAGGTGTTACTAAGGGTAGCCTTTCAGAGTTTGACTCATTGTCTTATGCTGTAGGTCTTAATCTCGCTTCAATGGCAAAGACTCAACTTGCAGATCTTCCTTTGGATTACGACGTGTTGGTGGAGTCAATGGTTCAATCTGCTTTGGGAACGAACAAAGTTGCACACGAAGATGCAACAGCAGTTCTTCAAGATTACTTTATGACTAAGCGTCAACCTCGTGCTATTGCCGTTGAGAAGAGTCGTGACGAGGCGGATAGCGTAGCATTGGCAAATGGTGCAGATAGTGCAGCTGTAGCGTCAGCTCGTGCACAACTTACATCTGATGAGTCTATGTTTGAATCTGCTGAGGAGCGTACATCTATCTCTTCGTCTTTGGGTAATGACTTAGGTAACAGCATCGTATCATCTAAGATTCCTGCAAAAACAGTTTGGATCGAGCAAGCCTTTACTGATCTTGCAGCTGATGAGACTAAGATGACCGAGCAGGTTGCAAATGGTCTTATTCAACGTTATTTCACAGAGACTCTTCCTGAGAACAATCGTGTAGCTTCTGAGGAGTGGTTGGCTTCTATCGAGAAGAAATCAGGTGTTCAAAAGACCGAAAGTGGTATCCTCTACAAGGTTGAAAAGAGTGGTGATGACTCAATCATGGCTACTGATGATCGTGACGTAGTAAAGGTTAAGTATACTGGTAAAACTCGTGAGGGTAAGGTTTTCGACTCTTCTCGTTACGATGATATGGATGAGCAACGCAAAGAGTATATGAAGACTCAAAGCCCAGACGGTACACTTCCTGAGGATGGTGAGATTATCGAGTTCCCACTTAACCGCGTTATCCCAGGTTGGACTGAGGGTATGAAATTAGTAGGTAAGGGTGGTCGCATTTCGTTGTGGATCCCTTCTGATCTTGCATACGGTTCTCGCGGTGCAGGTGCTGATATTGCTGCAAACGAGGCTCTTTACTTCGATGTAGAGCTTATTGATGTTGTTCCTTACGAGGAGCCAGCTCCAGCAGCAGAGACTGCCGTAGAAGAGGAGTAATCATAGATAAATTCTCATACAAAATGAGCAGCTACTATAATGGTAGCTGCTCATTTTGATTGGTGCACCCAGCACGGGTCAGTGCTCTTACGAATATTGACAATGTTCCTAACATGACCAATATCGTGATATTAAAAATGGAGAGCTGTTAACATAAAATTATAGAGAAAGTAGAGCTCTCCTTAACTTTAATCTACTCCTACAAGGTTTCCCGCGAGGTTAAATTCTAATTCGATGGTGTTGTCAAGTCTAATATCATAACCGTTTTCATCTTTCTCAATCTCTAATACTTTTTGGTCAGTATAATATGTTGCTAAATACTCTGCAATATTAGCAGGAAGGATTGTTGTAGGGATTCCTGTGATGTTAGATTCGACGCTCTCCCAGTTGCCACTCTTTTCGAATTGGATTACTGTTCCATCAAAGAATGTTACCGAGTACTCTTTGTCGAATAGCTCTTTGTCGTAGATTATAAGCATAATCTGATCCTTATCGAAGTGAGTTGTGATGGTTGTTTGTGCTGCCGATGGTAATGCGCTAAAATCAATAACTGTTTCGGTCTCTTTTTCGCATGAAATAAGTGCAAGTGCAGTTGCCAAGGTTATTAGTAGGTTTATAAATAATCTTTTCATCGTTGTTTTGATTTAAAATATGTTTAGTGGAGTTTAATACTCCTTAATTTTAGGTGTAAATTATAATTCCCTTTTAGTTGTCAATCTCGATTAGCTCACCTTTGGTGTTGAATTTCAGCTCTAAACCATTGTCAAGCTCAATATCTATGTGTCGTTTATCGCGGTCGATCTGTATAATCTTGTTTGCGGGGAAGTTTTTGCTTACATGTTTAGCAATTTTCGATGGTACTATTGCCATTGGAATCTCTCGGTTGCGTTTACCTTCGATATCTGTCCAGCTGCCCTTCTGATCAAATTCGATTTTTACACCATTGGTAAGGATAACCTTATAGTCTGTGTCGAATAGCCCGCGCTCCATGGTGGCGATTGACACTTTGTCGGCAGCGTAATGTGTCGAGATAAATTTTTGTGCACTTTTAGGAAGTGATTGCTGGTCGATAACTCTCTCCTCGGCCGAAAGTGAAGTGATTGTGCAAAGGGTTGCAAAGATTGCAAATAATAACTTTTTCATAATATTCTCTTTTTTAGTTGGTTTTAATTATAGTACAAAGGTAGCGCCCAATTCTGAAGAGAAACTGAAGAATCAAGAAAAAATGAAATTATTTGAAATTAATTTGGAAACGATGTAGGTTATTGGAGTAGGAGTAGGAGATTTTGTAATCATACAACTTGCATATTGATTGAACAATGGGTAGTCCCAAACCGTAAGATCCACCCTTTGACCTACCTTGGTAGAATCGGCTAAATATTTTCTCGCTATCCAACTCTATTGAATCGGAGCTGTTCGAGATGGTCAACATATTGTAATCAGTCTCAATGAAAATCTCACCTCCCTCTATATTGTGAGAGTAGCTATTCTTTATTAGGTTGATTATTAACGTTGTGGAGAGAGTGTCGTTTGCTTCGATCTTGCACTCACCTTGCTCTTTATACGTTAGTTTAATATTGCGGTGCTCATACAATTCAACTAATGTCTCTATGCTTTTGCGCACAATAGCATTTATGTCGACCTGCATATTTTCAAATCCACCATTCTCTATTTTGGAGAGCATAAGTAGTGATTTATTTAGCCTCGATAGGCGAGATAGAGTTGCAAGACACTCGGCTACATCACCCATTTGCTCCTCGCTTAGCCCGCTTTGGCAGAGCAGCTCTAATCTATTTTGGCATATTGCAATAGGGGTTTGAAGCTCATGAGAAGCATTGCCGATAAACTCCTTTTGCTCCTCAAAGGCTCGTTTGCCACGCTCGGCAAATGCCTCTATTGCTACGCTCAACTCCTTGATTTCGCGGATATTACTGTGTTGTATTGTGGGCAATTCACAATTTTGCAGATCGCTGCCATTCAGCCACTTCATAAATCTGTCGAGTGGCTTTAAACCGCCACGTATCGCGACGATATTTACAAGTAGGGTGGTGACAAGCAGCAAGATAAAGAGGATAGCAAGTGAGCGCCATATAGCATCAATAAGGTCGCTGTTGTCGATTGTCGGAGTGAGTACCATCACCTCATAGTAATTATCCGAGGCGTCGCAAAAGAGTTGTCGAAGCACTCTTGCAGGTTCATCTTCTCGCTTATATTCTACGTAGATTGACTGGTTGAAAAACCCCTGTTGTCTCCTAACTATCTCTATACTGTCGGGACTCACGGGACGAAGAGAGTAGCTATTGTTTGATCCATTATCTGCTGTTGGCAATGGTTCGCCCGTTAGAAAATTCTGAATAATTATTGCTGAGTAATCCTCCAAAACATCGTCTGTCTCGTCATTTACTTCATCGACAATAATAAAGAAAAAGAGTACAGCCCACACGGCTATCACCACCGAAAGCCATAAGGAAACTCGTAATACTATATGATTTATAAATCGCATATTGTTATCAGTTGAGTTTGTAGCCAAAACCATATATTGCTTTGATCTCTACCTGAGATCCCGCCGCAGAGAGCTTACGCCGCAGGTTTTTCATATGCGTATAGATAAAATCAAAATTATCAGCCTGGTCGATAAAATCACCCCATACAGCCTCTGCAAGACTCTCTTTGCTAATTACATGACCTTGGCGCATTGCAAAATGGAGCAAGATGTCGTACTCCTTGCGGCTTAAATCGAGCAAGGTTTCACCAACCACAACTTGCGATTTATCGAGCCAAATTACTGTATTCTCAATCGAGATGTTATTAGCGCCACTATTGCCGTTGCGGCGGATAATGCTCGCCACGCGTGCGGTGAGCTCCGAAAGATGAAAGGGTTTGGCGAGATAGTCGTCAGCTCCCATATTGAGACCTTTGACTTTGTCATCGATTGAATCCTTGGCAGAGACGATTATAACACCTCCTAATCTCCCCATAGATTTAAGCTCTTGCAATATATCGAGCCCACTTCCATCAGGCAACATAATGTCGAGCATGATGCAATCGTACTCAAATAGCCCTATCTTGGAGCGTGCTTGTGCAAATGTGTGAGCCACCTCAACTGTGTAACCCTCGCTTTTGAGCGTCCTCTCTATTGTCTGGGCAAGTGCCACTTCATCCTCAATAATTAACACTTTCATTATAATGCCTTTTGTTTAAACTTGGATTGATATTGCGAATATAGTAAAAAATTAGTATTTTTTTGAGAATCTGTTTAAGTTTTTCTCGCTATAATTGCTAAGAGAGAAAAGCGAAGTGACAGATCCGCAAGCAAAATAGATGAGAGAAATTTAAACAGATTCTAAATATTCTCTAAAAAGTATGTCACAAAATAAAATTGACATCAATAGGTATGCAAAGAGAGATGATTAATTGAGAAAAACAGGTCAGTTTCATTGCGTTCAGAATATTCTTGCGACAGAATATTTTACTATTGTAACTATTTTGCATATCTTTGCAGGCGGCAATAGATCTCTTCCGTGAGAGATGATATTTAAAACGCAAAAAAGGGAATGACCATAGAGCACGGTATCTCTTACTTTAAGCGTCGAGAAGGTACCGTGCTCTTAAAAACAAAGTAAAAAGTAATATCTCTGCAATTTTTCATAATCTTTGATTTATTGCTTCGAAGAGGTGTAGTGATAGTTTGTTATAAGTGCTTTAATTGAGTGTCTAAATAGATAAAAATAAATAAAACCGGGAAGTTATAAATATCCCTAAATTCTACATAATTATGAAGAAAATTACTATATTATTGTTGTTTTGCAATATATCGTTGATGGCATCAGCCCAAGAGGTTGAGAGACCAGATCAGATGAGGGAGATGTATCGCAATATGAGGAGTGAGTTGAAGCGAGGGTATAACGATCATAAACAAAAGCTGCTCGATGATTATGAATCATATTTGAATCAAACGTGGCAAGAGTTTAAAATTCAGAGACTTGAGCCAGTAGCGCCATCCCCAATTATTACGCCACCTACAAAGCAGGATGACGTCGAAGAGGAGCTTCAAGAGATTGTGATAGATAGTTCAAGTGTGATTACTTCGCAGATAGAGGCGGCACCTACGAGCGACCATATTGATATTATGGATTTTGAGCAGATGATGAGTAATAACATCTCTGTTAACTTTTATGGTGCAGACCTACAACTCTGTTATAATCCGCAAACTTTCAATACGAAAAACCCTATTTTGGAGACCGAGGTAGTGCAATTTTGGAAAGAGATAAAGATGACAAACTACTCATTTTTGTTGTCGGATCTTGAGATGTATAAAGATAAGTTGCAGCTTAATGGGGGTGCTTTTTATCTTATGGTGGAACATATCACCGAGCAGATCCCAAGCTTTGTTGATGATAATCAAAGGGTAGCTTTTAATCTATTTTTGCTGCTTGAAGCGGGGTATGATGTTAAGATAGCTCGAATAGATGATGATTTTTTGGCTTTGCTAATTAATGTTGAGGAGGATGTCTACTCTTACCCCTACTCAATTGATAGCGATGAGAAACGTTACTCGATTTTTACAGATAAAGTAATAGATAGTGAAACAACGGTGAAATCTTACTCTGTCACGGAGTTAGATAGTAATCAGATTCCACTATCGTTTAGGTTCGCACGAGAGGTGGCTCTTCCTTACGAGGCACATCAGTTCAGCTTGGTGCACAATGGTTTTAAACTGCAAGGTGAGTTAAATAAAAATAGGATAGATTTTTATAATGACTATCCAGTCTGTGATATCTCAGTATACAATAACTCTCATATGGATAGCACAACAAAAGAGCAAATATTGAGTTCTATAGAGTCTCAGTTGAAGGGTTATAACACCTATGATGCTATCAATAAACTACTTGCTTTTATGCAGTTTGGTATTGGGTATAGCACTGACACAGATCAATTTGGGCAGGAGAGACCTCTTTTTGCCGAAGAGGTACTATATTATTCGAAATGTGATTGTGAGGATAAATCTATCTTATTTGCCTACTTGGTTAAAAATTGTTTGTTGCAAGAGACTCTATTGTTGGAGTATCCCGATCATATTGCAGTTGCCATAGGAGTAGATCCAAATGGCGCAGGTCGATATTTTAAGTTCCAAGATAAGATATATACCTGTTGTGATCCCACCTACAATGGTTCATCACTTGGAGATTGTATGCCCGATTATAGAGATTTAACACCTAAGATAATACGATAAGAGTATCTTTTATGAGAGATCAGATTAAAGAGATTGTAACACACGAGTGTGAAAGTTATGCGATAGCGCAATGCGGAGAGGTTAATAACTATGATGATGTTGTAGATTATATTTGTGGTAAGCGAGTTGGATATGTAGGCTCCTTACCTCCTACCTCCTATTCTGAATTTATTGAGTGGCGAGCGGATATTATAGCGCATCTTTATCGCAGAATTGATTTTGCTAAAATGTTGCGTGATCCGCAAAATGAGAAGTTTATATTTCCCATGCTGCACAATCGCCTAAAACTCAAACTAAAGGGTGTTATGAACCGCAATAAGGGAAATAGGAGTATTGATGATGAGCTCAAGCTTGAGAAATTGAAGAGTGATGGAGAGAAGAGGACAGTAGCATTTAAACTTTCGATGAAGCTATATGCAGATAAACTCTACTCGATGGTTATAAATAATTCGATCTCTATTTCCGACTCATCTGCATTGGAGCAGAGATGTTACACTGCATGTGATTCTCAATTTCCGCTCGATTACCCCAAGTTGGTGGAACAGCTCCAAGTTGAGGATAATGAGTTTTGGTTTGATATTCACGACATAATAAAGAACTTTGTCACATTGCTTATCAGTAGTGGGAATGTGTCGAAAAATAGATATGATGATATTGATGATTGTAGTTTAGACTGTATGATGGCTATTCTTAAGCAGTGCAGAGAGGGTCGTTTCTCGGGATTGGAGAGTGCCAGCCATCTTTTAAATTCAGTGATGGTAACGTGCCGCAATAAACTAAAAGAGTATTATCGAGCACAGGGCTATGCCCGAGAAAAATATGCATACCTTGACGAGAGTCAATGGTTAAGAATGGAGAGTATTGATATGAATGATCCACACACCAAAGAGAAAAATATATATGACAGTTTCGAGGAGTTGAATCTAACTGATATTGACGTTAGTAACTCTTATGATGTGTCGAGTGCCGCGCTGCATCTTCTGTTGTATCCGTCGAGCAAATTCTATAATCTATATGTCGACAAGAAGGAGAAAGATGTAGAGATTGTAGTTAAGCACTATATCGAAGATATGAGCTACGACGATATTGCGAAAGAGTTGTATGGTGAAGCTACAACAACCAATAAAGCTACCTTGCGTCAGCGTAATAGAAGAACGGTAGAGTGGCTCAAATCGAGACTCATTCAATTAGTAAATGAATATAGAGCAGAGAGGGTAGTTGCCGCATGTTAGTGTGGGGTAAGTTACATGTTTTTAATGGTTACGCTTCTCTTTTTTGCCAAAGTAGTCGACTTTAAAATAAAATAGTTATGAATAATAAATGCAATAAATATACGACCTCCGATTTGATGTTTTACGTTAGATCAAAGATGACGCCAGATGAAGAGTCGAAGCTTCAATTTCATATTATGAGTTGTGAGCATTGTCGGGCGAAGGTGGCACAATTGCGCGCAGCCATCGAGTCATTTAGTGCAGAGGAGAGCTCTTTAGCGGAAGAGGTCGAAAATCAAGATGATGAAGAGAATCGATTCTTTTTGGGGCGACGGTTCTTTCTAATGGCGGCTTCAATTGCTATTTTTATAATTGGTGGAGGTATGTTGACTATAAATTATTTCCAGCCAAATGAAGATATCATCTCTCCAAACCTTAACTATAAACCATCGCCTATCTATAACTCAGTCGATGATATATGCATTGAAACTGACACCCTCCAAAATGATACTACTGCAACCCAGATTGAGATTATCGTAGAGTAGAGATATCATCCACTTGCTATGGTCTCAAACGCACGGAAAATATTATTTCTTACTGCCTCTAATAGCCGGTTTATAAGATTGTAAAGACCAATGAGTTGTACAAATTTATTTGTAACAACTCATTGGTCTTTATAACTTTCTTAAACTCAAGCTTGGTATATGCGCGGGAGCAGTCTCTTTCGGCGTTTATCTCTTAAATTTTGCGTAGTATCTTCGACAATACAGTCTGAGCTGAAACAACTCTATTGGCAGCCTCTTCGATCACAATTGAGCGAGGAGAATCTATTACTTCGTCAGATACGATCATATTGCGACGTACTGGCAAGCAGTGCATAAAGTATGCGTTGTTGGTTAGTGCCATCTTCTCGGCATCTACGCACCACGACATATCTTGTGAGATCACTTGACCATAGTTCTCGTCGGCAAATGGAGACCAGTTCTTAGCGTAGATAAAGTCTGCACCTTCGAATGCTTCTGCTTGATTATTAGTTACTTTGGCGCCTTTGGTAAACTCTTCGCTTAGTTCGTAGCCTTTGGGGTGAGTAATAACAAATTCGTAGTCAAGTGCCGACATCCACTCAGCAAATGAGTTTGCTACAGCTTGAGGCAATGCACGTGGGTGCGGAGCCCAAGTAAGAACTACCTTAGGACGTGGTTTATCTCGATATTGCTCTATAGTAATCACATCGGCAAACGATTGTAGTGGGTGGCGTGTAGCTGCCTCCATACTTACTACGGGTTTTCCCGAATAGGTGATAAATTGGTTCAATATCTTTTCAGCGTAGTCGTCAGCCTTGTTAGTAAGCGAAGCGAAGCTACGAACGGCAATAATGTCGCAGTATGAGCCCATCACAGGGATTGCTTCGAGTAGGTGCTCTGGTTTGTCGCCATCCATCACCACACCTAACTCAGTCTCTAACTTCCATGCACCTTGGTTTACATCAAGTACCATTACATTCATACCTAAATTCATAGCTGCCTTTTGGGTCGAAAGTCGTGTTCTTAAAGATGAATTGAAGAAGATCATCAACAATGTTTTGTTGTGACCAAGTGTGTCGTAGATATATGGAGACTCCTTAATTATTTTTGCCTCGGCTAACCAATCTTGTAGTGAGTCGACGTCGTAGAGTGATTCAAACTTTTTCATATTATTAATTTTTAATCAAATTTTCTTCGGCTTCTGCTATCTTAGTGAAGTTAAACTCCTCGACAACAGCGTTAAATAGATCTTTAATTTGTGCGGTGCATAGATTTCCTACGCTACCTTCGTGGGTGTGGTTGACCTTGCGGTCGGGGGTGTACTCGCCTCGCTCGATGTCGAGACCTACTTTGCGGTATGCCTCACGGAATGGCACACCCTCTAAGACTAACTTGTTGACACTCTCCACACTAAAGATATAGTCGTAGCGTTTATCTTCGACTATTCCCTCGTTGACTCTGATCTCGTTCAACATCACGTTTGCCATGTGAAGCACACTTTTCATCTCGAATATCGAAGGGAAGATATGCTCTTTGAGTAGCTGCATCTCACGGTTGTAGCCAATTGGTAGATTTGTGGTTAGCATCGAAATTGTGTTGGGCAGAGCACGAATTATATTGCACTTTCCTCGTATCAGCTCCCACACATCGGGGTTCTTCTTGTGGGGCATAATGCTCGAACCTGTAGTATAGTTGTCGGGATATGAGATAAAACCGAAGTTCTGACTCATAAACATACAATTATCCATCGCAAAGCGAGCAAGGGTAGAGGCAATTGACGAGAGAGCTACAGCAACACTCTGCTCACACTTAGCACGGCTCATTTGAGCATAAATCGAGTTGTAGTTGAGCGAGTCAAACCCAAGTAATCGGGTGGTCATCTCTCTGTCGAGAGGAAACGATGAACCATATCCAGCAGCCGAGCCAAGTGGATTTTTGTTGCATAGTTTGAAGGCTGCTAATACTGTTTGGCAATCATCGACCAAACTCTCAGCATAGGCTCCCAACCAGAGTCCAAACGACGAGGGCATAGCAATCTGGAGGTGGGTGTAGCCAGGCATCAAGATCTCCTTATAGCGCTCCGAAAGTTGAGTTAATGTCTCAAATAGCTCGCCACAAAGTTCAATAACCTCTCGTATCTCGCTACGTAAAAAGAGCTTAAGGTCGACCAAAACTTGGTCGTTTCGAGAACGCCCACTGTGAATTTTACCCCCAACAGAACCAATCATTTGGGTGAGTTGAAGCTCAACTTGAGAGTGGATGTCTTCGACTTCATCTTCGATTATAAAGCTACCAGCGTCAACGCTCTTTAAGATCTCTTTGAGTCCTGCTTGCACCTGAGCTAACTCTTCGCTGCTAAGTAGTCCAACGCTCTCCAACATCTTGGTATGAGCCAAAGAGCCTAATATATCTGCTTTTGCCAGGTATGAATCCATCTCACGATCGCGACCAACTGTAAATTGATCTACCAGAGAATCTACCTCGACACTTTTTTGCCACAATTTCATATCTATAATAAATAATCAGTTAATATCTTGATATAACGTTCTATACCATCCTCTATCTCGCTAAGTAGTACATATTCATCTGCGGTGTGCGAGCGATGAGTATCGCCAACACCAATCTTTACACTGTCACAACTAACCAATGCTTGATCCGAAAGAGTTGAAGAGCCAAAGATGTGTGATCCGTGTCGCAAGCAACACTCTACAAAGGGGTGTGTTGGGTCAATCGAAGAGGCATTCAATCGAGTTGAACGAGCTGTAACGTTGCATGCCACATGTTGTTTGATAATGTCCAGAATCTCGATATTTGAGTAACAACCATTATTGCGTACATCGACCGTAAAGTGGCACTTGCCTGGCACAACATTGTGTGTGGTTCCAGCCGATATCACCGTAACATTCATCTTGACTCTGCCAAGGATGTCAGACTCTTTTTCGAAACGATAGTCGTTGAACCATTGAATATCGCTCAGCGCCTTGATAATTGGATTTACCGTATTTTCGTGTGCTGCATGTCCCGATACTCCGACCACCTCACAGTCAAGAACCATCAAACCTCGCTCTGCAACTGCTACATCCATCGACGTAGGTTCTCCAACTATCACAAGCGAGGGGTTGATAATCTTCTCATACATAATACCCATACCCTTGTGCCCAGAGCTCTCCTCCTCGGCTGTTAGCAGCAAACAGAGGTTGCAGTGGGGTAGTGCCATTGGGTAGAAGTGTGTAAAGGCAGTGAGCAACGCAACTAAGCTTGCGCCATCGTCATTACTACCTAAACCATAGAGCTTACCATCCTCAACCGTTGGTTCGAATGGATCACGTGTGTAGTTCTCATTGGGGCGTACAGTGTCGTGATGGGCACACAAAACTACAGTAGGAAGTGAGTACGAAAAGTGTTTATTGTATACAATAATATTGTTCTCGACTCTTTGAGGCTCTAAACCTAACTCAACCATAGTGGAGTAGAGTAACTCTGCACTGCCCTCTTCGCTGCGTGTGAGCGAAGGTGTCGCTATTAGCCTCTTGAGTAGCTCTATAGCTGATATGCTGTCCATGCTATTTTACAATTAAGGTTCCCACTGCTACCTTGAGTGTATCGCAGATTCTAACACCTGAGACACCATTGTCAACTGCAAAAAGTGCGTTGTCGATCTTAGGAATCATACCATCGAATATCTTTCCAGACTCCTTCAACTCCGCATAATTGTCGTGCGATATCTGCTCGATTACACTCGTTGGATCTTCGACATCCTCCAGTACACCTGGTTTCTCGAATAGGTAAATTAGCTCTACATCATATAGCTTACTCATAGCCACCGCAACACTTTGTGCAATGGTATCGGCATTTGTATTGAGTAGCTGTCCCTCGGCAGAGAGCGTAATTGGCGCAACCACTACGCTAAATCCTGCATCAATAAGCATCTTAAATGCCTCAGATTTTATTTCGTTGGTAAGCACATCGCCCACAAAGCCATAATCAATCTCTTTTACGGGTCGTTTGACTGCTGGAATGATCTGAGCATCAGCACCACAAACTCCCCACGCCGCTATGCCACGTTTTTGGAGCTTGGCGACAATGCTTTTGTTGATTCCGCCAGCGTAGACCATCGTAACAACCTCGACTGTTGCGGCATCTGTAATGCGTCTACCATCTACCATCTTAGACTCTATACCGAGTGCAGCCGAGATTTTTGTTGCAATCTTGCCACCACCATGAACCAATATCTTATTGCCTTCGAGCGCAGCAAACTCATCGAGCAGTTTATCGAGCCCCTCAACCGAGTCCACTACGTGACCTCCAATCTTAACTACTTTCAGACTCTCTCTACTCATCTTCCAAACATTTTTTAAGAGCTTCAACCAATCTATCGCACTCACTTCGCCCAATGGTGAGCGAAGGTAATATGCGAATAATTCTACCGTCAGAAGCGCTACCAACAAATATCTTGTGAGTATGAAGCAATTTTGATCTTAGGGCTTTGGAGTCGCTCGACATCACTACACCTATCATCAATCCTCGACCACGCAATTCAACAATGCGCTGATCCTCAATCTTCGAGAGCTGCTCCATAAGATATTCACCCATCTGGGCGGCATTATCTATAAGCTCCTTTTCGGCAATCTCGTCGACTACGGCTGTCGCAGCAGCACATGCCAAGTGATTACCTCCAAAAGTGGTGCCTAACATTCCATAAGCTGGCGTGAATTTGGGAGATATCATAATCCCGCCAATTGGAAAGCCGTTACCAATTCCCTTTGCCATAGAGTAGATATCTGCCTTTACTTCGTAGTGGTCGAGTGCAAAGTACCTACCCGAACGACCACAACCACACTGCACACAATCGGCAATCATCACTGCATTGTGCTCATCACACAACTCTCTAATTGCTGCTACAAATTCAGTCGATGCCATCTTGACGCCTCCAACACCCTGGATCGCCTCGAAGATTACCGAAGAGACTTCTCCCTTTGCAAACTCTGCTCGTAGAGCCTCAATATTATTATACTCTACAAAGGTTATATTCTCGGTTTGATTTACTGGCGCCACTATCTTTGGGTTGTCGGTTGCTGCCACTGCAAGTGAGGTGCGACCATGGAATGCAGTCGAAAAGGCTATAACTCGTTTGCGAGAGTTGTAGAACGATGCCAACTTAATTGCATTCTCATTGGCTTCGGCTCCGCTATTACACAAAAATAGAGAGTACTCCTCTTTTCCCGAAAGTTTGCCCAACTTCTCGGCTAATTGTGCTTGTTGAGGTATGCGGATAGAGTTAGAGTAGAAGCCAATATTTTCGACCTGCTGCTCTAAATATTTGACATAACGCTCTGCGGTGTGACCAATTGAGATTACAGCGTGACCGCCATACATATCGAGATACTCCTCGCCAACTTCGTCCCAAAGAGTTGAGCCCTTTGCCTTTACAATATTTATATCGTTGATTGGATATACATCAAAACATTTCATTGTTTTACCTTTTTTTTAGAAAGCTGACGCTTTAAGTTTGAGACCTGTGGTGAGTGGAAGATCAAATATACGATTCATATTCTCTACTGCTTGACCTGCTGCTCCACGCAACAGATTGTCGATGATAGAGGTAATAAGGAGGTATTCGCCATGTTTTTCGATGTGTAACAGCGACTTGTTGGTGTTCACCACCTGTTTTAGGTTGATAGGCTTCTTCGAGACAAAAGTAAAGGCTGAATCAGCATATTTATCCTCGAAAAGCTTGGTTGCCTCCTCTAAACTTAAGTTAGATTTGGTATGCACCGTAGCGATGATTCCACGAGGGAAGTCGCCTCTGTAGGGCACAAAGTTGATTGAGGAGTTGAACGATGGTTGAAGCCTGCTCACGCTCTCGCCAATCTCACCTAAGTGTTGGTGCGAGAAAGTTTTATAGGTCGATAGGTTGTTGGCTCGCCACGAGAAGTGTGTTGTAGCTGATGGCTTTTGTCCAGCTCCTGTTGAGCCTGTTACAGCTGTTACGTGCACGTCGTCGATAAGTGCTTTTGCTTCTGCTAACGGCAAGATTGCTTGTTGTATAGCGGTAGCAAAGCAACCGGGATTGGCTACATTGCGACACTCCACAACATCGCTTGCGAAGAAGTCAGAAAGCCCATAAGCAAAGGTGCGACCAGCACTTTGAGCATCTTTCTTCAATCTAAAGTCGTTGCCCAGATCAATTATCACACACTCATTCGAGAGGATACAGCTCTCCAAAAATGTAAGAGATTTGCCATGACCCGAACACAAGAAGATGACATCGACAGAGGTGTCGACGCCCTCAGAAAATACCATCTCACTCTCGCCCAAAAGATCCTCATGGATCGAGTAGAGGGGTTCACCTGCACTACTTGAACTTTGGGCAAATACAAATTCTACCTCAGGATGGATTAGCAGTAGTCTGCAAATCTCACCACCTACATATCCAGCAGCTCCAACAACACCAACTTTAATCATTATTCAATCTTATTAATTGTGTTATAAATCTTTGAGCTAAGAGAGAAGATTGTGCCAAAACCCTTGGCGTCATCACCTGTGAAGGCTCTGTTCATCTCGCCATACGAACCAAATGCATCTGACATAAGGTCGCTCTCCGACTCAATTCCAATAACCTCGAAACGGTATGGTTGCAACTTCACAAAGACATCTCCCGATACATAAGCTTGACTTTGGGTAAGCATAGCTTCGATATCTCGCATAACGGGATCGAAGTATAATCCCTCGTGAAGATTGTTGCAATAAAAAGTCGAGATCTGCTCTTTCCAGAAGAGTTGCCACTTCGAAAGAGTATGTTTTTCTAACATGTGGTGAGCCTTGATAATAACCATTGGTGCAGCAGCTTCGAATCCTACACGACCTTTGATGCCAATTACAGTGTCGCCAACGTGCATTCCGCGACCTACTGCAAACTCACCAGCTTTTTGAGCAATCATCGAGATTGCCTCTACACCCGAGATCTTTACGCCATCGACAGCTACCACCTCACCCTTATCGAATGTGATTGTCATATCGGCTGCCTCAGCTTCGTTCTTAGTGCATTTGGTTGGGAATGCCTCCTCTGGAAGTCCTAACTTCGAACTTAGAGTCTCTTTGCCTCCAATTGATGTTCCCCAAAGACCTTTGTTGATTGAGTACTCTGCTTTTTTGAAATCCATGTGGATACCATGTTCCTTAAGGAAGTTGATCTCCTGCTCACGAGAGAGCTTCTGTTCACGGATAAGCGCTATAACCTCGATCTCAGGAGCTATAATTCCGAAAATTGAATCGAAACGGATTTGGTCGTTACCAGCACCTGTGCTACCGTGACACAAGAAGTCTGCACCCTCAGCTTTTGCATATTTGGCAATAGATATTGCTTGGATAATACGTTCTGAGCTAACGGAGATAGGGTAAGATCCATTTTTAAGCATATTACCGTAGACCATATATTTTATAGTAAGATCGTAGTAATCGTCAGCAACATCGAGATTTGTAAAGCTCGAACAGCCAATCTCGTAGGCACGTTTCTCTACTTGGTCTATATCCTTGGCAGTAAAACCACCGGTGTTTGCCAAAACTGCATGAACTTCGTAGCCCATAATTTTTGTTAAATAGACACCGCAATATGAGGTATCGAGACCGCCGCTATAGGCTAAAATTACCTTCTTTTTCATTTTGTATGTGGTTTTAAGTTATTATTATTTGCTGGTAAGGTGTACTCCGTCTCTTCAAGCACCACGTCAAGATCAAATTTGAGAGGGTCCTTTGCCGAGTCGAAGATCATAGCTGTGCAGAGGCAATTGTTGCGCTCTTTAGCCATCAATATATTGTAGTTTACGCAACTTTTGCATCCTGCCCAAAATTTGTCATCCTTGGTAAGATAGTTAAATGTTACAGGGTGGTAGCCCAACTGATCGTTGATCTTCATTACGGCAAAGCCTGTGGTAAGACCAAATAGTGTAGCTCCTGGGAACTTCTTGATGGACAATGCAAAAGCCTTTCGTTTGATGATCTTTGCAAGTCCGATCTCACGATATTTGGGGTTTATAATAAGTCCAGAATTGGCAACGTATTTTTCGCCCTCCCACGATTCAATATAGGTGAATCCTGCCCATTTACCACTCTCTGTAAAAGCTATTACAGCCTTTCCCTCTATCATCTTTTGTGCTACATAAGTAGAGGTTCGTTTAGCTATACCAGTTCCCCTTTTAGCAGCAGATGCCGACATCTCATCGCAAATTTCTTCTGCATATTGTGTGTGGGAAGAGTTAGCTACAACAACAGTAAAATTACTGACAATCATAGTCAAAGTCTAATTTTTTAAAAAATCGTATGAAAAATAATATCATGAAGTGTGTAGAGTTGCCCCCAATAACCTATTGGATACGACAACAAAAGATATGCGCACGACTATCGTCGTCGTCGCAAAGATTGAGTAGAAATAGAGACAACAAAGCAATCAGCCATAGAAACCGATTCTGCTAAGTTGAATATGTAATTACTAATAATCATTGCTTTACTATATAATAAGTATTTTGCAAATGTAGTGATTATTTTTTAATATGCAAATTTTTTAATATAATAATCAGGGAAAATGCATGAAAATATTATCTCTTATGCCTCTGCTGGGCGGGAACAAGCATTCCCCCCCCAGTGGGTGCATACCATTGTGATTTGAACTTAGAGATTGCATCTCTAACCCAAATCGAGGTTCACCTCGCTGATGTGGTGGTGGCAAACGTAGGTTGACACGCAAGAGATCTATTCTGAAGAGCGTTGAAAATTTATTTTCAAAAGCTCTTCAGAATAGATCTCTTGCAGAGGGGCAAAGCCCCACCACATCAGCGCAATACAAAAGTCAAAAACGAAGTTTTTGGATCCAAGCTTAGCTTGGTGCCCGCGCGGCATGAGCGCGATAAGCAAGCTTTTTTGTGCGTTTGCCCTATATAATAATTCACGGAAGCCCCATGAAAATATTCCTCCGGCGGGTGGAGGCAAGCACCTATGCGGATGTTTATTTTGTTGCGCAATCGGGTCTATGGTTATGTTCTAAAGTTGGTTCCATATTCTCCAAGACTCTTCTGCTTGAGCCAAGAGCATGACTTCTCCATTTAGCGTCTGCGCTCCTCGCTGTTGACCATAACTCAAGAATTGTGTTACGGGTGGGTTGTAAACTAAGTCGAATAGGTAGTGCGAGGGGGAGACAAAGGCGTAGGGTATAGAGGGGGCACTATCGATATTGGGAAAGGTTCCGAGAGGGGTGGTATTGATAATAAGTTTTGCGCGTAATATCTCCTCTGGTGATATTGTCGAGTAGGTTATAGTTGACTTGAGTGGATCTCGCGAGACGAGTTCAAACTCAACACCCATCTCTCCCAACATATATTGGACTGCACTTGAGGCTCCTCCAGTTCCTAATACCAATGCTCGATCAATGTAAGCGCCTTTTAGCAACTTCGCCATTGAGCTGCGTAACCCAACAATATCAGCATTGTAACCATGAAGTTTACCTTCTACGATCTTAACGCAGTTTACTGCTCCAATTCTCTCTGCTTCGATATCTATTGAGTCAAGGTAAGGAAAGATTTGTTGTTTATATGGAATTGTGATATTAAACCCACAGAGTTCTGGTTCTTTGCGTAGTAGGTCTAAAATATCTTCAATCTTTTCAAGTTCAAATAGTGAGTATGAGCAGTTGTTAATCTGCTCACGCTCAAATTTCTCTGAGAAATATTTTGCCGAGAAGGAGTGCTTTAAACTCTTACCGATCAATCCAAATTTACGCATAGTCTAAGAGTCGGTTTAGATTTTTCTTATTCGTTAACTGTTGTATAGCTTGATGCCTCTTTGAAGCCCAACAAGAACTCTTTTGTATTAAGGCGTTTTTTGCCAGATAGTTGTAGTGACTTTATGATAATCATGCCATCAGCACATCGAACAGATAGTCGATTTTTATCATCACTCTCAACTGTTCCAATTTTTGCAGAGTTGCTGTTTGACTCTTCGAACTCAACTTCAAAAATCTTAGCACTTGTCGTAGTGTCACCTCTAAAAAGTTGAGTCCAAGCAGCGGGGTATGGCGAAAGTCCTCTTACGAAGTTGACAATTTTTTCACCGTTCTGAGTCCAATCAATCTTACAATCCTCTTTAAAGATTTTTGGTGCAGGGCGCAGAGTAACTTCATCAATATTAGTTTGTTCTATTGGCGTAATGTCACCTGATGCGATTCTCTCGACGCTCTCCACGACTAACTCTGTACCAATTGTCATAAGTTTTTCGTAGAGAGAACCAACATTGTCGGCCTCTGTTATTTCCACCTCAATTTGACCAATTATAGCTCCTTTGTCAATCTCATGATTGAGTAGGAATGTAGTTACGCCGCTAACCTTATCTCCATTTATTATGGCGTGATTGATAGGTGCTGCTCCTCTATACTGTGGCAGCAGTGAGGCGTGGAGGTTGAAAGTTCCAAATTGGGGCATAGCCCATACTATTTCGGGTAACATTCTAAATGCTATTACGATGCCTAAGTCGGGAGCCCACTGGCGTAAAGCTTCGATGAACTCATCATCTTTAAGCTTCTCGGGTTGCAAAATAGGTAGACCCAATCGCATTGCTTCCCTCTTTACATCGCACTCATAGAGCTTTTGACCACGCCCAGCAGCTCTGTCGGGTGTGGTTACTACGCCTACGACGTTGTAACCACTCTCGACTAATCGGCGAAGTGAAGGTACTGCAAATTCAGGAGTACCCATAAACACTATGCGAATATCTTTTGCTCTCATTTGTTCTTCTTATCTCTTGTTGATGCCTAAATTGTGTCCCATGCGTAGCTCTTTAGTCTCCAGGTAGCGGAAATCATGTTTGTTGGGAGCGATAATTATTGGGACAATCTCACAAATTTCAAGACCATAACCCTCTAATCCAACGCGTTTTGTTGGATTGTTAGTCATAAGACGCATCTTATGTACACCTAACTCGTGAAGGATACTTGCCCCTACTCCATAGTCGCGTTCATCGGGTTTGAAGCCCAATTCTATATTTGCATCAACCGTATCGAGTCCTTCATCTTGCAGTTTATAGGCGCGAATTTTATTGAATAGACCAATTCCTCGTCCCTCTTGCATTAGATAGATAACGGCGCCTTTACCCTCCGCCTCTACCATCTCCATTGCTGTGTGGAGTTGAGCTCCACAGTCGCAGCGACATGAGCCTAAGATATCGCCTGTCGCACACGAAGAGTGCACGCGCAGCAGAACCGGTTCATTAGTACTCCACTGACCTTTGGTAAGTGCAATATGTTCTAATCCATTGCTCTTCTGTTTGAATATTGTAATGTCGAATTCACCCCATTGAGTTGGTAGCTTTACTGTTTCGCCACGCTCTACGAGAGATTCGCGTTTGAGACGATATGCAATAAGGTCGGCAATAGATATAATTTTGAGCTGATGTTCTTCAGCAACCTTTATAAGTTCTGGAAGACGAGCCATCGTTCCATCCTCATTCATAATCTCGATAAGTGCACCTGCTGGTTGTAGCCCCGATAGTAGAGCTAAATCTACAGCTGCCTCGGTGTGACCAGGACGGCGGAGAACTCCCTTCTCGCGAGCTCTAAGCGGGTTGATGTGACCAGGACGCCCCAAGTCAGAAGGTTTGGTTGCGGGGTTTGCGAGTGCACGTATTGTAGCTGCTCTATCGTGAATAGAGACACCTGTTGTGCACCCTTCGCCAATCAAATCGACTGTGACTGTAAATGGAGTTCCAAGAAGTGACGTGTTGTTCTCTTCCATCATATTGAGTTCTAACTCTGCACATCGACTCTCGCTAAGTGGTGCGCAAAGTAGTCCTCGACCATTTTTGAGCATAAAGTTTACCGCTTCAGGTGTTATCTTTTCTGCTGCCATGATGAAATCACCCTCGTTTTCACGATCCTCGTCATCTACTACAATTATAATTTTACCATTGCGGAAATCTTCAATAGCTTCCTCAATCGTGTTTAGCACTGATTGCTGTTTCATTTTGTTTATCTATTTTTTGCTTTACTAAATCTCTTTGTCAACTGCTCAAACTTGAGTATATACCAATCTGTGTTGAGTAGGTTGGAGTCGTTTGTTGCTTTTATTATTAGGTATATGGCAATAGGAGCCAATATAAATGTTGAAATCCAAACCCCAGGGATAGCACCCCAAGTACCCTCTTTTGCCATCTTCTCGCCCGATATGCTAATTACATAGTAGATCACAAAGAACATCACGGAGATCACCACAGGCATTCCCAAACCTCCCTTGCGGATAATCGCCCCAAGTGGCGCGCCAATCAAGAAGAAGATCATAATCGAGACTGGTAGTGATATTTTGCGGTGCCACTCCACTTGAGAGCGGTAGAGGAGGTTGAGATCTTTTTTAGCACCTGCCTCGTCAAACGAGAACATATTACGGGAACTCTTGGCTTGACTCAATGCGTTTGCCCAAACTTTGCTTAGGGTGCGGGTATCAAGCTGCTCCAATGAGTCTGCCACGGCAAGCATAGGAAGTGAACTTTTATCGACCCAGAGCGAGTCACCCGGGGAGAGTATCGAGCCCTCCTTGAGAAATATTTGTTGCTTGATAAGGGGATCATAGGAGCGTACAGTAGTTTGACTCACCATAAGATCTAAGGAGTCAATATCTTGCTCTAACTCTTTTATGTTTTTTGTTGATGAGTTGGAAAATGCATTGGCATCTGTACGATCATCCATCGAAAAGCCCTCCATCTCCATCACACCATCTTGACGATCAAAGATATTGCGACGTAGACCACTTTCGGCATACCAATTGCTATTGCGGGTCTGCTCATACATCTCTCCATTGTAGAGTGTGATGAGTAGAAATTTTTTGTCGTCAGATAGTCGGATGTAACCTGAGTCTGCAACAGTCGTTGTCATATTGCCATTATACTCTCTGTTGTCGTAGATCAAAACGTTGCGAAGTAACTTTGTGTCGGGATCCTGTTTGCCAACTCGAATGCTCATGTTTTCGATACCGTTAAAAAATAGACCATCCTGGAACTCGATTACTTGATTTTGTTGGCGGATGTCGTAGAGAATACTATACATCTGCTTGTTGGCATAAGGCACCAGATTGTTGGTTATAAAAAAACCTCCAATGGAGATGAAAAATACAACTACAACTAAAGGTCGAATGATGTGAGGCAGAGACATTCCTGCCGACTTCATTGCTAAAAGTTCGTAGTTTTCGCCCATGTTACCCATTGTCATGATTGCAGCCAGAAGCATAGCTAAGGGTAATCCCATTGGAATCATATTGACCATAGCATAGCTTATTAGCTCGACAATGATATTGAAACTCAGACCCTTGCCAACCAATTCGTCAATGTATTGCCACATGAAGTTCATCAAGAGAACAAACATGACAATAAAGAAAGTAAGTATCATTGGTCCTAAATATGCTTTTAGCACCATTTTATGTATCGTTTTCATCGGCTTTTAGCTTTGTTATAGCGAGACAAAGTTACAATTTTTTATGGTAATACATATAGCTTATAACGCAAATATCTCGATAAAGTGTCGCAAATTTAATCTTTTTTATCGAGAGTAAAGAATAATATTTGTAATTTTGCACTTTTAAATTAAAAGATATAGATGCAAAGAAGAGTAAATTTTCACACATTGGGTTGTAAACTTAACTACTCAGAAACTTCAACCTTGGCTCGTCAGTTTGCCGAGGGTGGATTTGTTAGAGTCGCAAGTGCCGAAGAGTCAGATATATGCGTAATAAACACATGTTCTGTTACAGAACATGCAGACAAGAAGTGTCGCAATATTATTCGTAAACTTCATCGTCGCAACCCCAATGCTATTATCGCAGTAACAGGATGCTATGCGCAACTCAAACCAAACGAGATTGCCCAGATCGAAGGAGTGGATATAGTTTTAGGAAACAATAATAAGGGGGATCTCTACCAAAGAGTCATAGAGTTAAAGGAGCGCGGAGATGCTGCGGTGTATAGTTGCTCTACCGAGGAGCTAACATCGTTTTTTGCTGCTTTTTCAAGTGGTGATAGAACCCGTGCATTCCTCAAAGTGCAAGATGGGTGTGACTACAAATGTTCATATTGCACAATCCACTATGCACGTGGAGCAAGTCGCAATCAGTCAATTTCTCAAATTGTGGAGGAGGCAAAGAAGATTGCCTCAGCTCAACAACGAGAGATTGTGATTACAGGTGTTAACACAGGAGACTTTGGACGTACAACAGGGGAGACGTTTATCGATCTTTTGAGGGCTCTAAATCAGGTGGAGGGGATAGATCGTTATAGGATATCATCCATCGAACCCAATTTATTAACTGACGAGATAATAGAGTTTTGTGCCGCCTCACCAAAATTTCAACATCACTTCCATATACCTCTTCAAAGTGGTTCAGATCCGATACTTGCGAGAATGCGTCGTCGCTATACTACTGAGCGTTTTGTCGAACGTATTGCAAAGGTGCGACAACATATGCCCGATGCATTTATTGGAATTGATGTAATTGTAGGATTTCCAGGTGAATCAGAGGAGCATTTCGAGCAAACTTATAACTTCTTGTCGGCACTCAATCCATCTTTTTTGCATATTTTCCCATTCTCGGCGAGACCTGGTACACCAGCTGCCGATATGGATGGCAAGGTAAATCCCTTAGTTTCAGCCGAAAGAGTTAAGCGGCTCGAAGCCTTGAGTGATATATCTCACCGTGAATTTTGCCAGAAATCTATAGGTGCCACAGAGAGTGTTCTCTTTGAAAGTACCATTCGCGGCGGGATGATGTTTGGTTATACACCAACCTACAGAAGAGTGCGTGCAGCCTATCAAAAGTCGAGGATCAATACAATTTGTCAAGTAAAAATAGAATCTATTGATGATTCAAACGATTTAATTGGTCAAATTATCGAATAATTTGTTATCTTTGCCTTTGGTTACAATTGTAGGGGACTTCTAATAATTCTCCAGAATACTTTTCCGCCACTATTCACCCTTTTTGCATTTAGTCAAAATCGGTGGTTGAGGTTGCTATAACCCACTTTGCCTAAATGCAAAATGGATAAATATTAACGAAAAATTAAAATAGGGGAATTATTAGAAGCCCCCTATAGTATAACAATGAAAGGATTAAGAAAACGGGTTTCCGTCGGATTTTTAAGTATAGCTATACTTCTGTTTGTATCGGGAGTTATTGCATTTTTTGAGCTCAACACACTTAGCCACGACACTAAAAGTATTCTTAGTGTTAATAGTCGTAAGATGGAGTTGGCTCACCAGATGCTTAATACTCTTCAAACACAGGATATGGCATTTGTGCAGATGACACTCTTTGGAGAGAGTGGCTACGATACTATCTGTCTACGAACAATCAGTGAGTTGAATCACACGATACAAGTTGCTAAGAGCGAGATCTCTAACCCACATATGCTCGATTCTCTGGCTCAATATCTTACCGAGCTACAACTTTTAACACATACTATTTCGACCCCTGCTGAATTTGATACCCTTCACACTGACTCATTGCAGACAGCAGCAGTTGTTGTGGATAGAGCTGCATATTACGACTCATATAGACCCATCCACGCCAATATCGTAAAATCAATCTATAGCTTTACTACATCGTCGTTTAAATCTATAGAACCCCGCGCAGAACAACTTCAACGTAATGCCTATAGAGCGGTGACCCCAGTGTTGATCTCACTTGTTGTGATGATTGCAATTGTGCTTATGTTATACTACTTTATGATAATTTATTGCGTTAACCCCATTGTTCGGCTCAATAGAAGCGTAGGCGATTTTATTACATATCGTCTACCATTTGCCCCAAAAGCAGATTGTCGAGATGAAGTTGCCGAGCTTCAAGAGAAGATTGAGACAATGACCTCGCAGATACGCAGGGAGTGTAATAAGTAATTTTTTTTGGAATCAAGTATTTAAGTAGATGAGACTCAATGTTGTTTTAAGATATATGGGGGTGGTGATGTTGTTTATATCACTATTTATGTTGCTCTCCGCGGGCATCTCATTTGTCAGCGGCATGGATACCGCCTTCTACCCCCTTCTGCTCTCGGCTCTTCTTACAGCTCTACTTGGTGCTTTCCCTTTGATATTTGTTGAGAAACAATCTCAGATATCGACAAAAGAGGGTTACTGTATTGTGGTCGGCTCATGGCTGTTGGTTTGTGGCGTCACCACTTTCCCTTATCTTATTTGGGGTGGTGAGTTCACCCTTGTTAATGCCTGGTTTGAATCGGTGTCTGGTCTTACGACCACCGGAGCCTCTATCTTGACCGATGTTGAGATATTGCCGAGAGGTTTGCTCTTTTGGCGTATGATGTCTACTTGGATTGGTGGCATGGGTGTAGTGCTTTTTACCTTAATTGTATTACCAACCATCGGTCGAAGTAAAATGACTCTTTCAAATATGGAGCTTTCAGCAATCGCTAAGGAGAATTATCGTTATCGTACTCAGATGATTGTCAATATCATTTTGGTAGTATATGTGGGTTTGACAGCCATCACAACCCTTTCGCTCAAGGCGGCAGGAATGAATTGGTTTGATGCTCTTACTCATGCCATGTCGACAGCGGCAACAAGTGGATTTGGAACCAAAAATAGTAGCATTGCGTCGTTTAATTCACCATTGATCGAGTGGATTATCATATTTGGAATGATTGCTGCCGGTACCCACTTCGGTTTGATTTATGCGACACTTACAGGTAAACGCAACAATATATTTCGTTCGGAGGTGATGAAGGTATATATTGGTGTGATTGTAGTCTGTTCAACGCTGATTGGCTTCAACCTCTATTTCGATGGTGTTTACCCCGATATTGTCACAGCATTTAGGCGTGCAGCATTTCAGTTTGTGTCGTTATTTACAACTACCGGTTATGCTACAGCAGATTCAACAGTGTGGCCTCCATTTACCATCACACTTCTTATCTTTGGTTCTATAATTTGCGCATGCTCAGGCTCAACAACAGGTGGTATTAAAACAAACCGTATGCTAATTGCTGCCAAGATGTTTTTTAATAGCATGCGTCAACAGCAGCACCCCAATGCAGTATTGCGTGTAAAGATAGATGGTGTGATTCAAGATCGAGATTCACTTCACACGGTTGCGATCTTTATAATCCTATATCTTACTTTGATTCTTGCAGGGACGCTTGTGAGTACCTTTTTTGGTATTGATGTATTAACCTCCTACTCCATCTCTATTGCATGTTTGGGTAATGTGGGTCCAGGATTTGGTGAGGTTGGTTCTTTAGATAATTACTCGACTCTACCTACAATGCTTAAGTTTGTACTTTCATTCTTAATGCTGCTTGGTCGACTCGAAATTTTTGGTTTGATTCAACTATTCTTTTTAAAATGGTGGCGATAAAAAGATCTATCTTAACTTTAATTGCAATTGGTTTTGCATTTGAATCTGTAGTGTCACAGCAACAGATTCAACCTCGTATTGTCGGTTTGGAGATCAATAAACATTATATGGGTCTCTTGTCAGAGGATAATCAACTCTCTGTGCGAGAGGATTCTATAAGCTTAATTGTGGAGTCGCTCCGCGAAAAACTTCGAATAGACTCCTCCGACGCAACTGAGAACCGTAATACTATTATTAAACTCGAAAATAATATTTTTAGGATTCGCGCTCGAAGGAGTACAGTCACAGATAGTTTAAATCTGATCGAGCAAGAGTGGATTGGCAAAAATATGGGTAATGTTGAGTATGCCAATACAGAACAACAAAATAACAGTTTGAACTCTTTAGATGTAGATTTTATATTTGAGAGCGACAATGTAAAGAGTAACCTCTCCTCTGTAGATTATGACAATTTAGTCAAATCAGAGGCGTTAGAACAAAAGGTACACAAGCTTCGCGAAAACTACATCAAGAATTATGATGCAATGTTATCGCTAAAGAGCAGTTATGAGCATATGCAATCAGAAGATGAAGCTATTGTTTTACAGCAAGATTTCGACTCATTGCGGATGGTAAATGTTCAACTTGTTGAACAGCTGAGCGATACTTGGGGCTACATCTACGATAATAAAAGTTTTGCATATAGCATACTCATGGAGATGCTTGGCTTTACATATGTTCTACAGCGAGAAACTGAATTGATGCGTGAAGCGCAGGCCGAGATATCACTCAATCAGGGGCAAGGTGGCAATGAAGAACTTCTTCGCTATGTTGTTCAAAAGAGCTCTATGTTGCCATTCGAGATATTGGTAGCCGAGAAATTGGGGTTAAATCGTGCAGCTGATTCATTGGGTAGAGTTGCTATTCAATTCGCTGAGTTAGATAGGGTAGTATGCCCCGCTATTACCATTGAGGAGCGGCTATTTATCGACTACGAACCAATTGAATTTGTTAGTAAAATGCCATACACAACTTCAAACCCTATTCCTGAGACAAAGATTTATGATAAAGGGACAATATATAGAGTTATTGTTGGTGCTTTTAGTGTTAAACAATCAGCATCAATCTTCCGCAATACAACACCTCTCTCTTATAGAACGAATGAAGAGAATCGACACTGCTACTATATTGGTGGTTTTGCCACTCTCGGTGAGGCAGAACAGGCGCAAGAAAAACTTAAGTCAAGGGGTTTCCGCTCGCCAGAGATTGTAGTGTGGCAAGATGGCGTCGAGCGCAATCTAACCAGAGATCCTATTACTACGACACTCAATTTTAGGGTTGAGATCTTGGAGCGGAATGTGCTCCCAGAGGGTGTCAATGAGACACTTATGCCGATTGCACCTGATGGAACCATCGCAAAGGTTGGAAACGATAAGTTTGTGATAACATCTTTGAGTCGCCAAAGCCAGGTAGACTCACTTGTTAATGGATTAAAACAACTGGATCCAACATTAAAACTTTCGGTAGAGAAGATTGAATTAGAAAATTAAATTATATACGGTTATGGATATGTTAGTTATTGTTATATCGATCCTTTTGGGACTCTTCTTTTGTGTTGTCGAGCTATTGCTTCTGCCCGGTGTAACTATTGGCGCAATTTTATCGGTTGCTTGCAGCGGATATGCAATCTATACATCATTTAACCATTATGGCTTGATTGGAGGTATAATAGTTGTCTTAATTGTAACATTGTTGAGTATGGCGGCAATTGTGGTGTCGTTGAGGGCAAAGACCTGGGAGAGATTATCTCTCAAAAGTAAAATAGATTCAGCGTCAACGGTGACTCCACAAACAAAGGTTGTGATAAACTCTCGCGGTGTAACTTTGTCGCGACTATCACCTATGGGTAGGGTAGAAATCGAGGGCGAATCGTATGAGGCAAAATCATATAGTGGTTATGTAGATGCCAATACGGAGGTTGAAGTTGTTGGATTTGATAACTTTAGCGTCGTTGTTAAGAGACTAAAATAAATTTAAACTTTAAAACAGATATTATTATGGAGATGGAACTTGGTTATATCGCAGTAGCAGCATTTGCACTACTTATCGGTATTTGGATTTTTTTCTACTATATCCCAGTTGGGTTATGGTTCTCAGCTCTTCTATCGGGTGTCAGAGTGAGCTTGATGCAACTTATCTTGATGAGATGGCGCAAGGTGCCACCTTCAACAATTGTCTCTTCAATGATTGAAAGCACTAAGGCTGGCTTAAGACTTAATGCCAATGAGTTGGAGGCTCACTATTTGGCTGGTGGCAATGTGGTAAATGTTGTACATGCACTTGTCTCGGCTCAAAAGGCTAATATAGCTCTTGATTTTCAGATGGCGACGGCAATTGACTTGGCTGGTCGAGATGTGTTCGAGGCGGTGCAGATGTCAGTCAACCCTAAGGTGATTAACACTCCTCCTGTTGCTGCGGTGGCGAAGGATGGTATTCAACTAATTGCTAAGGCGCGTGTTACGGTGCGTGCCAATATAAAACAGCTTGTTGGAGGTGCTGGTGAGGAGACTGTTTTAGCTCGTGTAGGAGAGGGTATCGTCTCCTCAATTGGATCTGCTCAATCGCACAAAGTGGTTCTTGAGAATCCAGATTCTATCTCCAGAGTAGTTCTCGAAAAAGGACTCGATGCTGGAACAGCTTTCGAGATCTTATCAATTGATATTGCCGATATTGATGTGGGAAAAAATATTGGAGCTCAGCTACAAATGGATCAAGCGCAAGCAGATAAAAATATTGCACAAGCAAAAGCCGAGGAGCGAAGAGCGATGGCTGTTGCACTCGAACAAGAGAATGTAGCGAAAGCTCAAGATGCACGTGCAAAGGTAATTGAGGCGGAAGCAGAAGTGCCATTAGCTATGGCAGAAGCATTCCGCAATGGTAATCTTGGTATTATGGATTATTATAAGATGAAGAATATTATTGCCGATACTTCGATGCGAGAGACTATCTCAAAGCCTACTAAAAAGTAGTCTAAAGAAGGAAGAGGTTACTCTTTGACTGAACACCCATCAATTGGAAGCCTATCTAAAAGGTGGATCAGGGTGTTAGCCTACAGTTGGCGCCATCACCTCAGCGAGGTTAACCTCGATTTGGATTTAAATGCTGTAGGCAATTAGAAATTATATAAAACAAGGAGTTGCTGCAAGTTTATTTGCAGCAACTCCTTGTTTTGAAGCAAGATCATGCTTGTCGTCGTGCGATATAAGCTTGATGATCGACCTATTTGATATTGGTTGATTACGGTGAATCCCTCTTTTATTTAACCAACAGTCACATATCGATTTGAGTATTGTGACCAGGTTGGGGAACTTCCGAAATGCAACAATAGATTTTCCGGTATAATTATCTTCGTCTGGCTATTTACTGGGAGTAGAGCTCCGGTAAGTGTAGGAGGGTATGCCGCATCGCTCATATCAATAGTTCCCAAAACACTCATTGGGAAATATGCTTCATCCGCACTAAGGTCGAAGTTCAAGAATCCTGAGCCAATAGAAGTTACACTTTGTGGAATCTTGCAATATGTCACCAAGGCAGAGTTGTAGAAGAGGTTATTGCCAATAGCTGTAAGATTGTTGTTCAGAACGACATACCGCAAGCCGTAGCAATTTTTAAACGCCTCATAAGCTATTGTTAGAACAGAGTCGTTGATAACAATGTTTTGCAATCTCACAGAGTGGCAACAGACCCTTGCTGGTAGCTGGGTGATTGTTGGTGGAAATACAATATTTTCAATCGACTGCGAGTAGGCAAACGCCTCAAAACCAATCGAAGATATAGATAATGGTAGGGTTATATAATTAGGAGTATTATATTTAAAACATCCATCTGGAATAGTTTCAACGTTGTTACCAATTCTTATTGCTGTTGTTAAAATGTATAGTGCATAACCAAACATACTGTACATCTCGTTCATATCGAATGAGATTACACCATCCGACTCTATCGAGAGAGTATACTTGCCGCTCTCGATTGTGTTTGTAGGTGTAAACTCGCCTCCACTTGATGTCGAGGATTGTCCATCCCCCCAATTTACTGTTACATAGCTGCCTGTAGTGTATATAACAAATTTAATAGGTAATTCCGCGGAGCCTTGAGGATAATTTGTCAAGTCATAATCGAGTTCACTATTTCCAGATGTTGTAGTATATACAGCCCCCACATCGGTATTAGTTTGAATATTACTTAAACTTCCCGTCTTACTCCAACACTCAAATGTTAAGCGGTCGTGAGTTAGTGGTGTGATCTGTTCAATATCGATACTATCTCCTGCGTCGACCATATGAGTTAGGAACACCCCATCTATAGGGTCGATAAATCTCACTCTGATTGCACCATTGCCAACTATTTGATTGTTGCTCTCTCCACTGCTGCCGCCGCCGCTTTCATTGCCCCCACTGTCACCACCGCTATTTATCTCAATTGATGCAATTAAGGCTGGCATATCATCTAAAAGTGTGTTTGATGGTACTGTAATGCCTTTGTCCGAGATTGCTGAGGCAATATTCTCCTTTGCTGCCTCGATTCTTAAAATTTCTGTCTCTATACTCATAACTAAATTGTTGCTAATCTGTTTTCTATACTTGTTGTGATACTTACAGTTCCGCCCGATGTGTACCCCGTAGGAACCGTTGCTGATGTAGAGGTTAAGCCATCTATCAAAATGGCGATATTGCCATTATTCACCATTGCGCCCTCTACTTCACCACTTTGAGTGAGTATTGTCTTACCCTCTAATACATCCGATGAATCTGCCGTTACAGCCGAGACATCTTGAAAATTGTTGGGGATGGGTGCTACCGTAACCAATGAGAGTCCATAATATTCGCTATCTGCCACCACCGTTTGTGATGTTTTTGTAGGCGTAGCAGTTTTTGATTGCAGAGTGTAATCCCCATCTTCGCCTCCACTATTGCTAACCGCAGATATTGTACCCTCTCCATTGTGGTACCCTCGGGCAATGACTATGCTCTCGCCTCCCATTATGGTTTGTGAAACAGCTCCACGATAGATTAATTGGGACTCAAATTTTGTTGCAATTTCATCAATTAGATCACCCTCTAATGATATTCCTAATTCAACGCCCTTCTCACTTATGGCAGACTTAGCTGACGCTATTCTACCAATTTCAGTTGCTATATTTATTGTTGTCATATTCCTCTCTTTTAGATAGTTGCCAAAAGAACTTTTATATCTCCTAAGCTATCATCGATAATCTCCTCAAGCGATGAACTTGCAGCGCTTATTTGTGAGTCTACCTCCTCTTTCTGGTAGTAATTTGTGAGGTCTGTATGTTCACCAACAGCATAGACCCCACTATCAGTATTGCCAATCCACCAATTGCCATTCTTGCCAATATATGGAGTTAATCCATCTTCCCCCTTTATGTAATTAGGCATAAGTTCAACGGTGACTGTGCTGCTATCGTTGGTGCAACCATCTGTTAGAACAAGATCTATTATTTGCTCCGATATCTTGTTGTATATCTTATCTGCAAAATCGCTATCCGAGATAAAATATTCACGTGTTACGCGTAAGCGTCCAATACCCAAATTATGGTTGTCAAAGATGATTAGAAATGATCCATCCTCATCGCGTCGACAATTGTTATACTTCGAACCATCGAACGAGGCGACGTAAGTTGTGGTACCCCCTGTGCGGTATGTGAAAATAAATGGAGTTGTTATCTCTTGCTCTAAACAGACCTCCTTAAGTTTAAAGTCTGATTTATAATTTATCTTTGTTATAATTTCTTTTGATTTTCTCATTTGTTCATATTATTTAGTTGTTTCAAGATCCGAAAAACTGTCATTGCGAAGTGCAAGTCCAGCTCCGTATTGAAAATCATTAATAGTGGCTAAAATGTAAAGGTTCTCTTATCCCCAAAATAAGAGAGGTGTGCAATGTCGGGTTGGAGTCCCTTGGTTGTTGAGCACACATATATAGGGGAGTTCTAATTTCTCCCTAAAATACTTTTCGGCTACTAATCACCCTTTTTTGATTTTGCAAAAATAGGTAGTAGGAGCCACCACGACCTATCTTTGCAAAATCAAAAGAAGGTAATCATTAACCAAAAATTAAAATCAGGGAGAAAATAGAACTCCCCTATACATAAAATTAGAACCACTTCAATAAATACGAAGTGGTTCTAAAAAAGTTTCTAAAAAAGTTTTGTAATTTTTGCGGGGCAATGCACGAAAGAAACTACTCCTTGCGCCCCTATCGTGCAGCTACCAAGCGGGAGCGTGCCATGCCAAGCGAATAATTGCTGTAAGAGTGCTTAGCAGTTCATTGCGCCACAGCAGTGGATAACTTGACCACTCACATATGACGAAAGATCTGAAGCAAGGAATAGTGCGACCTTGGCAACATCTTCGGTAGTACCACCGCGACGAAGTGGAATTTGGTTGTACCAACCTTGTTTCACCTCCTCTGGGAGTTGATCTGTCATCTCAGTAATAATAAAACCTGGAGCGATTGCATTAGCGCGAATGCCACGTGGTCCCATCTCTTTAGCAATAGATTTAGCTAAACCGATCATGCCCGCTTTAGAGGCAGAGTAGTTACATTGTCCTGCGTTACCACTGACACCAACTACAGATGACATATTGATAATTGAACCTCCTTTTTGGCGAGCCATAATTGGAGTCACCGCGTGAACGAAGTTAAATGCAGACTTTAGGTTTACATTGATTACAGCATCCCATTGAGCCTCTGACATACGCATCATAAGACCATCTTTTGTAATACCAGCGTTATTTACCAATACATCAATGTGTCCAAAATCATCGTGAATTTGTTTGATAACATCGTGTGTGGCAGTGAAATCAGCTGCGTTCGAAGCGTAGCCTTTGCCTTTAACGCCAAGTGCATTAATCTCAGCTTCGGTAGCTAAACCATTCTCGTCGATAACAAGGTCTGTGAATGCTACATCTGCTCCAGCCTTAGCAAACTCTATTGCAATTGCTTTACCAATTCCGCGTGCTGCGCCTGTTACAACAGCAACTTTTCCTTCTAATAATTTCATATTAAATTTTTTTGTTATGTTCAATTTTAAGTATGGTACAATAATTATATGTGTGTTTTTAAGGGTGCTATTGGAGATGAGATTTTTTGCTATTGAATTGAAAGTATAGTGCTTCTATACTGAAATTAATAGTAAAAAATATCGCTTCAAGAGCGCTTTTAAAAATATGGCAATAATTGTTTTACACTACTTATTGGGGCAAAGATAAGAAAATAATAATAGATTCAAAATCTCGACTCTCTTTAGCAAGGGCAAACGCACAAAAAAAACTGCTTATTGCGCTCGTGCCGCGCGGGCACCAAGCTAAGCTTGGATCCAAAAACTGTCGTTTTTGACTTTTATATTGCACTGATGTGGTGGGGCTTTGCCCCACGTGAGATATCTATTATGATGAGCTTATGAAAATGAATTTTCAACTCTCCTCAGAATAGATATCTTGCGTGTCAACCTACGGTTGCCACCACCACCTCAGCGAGGTAAACCTCGATTTGGTTTTAAATGCCAAAGGCATTTAAAAAGCGCGAAGGTATGCACCCGCGGGGGTGCTATCCCCGCCCGCCGGAGGCAGTAAGAAATAATATTTATCGTGCGTTTGCCCTGTCTCTTTAGCTCCAAAAATAGATTGTGATCTTTTTTTCCTTTCTCCTTTCTCCTTCCTCTCTTGCCCCTTTAAATGTATACCTTTGCTTTAGCTTCACCCCTCATAACGAGCAATGCATTATTAGCCAAAGAGTCCAACTCGTTCTCTCCAGCATAGATATGTACAGGGGCAATAAATCCACATCGTTTCTCTATCTCTCCTGTAATATAGCTGCTGTGAGCCACGCCTCCAGTTAATATGATTCCATCTATTTGACCATTAACAACTGTGGCGAGAGAACCGATGTCTTTGGCGATGTTATAACAGAAAGCATCAATTATTAATTTAGCTTCGTTATCCTCTTCCTCCTCAATACGCTGCATCACTTCGCGTACAGAGTGAGTACCTAAGTGTGCAACTATTCCACCTCCACCGGTAATCATACGTTGAATCTCTTTGTGTGTGTACTCGCCCGAGAAGCAGAGATCAATAAGCGCACTTGTCGCTATTCTACCTGCTCGTTCAGGTGAGAATGTGCCATCACCACCCAATCCGCAGAATGTATCAATTACTCTTCCTTTTGAGTGAAGGCTCACGGTCACACCACCTCCGATATGTGCCACTATTAAATTTAACTTGTCGTAGGAACTTCCCACATTTTTTGCGTGAATACGTGATGTTGCACGAGTATTAAGAGCATGAAATATCGAACGTCGAGGAATGGCTGGTATACCACTAATACGCGCCAGAGGCTCCATCTCGTCTAATACCACTGGGTCTGCAATAAACGATGGCACACCAACTTGATCTGCTATGGCACGAGCTATAAGCGCGCCCAAGTTACAAGCATGTTCTAATTTTGCATGCTTGGTATCATGCCAGAGTGAGTCATTGATCTCATATACACCACCTTCGATGGGCTTAATTAGCCCACCGCGACCAATAACAGCCGAAAGTTTGGCGATGTCGAAACCCTCTTGGTTAAGATGATATATAACAAGATCTTGTCGCCATTCAAATTGATCAACAACAGTTTCGTAACAGCTGAGCTCCTCAGCAGTATGGTCTATGACCAACTCAAACAAAGGTTGCTCATCTTGATAGAGTGCAGCCTTTGTCGAAGTTGAACCTGGATCAATAGCTAAAATATAGTAGCTCATATAAGATATCTAAATTTAGCTCTTTGCAGCTAAGCACGCCAATGCAATAGAGTAGAGTTTTGTTTTGCTCGAATCACCACGTGAAGTGAGAACACAAGGAACCTTAGTACCCATTACCATCGCTGCCAATTCTCCATGGCAAAGGTGTGATGCGGCTTTGAAGAATACATTTGCTGACTCCAAATTGGGGAACAACAAACAGTCTGGTTCTCCTGCAATTGCAGAGCCTTTTACCTTTTTGTGGTCAGCTACCTCTTTGTAAAGTGCAACATCGAGCGAAAGAGGACCATCAACAATCACGTTGCCTAATTGACCGCGGTCACCCATCTTTGAGAGTAGAGCCGCCTCGGTAGATGAAGGCACGTTAAGCAAAAGTTGCTCCGATGGCGCGATACATGCGATCTTAGGGGTTTTAACACCTAACAATTTTGCAGTTTGTGCCAAATAACCGATCTGAACCTTTTTTTGTTTAAGGTCTGGTTGTGGGATAACAGCGACATCCGAAACTGTAAGTAGGCGAGGGTAGTTAGGCATCTCGATAATTGACACGTGACTCAATACGCCGCGAGGAGGAAATAGTCCAGCCTCTTTATTGAGTATGCCGCGCATATATTTATCTGTTGAAACCAAACCCTTCATTAGCACATCAGCATCACCAGCAACAACTGCTGAAACTGCCAAACGTACACACTTGACATCCGACGACTCATCGATTATCTTGAAGGCATTGATGTCGATCCCCTCAGCAGCACAGATCTCCTCGATTACTGCTTTTTCTCCATAAAGAGTTGGTTCAACCAACCCCTCTTTGTATGCCTCATATACTGCTTCAAGAGTGTGTGAGTCTTGACCATAAGCTACAGCCAAACGGCGTTTTCCACGTTTGCGAGCCTCTTCTACGATTTGATCTAATTTTTCGATTAACATTTTTGTTGTTGAAGTTTTAATATTTATTTTAGTAAGTTGTAAGTATCAGTTGCAATTACCAACTCTTCGTTAGTTTGGATTACAGCGACCTTAACTTTTGATTCTGGAGTTGAAAGAATCTTATCTGTGCCTCTAACGCCACTGTTTCCATCTACATCAAATTCGACACCCATAAATTCGAGACCACGACAAGCCTGCTCACGTAGCTCCGATGAGTTCTCACCCACACCGCCAGTGAATATAATCATGTCAAGACCACCCATCTCGGCAGCATATTGACCGATAAATTTCTTGACACGCTCATAGTACATATCGCGAGCAACTATTGCCAGTTCATTTCCATTATCGTATGCGTTGTCGATATCACGCATATCGCTCGAAAGATGCTCTGTAAGACCCCATACACCAGACTCTTTGTTCATCATTGTGTTAAGTTCTTCGTAGCTCATACCCTCCTTGCTACCAATATATGTGATTGCACTTGCATCAACATTGCCGCAACGAGTACCCATCACCAAACCATCAAGAGGCGAGAATCCCATTGAGGTGTCGAACGATTTGCCATTGAGAACAGCTGTTACAGAACCTCCATTACCAACGTGGCATGTGACAATTTTGGAGTTGCAGAAGTTGAGTCCAGCCATCTTACAACCTTGTTGAGCAACAAATTTGTGGCTTGTTCCGTGGAAACCATATTTGCGAATACGGTACTTCTTGTAATACTCCAAAGGTAGCGCGTACATGTAGTTAGTTGCAGGAATCGTTTGGTGAAACGATGTGTCAAATGCAGCCACTTGGCTGACTCCCGGAAGTACCTTCTCAGCCGAGAGAATACCCTCCAATGCAGGAGGATTGTGAAGAGGAGCAATCTCGAATAGAGATTTAATTTTAGCCTTTGCATCCTCATCAATAATAGCACTTGCAGGGAAGTACTCTCCACCATGAGCCACTCGGTGACCTACAGCTTTGATCTGGTCAAGAGAGCTAAGAACGCCATGCTCGTCACTTACAAGCGCTTCCAGAACAAGTGTAATACCTGTAGTATGGTCTAAGATTGGTTGACGCACCTCAAACTTAGCTTTACCAATTGGTTTGTGCTCAAGGTGACCTTCGGGAAGTCCAATTCTTTCGACTATACCTTTTGCTAAAAGTTGACCGGCACCACCCTCCATATCTATCACTTGGTATTTGATAGATGAGCTACCGCAATTTAAGACTAAAATTACCATAAAATATTGTTTTAATTAGTTAGTTAAAAGTTTCTTTGGTCTGGCTCTATTCTCAAGTAGAGTGGTTGCAGATCCGTCAAGTCAAAAACAAAAAGATCCTTCGTAGATCTGTTATTTTCTGCAAATGTATAGAAAATAGCTTCAATATCCTACATAAATTTGGCTTTTTTTTTCATGTTATTTTACTAACAGCAATGTGTTATTTTGTTAACACGTAACTTGTTGATAGTCAACCTATAGACGATTGTTGTTATCTACGAGTAATTTTATTAATTACTCCCTCAACAAGATCTTCAATTCTCGACACTGCACCAACAGCAGCAGGATTCGAAGCATCTTGAACAACTCCCGACGAAACGCCATGTTGATAGGGGTATACCAATACAAAATTTACATTTTTGAAGTAAGAGTCTATATAGCGAGGTATCTTCTCCATACTTTCGTGGAATGACGGGTTGAGTCGTTTACTCATTATAAATATTATACCATCATTAGATTTTAGCTCCTTGGTTACGATAAGAAGATCATTATAACTATCAAAGGCATGCGTTTCGATAGGTATGGGTACACCTTTATTTATCTCTTTTATCACCTCCAATGTCTTTTCGTTTGCGTAGATTAAGGCGCTGGCACCAGTTGAACGCAATAGATTCCAGATACGAATAATCCAACTGCGGAAACCAAACTCCAACTCAGCATTTGGAGGTATCACAATTACTTGGCGCTTTATTGTCTGGATAGGTTGGCAAGAACGATAGACAAAAGTTGTAACATCACCATTGTGAAGCTCATTATGAGCAATTTTTGTCAAAAGAGTCTCTTTAATAAACTTCTTCGAATCAATATCTAACAATAAGTCAGAGACGCTATACTCTCTCATTATATTTAGTATTCCATTGGTATAGCTTGTGTCGTAGCGTAGACATGTATCTACAACCCTCTCTGCGGCAGAGGAGCTCTGCATGGCGCGTTCAAAGAGCTTTTGTGCGCGTTTAATCTGTGGTTGTTGCTCTGTTTCGTTGTCAATGATTGCTGCCACCGACACTAAGTTGCTTTCACCTTTTGGTGTTAAGAGATGTGCAAAACTTATAAGCTCATCTGTTGCATCCTCGTTGTAGATAGGAATTAGGAGTCTGTGTTCTTGGTCGTCTGTGCTATCCAGGTCGATCTCCTCACTCATCGATATCTTGTGCGCTGCTCGTTGTGCCGAGAATGATGCCACCGTACAAGTAATAAATATCATTAAGATTGTACCATTTAGTACGCTATTGCTAAGCAGATGGATTGGATCTCCTTCTGGTGTTGTAGCTACTATTAGGTTATAACCCACCAAAGCCATTGCAAGAGTTGCCGCAACACGAGCGCTACTTAAACCATATATTAAGTTTCTTTCATTTCGATTAAACCCAAAAGATTTTTGCGCTGCGTAGGCTGCAAAAAACTTAGATAGGAGTGCTACAGTAGTCATCACGGCAGCTGTTATTATTGTATTCCAGTCCGATATAAATACCCTAAAGTCGATTAGCATACCTACACTGATGAGGAAGAACGGGATAAAAATAGCATTACCCACAAAATCAATTCTATTCATCAATGCTGAAGATTGAGGAATCAATCTGTTGAGTGAGAGTCCAGCGAAGAATGCTCCAATAATCGCCTCAAGTCCAGCTATCTCGGCGAGAACAGCTCCTAAAAAGACCATAAACAAGACAAAGATAAATTGGGAAAGACCGTCAGAGACACGCTTGAGAAAGGAGCGTGCAATCATAGGGAATAATACAATTACAATCGCCGCAAATATCATTACAGAGATCGACAGCCGTATCCAGAATGCTGAGTCAACCTCTCCATGAGCCATGCCAACCACAGCCGAAAGCGCCAATAGTGCGAGAGTATCTGTCACCACAGTTCCGCCAATAGCTACAGTGACGGCTCTGTTGCGCTTCACTCCCATCTTTGCAACCATAGGGTAGGTGACAAGGGTGTGCGAGGCAAACATACTACCTAATAGTAGTGATGTTAGAAACGAAAAGTTGAGAATGTAGAGTCCCGTAGCAATACCCATTCCCAACGGAATCAAAAAGGTGAATAGTCCAAATAAAATACTCCGAAAACGATTGCGCATCAATTCGTTAAAATCGATCTCTAATCCCGCTAAAAACATCAGGTATAACATGCCTGCTGTGCCCGAGAGTAGTATGCCATCATCTCGCAATATCAAGTTAAAACCCAATGGTCCAACTATTGCTCCGGCGATAATCAATCCTAAAATATGTGGTATTTTTAATCTATCAAGAAGAAGTGGTGCAAAAAGTATTATGGCTAAAATTATTAAAAATTTGAGCACAGGATTCTCTATTGGTCGTGTAAAGTGTTCGGCTATTGTTAGTGTTTGTATCATATCTTGTTATGTGTTTGTGTTTTGATATCTGTGTATTCCTTATGAAGGGAATAACAAAGGACAAGATAGAAATTTTTTTTGAGAAATGCTAAGAAAATATCCATTTTTTTTAGAACCTGCTTAAGTTTTTCTCGCTATAATTGCTAACCAAGTAGAGAGTGGATCTCAAAACTATGTTTATTGACCTATTCTATCGCATTCGTATGGTGGAAATTTATCTTTTTGAAAGATATATAATTATCGCCACCATGCTGCTGCAAAGGTCTACACTTGAGAGGTGTTATCTCCGTGCGGCTAAGGGGGAAATTAGCCATAGTTCTCCATCACTTTGCCCCATGAGCGAGCATGATTCATCTTTTACATAAAAAAATAGTGCTAACATTGTGGTAAGTATAGAAAAAAACGTTATATTTGCGAGTTATAAATTGTAGTCTAACTAAATAGACCGGAAATGGCAACTGAAAACCCTATCCTTCCTGCTCAACAAGAGCAAGTCAGCGCAGCTGAAGATACGCAAAAGAGCACCTCTCAAGAGAGCGTGGCATCTGAATCGCAAGTAGAGAACGCAACACCTGCTGAGGTTGTTGGCGTCACAACCGAAGAGGCAGCAATGGCAGCCCAAAGTGCAGGTCTCGACCTCGATGAGGCGACCTCCGAAGAGGAGGCGCTCGATGTAGAGAACTTTGATGGCTCATTCGACTCAAAGAGTAAAGATGAATTAGTCGATACCTTTGCAACGCTCCTCCAAAACGAATCGGTTCAATCTTTGAGAAAGAGTGTAGAGGCGATAAAAATAGCCTTCTACAAGCTTCACCGTGCAGAACTCGACACTTTGCGCCGAACATTTGTTGAGGCTGGAGGCAAGGAGGAGGAGTTTGAAGCTCCCGCAGATGCAGCTGAGACAAGACTTAAAGAGTTGTTTAAGATCTACCGTAAGGAGCGAGACGAGTATATCGCCTCTCTTGAAAGTGAGAAAGAGGAGAATCTTAAGAAAAAACTTGAGGTTATTGAGGAACTTAAAGAACTTATCAACTCGGATGAGACCATCAATCACACCTTTACTCGATTCCGTGAGTTGCAGCAGCGATGGAAAGATATAGGTCTGGTTCCACTCCAAAATGTTAAAGATTTGTGGGAGACCTATAATCTCCACACAGAAAACTTCTACAACTTTATCAAAATAAATAAAGAGCTTCGCGACCTTGACCTTAAGAAGAACTTAGTCACTAAAACAGAACTTTGCGAAGAGGCAGAGGCATTGTGTACGGAGAGCTCTATCGTTGAGGCATTTAGAAAACTACAGAAACTTCACGAACAATGGCACGAGACAGGTCCTGTTGCCAATGAGTTTAAGGAGTCTTTGTGGGAGCGTTTCCGTGCGGCATCGAGCCGAATTAATAAACTTCACCAAGAGCACTTTGAATCATTAAAGTCTGAACAAACGGCAAACCTCGACCTAAAAACAAAGTTGTGTGAGCAGGCTGAAGACCTCTTAACAGAGATGCTTTCTGTACGTAAAGATTGGAATAAGGCGAGTGACAAACTCCTTGAAATACAAAAAGTATGGAAGAGTATTGGGTTTGCGCCAAAGAGAGAGAATAACAGGATTTATGAGCGTTTCCGTACAGCATGTGATAAGTTCTTTGAGGCGAAACGTGAATTTTATTCGGTGGCAAAATCGGAGATGGATCACAACCTGGAACTTAAAACAGAGTTGTGTGAGGCTGCCGAGTCACTTCAAAACTCTGAAGATTGGAAGTCAGCAACAGACTCTTTGCTCGAACTGCAACTAAAATGGAAATCTATTGGCGCGGTGCCTCGTCGCTACTCAGATCAAATATGGAAGCGTTTTAGAGCTGCCTGTGATGTCTTCTTTGAGCGTAAATCTCAGCACTTTGCAGGAAGAGACAATGAGCAGGAGACTGCCCTTGTTGCTAAGCGTGAGCTGCTCGAAGAGATGCGACAAGCAGATATTATCGCTGGTGGATTTGATGCAATTAAAGCATTCCAGCGCCGTTGGAGTGAGATAGGTTTTGTGCCTATCAAACAAAAGGATGCAATACAAAAAGAGTATAAAGAGGTTGTTGATGTGATGTTTACAACTCTCCGAGGTTCAGATCGTGACCGTTCGATGAATCGCTTCAAAGAGAAGGTAACAGCCATGAAGGGTTCAGGGGATCGTCGTATTAAGGGTGAACGCGAAAGACTCTACAACAAGGTCCGCCAATTGGAATCAGATATAGCTCTGCTTGAGAATAATATTGGATTCTTTGCTAACTCAAAAGGTGCTGAGTCTATGATTGCCGATGTAAGAGCTAAGATCGCTCGCGCTAAGGAGGAGATGCAGCAGACCATTGAGAAGGTAAAACTTATTGACCAACAAGAGGCTTAAAGAGAGACAGCCAATGATAAAGTTGTGAATTATAAATTGTGACTTAGCACCCTTGCTGTAGGTCATAATTTATAATTCACAATTTGCGATTTTTTAAAATAACTTATTATTTATATATATGAAATTAGACAAACCGAAATATATCTTCGTTACAGGTGGTGTAGCCTCATCTCTTGGTAAGGGTATTATTTCTGCTTCTACTGCTCGTCTGCTTCAGGCAAGAGGTTATTCTGTTACAATCCAAAAGCTTGACCCATACATCAATGTCGACCCTGGAACTCTCAATCCCTATGAGCATGGTGAATGTTATGTTACCGAAGATGGTGCCGAGACTGACCTCGATTTAGGTCACTATGAGCGTTTTACATCTATGCATACCTCGAAGGAGAACAATGTAACGACAGGAAAAATCTACCAAAATGTAATTGACAAAGAGCGTAAAGGTGAATTTTTGGGTAAAACAGTTCAGGTAATTCCTCATATCACCGATGAGATTAAGCGTAGGATTCAACTTTTGAGTCAAAAGAAGGAGTACGACGTAATAATCACAGAGATCGGTGGTACAGTCGGTGATATTGAATCTCAACCATTTATTGAATCAGTACGACAAATGCGTTACCAGTTAGGTTATCAAAACTCTGTGTTGATCCATCTAACACTTATTCCATACATGGCAGCGTCGGGCGAGCTTAAAACTAAACCTACGCAACACTCTGTGAAGCTTCTCTTGGAGAATGGACTCCAACCAGATATTCTGGTATTGCGTTCTGAACATGCACTTTCGGCAGATCTTAAGCGCAAGGTTGCACTTTTCTGTAATGTTGATGCCAATGCAGTTATGGAGTCACTCGATGTACCTACCATCTATGAGGTGCCACTCAAGATGCGTGAGCAGAATCTTGACGAAGTCGTATGTGCAAAATTGGGTCTTGAGACAGGAGTAGAGCCAAACCTCACTAAATGGACTGAATTTGTCGAGCGAGTTAAAAACCCAAAACATTTTATTGAAATTGCGTTAGTTGGAAAATATACTGAACTTCCAGATGCCTATAAATCAATCTGCGAGTCATTTATTCATGCAGGAACAGTAAGCGAGTGCAAGGTGAAACTAACCTATGTAAACTCCGAGAAGATTACAGCTGCAAATGTTGATGAGAAGTTGGGTGATAAGACCGCTATCTTGGTGGCTCCAGGATTTGGAAATCGTGGTATTGAGGGTAAGATCGAAGCTGTCAAATATGCGCGCGAGAATAAGATACCTTTCTTGGGTATCTGTTTGGGTATGCAGAGTGCAGTGATTGAATTTGCTCGTAATGTTTTGGGTATGGAAGATGCACACTCAAGCGAAATGGACTCTTTGTCGACGCACCAAGTGATTGATATTATGGAGGAGCAGAAGGGAATCACCGCAAAGGGTGGCACCATGCGCCTTGGTGGTTACAACTGTTCACTGAAGGCAGGTTCAAAGGTTGCTGAGGCTTATGGCTCACTCTCGATTACTGAGCGTCACCGTCACCGTTATGAGTTCAATAGTAACTTCCTTGAGGAGTTCGAAAAACATGGCATGATTGCCACAGGTGTGAATCCCGACACTAACCTTGTTGAGGTTGTAGAGATTCCCGATCACCCATGGTTTGTTGGTACGCAATATCACCCCGAATATAAGAGTACAGTTCTTACGCCCCATCCACTCTTTGTGGCGTTTGTGAAGGCTGCACTTGCAAACAATATGAAAACTAACGAGAACGAGTCGAAATAGTAGATAGATGGATAAAAAAACAATTATAAGCCTTGTCGTAGGAGTTTTACTTCTTGGTGGGTTGTATTACAGCTCAGTAGAGCAAGAAAGATATCAGACAGAGCTTGCAGAGTACAATGCAAAATTAGAGGCTAAGAGCCAACAAGAGGCTAAAGTAGCAGCAGAGGCAGAGGCTAAAGCTGTTGCAGAGTTACAACTCTCTGCAACACCAATCGATAGCCTGAGCGTAGAGCAAAAGGCTCAGTTGGAGTATCAAAAGAGTGTTAATGCAGTAGGTGAGGCGTTGACCGCAGCAATGAATAACGGTGAGAGTTGTTATACTCTTGAGAATGAGTTGCTAAAGGTTGATTTCACAACGAAGGGAGCTCAGGTTTCAAATGTGACACTTAAGGAGTATACCAAGTGGGCAGAAGATGAACGCACGGAACTTATCCAGCTTTTTGATCCAAAGAGTGCCAAGATGGATTTCGAGTTTTATATTCGCAACGGTCTCAACAATGTAAAGGTTAATACTACTGATTACAACTTTGTAGCTCTTCCAATTCAAAAAATTGAGGGTGGTGAACGTTTGACTTTTGTATTAGACTTTGGTGGTAATGCTGCTGTTGAGTATACCTATACTCTATATAGTGGAGACGATAATAGTCGCAACTATCTTGTCGATTTTGATGTGAATTTACGCAATATGGCTCCAGTTATGGCAAATCAAACATCAATTGGCATTGATTGGCGTAACACCTCATACCAAAACGAGCGAGGCTTTAAAAATGAGAATATGTACACCACTATCTCATACCACTTCGAGGAGGAGAACTCTGTTGAGGAGTTGGGAGTAAGTGAGGAGAGTAAGAAGGAGGAGATCTCAACTCCCGTGGAGTGGATTGCATTTAAACAACAATACTTCACCTCGGCGTTTATCGCTCCTGAGAACTTCAGTTACGCAGATATTGCATACTCTACAGCTAAACCAAATTCAGGTTACATGAAGAGTTTTAGCTCAAAGATGGCAGTGCCATATAATGCACAAACTCAGGCGTATAACTTTGCTCTATACTTTGGTCCCAATAAATATGCTACGCTCAAGGGTATTGATGAGTTGGGTTATGGAGATTTAAGAATGTATGATGTTATTCCTCTTGGTTGGGGTATCTTCGGTTGGGTTAGCAAATGGATAGTGATTCCTACCTTTGATTTCTTGCGTAAGTATATCTCAAACTTTGGTCTAATCATTTTGTTGTTAGCTGTTGGTGTTAAGCTGGTTATCTCTCCAATGACCTATAGTAGTTATCTTTCTATGGGTAAAATGCGTGTGATTAAACCCGAGGTTGATGAGATTAATGCTAAGTATCCCAAACAAGAAGATGCGATGAAGCGTCAACAAGCAACAATGGACCTATATAAGAAAGCTGGTATCAATCCTATGGGTGGTTGTATTCCTATGCTGATACAGATGCCTATTATTATTGCGATGTTCCGTTTCTTCCCCGCTTCGATTGAGCTACGTGGTCAGTCTTTCCTTTGGGCAAATGACCTCTCGTCATACGATAGTATTGTGAATTTGCCATTTAATATACCATTCTATGGTGACCACATATCGCTATTTGCACTTCTGATGGCTGTTACTATGTTCTTCTACTCGCAGATAAACTATCAGCAAACTGCATCAAGCCAACCTCAAATGGCTGGTATGAAATTTATGATGGTCTACATGATGCCAGTAATGATGTTGTTGTGGTTCAATGGTTATTCGAGTGGTCTTTGTTTCTATTACTTGCTTGCTAACCTTTTGACAATTGCCCAAACGATGATTATTCGTAATATGGTGGATGACCAAAAGATCCATGCAATGATTAAAGCTAATTCAGCTAAGAGTAAAAATGGCGGCAAAAAATCAAAGTTCCAACAGCGCTATGAAGAGTTGATGGCAGAACAAGAGAGACTTCAGAAAGAGAAAAATAAGAAATAATAAAAATTAAATAAGATGACACAAGAAGAGTTATTCAAGAAATTAGTTGCTCACTGCAAAGAGTATGGTTTCGTATTTCCATCGAGCGAAATATATGACGGACTTGGTGCCGTGTATGATTATGGGCAAAATGGCGTTGAACTTAAGAATAACATTAAACGTTATTGGTGGGATTCAATGGTCAAGATGCATGAGAATATTGTAGGTCTGGATGCTGCAATCTTTATGCACCCTCGTACTTGGGAGGCATCGGGTCACGTTGGTGCTTTCAACGACCCTTTGATCGACAACAAAGATTCAAAAAAGCGCTACCGTGCTGATGTATTGGTCGAGGAGTGGTTGGCAAAGCAAGATGATAAGATCCAAAAAGAGGTCGATAAAGCAAAAAAACGTTTTGGAGACTCTTTCGACGAGGAGCAATATCGTGCAACTTCACCACGTGTGTTGGAGATTGCAGCTAAGCGAGATGCTATGCACAAGCGTTTTGCTGAGGCTCTTAACGATAGTAACCTCGATGAGCTAAAACAAATTATCATTGACTGTGAGGTGGTTTGTCCAATCTCAGGAACCCGCAACTGGACAGATGTACGTCAATTCAACTTGATGTTCTCGACTCAAATGGGCTCTACAGCAGATGGCGCAAATACTATCTACCTTCGTCCAGAGACTGCACAAGGTATCTTTGTTAACTTCCTTAACGTTCAGAAGAGTGGTCGTATGAAACTCCCATTTGGTATCGCTCAAATTGGTAAGGCATTCCGTAACGAGATCGTTGCTCGCCAATTTATCTTCCGTATGCGCGAATTCGAACAGATGGAGATGCAATTCTTTGTTCGTCCTGGCGAGGAGATGAAGTGGTGGAATGAGTGGAAGGAGAGCCGTATGAAGTGGCACCGAGCACTTGGCTTTGGAGATGCTAATTACCGTTTCCACGACCACGATAAGTTGGCTCACTACGCTAATGCTGCTGCCGATATAGAGTATAACTTCCCATTCGGATTCAAAGAGGTGGAGGGTATCCACTCACGTACAGACTTCGACTTGGGTAGTCACCAAAAGTTCTGTGGTAAGAAGATTCAATACTTCGATCCAGAGACTTCACAAAGCTATGTGCCTTATGTTGTTGAGACCTCGATTGGTGTTGACCGTATGTTTCTACAAATTATGTCTGCTTCTTACAAAGAGGAAGAGTTGGAGGGTGGCGACAGCCGCGTTGTTTTGAGCCTGCCACCAGCCTTGGCGCCAACTAAGGTTGCAGTGTTGCCGCTCATTAAGAAGGCAGGTTTGCCAGAGGTTGCTCGTAAGATTATCGATGATTTGAAGTATGACTTCAATGTTGCTTACGACGAGAAAGACTCAATCGGTAAGCGTTACCGTCGTCAGGATGCAGTTGGTACTCCATTCTGTGTGACCGTAGACCACCAAACACTCGAAGATAATACAGTTACAGTACGTCACCGTGATACCATGGTTCAAGAGCGCGTCTCAATCGACTCTCTTTACGCTATGGTAAGCAAGGCTTCATCGTTCCGTGAGCTCTACAAAAAGGCTAATAACGCATAATTTTGGAGTATAAAGTGGGCAGAATCCTATCTATAGATTATGGTACAAAACGCACAGGGATCGCAGTAAGCGATCCCTTGCAGATAATAGCTGGAGGCTTGGAAACAGTCCCTACTAAGGAGTTGGAGCGCTGGTTGGCGCAATATTTTACCAAAAACGATGTTTCGATAGTTGTAGTAGGTAAACCATCTCAGATGAATGGCGAACCCTCGGCAACGTGGCGCTATATCGAACCGCTTGTTGCACGTCTTAAGGCAGCTTATCCAGCCAAGGAGATTGTGCTTCATGATGAGCGTTTTACATCGGTATTGGCTCAACGCACAATTCTTGAGAGTGGAATTGGTAAAATGGCACGACGTGACAAATCATTAGTAGATAAGGTCTCTGCTACAATAATTTTGCAGAGCTATATGGATAGCCTCGCTTTTAATACAAAATAGAACTAATTAAGAATTATGATATACCCAATAGTAATATATGGTTCGCCAATCTTACGTAAAGTCTCTGAAAATATTAATAAGGAGTACGCAGGGTTGGAGAAACTTATCGAGGATATGTTTATTACTCTCGAAGAGTGTTCAGGAGTTGGATTAGCAGCTCCTCAGATAGGGAAAAATATCCGTCTATTTATAGTTGATTGCACTCCATGGGGTGATGAAAATCCTGAGTTAGCAGAGTATAAGAGAGTCTTTATCAATGCTGAGATCTACGAAGAGTCCGAGGAGACAGATCTCTTTAATGAAGGTTGTCTTTCACTACCTGGTCTCAATGAGGATGTACGTAGACCAATTGCAATCCGCATGCGTTACCTTGACGAAAATTTTGTGGAGCATGATGATCTATTCGAAGGTCTCCCTGCCCGCGTTATTCAACATGAGTACGACCACCTCGAAGGCGAGGTCTTTACAGATCATCTCTCGCCATTGCGAAGAAACCTTATAAAAAGTAAATTGATAAACTTCACAAAGGGTAAATATCGATGCTCATATAAGGCAAAATAGATTTTTAAAAAAAGAGCTATCTCAACGAGGTAGCTCTTTTGCTGCAAAATTGTCAGGGTAAATGCACGAAAAGAGCTACTTATCGCGCGCGGGCCGCGCGGGCACCAAGCTTAAACTTGGATTCAAAAACTGTCGTTTTTGACTTTTGTATTGCACAGATGTGGTAGGGCTTTGCCCCTCTGTGAGATATCTATTCTGAGGGGTTTATGAAAGTAAACTTTCAACTCTCCTCAGAATAGATATCTTGCGTGTCAACCTACGGTTGCCACCACCACATCAGCGAGGTGAACCTCGATTTGGGTTTAAATGCCAAAGGCATTTAAAAAAACATAATGGTACGCACCCGCAGAGGTGCTTGTTTCCGCCCGCGGGAGGCAAGAGATAATATTTTTCGTGCGTTTGCTCTGAAAGAATCGTTGCACATCTTTGAAATTTGCACTTTTTTTTATAAATTTGTCAGTTGATAATTCACCTTTAAACTAAACTATCAGATGTTAAGTCTTTTATACTATATCTTTCTTGTGGTATTCTGTACCTTTGTTATGCTACTTTCGGTTATTGCGCTTGCAATTTGTGCACCCTTCGATCCCGGTCGTAGGGTAGTTCACTGGCTTACACTTATGATGACGCGCGTTTTTTATGGTGGAGCTATCTTTTGGCCAACGCGGCTTATTGGAGTTGAGAATCTTGATCCCAAGAAGAGCTATGTAGTTGTAATTAACCACCAAAATATGATGGATATTCCTACGCTCTACTTGCTTAATTTTCATTTTCGTTGGGTTTCGAAGAAGGAGGTATTTAAGATTCCATTTTTTGGACAATATCTTTTGATTCATGGTGATATCGCAATTGAACGAGGTAATGCCAAAGTCGCTATGCAGAAGGTGATTAACGATGGTAAGAAGTGGTTGCGTCGAGGAGTATCTGTAGCGATATTTCCCGAAGGTACCCGTTCAAAGAGTGGCGAGATCCAACGCTTCAAGGCTGGAGCGTTCAACTTAGCAAAGGAGGCAGGTGTTGAGATATTGCCAATTGTGATGGATGGAACAAAAGGAGCTTTCACCAAATATGGAATGTTCCGTTGGCGCAATAAAACAACACTTAAGGTATTGCCACCAATCAGCAAAGAGATTGTTGAGGCAAGTGAGGTAAAAGAGCTTGCCGCAATGGCACAGCAGCAGATGATAGAGGCACTTAACACGATCCGCAAATAGAGAAAATGACAGAACTAAATATACAACAAAGTAATAACTATGGTGATGATGCAATCGTCACCTTAACTCCGCGTGAGCATATTCGATTACGTCCTGGTATGTATATCGGTAAACTTGGCGATGGCACTCAAAGTGATGATGGTATCTATGTACTTATCAAGGAGGTTGTCGATAATTCGATAGATGAATTTATCATGGGTGCTGGTAGTAGGATAGAGATTAATATCCTCGATAATGTAGTTACAATTCGAGACTATGGTCGTGGAATACCACTTAAATCTCTAACTGCCGCAGTCAGCGAGATGAATACAGGTGGTAAATATGGTGGCACAGCCTTCAAAAAGAGTGTAGGTCTTAACGGAGTTGGTGTGAAGGCTGTAAATATGCTGTCCAGTGAGTTTACAGCTCGTTCAGTGCGCGACGGAGAGTCTCGTACAGTATGTTTTGAGCAAGGTCTTGAGATCAGTGATAAGTGGGAGAGTGGGGTAGAAGAGAAGAATGGAACTTATATCACATTTAAGGTTGATGAGGCTGTTTTTGGAAAATACTCCTTCAATATGGAGTATGTGGAGCAGATGGTGCGTAATTTCACCTACCTCAATCTTGGACTCACCTTCTATCTAAATGGGAAGCCATATCTCTCCAAAAATGGTCTTTTGGATCTTCTCAATGAGAATATGACCGAAGCACCTCTATATACTCCAATTCACCTTTCGGGTCAAGATATTGAGGTGGCTATTACGCATGGCACAGGTTATGGCGAGAGCTACTACTCTTTTGTTAATGGTCAATATACTTCTCAAGGAGGTACGCATCAAGCAGCATTTCGTGAATCTATCGCTAAGGTGATTAAAGATTTCTTTCGTAAAGATTATGATGCTTCAGATATCCGAACCTCAATTATAGCAGCAGTGTCGGTGAAGGTTACAGAGCCAGTTTTTGAGTCCCAGACCAAGATTAAACTGGGATCTAAGGAGATGGAGCCGGGTGTATCTCTTCGCAACTATATCATGGATTTTCTGTCGCAAAACTTGGATAATTATCTGCATAAGAATCCTGAGAGCGCACAGATACTCCAAAAGAAGATAGTAGAGAACGAGAAGGAGCGCAAAGCAATCTCGGGTATTCAGAAGAAGGCGCGTGAGACCGCTAAGAAGGTCTCACTAAACAACAAAAAATTAAGAGATTGTAAAATTCACCTCACCGACAAACATGAATTAGCTGAATCGTCGATGATATTTATTACCGAGGGAAACTCTGCATCTGGTTCAATCACCTCAAGTAGAGATGTAAGGACGCAGGCTGTATTCTCATTACGCGGTAAACCTCTCAACTGTTATGGGCTTACCAAAAAGATTGTCTATGAGAATGAAGAGTTTAACCTATTGCAGGCAGCGCTCAATATCGAGGAGGATATGGAGAACTTGCGTTACAACAAGGTGATTGTAGCAACCGATGCTGATGTTGATGGTATGCACATCCGTCTGTTGTTGCTCACTTTCTTTTTGCAATTCTTTCCTGATGTGATTCGTGCGGGGCACCTCTATATTCTTCAAACACCTCTTTTCCGCGTGCGTAACAAAAAGGAGACCTTTTATTGTTACACCGAGGAGGAGCGCCTTAAGGCTATTGCCGAGTGTGGCAGTTCAGCCGAGATTACTCGATTCAAAGGTTTGGGAGAGATCTCAGCTAACGAGTTCAAGGAGTTTATTGGCGAGAAGATGATGCTCGATAAAGTGCGTATGACCAAAGATGATCCTATACATGATATGTTAGAGTTTTATATGGGTAAAAATAGCTTTGAGCGCCAGAATTTTATTATTAACAATCTTCGCATCGAAGAAGATATTATTGAAGACCAGATTACAGACTGATTATGAGCGAAGAGAGAGAAATAATTGATGCTGAGGTTGAAGTTGTTGCTACTCCAGTTGAGGAGCCCAAAGCAGCCCCAGCGGGGAAATATAGCAAATTAACCTCCGAGGAGGCAAATGTCCGTAAACTAACTGGAATGTATAAGAGTTGGTTTCTCGATTACGCCTCATATGTAATTTTGGAGCGTGCTGTACCGCATGTTCACGATGGACTAAAGCCTGTTCAACGTCGTATACTCCATGCTATGAAGGTGGTGGATGATGGTCGTTACAACAAAGTAGCTAATATTGTTGGTCAGACTATGCAATATCACCCACATGGTGATGCTTCAATCAAAGATGCTTTAGTGCAGTTAGGTCAAAAGAATTTGCTTATTGATTGCCAAGGAAACTGGGGTAACATCCTTACTGGAGATGATGCCGCTGCCGGTCGTTATATCGAAGCAAGATTGTCTAAATTTGCACTCGAAGTGGTTTTTAACAAAAAAACCACCGAATGGATGCTGTCATATGATGGACGTAAAGATGAGCCAATAACTCTACCTATTAAGTTCCCACTGCTACTTGCGCAGGGTGCTGATGGTATTGCGGTGGGCTTGGCATCTAAGATTTTACCCCACAATTTTGTTGAATTAATCAATGCTTCTATACACCATCTTAGAGGCGAAGATTTTGTTCTATATCCTGATTTTCAGACAGGTGGCATGATGGATGTTAGCCGCTACAATGATGGGTTGAGGGGTGGCACAGTTAAGGTTAGAGCGAAGATCTCGAAGATTGATAAGCGAACACTTTCGATAACCGAGATACCATATACAACCACTACAGAGTCTCTCAAGGATTCAATTATAAAGGCAAACGAGAAGGGTAAAATTAAGATCAAAAAGGTTGATGATAATACAGCCGAGAAGGTGGAGCTTATCATTCAAGTCGCCAATGACGAATCGAGTGATCGCACGATAGATGCACTATATGCGTTTACCGATTGCGAAGTCTCTATTGCTCCCAACTCATGTGTTATATGCGATGAGAAACCTCACTTCTTGGGCGTAAGTGAGATCCTGCGTCGCTCAGCAGATCACACTCGCGATCTCCTTGGTCTTGAGTTGCGAATTAAGCTTGGCGAGCTAAATGAAGCTTGGCATGCAGCCTCGCTCGAAAGAATATTTATCGAGAATAAACTCTATCAGCTTATCGAGGGTTGTCGCTCACGTGAGGAGGCGTATTCAGCAGTAGATGGAGGTTTAGAGCCGTTCAAAAAGATATTGCGCCGTGAGGTGACCCGAGAAGATGTACAGCGACTCACCGAGTTGAAGTTTATCCGTATCTCGCGCTACGACACAGATAAGGCGGATAATGAGATTAAGGGAATCGAAGAGGATATAAAACAAACTCAATCCTATTTAGATAACCTTACCGATTATGCCATTGCTTACTATGAGCGCATTCGTGAGAAATTTGGCAAGGGTAAAGAGCGTCGAACAGAGTTGAGAGAATTTGATATGATCGAGGCAACTAAGGTCGCTGTCACTAATGCTAAGTTGTATGTCGATCGTGAGGAGGGCTTCTTTGGAACTGGAAAGTCAATGAAAGATGCCGAATTTGTGTGTGATTGTTCTGATATTGATGATGTTATCATAATAACCAAAGATGGTCGTTACATCATTACTAAGGTTAGTGATAAAGCATTCTTCGATAGGAATATATACTATATTGGCGTATTTAAACGTAACGATGAACGAACAATATACAATGTGATTTACCGTGATGGACGCATGGGACCAATCATGATGAAGCGTTGCGCTATCAAGGCAATTACTCGCGATAAAGAGTATACGCTTACCAAAGGTAGTGCAAAGAGTGAACTTCTGTATCTATCTGTGAATGGTAATGGAGAGGCTGAGGTATTAAAAGTATACTTCAGACCACGTCCACGCCTTAAGAAGTTGATTGTAGATCTTGACTTCTCGACACTTGCTATCAAAGGACGACAAAGCCAAGGAAACCTATTCTCTCGTTATCCAATCAATAAGATTGTAGTTAAGGAGCGTGGAACCTCGACCCTTGCAGGTCAAAATATATGGTACGACAACGATGTACGTCGCCTAAATAACGATGAGCATGGTCTCTTGTTGGGCGAATTTAAGGGAGATGACAAGATTGTTGTTTGGACAGCTAAGCACCAATACTATATCACTAACTTTGATCTGATGCAGCACTTTCCCGACGATACAATTCGAGTTGAAAAATATGTCACTGGAAGAGTCTATAATATCTGTTATTTTGATAAAGAGCAGAACTATTACTACCTAAAACGTTTTGAGTTGGAGTCAACCGATAAGATTCAATATTTCTTAGGGGAGGATAATAACTGTGATTTGATTACTTATTGTTGTAGTAAGGGTTCAAAGTTAGAGATTAGCTATAAAGGGGCACATGCTACGCGCCCAAATGATTTGATCAATGTTGATGAGTTTATTGCTATTAAGAGCCATAGAGCTAAAGGTAAGAGAATAAGCACATATGAGATCTCGACCCTAACCTTTATCGAAGCAGAGATAGAAGAGGTTGTAGCGGAAGAGAATCAGATGGATGTTGAGGAGAGTGTGGTAGGTGAAGAGTTGGCAGATGCACAGCAATTGGGTCTATTTTAAAACTAATTTATGTAATGTATTATGTTGATATTTTTAGTAGGTTATATGGCGTGTGGAAAAAGCACAATAGGGCGAAAGCTAAACCAGAGGTTGAAGTATCAGCTCTATGATACCGATAAGTTAATAGTCGAATCTGAGGGAATGTCAGTTTCAGAGTTGTTTGATCTAAAGGGTGAAGAGTATTTCAGAGAATGCGAAAGAGATACTCTTAAACACCTGATAGATAGCAATATTAATGCAGTCATATCAACAGGTGGAGGGACTCCAATATGGAATAACAATATGCAGTTAATGAATCAAGCAGGGTTAACTATCTACATTGCTCGTACAGCAGAGAATATAGCTAAGCGAATAAGCCCCTTTGGGAGAGAGAAACGCCCCAAGCTTAGAGGGTTAAATGATAATGAGTTGGTTGAAGTTATGAAATCTGGAATTGCTCAAAGAGATAGCAAATACCGAGAATCAAAGTTTATCATTGAAGCAGATTGTTGTAGTGATGATATGATCTTGGATATGATTGTTGAGCGAGTTTCACAAAGTTTGGAGTAGAAGGATATGGATAATAGAGCTATAGGAGTTTATGACTCTGGAATGGGTGGTATTACATTATGGCGAGCAATTAGAACCTTTTTGCCTAATGAATCGATGATCTATTTGGGTGATGGAGCAAATTGCCCCTATGGCGATAAGAGCAGTGAAGAGATAACTACGTTAGCATTTCAAGCGGTTCAAACTTTAATCGACAAGGGATGCAAGATGGTGGTTGTTGCATGTAATACCGCCACTTCTGCGGCAATATCAGCTCTGCGTCTAAAATTCCCACAGATACCATTTGTTGGTATGGAGCCAGCAATAAAGCCCGCCTGCAAATCGACAAAAAGTGGAGTAGTGGCAGTGTTAGCAACAAAAAGAAGTTTGGAGAGCGACCTCTTTGCAGCTACGCTGTCAAAGTATGCAGCCGAAATCAAAGTAATCAAAGTTATTGGTGAAGGTTTTGTCGATATAGTGGAGAATGGTCAAGAGAAGAGTGAAAAAGCATTCGAGTTAGTTAAACCGATAGTAGAGATGATTGCCTCTAAAGGAGCCGATAAGATAGTGTTAGGATGCACTCATTATCCATTTTTAACGTCTCAATTTATCCGAGCTATAGATGGACGACATATTGATATTGTCGAGCCATCGTCCGCAATTGTAAAGCAAATTGCGAAATTATTAGAAGAGTTTAATATCAAAGCTGCGTATGATGCAGATCTTCAAGATGAATTTATTACCTTTGCAAGCGAAGAGTATCGCAAAAGGTTGATGTATAAAGCAAAAGATGTAATTTTTTAGAGTATGAAATCGACAAAATCAACACCAGATAATAATGAGCCTATAACCGGAGAAGAGGAGAGTGTCCAAGTACCATCAGAAAATTCAACCAATATTCGTTGGATTTTAGGGTTGCTGGTAATTCTTGCCGGTCTTTATGCAACACTCTCTGCTATCCAATATTTCTTTCATTGGAAAGCGGATCTTGATTTGCTTTTGGGCGTAAATCAGAACCACCCCGACTTTGAAACATTTAAATATGGCAACCGCTGCGGTGGTTTTGGGGCAAAGATTGGACATCTTCTAATCGGTCGTTCTTTTGGTATTGCAGGAGTTATTATTCCAATATACCTTGTCCTGTTTGGAGTCAATCTAATCCGAGGTAGTAGGCGTTTGATTCTTAATCGTGATACGTTGACAATGTTTATCGTATTGATATTGAGCTCATTGACACTGGGTGCTATTTTTGGAGAGAGTTGGAATGTCTTTGGAAGTGGGCTGGGTGGAGCTTTCGGAATCTCAATTTCTCAAATATTAAATGATGTTATAGGAATTGGTCAAATATTACTTCTTCTTGGCGCTTGGGCGGCAGTGGGAGTATTTATCAATAGCAACTTTGTCAATATTGTTAATCATGCCAGTAGCTCCGCTCTTAGTAGTACGGAGAGCAAACTTACTTCGATCATAAAACGTATTAAGGCTCCTCGAAAGAGTGATAAAAAGTTGCCTGTCGAAGATGAAGTAGTAGATGAGGAGCCAATAGAAAATGAGCAAACAATTAATCAATTATATGGTGATGAATCTTCACAAACAGATGCAACACAAGTAGATAACATATTCAATCTGGATCATCCCCGTGCAAATACTCCAACTGAGGCTGACGTGGACGAAGATAATCCATTTGAAGAGGTTATAGGTCGTAAAGTTACCGCCTTAGAACCAGTAGAAATTGTAGAGCAAGTCAAACCAGAGCTATTGCCCGAGCCAGATCCTATGACAGATTTTATCTCAGAGCAACCAGCAAACGATCCCTCTTTCGAGATATTTCAACCAGAACCGACAGATCGTGTTGTTGGATTTGAATTCGAGGAGTCAAGAACTAATAGTAGTAATGAACAGCAAATAGAATTACCAAGTGGAGGATCTGTGGTATTTGTTGAAGTTAATGAATCTAAATTGGTAGATGAGAATGATTTAGAGTCGTCTGTGTACGATCCAACAAAAGACATTCATAACTTCATCAAACCCCCAATCACTCTTCTTGAGGAGTACCAGGCTGGCAGTGATGTAGAGATAGACAAAGCTGAGATATTTGAGAATAAGACCAAAATTGAAGAGACTCTAAACCACTTTGGTATACCTATTCAACAGATACGCGCAACAGTTGGACCTACCATTACCCTCTACGAGATAATTCAGGCTCACGGCGTTAAAATTTCGAAGATCCAAGGTTTGGAGAATGATATTGCGCAGAGTCTAAAGGCATTGGGAATACGTATCATAGCTCCTATTCCAGGAAAAGGCACAATTGGAATAGAGGTGCCTAATCGCACTAAGAAGATTGTCTCTATGCGTTCGGCAGTTCGTTCAGAGGCTTTCCAAGAGGTTAAAGCTCAATTGCCTATTGTTATTGGTCGCACGATTCAAAATGAAAATTATGTATTTGACTTAGCTAAAATGCCGCACTTGTTGGTTGCGGGAGCTACAGGTCAAGGTAAATCAGTTGGCTTGAATGCGATTATCACCTCTTTGCTCTACCGCAAGCACCCTTCAGAGTTGAAATTTGTGATGATCGACCCTAAAATGGTTGAGTTTACACCATATCGCGACCTCGAATTTCACTACATGGCAAAAATGGAGTCGGAGGATGATGTGATAATTACAGACCCCAAGAAGGCAGTATATGCTCTCAATGCAATCTGTGAGGAGATGGAGAGCCGCCTCAAGTTGCTCTCACAGGCAGGAGTGCGAAATATCGTCGAGTATAATGAGAAGTTTAAAAATAGACTTCTCAACCCCGAGAAGGGACACTTCTTTATGCCCTACATCGTGGTGGTTATCGATGAGTTTGCAGATCTTATTATGACAGCAAAAGAGGTAGAGATGCCCGTAATGCGTATTGCACAAAAGGCACGTGCTGTAGGTATCCACTTAATAGTTGCAACGCAACGTCCAGATGTGAAGGTTATTACAGGAGGAATCAAAGCAAACTTCCCCGCACGTATTGCATTTAAGGTGACGCAGATGATTGACTCCCGAACTATTATCGATCAACCAGGCGCAAATCAACTTATTGGGCGTGGTGATATGTTGTTCTCAAAGGATGGTGAATTAACTCGTATTCAATGCGCTCTCGTTGAGACAGATGAGGTGGCTCGAATTGTTGAGCACATTAGCAAGCAACAGGGCTATTCAGGTGCTTACCGCCTTCCAGACTATACACCAGATGGAGGTGGCGATTTAGATATGGGAAGCAGTGATAGTGGACCATCTATCAAATATGACGCACTATTTGCTGAGATTGCCAGAACAGCAGTTACAAATGGAGCTATCTCAACATCAGCAATTCAACGCAACTTTGAGGTTGGTTTTAATAGAGCGGGACGCATCATGACTCAATTGGAGCGTGCAGGCATTGTAGGTCGCCAAGAGGGGTCAAAGCCTCGTAGTATATTGTTCTATGATTTGCCGTCGTTAGAGGCTAAACTTCAGGAGTTAGGACTGTTTTAGTTAACTAAAGAATTATGTAAATTATGAAGAGAATATCATCACTAATATTGCTACTCTTATTTGTTGGAGTAGGTAATGCAGCATCTCAATCTGATAAAATTCTGGTAGAGTTACAAAGTGCGCTCAGTGCATTAAATCCATATGGAGTTGTAGTTGATATAGTATATGGAGATGTCACAATACCAGGATATTACCAGGTGGATAACGAGAACTATTATATTGTTGTCGACAAACAAGAACTCTATGGAGACTCTTCCATTAAGTACGAAGTCTCTAATAGTCGTAAAGAGATTATTATAGACTCAGTTGTCGAAGATAATAGCGGTAACATATTAAATAATCCTGCAACGGTCTTTGCAACAATAATGGAGTATTATACCTCTACAACAGTCAATGAAGATCAGTCCAATATTGAGGTTGAGCTAAGACCTCTCAAAGAGGAGGGAGAATCGATAGAGTCTATATTTCTAACAATCTCCAAGGCGAGTCGACTCCCAGTTAGAATTGTTTATAAATATGGAGAGGATGAAATTGTAATAGAGATAAAAGAGATAGCAAAATTATCATCATCTATAACCTTATATAACAGTGATAAGTATCCTGATTATGAAATAATTGATTTTAGGTAATCTCTAATGCTATGACTCCAATAATAACACTAATCACCCTTGCTGTATATGTCGCGATATTGCTTGCGATAACTTGGTATAGTGGTCGAAAGGCTAAGAATCTTGACTATTTTATAGCAAATAGATCTAATTCATGGTATACAGCTGCTATCGCGATGATTGGTGCAGCCATGTCGGGGATAACCTTTGTTTCGGTTCCGGGTTCGGTAGCCGCGGATGGGTTCTCCTATATGCAAATGGTGCTGGGTTTTACAGTTGGTCAACTTGTAATAGCATTTCTATTGATCCCCCTATTTTATCGACTTGGAGTGATATCGCTATATCAATACCTCGATAGTAGATTCGGCGTGACTTCTCACAAAAGTGGAGCATGGCTCTTCTTTGTTTCAAAGATTGCTATTGCTGCACTTCGTCTATATGTTATGTCGGTGGTAATCCAGCAACTACTTTTCGACTACTATAACACTCCTTTCTGGGTTAATGTGTTACTTACTGTTTCGGTAATTTGGTTTGCTACGCGGCGAGGAGGTGTGAAATCTCTTATCTGGACAGACTCTCTAAAGAGCATATGTTTGGTCGGCACTCTAATCCTGTCTCTCCTTTTTATTGCGAATGCATTGGATTGGTCCGTGTGTGATATATGGACCAATGTGACAGATTCTCAGTACTCTACAATGTTTAATTGGAGTGATACCTCATCGCCAAAATATTTTTGGAAGATGTTTTTTGCTGGTCTTTTCACGCTTGTGGCAATGACCGGTTTAGACCAAGATATGATGCAGTGTAATTTGAGTTGTGTTAATTATCGTAACGCGCAAATTAACATTGTCGTTACCGCCATCTCTCAAATTTTTGTAATCTTACTATTTTTAATTTTGGGAGCCATGCTCTATATCTATGCTGATTATGCAGAACTCTCTATACCTCAAAAGGGAGATCAGCTATTTGCCCTCATAGCCTTCGAGGGGGAGCTGCCACTTATTGTAGGAGTGTTATTTGTATTGGGCTTAGTAGCTTCGACATATGCATCAGCAGCCTCCTCTTTAACAGCTCTAACCACATCACTTACAGTCGACCTAATAGGCATAAAAAAATCACAAGATGAGGCTGATATAACACGTTTACGCCTTAGAAATCACACTTTGATATCAATCGTGATAGCTGTTATGATTTTATGTGTAGGGGAGCTTGGCAATGAGAGTGTTATAAATACAATGTTTAAATTTGTAGGCTATACCTATGGACCAATTTTAGGGCTTTTTGCTTTTGGGCTTCTCACACCGTTTCGCCTACGAGACAAATATGTTCCATTTGTTACTATCTTGTCACTCGTTTTTAGTGTTGTTTTAGAGTGGATAATGAAGGATTATTATAACTATACAATTGGATTTGAGTTGCTTATATACAATGCGCTCTTCACCATGGTTGGCTTGACAACCCTAATAACTACAAAAAAGTAATTTATGAAGAATAAAAAATCACTAATGATGTTGCTGACGATGGTCATCGGAGCAATATTTGCGAATCAAATCGAGATTGTCAATCAACTTTCGTGCAATATGCTCTCGCCATTTTTGCTCTTTTCAATGCTTTTTGTAACGTTTTGCAGTGTTGATCTGCGTGATCTCCGTTTTTCGGCGATGCACTTCTGGATTATACTTTTTCAATTGGCGGTTGGAGTAGGCTCCTATTATCTACTATTGCCCTTGTTTGGAGAGGTTATAGCGCAGGGTATTATGATTTGTCTTATTACGCCCGTGGCAATGGCTGCCGTAGTTATTTGTCAAATGCTTGGGGGAAGTGTAGTCACTATTGCAAGTTTTAGTGTTGTTTGCAATGTGGTTATGGCTCTATTTATTCCCTTTTTCTTTACTCATATCGGGGGTGAAGGTTGCTCTTTTATGATGATCCTCGCTAAGGTTACACCACTAATGGTTTTACCGCCCTTAGTAGCTCAATTGCTCCGATTTGTAGCACCGGCAATAACCACTTGGTTTAGTAAAAGATCATCATTCTCATACTATCTTTGGCTTATGGCTCTCACCATTTCAATTGGTAGAACCGTCATTTTCATCTCTCGGAATCAAGAGAGTATTGATTTATGGGTGGGTATTGCTTTGGCAATAGGTGCTCTCATCACATGCTTACTGCAATATAGAGTTGGTAACTATATTGGCTCTCATTTCGGAGACCCTATAGCCGGTCAACAATCTTTGGGGCAAAAGAATACCATCTTGGGTATTTGGATGATGCAGTCATTCCTATCTCCAATTGCATCAATCGCTCCCACTTCATACATTATCTGGCAAAATATTCTTAACTCCTATATGATCTATAAATATAAAGAGAAGTCCTAATAAGTCATTTTTTTCGTCAATTTTACCATCGTGTCAAAAACTCAGATTCTAAGTTAATTATGAAAAAAAATATTCTAACATTTGCGCTATTATTAACCTCCTTCACTGCTCTTGCTTCGGGCGGTGATAGCGACACTCGCAAAATACCATCATATATCGCAATAGGGAATAATGTTGGTACGGTACTCCAAACGTGTAGTTTTTTTAGTGGCGATAATGCAATACCCGTATATGCGTCACAATCGATAAAATATATCGTTAGTTCGCCAGGCGACAGATGGCAACAGGTTGCATATGGTATGCCCTATTATGGTATTGGTGCTTCAGTAGCAGAGTTCGGTCGTCACGATGAGCTTGGAACTCCAATATCGCTCTATATGGTGCAGGGTGCTACTATTAGGCAACTGGGTCGGCGATTGGCACTTAATTATGAACTTAATTTGGGATTTTCTACCGCTTGGGAGCCATACGACCCATTTGACAATCGCAATAATAATGCAATTGGCTCGACAATGAATGTTCATGCTGCGGGTAATATTTACCTAAAATGGTATCTTAGCATTACTACCGATATCCATTTTGGAACCTCCATATTTCACGCCTCAAATGGTTCGAGTCGTCAACCAAATCTTGGTATTAACACAGCAAGTTTGTACTTTGAACTTACTCACAACTTTAATCGTAATCAGATAAAGGAGCGTTATAATCCCAATATTGAGATCCCAGAATTTGAGAAACATTTTGAACACGATATACAGCTAATAATGTCCTCTAAAAATATCAGATCTTCGGATAACGCTGCCAATGGAGTTAATAGTCACCAGTTCGATGTGTATGGTCTTAACTACTATTCAATGAGAACAACCAACTACAACTACAAATATGGTATAGGTGCCGAATTGCTATACGACGGAAGTTCTAATGCACAGATCACTCGTCGCTATAGCGAGATAGATGATCTATGGTACGAGATAGCCGATATGGCGCCATTGCAGGAGAGATTATCTGTTGGACTGGCTATTCGTGGTGAGATTGTTAAACCGTTATATACTGTCTTTGCTGATATTGGGTACAGCGTAATCCAGCCCAACAAATCAATGGAGCGACTATATCAAACCGTTGGAGTTAAAGTTCCTCTCAAATCTAATCTGTACGCTACATTTGGAGTGAGAGCAACTAATTTTAGTGTTGCCCAGTTCCTATATTGGAGTCTTGGATATACCTTTAACAGAGATCGCCAATAAAATGTATCATAGAGATATACGCAGCATACTCATGACTATGAAAGTGCGAAAAACTTAAACGATAAAAAGGAGCGAGTAGGGTTCTGCAAATGATTTGCGTAACCTTACTCGCTCCTAAAACATCTTTACAAATTTACTTCTCGATTAAAGAGATACTTCGTTGGATGAAGTCAGAGAGCTTTTTGCCCTTCAATAATCCATTAGAGAGTAGTGCCAGATCGATAATTTGTCTCACCAACTTATTTTCCCCGCCAATCTCCTTGAGTCGCTGGTTGCGTTCCGAAAGTAGAGAGTCAACCTTAGAGTTAAGTTCAGCGCGCATGCTTTGCTCCTCTTGTGTTAAATCCTCTGCTTTTTTATCTTTCACCACCTCTTCGAATCGATCTCTTTCGGCTGTTGCAGCATCGATTTTCTTTGTTACACTCTTCAGCTTATCTCCATACGCACCTTCAACATCGCTCAAGATATCGATTACAATTGGATGATTGCCATTTACGGCAATATTGTAGCTGTCTGGCATTTGACCATAGAATTGGCTCATGCCACCGCCTCCCATCTCTGCCATCTCTTTCATTCGACGCATAAACTCATTTTGAGTTATCACAACTGGAGCATCGTCTGCCTGCATCCCTTCGAATGAGATCTGATATTGGATCTTCTCATCTTGAGGCATTTGGCTCTCAAAGACTGGACGCATAATATCCTGCTGCTCTGAGCTAAGAGATATGGTCAAGTCAACATCTTTTTGAATTAGCTTGTCTATTACGTCGCTATCGACTCTAACAAAGCGACAACCACTATTTTTCGATTCATAATAGTTGATGTAGTGGCTATCAAGTTGACCATCCATAACCAATACATCGTAATCTTTCGCCTTTGCTGACTCAATAAACGAATGTTTCTCAACAACATTATCGGTGTAAAGCATAATTGTGTTACCCTCCTTGTCTGTTTGGGTTGGTTTGACCAAATCAACATACTCGGCAAAGGTGAAATATTTGTCGTTGATATTTTTGCAGAGGGTAAAACCAGCTGCTTTCTCGGCAAATTTCTCATCGGTAAGCGTACCATATTGTATAAATACCTTGAGGTCGTCCCACTTTTGCTCATACTCGTCACGCATTGTGTTGAATAACTCCTGTAGGCGGTCAGCAACTTTGCGAGTGATATAATTAGAGATTTTCTTAACGTTAGAGTCACTTTGAAGATAACTTCTTGATACGTTGAGAGGAATATCGGGTGAATCAATAACGCCATGCAACAACGTTAGATACTCAGGAACAATACCCTCCACTTGGTCCGTTACGTATACTTGGTTGCAGTAGAGCTGAATCTTGTTCTTTTGAACCTCAAACTTATTGCTGATCTTAGGGAAGTAGAGTATACCTGTAAGATTGAATGGATAATCAATATTGAGATGAATTGAGAATAGAGGATCTTCACCCATAGGATAAAGTTCGCGATAGAACTCTTTGTATTGCTCTTCTGTTATTTCGCTTGGCTTACGAGTCCAAAGAGGTTCAATATTGTTAATTATATTAACTTGATCTGTGTCGACATAACCACCATCTTTCCACTCTTTGACCATTCCGAATGCAACAGGTATTGGGAGAAAGCGACAATATTTCTTGAGAAGTTCTCCAACCTTGCTCTCCTCGCCATACTCCAAAGCATCTTCGGCAAGGTGCAATACGATTGAGGTTCCGCGATCACGCGCCTCGTCCAACTCTGTCATCTCAAACTCGGGTGAGCCGGTGCAACTCCAATGAACAGCCTTAGCATTCTCCTTGTAGGATTGGGTGAAGATCTCAACACGCTCAGCAACCATAAATGAGGAGTAGAAGCCCAGGCCAAAGTGTCCAATGATAGATTGATCTTTGTACTTCTCCATAAACTCTTCAGCACCAGAGAAAGCGATTTGATTGATATATTTGTCAACCTCCTCGACTGTCATTCCCAAACCGCGATCCGTTATGGTAAGGGTCTTTGCACCTTTGTCGACAGCGACTTGAACCGTTAGATCACCCAATTCACCTTTGGCTTCACCTCTCGAAGAGAGCGTTTTCAGCTTCTGTGTAGCATCAACGGCATTTGAGACCAACTCACGAAGGAATATCTCGTGGTCAGAGTATAAGAATTTTTTGATTACTGGGAAGATGTTTTCGGAGGTTACTCCAATTTTTCCGTTTTTCATAAATTTATATTTTTGATATTATGTATAGTTTTTGAGACAAGTAATATCAAACTGTATGCCAAGAGATCTTTCCTGTCATTTTGGCAGTAGGAACTGACAAATAAGAAGTGTAAAATAATTGATACTATCTTATACGTGTGGCGTATTCCCAAACTTGAGCTCTATATTTGGAGTCAAATTTTCTATTTGTGCGAGTAGGGTAGACACGGTTGGTCAATAAGACAAGATATAGATCTTTTGTAGGATCTACCCACAAGAATGTACCAGTATAACCTGTGTGACCATAACTCTCTGGCGGATATGGAAGCTTATCTGAGTCTATTTTTGTAAATCCCAAACCAAAAGTGGAGCCTGTGGGCGAACGATGTATCTGGGTAAACTCTTTTAAAGTTTCGCTTTTGATAATGCGATCTCCGTGTATATCGAGACCACCTCTTAGAAACATATTGCAGATCTGAGCAACACTATTTGCAGCCCCAAAAAGACCAGCGTTACCTCCTACACCCCCTTCGATGCAGGCAAGTTCGTCGTGTACAAAACCTCGAATGGTGTCGCGACGCAATAGTACATCATATTCCGTTGGGCTGATCTTCTCAACTGGACTCCAGTCAAGAGGTCTGAAGCCAATATTGGAGAGGTGCATTTTGTTGTATATTTGTGTTGTGAGACTATCGAGAGATGTATTTGTTCTATTCTCGATAATCTTTTTAAGTATATAAAAGTTTAAATCGCTATATTTGTGCACACCTCTGAGCTTGGGTCGATATGCAGCCGAGATCATTGAGTCGAGTTTTGAATGGTAACTTTTGTTGAGGTAGAGCCCATTGGTTATTGCAATCTGCTCCTCACCTGCTTGATGACTAATATATGTAGAGTCATATATAATCTCCTTGGGGGCGTAGTAGTAGTTGTCATATATATATGGATTATCCTCACTCTTGCGACGAGCAAAAACAGGGATGTTCTCATCGGTAGTTCTCACAAGTGATGGTCCAATCGACACACCTGGCAAAAAACCAGAGTTGTGGTAGAGGAGTTCCGCAACTGTTACATCTCTAAATTGTAGTGTGTCGACGACATCTATAACCTCGTCAATGCGCGTTTGTAGCGACAATTTGCCTTCATCGATAAGTGTCATTACACCAAGTGTTGTTGCAAGTACTTTAGTGCAAGAAGCCAGATCGTAAAGTGTTGTGCTGTCAACCTTTTGTGAGTGGTTGTAATCTAAGTATCCATATGATTGAGAGTATATCACCCCCTTGCTATCGCCAATCACCAATTGAGCACCAGGGAAATAGTGCTCGTTGATCGCCTTGTTTATAAAGCTGTCGAGTGAATCTATAACTTTGTCTCTTGAGGCAAACACGTTAGATATTGTGGTAACTATAAGTACAATTGTTGCTATCGCTTTGTTCATAATATTATAGTGTTAAACTGTTGTAACTTTTTTTTATATTGTTTAAATTTCTCTCTTATTTTGTTCAAAAGTAGTGCAAATTTATTACATTTCAATTTTTTTTGCCATAAATTATCTATCTTAGCGGATGAAACTAATGTTCAAGAAGAGGTGTTATTCTTTTCTTGTCTAAAACCTAATAAATATGAAGCAGATAGTAAAACTAATAATTAGTGTTGTGTTGCTGATGGTGTCACTGCCATCGTTCGCTATAAAAAATGGTGCGGATCAAATTGATCGAATTTTGCCTCTTGTTAGAGATAAAAGGGTAGGACTTATCATCAACCATACTTCGGTTGTTGGTAGCGAGCGGGTATGTTTGTTGGATACCCTTTTGGATTCGGGTGTCGATATTATCAAAGTATTCGCTCCAGAACATGGATTCCGAGGTGATGCAGATGCAGGAGAGAGCATTGCCGACGGTAACGACGCGAAAACTGGCGTGCCAATAATCTCTCTTTATGGATCTAATAAGCGACCAAGTGAAGAACAACTTAAGGATGTTGACATCCTGATATTCGATATTCAGGATGTCGGGGCACGATTCTACACCTATATCAGTACGCTCTATTATGCAATGCAGTCGTGTTCGCAATATGGAGTTGAGATGATTGTTTTAGATAGACCTAACCCCAATGACTTTGTCGATGGTCCGGTGATAAGCGATAATCTGAAATCATTTGTTGGTGCCTTGTCGATACCTATTCTTCATGGTCTCACTGTAGGTGAGTTGGCTATGATGATTAATGGTGAAGGTTGGAGTGGAAGCAAAGCTGTTGCCTTAAGCGTTATAGCGATAGAGGGATGGAAACATGGAGACCCCTATGAATTACCAATCAAACCATCGCCAAACTTGCCTAATGCTCAATCTGTAGCGCTTTATCCTTCACTTTGTCTCTTTGAGGCTACAAAGATTAGCGTTGGTCGCGGTACTCTATTTCCATTCCAAGTATTGGGTTATCCGGATCCTCGATATGGAAAATTTAGTTTTACGCCTCAATCTCTCGAAGGGTTTGATAAAAATCCATTGCAAAAGGGATATAAGTGTTATGGCGATGATCTTCGAGAGTCAACCCCACCGGTGGGCTTTTCTCTGAGTTACTTTATCGATTTTATGAAGCGCTCGGGTAAAGGTGTTGGCATTATCTCAAATACACAGCTCTTTAATATGCTTAGTGGAGATGCTTCACTCAAAGATATGTTGGACTCAGGCATGAGCGAGGAGCAGATTAAAGCTACGTGGTTCAAAGAGCTTGAAGAGTATAAAGTTATGCGTAACAAATATCTTTTATATCCCGACTTAAGATACTAATCAGTTTTATGTCAGTGAGATAATCCTCGATATGGCTTTAAATACTTTTGGTATTTAAAGCCTAAATCGCAAAAATGCGCACCCGCGGGGGTGCTATCCCCGCCCGCCGGAGGCATAAGAAATAATATTTTTCATGCGTTTGCCCTGTATATCCTATAATTACTTTTTGTAAAATCATAACTTTTGTATAACTTTACAACGGTAATGATTAATTAAAATATGAAGAAAGATTTTATCGTGTGGTTGCGCCACTACATTTCGCCAGCTTTTTGGGTTATGCTAACTGCATCATTTGTGTTATGGTATATAGCTAAATTGAGTTATATATATACCACGGACCTCAATATAGATGTAAAAATTGGAACATCTAAATTTGAGGTAAAGTGCGTAGTGGAGGGCGTCGGAACGAATTTGTTTGGCTATAGACTTTACAAAGGAGGAAAGGTCTCCATCCCACTCTCAGAACTTAAATACGAGAGAGTGAATGATGGTTTTGATAGTCGTAATATTATTATTGAACCTCAATCTTTGCAAAATGCTCTTTCGGTGCGATATAGCGACATTAAGGTAATTTCGGTTGGAGTTATTCCAATCTTTGGGATGTCGAGTGAAGAGGAACAAAAATTACTTGAAAAATAGTTTATGTATAAGATTGGTGTTACGGGAGGCATAGGTAGTGGTAAATCTACACTATGCCATCTATTTAAAGATTTAGGTATTGCGGTATATAATTCTGATTCTAAGGCAAAAGAGTTGATGAATGGTGACCTTGAGATAAGGACTCAGATTGTAGAAGCCTTTGGTTCAGAAAGTTATGTTTCGGGCTCTTTAAATCGAGAGTTTCTTGCAGAGAAGGTGTTTGGTAACAATGATAATATTGATCTAATCAACTCAATCGTTCATCCGCGCGTAATGGCTGATTTTGAAAATTGGGCATTAAAACAGAACTCTGCTTATGTAATATTGGAGTGTGCGATACTATTTGAGTCCGCATTTGATAAATGTGTCGATAAGACGCTTTGTGTCTTATCGCCTAAGCCTCTGAGAATTGAGAGGATTATCTCGCGAGATAATCTAACTATAGATCAGATTGAAAAGAGAATGGAAGCTCAATTCTCAGATGATAAAATCGATAAGCTTTCTGATTTTTGTGTAGTAAATATCGATTTGGAAGATTTGGAAGAGGCAGCAAAGGTTTTTGATAAACGATTTAGATATGAATCAGAGCGGATCAATAATTGACATTAGTGAACCTCAAGTGATGGCAATCCTGAATGTCACGCCTGACTCATTCTACGCAAATAGTCGTACATTCACGACAGTAGAAATCGAGGAGAGAGTGAGGCAGATATTGGATGAAGGAGCCTCTATTATTGATATAGGTGGATACTCTTCACGTCCTGGAGCTGAAGATGTTACAGTTGAGGAGGAGTGGAGGAGAGTTAAACGTGGTTTAGATGCGGTTAAGAGTATTGATCCTCATGTTGCGCTCTCTATCGATACGTTTCGTTCTCAAATAGTGGAGAGGGCTGTTGAGCAGTATGGAGATATTATTGTTAATGATATCTCAGCTGGAGAGTTAGATCCCCACATGATCGAAGTAGTAGCTAAAAACAATCTTACTTATATTGCAATGCATATGAGGGGTACACCTCAGACAATGCAAGGTGAAACCCAATACGAAGATATTGTAAGTGAGGTAGTAGAATACTTTACAATGAAGTTAATTCAGCTTAAGCACTTAGGTATCAACAACATAATAATTGATCCTGGGTTTGGGTTTGCCAAAACTTTAGAGCAAAATTATGAATTATTAGCAGGATTAAATAGATTATGTGAATTAGGATATCCTGTTCTCTCTGCATTGTCTCGTAAATCAATGATTTACAAGTTGTTAAATGTTGATGCAGACGCATCATTGACGGGAACAATTGCACTTAATTGGGAATCCTTAAGGCAAGGAGCATCTATTATTCGAGTGCACGACGTGCGAGAAGCTGTCGAGACTGTTGCGATATATAAAAAACTTATGACAAAGAAATAAGATTATGATAAAGGCTATAAATATACATAAGAAATTCGGAAAACTTGAGGTATTGAAGGGGGTTTCTCTTCATGTTAAGCAGGGTGAAGTTGTCTCAATTACAGGTTCGAGTGGTGCGGGTAAAACTACACTACTTCAGATAATTAGCACTCTTTCAGTAGCAGATTCAGGTGAGGTGTTAATCGAGGATGAAGATCTTTCCAAGTTTGACGATAAACGACTTTCTGCCTTCCGAAACCAGAAGATAGGATTTGTTTTTCAGTTTCACAATCTACTGCCCGAGTTTACAGCCCTGGAGAATGTGATGATACCTGGGCTTATAGGGGGTCGCAACAAGGTGGATGTCGAGCAGCGTGCCGTTGAACTTATGGCATTAATGGGTTTGTCGCAACGCCATAATCATAAACCAAATCAATTGTCTGGAGGTGAGCAGCAGCGTGTTGCAATTGCTCGTGCGATTATCAATTCACCCTCGGTTCTTTTTGCCGACGAACCATCTGGGAATCTGGATTCGTTGACCAAAGAGGATATTCACAATCTATTTTTTAGACTTCGCGAAGAATTTGGTATTACTGTAGTCGTAGTGACACACGATGAAAAATTGGCTGAGATGGCTGATAGAAAGATAGTTATGAAGGATGGTTTAATACTTTAATTATGAGCAATTTATCGTATGAACATACAAAAGAGTTATTAGACTCATTATGTGAAAGATTTAACAATGAGGAGTTTATTGAATACGATCCGATCTCCATTCCTCATCGTTTTAGCTCTGTTGAGGATATTGAGATTGCAGGATTATTTGCATCAACAATAGCCTGGGGCAACAGGAAGGCGATTGTAAAGAGCGCTGGACGTATGATGGAATTTATGGATAATGCTCCATACGATTTTATAATAAATGCTACACCCTCCGACATGGCGGTTTTAAAAAGTTATGTTCATCGCACATTTAATGGTGCTGATTTGATAGATTTTGTTGTTGCAACACGTTCTATATGTGAAGAATATGGCTCGTTAGGTAAACTTGTAGTTGATATCTACAACCAAACTCAATCAATTCCCAAAGTGCTATCTCAGTTCCGTTCAAGATTTTTGAGTTGTGATCATGATACGCATTGTGAGAAACATTTTTCATCGATCGACAAAGGTGCTGCATGTAAACGCCTGAATATGTATTTTAGATGGATGGTTAGATACGATAGTAAGGGGGTTGATTTTGGTCTATGGCGTGATATCCCTATGTCGGCGTTATATTTGCCACTTGATGTTCATTCGGGAAATGTAGCCCGGGCTTTAGGTTTGCTTAAGCGTAAACAGAGCGATTGGAAGGCTGTTGTTGAGGTTACCACAGCTCTTCGGGAATTTGATAGTTACGATCCAATACGCTATGATTTTGCACTATTCGGCGCTGGAGTAGAGGGTGTTATAAATGATTATATAAAGTAGAATATATGTTTAAATTCAAACAATTTTCTATTAGTCAAGACAAATCATCGATGAAGGTTGGTACTGATGGTGTGTTGATTGGTGCATGGGTAAACGTGCTAAAAAAGGACAAATTTGCTCTTGATATTGGTTGTGGCACGGGTTTGATTGCTTTAATGTTGGCGCAGAGGAGTGCGGCTGTGATCGATGCAGTCGAGATAGATCGAGATAGTGCGGAACAGGCGAGTGATAATGTAGCTGCCTCTGATTGGAGTCAACGCATTAATATTCATAATGTTGATATAGCCAACTTTAAGAATCAGTTTAAATATGATTTAATTGTAAGCAACCCTCCATTTTTTAATAACTCACTGCTCTCCCCCCTCAGTGGTCGAACAACTGCACGCCATACGGTTGCTCTCAGTTTTGAGACTTTGATAAATTCAGTTGTACAGATGCTTTCTCATAAAGGTCGATTTTCATTGATATTGCCTGTTGTGGAGTCAAATCTCTTCGAAGAAAAGGCAAAAGGATTGCTTTACCTGTGGCGAAGAACCTATGTGCGCGGAAGAGTTGGATCTTCTTGCAACCGCATTATGAGTGAGTATCGCCTTTATAAACCATCTGAAACTCAATTAACTGAGTTGTCAATTAGGGGATCTTTTGACAATGAGTATACTACTGAGTATAAAAATCTAACATCGGAGTTTTATTTAAAGTTTTGATGTTTTAATTTTAATTTGTATATTTACACTGCTAAAAACATATGATTTTATGAATAAATACTTTATTGCATTAATTGCATCTTTGTCTTCTCTTGGTCTATTTGCACAAGAGATCAAGAGTGAGGGTGTCGGCTTGTTTCATGAGGACGGAGGCTACACTTTATCTTATCCAACTACCTCCATATTAGTTAAACTATTAGTTGAGAAAGAGGTTGTAACTCCTGGAGTTTATGCTCGTTATGCGCAGAAATTCTTAAGTTTAAGAGCCCCTTTAACTTCACAAACTAATTATAAAATAGTTGACGCTTCAATCTCTGCAATAGCTGGCGATAATTCAGAGGCAGAACTTGTAGCTATGCCCTCGCAAACACATTACACATCATTACCAGTTGATCAATATAGCTCAGAGGTTGCCGCTATGGAGATAGCCGCAAGAGATGCTGCCGCTGCTATCTTTACCATTAGACGTCAAAGAAGAGATATCATAAATGGTGAAGCAGGCGAGGGTTATTTTGGAGCAGGTCTCGAAGATGCAATGAGCCGACTTGATAAGATGGAACAGGAGTATATAGAATTATTTACGGGCAGTCGCACGGTTGTGCAAAGCGTCAAAAGTATTGTTTTTACACCTGCTGCTGACTCCCCTATGTATGTAATAGCGCGTTTTGATCCCAAGGGTGGAGTATTACCAACAACTGATCTCGCTGGGGTTCCAGTTTATATGCAATTCGTTGTAAATGAACTACCTAATACTTTAGATGTAGAGGCTATTAAAAGTAGTCCAAAGAATATAAAGATAAGAGTTGCTGCTTCAACCCAATGTATTCTTTATAACGATTCAGAGGAGATTACCAGTTCTATCTTGCCAATATATGAATTTGGAAAAACAATCCAGGTCGAGCCGTCAACTATTCGATAATGAACTATACATCACGTTTTACAACGCTTCTTGGTGAGTGCCGCCGTCAGATGAACGGTGCCGTAGCGGGATCTATGCGTTATTATGGCAAAGAGTATGGTTTAAATTATGGTGTTAGCCTCTCTACGGTGCGCGATTTAGCTGTTGCCGAGGGTAGGGATCATGCGTATGCTTGTTACCTTTACCAACAACAAGTTCGCGAGATACGTCTTGCCTCATTTCACATAGCTCAAGCCGAGAGGATTGAATTATCTCATTTGCCATTCTGGGCTGAGGGAATTATCAATACAGAGGTCGCTGAGGAGTCCTCATTTGCTCTATTTCAGTACGTTGACCATATTGCTACATGGTTGGATGCAGAGGATGAACTATTGCAGTATACCGCCTTACTCTCGATTGCTAAGGGCAGATCTTGCAAGTTTGGCGACATTGAGAATAAACTTGTAGCTATCATGAATCAAAATTCAATGCTTTTAGCCTCTGCTATAGTAATTTTATTGGAAAACTATTATAGAGATTCGCTAAACAGAGCCGCAATAGATAGATTTACCACATCATTAAAGGAGAGTAACTGCACTGAATATATACTCTCTGAGTTTGAATGGCGAAAAGAGTGTGAATAGGTAAGAGCATGTAAATAGGAAACTCAAGGGGATTGTTTCGGCTCAAGCGGGAATTATAATTAAATCTCTATTGTATTGAAATATAAAAACTATGAGACAACTATTATTCATGGTAGTGTGCATCCTCGTTTGCTGTGGATGTGGAGCTAAGTATAGAGACGTGAAGCTTGAAAGTCGAATCTATGAGTTAGGTATGCCCTAATGATATAAAGGATATTGTGGACCTAACTACCCGACAAAAACTCAAACACCCCACGCCCATCGCATAATCGCCCATTATTGTACAGTGCGGCGACCAGCATCTCGAAGAGGTGGCGATCATCCCTGTGACACCACGCCCCACTCCTTATCGTGATACTCGATATAGATGGGGTTCGTCTCTAAATTCTTCCATTTGCAGCGGTTTATAGTTAATCGACTGATTTTAAATAACCATATCTCACTAAATCGTCTTTTGATTTTGCGGAGTATATTGTTGTATTGCTCATAATATAGAGTGAATCTGTAATATCTAATATATTTCGATACATATGATCTGTTATCAATATGCCTTTGGTATGCGCAGCCTCTTTGATAAGTTCCTTGATTTTCGTGACGTGTATAGGCATAATTTGTGAAAAGGGTTCATCAAGCATTGCAAATTGTGATTTCGAGTTTAGAACAATATAGATATTAACAATTCGCTGTTCGCCACCAGACATATTCTCAACCTTTTGTTCTTTTAATTTTGCAAACTCAGGAAAGTGTAGAGCGAAGGTATCGAAACAGACTTCGTAATCATCGAATATAGTTTGCAGAGTAAGATTTTTGGGTAGTATATTGTATTGAGGTGAGTACACTACCTGATTGTGATTAAGCCTCGGCTGCCAAATAGAGTTGATGTGAATAGAGCTATTTTGCGCTTTTAAATCACCACATATAATACGCATTAAACACGATTTTCCACACCCATTGCGACCAAGAAGGGCTGTGATAGTACCAGTCTCGACCCTTATGTAAGCACTCGATATGATTGTTCTATTGCCAAAGTGCAACTCTACGGAGTCTATCTCAAGAGTGTATCTGTTATCTAATAATTCCATAGCCAATAACGAATATTATGAGTGATAGAATAGCATCAATAGCAAATTGAAGTGTTAGGAGTTTTAGTTTTGGCAACCCTATATTTGAGTAGTATACAAACTCCATTTTCATTCTCTCTGAAAGTATGTATATTAAAAAAGCAGAGAGAAATAATCTACCAATAAATAGCCCTGAGAGCGAAAAACTCTCGGCGTTGCGGTTTATGAGTATGCTACTAACAAACCCAACATTCACCATCAGAGAGACAATCAGCATTTTTTGCATAAATACTCTTGTCGTTATTTTTATCTGCTTAAGTATCACGTTGGTTGGTTGCATATTATCATATTTAAGTTATTAGCAATAGCAAAGATAGCAGATTTTTTATTACATTTGCAAATCTAACTAACTACAACTTTAAACAAATGAATAGAACGATTAAACTATTTTTAACAATTTGCATAATATCAATATGCAATATCCCTATTCAGGCTCAACACGCTGGCTTGATTGAGGACCAAATAATAGATGATGAGATTGAAGAATTTATACAAATATTCTATAAAGATACGTGGAAGACCGACGAGACAACAGGTCGATATATATACTTGTCGGAATACTTAAATGAATTGTTCCGAATTGATTATGAATCAAAGGTCGAATATCTCTCTGATGGCAAAGCAGTATTCACAGATACACCCAAACCAGATTTCGACCCATTTATTAATGCTCAAGATACTCCTGACGATCTAAAAATAGAGTTAACAAGTATACTCAAACGAGAGTACGCCAGTGGAAAAGCGACATCAAAAGCCACCATATTGGTCAATGTATTCTGCTTTGGTGAAGACAAACAGATGAAATATAACCTAATAACCGAGAGTGGTCGATGGGTTGTTGACAATGTCATCTATGAGACAGATGGCAAAGAGACTTTTAACTTCCAAAAATATATGAAATAAAAGATGATCTCTCAAGTTATTTTATAAAAACTCCTTTAACTCTTTATGTATTGCGTTGGCTTTTAGCAATGTAACTACCTTTCTGACTCTACTTCTCTCGTAGCTCAACCTCGCAATCAGGTATATACTTGGCAAACCAATCATCAATCTCTTGCGAAGATAACGGTTTGTAATTATCTGCCCGAACTGTGCCTATAATCACTATCTTTTTGATCTTCACATCGGCTATTCGCTGTGGTATTTGTGTCCTACCGACAATGGATCCATAACTAACTACCACCTTTTCATCTGTATCCTTATCATTAACCTCCTCAACCTCTTTGGTTTGTTCCAAATATATAGATCTTGAACGCAGGGTCAATAGGTCTATTGACTCAATACTAAACAACGATTGAGGGAATGAGATAGAAGAATTAAGATCTAATTCCAAATTGTCATAATGTTTGGGCATCTCGATGGTATTGGCACTCTCATTTTTTATATTGACCAAATATTTTAATACAGGATAGTAATATTTGATTAATCAGCGAACAAGAATAGGATATAATTGTTAACTTTGTGGCATTAAAAATAGAATGAATTCGAATAGTGAATTCAGCTTATAAAACACCGATAAATCAGCATTTTCATTTAAACAGTTTCTAACTACATGCCAAAACTAATAAATAAACTTTAATTCTGCAAATAATAAACTAGAGGCAATGTAATTGAAAAGATGGTTTTGATGGTAAGGGCTGAGGATGATGTAAGATATACGAGAGTCACGATGTGGTCACTAGACTTCGTCGCTAGGAAACATATTTGTATTCAACTACAAGAATGAGGGATTTTGGATGTGGCAATTCGTAGATAACAATACTGAAATAGTGATATATAGGTGTAGGGACGCTTGATTTCATCTCGCTCCAAATCGATAGTACTGGAGGTTGTTAGAGAGAGAATGTAAAATTGATTATTGACTATCCTGGTATATGATTTGTAAATTAGACAATTATCACCTTACTCTTCTCCCCTACACATTTCCTTTTAATTTGATTGCAGCTTCAACCCCTTCGACAAAGTTGCCGCCATAGCCGTGACCTGTGCAGGGGATAAGTTTTGCCCTTAGTTCATCTTGCATATAGTGACACACACCTTTCACATCGACTCCTGTGACCTCCGAGACCGCTGTTGATAGGACAAATATCACCTTTGGAGAGTAGGTTTTATCAAGCGTTTTTAGAGCATTTTCAAGACGAGTAGTGTCGCCCATAACGATCTCATTTTCACTCATTCCTGTTGTAAATAGGCTTTTTGAGCAATCTATACCGTGTGTCATTTGTAGCGTTTTTATTGCATAGGCAGTTGTCCCAGCTGTGCCATACTCCAGCACAATAACGTTGGGAGTCGAGACAAGCGTGTGCAACAATCCCATTCGGTAGTTCATTGGAGGCATATCGCTTGGCGTAGATGCTTCGCTTTTACTCTTTTTATGCCCTGTCATCTTCATCTTTAGTCGCTCTATCATCATCGTGCCCTTTGAGGGCATCCTCGCAAATGGGACTGCCGTTTTGCGGACTAACTCCATGCCATGCTCTCCATTTTTACCCTTAAAGTGACAGGTCTGAATCACCTTTACTGGGATGTTATATTTTTCCTCGGCATCGAGGGCAACCGATGTGTAGTCGTCGCCCGTAATCTCTACTACGCAGGTTGTTATTAGGAAGAGCGATTTGGGGTTACTCTCTGCTATCACACTATCAATAGCCTTTGCAACCTTTTCGCTACATCCAAATGTCACATCGTGGTTGTTGAGCACCAACGAGTGGCATTTTGCACCACCCCCACGCATTGAGAGTGTAGTTTTGGTGTAGTAGGTGCACTCCTCCGTGCCAATAACAATCATCGTTGCACCATCTATCATCATCACTGCCTTGGCAGCCCCCGAGAGTGGACAACGCATCTGCTCATCCGCAACTCCTAATATTGCTGAACTATTCATCTTGACTTCTCTTTAACACCTCCTCTGCGAGGTCGTTATACACTCCTACCATCATCGACTCTGGGACAAACTCAAAAACTGTTCCCCCTGCATTCTCGGCTGTTTGAATATCTCCCGAGCGAGGCACTTGCTTGATAATCTCGCTCTGCATCTCCTCGCACGCCTTTTCGACTATCGCCCTTTCGTTCTCTATGTTTTTAGAGTTTAGGATTATACCGCTAAATTTGGCATATGAGCGTTTTTCGAAGTTGCGCACCGCACGAGAGATATTATCTGCCGCATAGAGAGCCATCATCTCGCCCGACGACACTATAAACACCTCCTTGGCATAACCATCACGGATAGGCATTGCAAAACCTCCGCAGACTACATCACCCAACACATCATATATCACAATATCGGGTTTATAGGTCTCAAATGCTTTCAGCTCTGCCAACCTCTCAAAGGCTGAGATAATGCCACGTCCAGCACAACCAATGCCAGGTGTTGGACCTCCCGACTCCACGCACAATACACCTCCGAAGCCCTCAAATACAACATCTTTGAGCCTGAGATTGTCACCTTTTTGCTTAATCTGCTCTATGACAGTCGGGATTCTTTTTCCCTTCATTAGGTTTTTTGTTGAGTCCGCCTTTGGGTCGCACCCAACCTGCATAACTTTATACCCTTTGAGCGCAAGGGCTGCCGATAGATTAGAGGTGGTGGTTGATTTGCCAATTCCACCCTTTCCGTAGATTGCTATTTTTCGCATCGTTCAAATGTTTTAATTTATTTATAGTGCAAAGGTAAATGATAATTAGCATCTCAATATAATTAAAAACAGAGCAAAGTTGTAGGATTTGGGAACATGCGTTATATTTGTACTTATGAATAGATTAAAAATAGCGCAATATACCGTTGATAAGGGTAGTGACTTTATCTCCGACACCACTATATTCTACTGCACAGCAGGGTCAGCGAAGGTTCTGCTTAATGGCGTTTCGCACGATTTTGAGGCGGCGACCAACTTTATTATTATGGAGTCGGCACACCTGATACTTGTAGATTGTAGTGGCGATTTCCGCTGTATAACCATCACCTTTGGAGGAAAAACATTCAATAGGATATATACACATATTGATAGCTCGCTCCTAACTCGTCTTGTGTCAAGTGCGCCTGACGTAGTGGTGAAGGAGGAGTATAGAGCCTCAAACCTTACGCTAGAGAAGATTATGCTGATAAATGATAGCGACTCGGAGTATCGAGATATTATGATGCGCAGCCAAGTGATGTGCTATCTATATGAATGCTACGACATAATAAGCTGCACCATAGAGCAGGCAAGAGTAGATCACACCTCAATCGTAAATAACATCACAAGCCGATTCCTTATCCTCTGTAAAGAGCACCATACACACCATCGAGAGATAGATTTCTATGCCGGTGAGCTTGCCATATCTCGTAGGTATCTCCACACGGTTGTGGTGGATAAGCTCCATGCCTCCCCAAAAGAGGTGATAGATGGCTTTGTAATTTCGAGTGCCAAGCGGTTACTAATCACCACAACAATGAGTGCCGTACAGATTGCCGATGAACTAAGCTTCCCTGATAGTTCCAATTTTGGGCAGTTCTTTAAGCGTATTATGGGTATTTCGCCCTCACAATTTAGGGCGAGACATGCTTAGATAAGTTGCGAGGCTCAGAGATTCAGGAGTTGAGAAGGATTATTCAACAAGATTTTTCAAACTCACGACATCTAATATCTTACCTTCTCCCTCGTGATAAGTTATAAATCCCTCCTCTACGAATTTCGCAATTATACGTGATAGCGAGGGGCGTTCTACGCATATGTATTCCGAAAGCTCTCTTATTGACTTGTCAAATTTATATCTATTATTTTCATCCGAACATATAAATATATAAAAGGCTAATTTAGAGCGTATACTACGTTGAGATAGAATTGCTAGGTGCTCAACAAATAGGTCTAATTTTGAGGTGGAGTAGTCAAAAAATGACAACATAAACTCCCTGCAATTCATTATGCGCTCCTCGATAGCTTCTTTGCTAACCGCAATAACATCACACTCCTCCTCTGCGATAATATCAACTCTATACCTATTCTCCTTGCCCAGTAGTGCAACTGCACCTAGTGGGTAAGGCGCATTATGTTTCATTGAGCGTATTACTATGCCTGATGATAATACGAAAGAGACTGTTATCGAGCCACGAACAAGAAGCCCTAACTCTCTCACCCTATCTCCTTTGAATGCGAGGTGATCCCCTTTTTTATGTTGTTTTACTCTATAATTAGCGAAGCAGTTCTCTCTGCGATACTCTATACTTTTTTTGCAATCCGAACAAAAAAAGTTAAAATTTAAGTTATCCATAGTTGCAAAGATAGAAAAAATACCACTGTGGTGATATATGTTACCATTAAATATGTTGTTACACTCTAACTTTGCAGAAAAATAATTAAGAAACTTTTTATGTTTCCAATATCATGAGTAAAAAGAGGCATATATTAGGCACATCAGCTTCATCAGCTCTGCTCGGTGGATGCGCAATAGAACAGAAAGAAGAGGGGGTTAGTTTTCGGGATTTTTTGGTCTTAGCTACCTATTTTCAAAAGATGACCACACAAAGTCATTATCATTGGCGGCATAGTACAGATATACACCACAAAATTACTGTAAATTCTTCACAGTTGGCAGGGTATTGGAATGTATATTTTGCCGATTGACTCTTTAACACAATGGGCTTTATGGATTATTGGCAGGAGGATAGAGGTTCTACCAATGGTTGGTGCAAAGTGTAGTTTTTAATAAAATAGGGCAATGGTAACATATATCATCAGCCATAAAATCTAAACAGTTTCTTGTAAAGTCACTATATTTACACAAGCAGAAATATAACATTAAAACATAACGCAATGAAAAGGTTATCACTAATTTTAGCAGTAATGGTCTCAGCAAATTTAGCACTTGCACAACAGACAACAAACACTCCTATTGTAGAGCAGACTCCACAAACACGAAAGTTAATTGAGCACAACGAGGAGTTTCGTAACGAGATTATCCAACTTGCACCCAACGTATACACCGCTTCGGGATACGATGCAGCAAATATATCGATGATTATAGGAGATGATGGGGTTGTTATTATTGACGCAGGAAAGTTTACCCATAATAGCGAGAGGGTATATGCAGAGTTTCGTAAAATCACCGATAAGCCTATAACAGGTATTATCTATACCCACGGGCACGGTGATCACACAATGGGCACTCCTGCATTCCTAAAGGATAACACACCGCAAATTTGGGCAGCCGAGAGTTTCGGACGTGAGAATGACTTTCCAACAGCAGCAGGATTCAAGAACCCTCGAGGGCATCGCCAAAATGGAATGACACTCGCACCAGAGGTTCGTATCAATAATGGTGTTGCACCAGTGGTCTACCCAGGAGGTAAGTTCGTGGGTGGTAAAGCACAGGAGGCAGCAGCTAAGACACAATATATACCATTCGATAAGAGCGTAATAACAAACTTTGTGAGCGATGAGGAGCAGACAATCACAATTTCGGGTATCACACTAAAGCTTATTCGTACCTATGGCGAGACACACGACCATCTCGTGATTTGGTATCCAGCTGAGAAGATCATCTTCCCAGGCGATCAGTTCTACAAATCGTTCCCTAACCTCTATGCAATTCGTGGAACGGAGTATCGTGATGTTTTGAAGTGGATTGATGCTCTTGATACCGTGTTGGAGTACCCAGCCGTAGCAATGGCGCAAGGTCATACTCGCCCAGTTATAGGAGCTGAAAACGTGAAGGAGGCTGTAACGCTTATGCGTGATGCGATCAAATATACATTCGATAAGACTATCGAGGGTATGAATAAGGGTATGACTCCCGATGAGCTAGTTGAGTACGCAAAACTTCCTGACAACTTGGCTAATCATCCAAATCTATACCCCTATTATGGTCGTCAAGAGTGGGCTATCCGCAACATCTTCAACGGTTATATGGGTTGGTTCGATGGAAACGCAACAACACTCTGTCCGCTGCCCGTGAAAACAGAGGCAGAGAAGTTTGCAACGGCAGTTGGTGGTGTAGATAAATTGGAGCAGTTAGCTCGCACAGCCCTCAAAGAGGCTGATTACCAATGGTGTGCAGAGCTTTCGGATCGACTAATTGCTCTTCAGCCCGATAATCGTAACTATAAACTATTGAAAGCTGATGCACTTAATGGTTTGGCGGACAATTTGGAGACTGCCACAGGTCGCAACTACTACAACACCTCTGCTAACGAATTACGTACAGAATAGATGAAGGCACTATTTCATAAACTACATCATATTCCCTCTATTTTGTTGGGTCTGCCGATATTTATTATATGTCTAACAGGTGCGATCCTACTCTTTGAAGAGGATGTTGCAAAGATTCAGAATCCCTCACTCTACTCAGTAGAGCAGGGGATTTCACCTTTGCCAATAGAGGAGTTAATACCGATGTTATCAGCTGAGTTAGGTGCAGACAAGATGATTACAACTATTACTACTGACGATGCTACAACTCCATATCTTGTCTCGGTAAAGGGATCGAAATGGAAATATGCCGTGAATCAATATACTGGCGAGGTGTTGGGTGAGCGCAAGATGAGTAGATTCTTTATGGGGGTATGGAATTCCACTATACTCCTTATATGGGATGAAAGCTAATATTATAGCAGCTACAAGCGTTATTATTGACGCAATAAATTGCATCTTGCAGATCAAAAACAACGTAAATGGAGTGGCGACAATAAGGTTCTCCACAATACGCAAATATATATAATATTGACTCTTATAGTTATATTTTATAAACTCTATTTTACCCTGCTCACCTTGTCTAAGCACAAAAATGAGCGCTATTGCGGAGTAGATACATCGAGCGTAATGAGCCGCTATTTTGTAGAATATAAATTCGCTAACACCTAAAAACAGAGCTGCAACTAACACAAAGCCAATCAATGGATTTAATCCATTGTCACTCATTGATCTATGTAGTTGTTTATATCGTAACGAAAAATAGTTTTTCATCTGTAAATAAATTAGTCACACGCCCCACACAGAGCGTATAGATTATGTATGTTATAACTTGACACAATAAAAGATTAACAGATGTGTAACTACACCTGCGGTTAAAGGATAGGG
>JAWXTF010000003.1:0-96467 GCA_044433965.1 Rikenellaceae bacterium | reverse complement strand
GGGTTGCCTTCTGTGCGCTTCGGACTGCCTCCGGCGGGCGGGGATAGCACCCCCGCGGGTGCATACCATTGCGCTTTGGGCTTAGAGATTATACCTCTAAGATTATAAAGATCAATGAGTTGCCGCAAATAAATTTGCACAACTCCTTGCTCTTTATAATTTTTAAATGCCTATGGCATTTAAACCCAAATCGAGGTTCACTTCGCTGAGGTGGTGGTGGCAACCGTAGGTTGACACGCAAGAGATCTATTATGAGGAGCGTTGAAAGTTCACTTTCAAAAGTCCCTCATAATAGATCTCTTGCGAAGGGGCAAAGCCCCCACCACATCAGCGCAACAAAAAAGTCAAAAACGAAGTTTTTGGATCCAAGCTTTAGCTTGGTGCCCGCGCGGCATGAGCGCGATAAGCAACACACTTATAGCGCTGATGTTTAGGATCTTATATGCTGTATCAAAAAAAAGCGACTTGCCCGAAGGAAGTCGCCCGAAGAGTAAGAAATATACTCTAAAATTATAGAGCTTTGATCTCGTAAAGTACGTTGTTTGTAGCGCGAACTGCTTCTGCTGAAGCCTCGAATAGAGCCTTCTCAGCGTCGTTCAACTCGATCTCAATGATCTTCTCGATACCATTGCGGCCAATTACAGCTGGTACACCGATGCAGATATCTGATTGACCATACTCGCCCTCAAGCATACATGAACAAGGGATGATACGTTTTTGATCCTTAAGGATAGACTCAACTACTGAAGATGAAGCTGCACCTGGAGCATACCATGCAGAAGTTCCGATAAGCTTAGTGAGTGTAGCGCCACCAACCTTAGTCTTCTCGAATACCTCTGCAAGTTCAGCCTCAGAGAGGAATGCAGAAGCTGGAACACCCTTGATAGAAGCCTTTGCAGTAAGTGGAATCATTGTTGTGTCGCCGTGACCACCAATTACCATACCCTCGATGTCAGCCAATGGTACACCAGAAGCCAATGAAAGGTAAGTACGGAAACGTGATGAGTCGAGCGCACCACCCATACCGATGATACGGTTCTTAGGAATTGAAGTAGACTTAAGAGCCATGTAAGTCAAGGTATCCATTGGGTTAGCGACAACCACGATGATAGCCTCTGGAGAGAACTTAGCAACGTTCTCGATTACAGACTTCATGATATTTGCGTTAGTACCGATAAGATCCTCACGAGTCATACCTGGCTTACGTGGAATACCTGAAGTGATAACAACAACATCTGAGTTAGCTGTAGCTGAGTAGTCGTTAGTTACACCAATCATCTTTGAGTTGAAGCCCATAGTTGCAGAAGCTTGCAACATATCAAGCATTTTACCCTCTGAAAGACCCTCTTTGATATCGATCAAAACGATCTCGCTTGCAACTTCACGAGCTGCCATTACATTTGCGCAAGTTGCACCTACTGCACCTGCACCTACTACTGTTACTTTTGACATAGTAATTTATAATAAATGATTAAAATTTTTCGCTTAAAATAAAGCTACATGCAATTACCCAATTAGTTCTGCATACTGCTCCGCTGAGAGCAATGATTCAAGCTCAGAGCTATCACTCATCTTGATCTTTATGAGCCAACCCTCGCCATAGGGGTCTTGGTTAACCACCGCTGGATCTGCATCCACTCCATCGTTGAACTCTAAAACCTCGCCACTAACTGGTGAAAAGGCATCAGATACGGTCTTTACAGCCTCGATAGTACCAAAAAGTTCACCCGCAGCGATGCTCTCGCCCACGGTTGGGACATCTACAAATACAATGTCGCCAAGCTGACTCTGTGCAAAATCAGTGATTCCAATTGTTGCTACGTCGCCCTCGACACTACACCATTCGTGGTCCGACGAATATTTAAGATTTGATGGAATACTCATAAATCAAAATTGTTTTTAGTATGTTTTAACTATCTGTTAATTTGCTTCACAAAGATAAGTGTTATTTTTTTAACAGCAAACACAATATCCAAATTATTTTGCAATAATTATATTTTTTTTCGACTCTCGATGATAAATTCTACTCCACCAAAGAGATACTCACCCCTTGTGCCTTGCTGCCAATCGATTATCAATTCTCCCGACTCTTGTACACCTCGAATCATGCCCATCTCAACACCACCTGAGGGGAGGCGAAAAGGGTGCAATTGATCCACGCGATAAATCAAGCGATGGTACTCCATTGCAATCTTATCTTTTGCACCCTTTGCGAGCATCTCGAAGCGGCGGTTGATCGCCTCCGATAGTGATTCAAGCACCTCTTCACGCCTAAAAGTGTGGTTAGATTCAAGTGCCATTGATGTTGGGTTTGGCAATGCGGGGTCAAACTCACATTGGTTGACATTGATACCTATTCCAATAATCGAGCGCACAAGCCTCGAAGAGGATAATTTATTCTCAATTAGGATACCAACAATCTTCTTATCACCAATATATATATCGTTTGTCCACTTAATCTTTGGTGCGAGTCCATATCCATGCAGCATGTCGCAGATAGCGAGCGCAGTTGCCTGAAGAATCAAGAATTGGTTGCGCACATCGACAACTCCCTCGGGACACAACACTGCACTTAGAGTGAGGTTCAGACCCTCACCACTAAGCCACTTGTTGCCGCGTTGTCCCCTGCCTGCACTTTGGCGCTCAGCGACAATCACATCGCCGTGACCATATATCTCCTTTTGAGCTTCGTCGTTGGTTGAGCCAAGCTCCTCGAAGTGGTAGATCATCCTCTTTTTAGCTAATATTGAAGTCACGCAACGCATCGTTGAGCGACACCTTTTTGTCGGTTGACTCTTTGCGGTGACCAATGATTAGAGCACAAGGTACTCCATACTCGCCTGCTGGGTATTTGCGTGGGTAGGTTCCAGGGATCACAACCGAACGAGCAGGCACATAACCACGATACTCGATAGGTTCCTCGCCCGTTACATCGATAATGTGAGTAGAGCCAGTGATTACAACATTTGAACCAATAACAGACTCACGACAAACCTGTGCACCCTCGACGATGATAGCACGAGAACCAATAAAGCAGTTATCCTCGATGATTACTGGAGCAGCCTGAACAGGCTCCAGCACTCCACCAATACCAACGCCACCACTGAGGTGAACACCACTTCCGATTTGAGCGCATGAACCTACTGTAGCCCAAGTGTCGACCATAGTACCTGCGCCTACGTGAGCACCAATATTGACGTATGAAGGCATCAAGATAGCACCTGGAGCGATGTAGGCACCATAGCGAGCAACAGCATGAGGCACAACCCTAACGCCCAACTCTTCGAAACCGCGTTTGAGATCCATCTTATCGTAGAACTCCAACTCGCCAGAGTGCATTGTGCGCATCGTTTGGATTGGGAAGTACATAATAATTGCCTTCTTGACCCACTCATTTACTTGCCACTTGCTATTTTCGATGTCGATAGGCTCAGCTGTGCGCAATGCACCTTTGTCGACTGCTTCAACCACTTGACGTATAGCATCTTTTACCCTCTCTTCCTTTAGGAGTTCGCGGTTGCTCCACGCCTCCTCTATAATTTTTTCTAATTCTGTATACATATATTTATCTATAAAATTTATCTCTTTAATAATATCTTTGCTTGCTCCAATGCCGCTTCAGTAATTTGGCTTCCCGACAACATTGTGGCTATATGTTCGATTCTCTCCTCGGCGCTAAGCTTGGCGATATTGGTTCGCCCCTCGCGTTTGTAGACTACAAAGTGTGTATTGCCCTTCGATGCCACTTGTGGAAGGTGTGTGATGTCGATAACCTGCATCGATGTCGAGAGCTCGGTGATAATCTCGCCCATTGCATCGGCTATACGTCCCGAAACACCGGTATCGATCTCGTCAAAAATAATTGTTGGTAGCTCCATATGGTGCGCTAAGAGTGCTTTGAGCGAGAGCATAACACGCGAGATCTCTCCACCCGAGGCAATACGCTCCACGGCTTGAGGTGAGACTCCTCGATTTGCAGAAAAGAGGAAATCAACTCGATCACCTCCCGTGATATTTAGGGATGAGGCAGGCGAAAGTTGAGCGACAAAAACCACATCAGCCATACCCAACCGTTGGAGCGTTGCCACAATCTCAGTCTCAAAGCGAGGTGCTACGGCTGCTCGTGAGTGATGTATCTCAGATGCCAGGGCTGTAGCCTCATTCTCAACTGATTTTATCTCGTCACGAAGTCTCTCAATATTCTGGTCACCTTCAACAATTGAGAGTAGTTGCATGCTGTAGCGGTCGCGAATCTCCAATAGCTCATCAAGATCTTTGGCGCGATGTTTTTGTGTGAGTGAGTAGATTGTATTGAGTCGGTCGCTGAGTTGTTGCAGCTTCTCTGGGTCAGATTCAACCCTCTCGCGCTCCAAGCCAATAGAGCTATTCATATCTTTGAGCTCCGCCAAGATGCTACCCAAACGTTGGGCATACTCCGCCGCAGGTGCATAGTTGGTGCTAAGAGCAGCAAACTCGCTCTGTGACGATTTCACGGCAAGCAGAACTCCAAAATTCTCATCCTCCATTCGTTGTCCAAATTGGGAGAGAGCCTCGCTAATGCGATCCACATTCTCCAGAAGAGCAAGTTCAGCCTCAGCCTCCCTCTCCTCGCCAGCTTTGAGTGAGGCAGCCTTAAGTTCATCTACCTGATAGCTGAGCCACTCCTGCTCACGTCGAGCAATGTCGAGAGCCTCTTCGGCTGTGGTCAACTCTTGTCTAAGGTTTTGAAGTGCAATATATTTTGATTGGTACTTGTTGCGAAGTGCATCGTTCTCTGCCAATAAATCGAGAGCGTGGATTCTGAAATTTTCATCCGACAATACTCTATTTTGGTGTTGCGAGTGTATATCTATTAGGTTTTGCCCCAACTCTCTAAGTTCGGAGAGTTGCACTGGTAGGTCATTGACAAAAGCACGACTCTTGCCCGAAGGAGAGATCATGCGACGCACGACAATCTCTCTATCCCACTCCCAATCTAATCTCTCGAAGAGAGGCTCCAACGATAGGGAGCCAATTGAGAATTGAGCCTCAATAATGCAACTCTTGGTATTATCCTTGATAGCCGAGCCATCATTCTTGTTGCCAAGCAACATTCCTAAAGCACCAAGTAGAATAGATTTTCCGGCACCTGTCTCGCCCGTAATAATATTGAGATTTTTGTCTATCTCCATCTCCAGATGGTCGATAAGGGCATAATTTTCGACTGTTATTCGGCGCAACATAGCTCTTCAATTTTATCTGTTATACGCTCTGCGACCTCTTTTTTGGGGATCAAAGGGAGTTCTGTGCGGTACCCCTTGCCTACAAATGTTACTTTGTTGGTGTCGACTCCAAAACCTGCCCCTGCGTCGCGCAATGAGTTGAGTACTACAAAGTCGAAGTTTTTACTCTCCAACTTTTGTTCGGCATTTTTCAACTCATTGTTGGTCTCCAAAGCGAAGCCAATCAATAGTTTAGAGCCCTTCTGCTTGCCTAACTCTGCTGCTATATCGTGCGTGCGTTTTAATTGAATTGAGAGCTCTCCATCACCCTTTTTGATCTTGGTTTGCGATACCTCCAATGGTGTGTAATCGGCAACAGCAGCGCACATTATCGCGCCATCAGACTTCGCAAAGAGCTCCAGTGAAGCTTCGTACATCTCTTGTGCGGAGGTCACATCGACTCTCTCCACACCTTGCGGCACGTTAAGTGAGGTGCGACCACTAACCAGCGTAACTCGTGCACCTCGCAGTGCAAGTTCTGTTGCGATAGCGTAACCCATTTTGCCGGTGGAGTGGTTCGAGATGTAGCGAACAGGGTCTATTGCCTCGATTGTGGCTCCAGCAGTTACAACAAAATGTTTACCCTCTAAGCTCTTTTTTTTTTGAGAAATTAGTGCCATCACCTCCGCTGCAATCTCCTCGGGTTCAGACATTCGTCCCTTACCCACAAGTCCACTTGCCAATTCGCCAGATGTGGGTTCGATGATGGTAACACCGCGGCGGCGTATGATCTCCAGATTTTCTTGAGTTGCTGCATGTGCGTACATGTCCAGATCCATTGCGGGAGCAACCACAACTGGACAACGTGCCGAAAGGTAGGTTGTAAGCAGCAAGTTGTCGGCAACACCGTGCGCCATCTTAGCGATGGTGTTGGCTGTAGCAGGTGCAATCACCATACAATCAGCCCACTCTCCAAGTGAAACATGGGAGTTCCACTCTCCATTTTCTGGATTGAAGAACTCAACCAATATTGGATTCTTCGAGAGGGTTGCCATGGTGAGAGGCGTAATAAATTGCTTGGCAAGAGGAGTCATAATAACTTTGACCTCGCATCCAGCTACCTTAAATATACGACACAGCACAGCGGCCTTGTAGGCTGCTATGCTCCCCGTAACACACAATAGTATATTCATAATTACTCAAGATGGTAATTGCTCCAAAGTGGTCAAAGCGAAGTGTGTTAATGACCATTCTGAGAGCAGATGTTGTTATAACTCTTAGCCTTTGTATGCAATTTCGCCCTCGACAAACTCCTCGGTAGCGATCAAAACAGGCTTTGGTAGACGCTCATAGTAACGCGAGATCTCAATCTGCTCGTGGTTCTCGAATGTCTCCTCCATCGAATCGGTTGGCGACGAAAAATCAGAGAGTTTACGATTGAGCTCTGTGCGTAACTCTACTGCAATTTGATTTGCGCGACGCGAGATGATGTTCAACGACTTGTAGATATTGCCAGTCTCGTGATCTAAATCTACTAATTGACGAGTTACTGTGTTGTTGGGAGTGTTCTTTTTGATATCCATTTTTTGTGATGATATTTTATTGCTCTTTTTAAACTTATTCTTCTGTAGTTGCCTCTTCCTCTTGGTGCTCTGCAATGTACTCTTTTGCTTCGCGTGCCATCTTGTCGAGATCCTTAGAGTAGTCTGACTCTGGGAACTCAGCTATAAATGTGTAGTAGGAGTCAAGCATGGCGATGTAGCGGTCGAGTTGCTTGGATAGTATTGAGTTCTTCGCAAGCTCATAGCTTGATGCCACAACGTAGTAGGTTAGATCCTCTCGGCGGTGCGAACTTGGGTACTCTTTGAGTGCATTGCGGAAGGCAATAATTGCCGATTTGTAGCGACCGATTTTGTAGTAGGTGTAGGCATTTATGTATGATTTCTCGTAGAGGCGAATTTGTAACTCTTTGATTATCTCTTCGAAGCCTTCGTTTCTATCGCTTCCCGGGTAGCGTGAGATAAATTCAAAAGCGGCAGAGATGGCTTGGTTAGTAGTGGTTTGGTCGCGAGTAGGACCTGGTGAGAGATAGTAGTAACACATTGCATACATCGCCTCTGCATCCTCGATAAATACGCTTCGACCAAATTCTCGGCGGAACTCCTCCAACATATCAATTGCGGTGTAGTAGTCTCCAACTTTTGCTCTACAACGAGCCATGTAGTAGGAGAGTGTATCCTCGCGAGTGGTACCTACATACAGATGTTCAACAGTACCAAATAGTGTTGTGGCACGACTCCACTGCTCTTCCTCGTAGAATTTTACGCCTTGGGCATAGATCTTTTCGTGATCGCCTGTTTTAATCACCTTTTGTACTGTTCCGCAAGCTGTGACTGCTACTGCTGTCACAAGCACATAGAACATATTTCTGAGTTTTGTTCTCATTAATCTTCTCTGTTTTATCTTATTTGCCACTCTATTATTACTCCGTCACACCAAGGGATGCTTCACTCTGGGTCCAAAGCAATATGCGTATAAGGTGTGCAAAGTTACACAATAATTAACGAAATCACAAAAAAAATATTATTGTTTGGAATGTATATTTTTAAATAAATAACTAAAATGCAGAATATGAGTAACTTGCGACTAATAACTAATCGCGGTTTCTTGAGTCAATCCAGATAGTTACAGGGCCATCATTGAGTAGTGAGATCTTCATGTCGGCTCCAAATTCGCCAGTTGGCACACTTCGACCCATCTTTGCGCTTAGGATTTCGACAAAGCGGTTGTATAGAGGGCGTGAGAGTGCCTCGGGTGCCGCCTTGATGTATGAGGGTCTATTGCCTTTGCGTGTAGATGCTTGAAGTGTGAATTGACTCACCGCTAAAATCTCACCCTCGACCTGCATAACATCGAGATTCATAACTCCACTTTGGTCGTCAAATATACGGAGCTTAATAAGCTTGGAGGTCAACCACTCTATATCCTCTTCACCATCTTCGGCACAGATACCAACAAAGACTAACAACCCCTTGTTGATCGAGCTAAAGATTTTAGAGTCAATCTCAACAGAGGCATGACTTACGCGCTGAATTACTATTCTCATGGTTTTTATTTATAAAGGTTCTTAAGGGGATATCAAACATCTATCTACTTTACGCCCCCTTGTTTTGTTGGTTCAAAGAGATCCCAAAGGGAGTCTGGCGAGGGTGAGGGAGCTGTAATTGTGATTGGTTCTTTGCGTACAGGGTGTATAAATGTCATCGAGCGCGAGTGTAACATTATGCCGCCATTGGGGTTTGAGCGCTTCGAGCCATACTTTAGATCTCCCTTAATAGGGCAACCTATCTTGGAGAGCTGAGCGCGTATCTGGTGGTGGCGCCCAGTGAGTAGCTCCACCTCTACAAGAGAGTAGTTCTTTGTAGCTCCGATAGCCACATATCGAAGTTTTGCCTCCTTTGTTCCTGCCTTTGGGCTGTCGTAGGCGCGTGAGCGGTGGTTCTTCGAATCTTTCAATATGTGGTGCGTGAGCTCCGTGAGTTCGATTGCTGGATCTCCCTCGACAATAGCCCAATAGCGTTTTTCTATCTTGCGTTCGCGGATCAATTCGTTGAGGCGTGCGAGAGCCTTCGAGCTCTTCGCAAAGAGCACAAGGCCACTCACGGGGCGATCTATGCGGTGTGCAACTCCCAAAAAAACCTCTCCTGGTTTGTTGTCTCGGATCTTTATGTAGGCTTTAATTTGATCTTCAAGCGCACTCTCGCCAGCTGGGTCGGGTTGCACTAAATCTCCGCAATGCTTATTGACTGCGAGCAGGTGGTTATCTTCGTAGATTATATCTTTGGAGTGAAACATTAATGTTGTTTTATAATTTAAAGGTAAAGGGAAGCAGATCAGCAGCACAATTGACAATTGTAGCTGAGTCGCGACCACTCATAATAACACGCATAGGAGAGTCTTGGCGGCGTTCGGTATCGACCATCACTTGGCGACATTGACCACAAGGGTAGACTTCGCGTTCGTCTGGTACCGAGGCGATTGCCATAGCTTCAATGGGGTCGTCTCCATGGTTCGATTGCGCATAAAAGAGTAGAGTTCGTTCGGCGCACAAGCCAGCTGGGTAGACTTCGCTCTCGACATTGCAGCCATGGATAATCTTACCACTTCGAAGGCGTGCGGCGGCACCCACACAAAATGATGAGTATGGAGCAAACGATTTTGAGGTCATTGCTTTAGCTTGAGTAATCAACTCGCGGTCGTCGGAGTTTAACTCATCGAGTGAGTTGTAGTGATAGAAATCAATGTTAAATACCTTTTCCATAATCTTTATCCATTTTAAACTGTTACATAATATTACTATCACAAAGATAGTTTTTTTAATATAAAAATACTACTATTTGGGCAACTCTATTGCCGAAAATTTTAAAATCAAAATATTATTTGTAATTTTGGGTTTCAAAATTTAACTTTTTTATGGGTAAAGATGAATCAAGCAGCTAAATCAACGAGAGAATCAAGAATCTACAACGTGACGCTCTGGGGCTGTATCGTAAATATTATACTCGCTATAGCCAAAGCCGCCGCCGGAATCGTCGGTCGAAGTGGTGCGATGATGGCTGATGCAGTACACTCGCTCTCAGATCTTGCATCCGACGTGGTTGTTATACTTTTTGTGAAACTTGCCTCCAAACCCAAAGATGAGGATCATCACTATGGACATGGTAAGTATGAGACCCTGGCGACAACTATCATTGGGCTCTCGCTCTTTGTGGTCGGTGTAGGAATATTGACCGATAGTGCGTTGCGTATCCACAATGCGTTGAGTGGAGAGGTGCTCGACCAACCCCGTCCCATCGCTCTTATCGTAGCGGCACTTTCGATTATTGCCAAAGAACTGCTCTATCACCAAACGTTGAGTGTAGGACGTAAGGTCGCCTCTCAGGCGGTTATCGCCAATGCGTGGCACCACCGCACCGATGCTCTCTCCTCTGTAGGTACGCTCGTGGGAGTTGCCTGTGCCTACTTCTTGGGCTCTGCGTGGCGTATAGCCGACCCAATAGCTGCTATTGGTGTAGCAGGTTTGATCCTCAAAGTGGCTTTTGAATTGGTTAAGGTGGGTGTCGATGAATTGCTTGAACGCTCGTTGCCTGGTGACCAACAACAACAGATATTAGAGATAATATGTCGTAATCCAAAGGTGGTGAACCCTCACAATCTGCGCACACGTCGCATAGGCAACAATATAGCTATCGAGATCCACATTAGGGTCGATGGCGCGATGAGTGTAAACGATTCACATCAACTTACAATCGAGATAGAGAAGAATCTCAGAGCATCCTTTGGAGAGGAGTGCAGCGTAGGTATTCATGTAGAACCTGTTAAAATGTAGTGAGGCTCTATACACACTCTTTGCACCAGGGCAAACGTATGAAAATATTGTTTCTTACTGCCTCCGCGGGTGCATACCTTGCTTCTTTCTGTGCGCTTTTTTCTTGTTTTCTGTGCGCTTTGGGCTGCCTCCGGCGGGCGGGGATAGCACCCCCGCGGGTGCATACCATTGCGCTTTGGGCTTAGAGATTGCATCTCTAAGATTATAAAGATCAAAGAGTTGTCGCAAATAAATTTGCACAACTCATTGGTCTTTATAATTTTAAAATGCCAAAGGCATTTAAACCCAAATCGAGGTTCACCTCGCTGAGGTGGTGGTGGCAACCATATCTTGCAAAGTGGCAAAGCCCCACCACATCAGCGCATCAAAAAAGTCAAAAACGATAGTTTTTGGATCCAAGCTATAGCTTGGTGCCGCGCGGCACGAGCGCGATGAGCAGCCTCTTTTCGTGCGTTTGCCCTCATCCCTTAGCCTTATATTGAAAAAAAAGTGAGCAGATATTTGATTTGCTCAAAATTAATCAATATCTTTGTAAAAGTGTAAGACATCAGACAACTATTAACCAAATATTTAAAACAACCTAAGAGATGAAAAAAAAATTACTTACATCTGTTTTATTGCTCTCGGCGATATCGCTTAGTGCGCAAGAGAATGCCTATGTTGGTCAGGGCGAGAACTCCTTGGCGGTAGTGAAGGGTATTAATATGGGAGACGTGGAGTGGACGCAAGGCTTCTGGAAGGAGCGTTTCGACCTTTGTCTACCCAATATTGTCTCTTCACAGTGGGACTACTTTATGGATTTTACAGAGGATAACTTCAAGATTGTGGGCGACAAGATGGAGTCTGAACTTGGTTTCCGCGGTACAAACTGGCAGGATGGAGATTACTACAAGTGGCTTGAGGCGCAAATCTCGGTCTACTCGGTAACTAAAGATCCTGAGTTGCTCAAATCAATCAACGAGCGCGCTGAGCGTATCGCGCGTTCGGTAGCTGAGGATGGTTACATCACTCTTCACACTCAAATTGGATTTGGATCTAAGGGCAACAAAGGAGAGAAGCTTCGCAAATGGGTAAACTCCGAGCGTTGGAAGTTACCAAGTCTACACGAGACCTACAACATGGGTCACTTCTTGGTGATGGCATCGACTCACTACCGTGTCACAGGTCTACCAACGTTGCTCAACTCTGCAATTCAAGTTGGAGACTACCTCGACTCATTCTTCGACGTGGTGACACCCGAGAAGGCTCACCTCGACTTTAACTCAGTTCAAGTTATGGGTCTTATGGAGCTTTATCGTTGTACAAACGATGTCAAATATCTACAGTGTGTGGATCGCGTAATCTCTGGTCGCGGTCAGGAGAAAGGTGGACTTACTCAAAATCAAAACGATACCCCTCTCCGCAAGGATGATGACGCTGTGGGTCACGCAGTATTGGGTCCTGTACTCTACATTGGTGCTGCTGACTACTGTGCAGAGACACAAGATGAGGAACTGCTCAATGCACTAAAGACAATCTGGGAGGATATCTACACTCGCAAGGCTTCAATAACTGGTGGTCTCGGCAATGTTCACAGCGGTCCATCGGCTAAGAACCACAATGAGGCTGTACACGAGGCATTCGGTTTGCCATATAGCCTATCGAGCTCTACTGCCTACAACGAGACTTGTGCTACATTCTACGGTGCATATTTCTCATGGCGCCTCTTCCTGCTTACGGGCGACACCAAATATGTGGATGTGATGGAGCGTGCATTCTACAATAACCTATCTTCAATGTCTCTCGATGGAAAGAGCTACTTCTACACAAATGTGCTTCGCTGGTATGGTAAGGATCATCCACTTCTTTCACTCGACTACCACCAACGTTGGACTACACAGTGTACATGTGTATGTTGCCCAACAAGTGTAGCGCGTTTTGTGGCTCAAACCAAGGAGTATGCATATGTGACAGATGCAAATTCACTCTACGTGACACTCTACGGAAGTAACAATATCTCGACCATGATTGGCGAGGATGAGATCAAATTTGAGCAAGTTACCTCATATCCATGGGATGGAGCCGTAACATTCAACTACAGTGGAGATCGCAAAGCGGAGTTCAACCTCAAACTACGTATCCCAGCGTGGGCTCAGGGCGCTACAATAAAACTAAATGGTAAGGCAATTGCTGCCAAGGCAGGTGAATTTGCCGTAGTAAACAATAAATGGCGTAAAGGCGATAAGGTGGAACTTGTATTGCCAATGAAGCCAACACTCATCGAGGCTAATCCACGCGTGGAGCAACTTCGCAACCAAGTGGCAGTAACATATGGTCCATTAGTGTATTGTGTGGAGGGAATAGACCTTCCTGCAAATGTTAATATGGCTGATGTAGTAATTTCAAAAGATGCTAAGTTTACTACCGAGTATAACGAAAATCTATTGGAGGGTGTCAATGTCATCAATACCAATGACGCTATGGTGCGTACTTCCGACTTTAATACAGCTGAGCTATATGCACCTATCAATAGCGATCTGAAACCTGTATCGCTTAAGTTTATCCCCTACTACGCATGGAGCAACCGTGGTGAGTCTGAGATGAGCGTCTTCTTCCCAATGAGCTGGTAGCTTATTCTTGATTTCTGTGCGCTTCTTTACTGCTTGGGGTTGCTTTCTGTGCGCTTTTTTCTTGCTTTCTGTGCGTTTCGGACTGCCTCCGGCGGGTGGGGATAGCACCCCCGCGGGTGCATACCATTGCGCTTTTGGCTTAGAGATTTCATCTCTAAGATTATAAAGATCAAGTAGTTGTCGCAAATAAATTTGCACAACTCCTTGGTCTTTATAATTTTTAAATGCCTATGGCATTTAAACCCAAATCGAGGTTCACCTCGCTGATGTGGTGGTGGCAACCGTAGGTTGACACAGGGACATCTATTATGAGGAGCGTTGAAAATTCATTTCAAAAGCTCATCATAATAGATGTCTCGCTTGGGGCAAAGCCCCCACCACATCAGTGCAACAAAAAAAGTCAAAAACGAAGTTTTTGGATCCAAGCTGTAGCTTGGTGCCGCGCGGCACGAGCGCGATAAGCAAGTATTACCAAGCATCAAACCCAAGCAAAGCCCACCAAATCAGCGTCTTTCTCATGCGTTTGCCCTTAATCTATTATTCCAGTTCACTCAAGCACTCAATAATGATTTTGCAGCACTCCTCAATCTCCATATCGCTTATAACGAGTGGAGGTGATATTCTAAATGCCGTATCACAAAATAGAAACCAATCGCTCATAATACCCCTCTCCTTGAAGAGCTCCATCAGCTTATATAGTCGCTGCGATGCGCCCAGCTCCACTGCAAGAAGCAAACCAGATCTGCGAATCTCGCAAACGTGTGGTTGACCCGTAAGCATTGTTTCGAACTTGACACCTTTCGCCTCTACATCATCAATAACCTTGTTGTCGAGCAGATAACGCAAAGCAGCTAACCCAGCAGCGCAACAGACAGGGTGTCCACCAAATGTTGTTATATGCCCCAATACTGGATCTGACTGAAGGGATGACATAACCTTACTACTTGCGACAAATGCACCCAAGGGCATTCCTCCACCAAAAGCCTTGGCAAGGGTCATTATATCGGGTGTCACTCCATATTTTGTTGAGGCAAAGAGAGCACCAGTGCGCCCCATTGCGGTTTGTATCTCGTCGAATATTAGCATCGCCCCAACCTCAGTACAACGCGCTCTGAGTGCTTCGAGGTAGCCTTTGTGAGGAGTTCTGATACCTGCTTCACCCTGCACCACCTCGCACAAAACTGCTGCCGTGCGCTCGGTGATCTGGTGAAGATCATCAAAACTATTGAACTCTATTGAACGTGTGTCGGGCAAAAGCGGACGGAAAGCACCCTTCCACTCCTCACCCTCGGGGGAGCCCATCATCGACATCGCGCCATGGGTTGAACCGTGGTATGAGCGACGCATAGATATCATCTCGGTACGGTGTGTATATCTCTTTGCAAGCTTCAATGCACCCTCAACCGCCTCGGCTCCCGAGCTAACGAAGTAGATAGAGGACAGCTCTCCAGGCAAAAGCTCTGAGAGTAGGGTAGCATACTCCACCTGAGGTGTTTCAACAAGTTCGCCATATACCATAACGTGCATATACTCTGCTGCCTGGCGCTGAACAGCCTCCACGACCTTTGGGTTGCAGTGTCCAACGTTGCTCACAGAGACTCCAGCAACTAAGTCGAAATAGCGCTTACCCTCAGGTGTGAAGAAGCATGAGCCCTCTGCACGAGCTACTTCGATCAACATTGGCGAAGGAGAGGTTTGACCAACATGCTCTAAAAATTGTTTTCTTAATATCTTTTTCATTGATAACTTACTTATTTCGTGTTAATGACCGCTACTTATCGTCACCAAATTGGCGCTCCATCACCCTCTCGGCATCCTTAACACTCGATTTCATCCAACGGTATAGAATCTCTAACTCTTCTACCTGGCTAAGGTGCCAATCGGCAGAGGAGAGACGCATGCGTTCTGAGAGCATATATATCAATATTGCTGCTGAAGCTGAGACGTTGAGGCTCTCGACCATGCCACACATTGGGATACGTAGAAACTCATCTGCCGAGGCAATTATATCCTCTGAGATTCCTGCATGCTCAGTACCAAATACGAGTGCGAATTTACCCGCCTTGACATCGAATGATTCGGGTGTGCAATCCTCGCGATGAGGTGTAGTAGCGACTATCCTATAGCCTTGAGCCTTAAGCTCAGCTATTGCCGCCGGGCTCTTGTCGTAGCGGTTGAGATCGACCCATTTGTCGGTGCCGCGCACGATGTCGGTGTAGGTGCGAAACTGGCAGAGGCTCTCCACGGCATGGAGTTCCTGCACGCCAAATGCCTCGCAGTGACGCATTAGGGCACTCGAATTTTGGGAGTGAAAGGTATTCTCGGTGAGAATAGTCATGTAACGTGTACGGCGACTAAGAGTCTGTTCGAGCTTCTCGCGACGCTCAGATGTCATAAATTCGGCGAGGTAGTCGATACGTTCTTGGTACCAGTCGCTGCTCTTATTTTCTATATTTTTCATCTTCATCTAATATTTTGAGGTAGCTCTCATAGCGGGAGTAGGCTATCTCGCCCTGCTCAACGGCTTTGATTACGGCGCACTTTGGCTCATGGGTATGGGTGCAGTTGTAGAATTGGCACTTAGAACCATACTCCATCATCTCGGGGTAGTAGTGCCACAACTCAGCATCGTCGATATCTAAAAGACCAAAGCCTTTGATGCCCGGAGTATCGATAATATATCCACCGTCGCTAAGGGGGTACATTGTCGAGAAGGTGGTGGTATGTTTACCTTTGTGGTGGCTTGCCGATATCTCCCCTGTTTTGATCTCGATATGTGGTTCAATAGCACCTATAAGTGTCGATTTTCCCACTCCCGAGTTGCCTGAGATAAGTGTGGTGTGACCATGTAGGATCTCTTTGACGCGCTCTAAACCAATGCCTTGTGTAGCTGACACCTCGACCACTTCGTAGCCTGCCGAGCGGTATATCGCTACAAACTCCGCCATCGCCTCGGGCTCACTTTGTGCCAAATCTACCTTGGCGAGAATGATTGTTGCTGGGATCTTATACGCCTCACATGTTACCAGAAAACGATCTATAAATTCGGTTGCTGTAGTTGGTGCAAATAGTGTGGCAACCAATATTGCGCGGTCGATATTGGCAGCTATTATGTGCGACTCCTTCGAGAGGTTTGAGGCGCGACGAATAATGTAGTTGCGTCGGGGTGTGATCTCACAGATCACATAGTTCTCGTCGGTGTCAGCTTCAAATAAAACTACATCTCCCACCACCACTGGCGATGTGGAGCGTACACCTTTGAGGCGTAGGCGCCCTCGTATTCGGCAGTTGTAGACCCTCTCCTCGCTTAAAACCTCGTACCAACTACCCGTTGCACGAATTACTACTCCCTCATGTCTATTCTCCATTATTGATTCTCATTTGTGATTTGATCTTCAACCCAATCAATAGCTGGCAATATATAATTAGAAGTCGAAATTACGGGTTTGTAGAGCTTTGAGCTCTTAGTGACTGTGTTATCAACAATTGAAAAAGAGTTGTTGGCAAGATCGAACAACACAAGAAGTAGCGAGAGTATCAATATACACTTAATAGCGCCAAAGAGTGCACCTGCGATTCGATCTAAGAAGCCCAAACCAACAGCCGAAACCACATTGCTAAGTATATTCGCTATGAAGCCTGTCGCCGTAAAGCCTAAAATAAGAACAATAATATAGCCCCAGATGTGAGCATTCTCGCCCTTGATTTGGAGCAAGGCAGCAGCCTCAGCGCAAAATGATTTTGCTAAAATTAGCGCAATAACAATTGCTGCAAGCGCTCCCGCTTGACGAATTGCGCCATCTCGAAAGCCAAATATTGCACTTAAGGCAATGCAGGCAATTATAATAATATCGATTATATTCATAATAAGATTTTTTTTTCATCGCAAAGATAGAAAAAAAATCGCTATCTTTGTATCATATTTTAATTGTATAAATTCACCATGAGAAGATTATTTTTATTTTTACTTCCTCTCCTATGTGTAGCACAAGGAGTTTTGGCTCGTGAGATTATTTCTGTGAACGACAATTGGAGATTTTACTTCTCCTCAGAAAATAGCGCCGATTACGCTCGCACAATATCCCTACCTCACACCTGGTCATACGATCAATCAAATATCTTGGTCTCGTCGCAACCAACAACGGCGAACTACATAAGGGAGATCTATGCACCCTCAGAGTGGCAAGATAAAAGGATATTTATAAAATTCTATGGGGTTCAGAGTGTTGCCGACCTTATGGTCAACGGACGCTACATTGGCGAACACCGCGGAGGTGCTACGGCATTCACCTTTGAACTCACCAATCAGATCAATATTGGTCAAAACAACCGACTGCACGTAATTGTCAATAACGCACCTCATAGCGATGTGTTGCCAACTTCACATGAAGAGGATCTCTACGGTGGTATCTATCGCGATGTAGAGATTATCGTAACCGATAAATCTATCGTTTCGCCACTCTACTACGGCTCAGATGGCGTCTTTGTCGAGACTAAAAAGGTGAATGAGACAGCCGCAGAGGGTGAGGTACGCGTCTTTCTCGACTCAACAACATCCAATAATTGCCAATTAACACTCTCCGTTTTGGATGACACAGAGAGTGTGGTCTACCAAAAAATAACAACCAAAGCAAAGGTTGGGGATGAGCCTGTAACGATTCCCTTCGTGATAGAAAAGGCTCTTCTGTGGTCTCCCGAGGAGCCAAATCTCTACAAATTCTCGGTCAATGTCAACGATGGCAGTGGCTCAGATGTAGTGGAGGTTCGGAGCGGATTAAGGATGATAGAGTATCTCGACAATGGTTTTATCAAGATCAACGATAAACCAATCCAACTTCGCAGCGTATCACTCTACCATGACTATCCACATGTGGGGGGTGCCCCCTCAATGCGCGACATAGAGTCAGATATGATACTTGTAAAAGAGCTTGGTGCCAACACTATTCGTTCGGTCTCGCACCCTCATCACCCTGCTCTATACGATATTTGTGACACCTCCGGCAAGTTGGCATGGATAGATTTCCCATTTGTAAAGGCTCCCTTCTTGAGCGATGTTGCCTACTATCCTACAACCAACTTCCACAATCAAGGAGAAGAGACACTTCGCGAGATCATAACACAAAATTACAACCACCCCTCGGTGGTTATGTGGGGCGTATTCTCTCTGCTTACAACACGTGGCGACAATCCTGTACCTTACATCAAGGAGTTAAATAAACTCGCCAAAGAGCTCGATTCAACAAGACCTACAGTTGCCGAGAGCGACCAAGATGGTGAGATAAATCAGATCACCGATCTTATAGCATGGAATCAATCTATGGGATGGGATAAGGGTCTCTTCTCAGATTTGGAGCTATGGTGCTCTATTTTGCATAGCAACTGGGGATCAATGCGTTCAGCGGTGACATATGGTCAAAATGGACGCATCGATCAACAATCGGAGGCAGCGCAATACAAAAGCACCAACCAATATAGCAGCTCAACTTGGAAACCTGAAGGTCGCCAACGACAATTCCACGAAGAGTACGCAGATCAGCTACTTACAGACTCTCTGTTTTGGGGCGTCTGTCTCAACTCGATGTTCGACTTTAAGAGTTCACGCAATGCCCTTGGCGAAAACAACTCTGGATTGGTAACCTTTGATCGTCGCACGCGCAAAGATATATTCTACCTCTACAAAGCGCGTTGGAACGATCAAGAACCTACCCTTCATATTGCTGACAAGCGCAACAAAGTGAGCACTTCGCCACTCTACAAAATAGTTGTTTACGCCTCAGATACAATTCCTCCAACCCTTTACACCTCATCCGACACAATCTCGATGAAGAGAGTCTCACCATGGGTATATAGGGCAGATTCATTGATGCTAACAGATGGAATCAACAAATTCAAAGTTCAACAAGGAGAACTCACCGACAGCAGCCATGTGGTTTTACAAAGCTCCTCCTCAACTCTTCTGCGAAAACCAAGAAGTAGACCTTAGCGATTGAGGTAAACGCACGGAAAATATTATTTCTTACTGCCTCCGGCGGGCGGGGATAGCACCCCCGCGGGTGCGTATCATTGCGCTTTGGGTTTAGAGATTACATCTCTAAACCCAAAGCGAGGTTCACCTCGCTGAGGTAGTGGGGGCTTTGCCCCCACTACAAAAGTCAAAAACGACAGTTTTTGGATAATCAGTTTTTTTTGTGCGTTTGCCCTACAGTAAGCAAGAGGCGCAAGATTGTCCACGACCTTATCGATACTTATTAGATATCAGTGTCATAAACTCTTCGCGTGTGCGGGGGTCAGAGAGAAATATGCCAGTAAAGGCAGATGTTGTGGTTGCCGAGGATTGTTTCTCGATTCCTCGCATCTGCATACACATGTGGCTTGCTTCAACCACCACAGCGACACCCAATGGGTTGAGTGCCTCCTGTATGGAGTCACGTATCTGGACTGTTAATCGCTCTTGAACTTGCATGCGACGGGCAAAACACTCCACTACACGAGCAATTTTCGAGAGACCTGTGATGTAACCATTGGGGATATAGGCAACATGCACTTTGCCATAGAAGGGTAGTATGTGGTGCTCACAGAGCGAGTAGAGCTCAATATCCTTAACCAATACCATTTGACGATACTCCTCGCGGAACATTGCCGAGCGAAGAATTTCGAGGGGATCTTGCTGGTATCCCTTATTGAGAAAAGACATCGCTTTAGCCACTCTCAGAGGTGTCTTTGCGAGTCCTTCGCGAGTTGGGTCCTCACCCAAAAGTTTGATAATCTCGGCATAGTGATATTGTAGCTTCTCCAACTTTTCGGGGTTGTAGAGCTCCTCTTTGATATATAGATCGTCCATTCTCTATTTTTTTGTTAGGTGTTCAACTAATTTTTTTACTGCACGCGCACGGTGCGAAATACTATTTTTTTCGAGAGTCGTCATCTGGGCAAACGTGCGCTCTTGACCTTCGGGGTAGAATATTGGGTCGTATCCAAACCCCTCAACACCTGAGTGTTCAGTTGCAATCTCACCCTCGACTACACCATCAAAAAGATACTCCTGGTCACCTTGCAAAAGAGCAATAACTGTGCGGAAACGAGCCTTGCGATTACTCTCGCCACACATATTTTGGAGTAAAAGACGATTGTTGGCATCGAAGTCGTGACCATCGGTAGCGTAGCGTGCCGAACGCACTCCGGGAGCGCCTCCAAGAGCTTCGACCTCCAATCCTGTATCGTCGGCAAAGCAGTCGAAACCAGTTTTATCGCGCAAGTAACGAGCCTTCTGCAATGCATTTCCCTCAAGGGTGTCGGCTGTTTCGGGGATATCTTCGTTTATGCCGCAGTCACGAGGCGTAACAATCTCATACTCGGAGCCCAAGAGTGCTGAGACCTCAGCCAACTTGTGGGCATTGTTTGTTGCAAATATTATTTTCATTTAAATATCTCTAATAATTTTAATTTGTGATCTGTTTCAATCTTGTCGATTATCATCTTGACAAGTTTGTCAATAGGTGCACCAACGCTGTAGTTAGCTGGACAGACATGATTTACGCGATTATCTCTGATTAGCGCCTCCATCCCGTGATCTGCCTCCTCTATCGCTGGGTTGTAAACCGCAATTGAGTGTCCTCCAAAGTTCTTAACCAATCGCATACATGGTATATCTGTGGTTCCATCACCAATATATATCATATGTTTGAAAGGTACCGGGCGGTCGCTCTCCTCAATATAGCGGTTTACCTCGGTGCTATCGTAGACCGACTCGACACCTTTGTTTATCTTAAATATAAATTGAGTCTTATTTGTATAGTTTACCGCTGCGGCAGGCCAATACGCCTCACCCTCATCATTGTAGAGAAATGAGCATGCATAAATTTTGCGAAATTCATTGGCTATGGTTGTCCCCTCGATCATCTCGGTGAGCCCCGAGGAGTTGATATAGTGAAGAACCTCTACCCCCTTCTCCTTGCCATACTGATTGATTCGACCAAACCACTGCTCAACACCGTCGAAGAGTGTCACCTTGGCTCCAGATGCTTGGAACATCTCCCTCTTGAGTGACATTCCCTTTTTGCGAGCCGCCTCAATCATCGCCGCCATATAGGTCAAGATACCGTCAGCATCCTGCGACTCAGCAAGTGCATTTGCTTCGCTCCAAAAATCTTTGTTGCTTTTGCCTACTGCTGGAATAAAATCATACTCCTGCATATTTCCTGCGGCAAGAGTTCCATCGAAATCGTATATCAATGCTACCGTAACTTTACTCTTCATCCTCTAAAATAGACTTATATTTAGGTATAAATGTCAAAAGTAGTGAAAATTCACTATATTTGCTTCAGATAATCAAAAAATATTTACCATGGAACTAAAAGAGATATTAGAAAAGCGTCGTAGCATACGCAAGTTTTCGGAAAAAGAGGTGAGCCGCGAGACTATCGCAGCACTTGTAGAGGCAACTTTCAAAGCCCCCTCATCGCGCAACTCACGCTCAACACACCTTATCGTCATCGGCAATAAGCAGATAATCGAGCAGCTATCAACAATGCGAGACTACGGCTCATCATTTATCAAAGGAGCCCCTCTTTTTATCCTCATTGCTGGCGACAGAGATGCTACAGATCTTTGGGAGGTCAACTGCTCCATCTCAGCAACACTGCTCCAACTTGCCGCAACCGATCTTGGCTTAGCTTCGTGCTGGGTTCATGTCGACGCTCGTCCGCAACTTAAGTCCGAACCCCAGGGCGCAACAGCCGAGGAGCATATCCGCAAATATATCGATATTCCATCTAACCTCTCACTCTTGTGCGGCATAGCAATTGGCTACTCCGACTTCACACCAGCAGACCTGCCTCAATTTGATGCTGCTACCCATCTCCATATGGTGGAGTAATTCACCTTATCGGGGCAAATGCATGAAAAGTATTATCTCTTATTGAATCCGGCGGGCACATACCTTCTTGCTTCTTTCCTTGCTTCTTGCTGTGCGCTTCTTACTGCCTCCGGCGGGCGGGGATAGCACCCCCGCGGGTGCGTATAATTGCTCTTTATAATTTTTTAAATGCCTACGGCATTTAAACCCAAATCGAGGTTCACCTCGCTGATGTTGAGCTAACAACCATAGGTTGAAGTAAATTAATCTGCTCAAATCGAGGTGAACCTCGCTGATGTGGTGGTGGCAACCGTAGGTTGACACGCAAGAGATCTATTATGGGGAGCGTTGAAAGTTCACTTTCAAAAGCCCTCATAATAGATCTCTTGCGAAGGGGCAAAGCCCCACCACATCAGCGCAATACAAAAGTCAAAAACGAAGTTTTTGGATCCAAGCTTAGCTTGGTGCCCGCGCGGCACGAGCGCGATAAGTAGTTTTTTTTGTAGGCTCGCCCTAATGGTTTCATTTTTGCATAGAGAACCGAAAAAATCAGAAAATGAAGAAGATGTTAATTCTCTGTGCAATCTCTATATTTGCACAATTCGCAGTAGCGCAAAATCAGCGGTACAATGTTAGAGGAGAGGTTATTAGTCGCACCACACGCAATCCTATCCCCTATGTCACTGTAGTTGTCGAGGGTGCCGAAAACTTTGGTGCTTCGACCGACTCCATGGGTAGGTTCGAGATTCGCGGTCTCTCTCCCGACATCTATCGCTTTGAGGCATACTCTTTGGGCTATGAGCCAACAATCTCGGCGGAGTATATAGTCTCGGCAAATACCTCATCCATAGAGATCTTGATGGATGAGAGTTCTCGCCAAGTTGATTCTGTTGTGGTCACACGTTCGCTACTTACGAAAGTTGCGCAGAGCCCCGTGAGCATGCGTCAAATAGGGGTGCAACTTATCGAGCGCACGGCGGGAGCTAATCGCGATCTTTCGAAAGTTGTTCAGAGTTTTCCGGGTGTTGCTTTTTCGCCTGCTGGCTACCGCAACGACCTGATTGTCAGAGGTGGTTCGCCCTCAGAGAATCGTTTCTATGTCGAGGGTTTTGAGTTGCCCAACATCAATCATTTCTCGACACAAGGAGCTTCGGGCGGTCCTGTAGGGCTTATCAATGCCGATCTTATTCGCCAGATTGATCTCTACTCGGGTGCCTTTCCCGTGTCGAGCGATGGTTCACTCAGCTCGGTGCTCGACATTGAATTGCGAGATGGAGATCTTGATCGCCAGAAATTCAAGGCGACGCTTGGTGCTTCGGAAGCAGGTTTGAGTGGCAGCGGGCACTTTAGCGACAAGACAACATATATCTTTTCTGCCCGCCGCTCCTACCTCCAACTTCTCTTCTCGGCACTGGGACTATCGTTTTTACCCGACTACATCGATGCACAATTTAAGAGCCGCACACGGCTTTCGAAGAGCGATGAGCTAACCTTTTTGGTTGTTGGAGCGCTCGACGATATGACTCTCAATGAGAAGGCTGAGAGCGAGAGTGCAAAATATATACTAAGCTATCTACCTACCATCAAGCAAAATACACTCACTGCTGGTGCAAGCTACCGTCATTTTGATGGAGCTAACTCCTACACCCTATATCTGAGTCATACCTATATATATAATGCAAATCTAAAATATAGCAACAACGATGACTCATCGCCCGAGAATCTCACTCTCGACCTACGCTCAACCGAACACTGGACAACGCTCCGCAACGAAAACCGCGCTTATCTGGACTCTTGGACACTTCGCTACGGAGCCAAAGTGGGTTATAATAGCTACTCGATGGAGAGCTACACACCGTCGAATAGCTATAATAGTTCTCTTGGTTACACCCTTTGGGGTCTCTACTTTGGAGCTGAGTTTGTCGATCCCGCAGAGCGCTTCACCTCCTCACTTGGGGTGCGTGCAGATGGTTCATCCTATTCACAGAGGACGTCACAGTTTTGGCGATATCTCTCTCCGCGAGGCGCCTTCTCTTTGAATCTCAACAAGAACATATCACTAAATTTGAGCAGTGGGCTCTACTTTCAGCTTCCACCATTCACGGCACTCTCCTACCAAGAGGAGGGAGTGTATGTCAATGACCATCTAAGCTACACTCGCGTTTGGGAGTCGACCGTGGGGGTTGACTACCATCCAAAGCGCACGCTTAAATTCAGCTTGGAGGGTTTCTACAAAGATTATGGAGATCTGCTGCTCTCGCTCGCCGACGGCATCCCACTCTCGGATAAAGGTACAGACTTTGGCACAGTGGGCAACGAGGCACTCAGTCAAACGGTCGATGGAAGAGCCTATGGAGCGGAGCTAATGGTGCGTTGGCAGATCCTCTCGAAGCTCTCGGCGGTAGCCTCATTCACTCTCTTCAGGAGCGAATATGCAACCAGTCAAGAGGCGGGCTATCTCCCCTCGGCTTGGGACAACCATTTTATTGTCAACGCCTCGGCATCCTACAATCTACCGCGCAACTGGGCTATAGCCGCTAAGTTTAGCGCTATTGGAGGTTCGCCATACACTCCCTACGATGTTGAGTATTCGTCGCTGGTGAGTGTGTGGGATCTCTACGGCAGAGCGCAATATGACTATTCGGCACACAATAGCGAGCGGCTACCCTCCTATTGGCAGTTGGATCTAAGGGTCGACAAAAATTACTACTTCGAGCGTTGGGGCTTGTGTCTCTATATCGACCTTCAAAATATCTTTGTCAACAAATTCACCTATGCCGATATCCCCGTCTCCACCGGTGTGGTGGAAAACCCCGCGGCTGACGCAGCGTCGCAACGCTACGCAATAAAGAATATAAAGAGCGAAAATGGAGTTTTAATGCCTACTTTTGGTATTTCTGTAGAATTTTAACATATCAAAATAGAAAACTTAGATAGTGGTTTTGATTATAAATTTATATTTTGGAAATTGAAAATATTCTAAATTGTAAGTTAAATATGATATTTTCGATATTTCTATTATCAAATCGTTGAAAAAGAGTCAAAAACTCAATAAATATTAAATTTAGGCATTTAATGTTTTTTAACAAAAAAAACTGTATATTTGTCCTCAAATCAATTTATTAATAATAAAAGTTATGAATTTATCTTACAAATTTAGATTCTTCGTTGCCGCAATCTGTGCAATGTTCTTTTCGGTAGCTTGTGAATCTACCGATCCTAACGAAGATTCGCCAGTCGTTCTTACTGACGCATTTACTCTAACTCTATCGGGTAATGATGTTGATTACTTGGCACTAAAGGTTACAGTTAGTGAGGAGTCACCTGTTGTTAACTACGTGGTAGGTGTCGTTACAGAGAGCGACTTCAATGATGTTTACAGTGGAGATCTATCTGCTGCTGCTGCTGGTGTTGTTGCTGATCTCAGCTCTTCTGTTGATTTTGCTGCTGCTGACAACAAATACGTCTTTAGCACAAGCCAAACTGTTGATGTTGCTTCTGCATGGCCTTTGGTTGGTGGTGAGACATACATGGTTCTTGTGTTCGGAGTTGATGCTAAGGGTAACCAAACCAGCAACGTAGCTTACAAGAGCGTTGTCATGAGCCGCGATTCACTCTACTCTGACGACTACGAAGGTGTTGTGTTTATCAATGAGGTTGATCCAAACAACAATATCATCGAGATCTATAGTGCTGCTAAGTTTACTGTTCCTTGCGACGACTTCGTTGTTGAGAATGAGGATGGTGAGACTGTTAAGTTCAGTGCTGATATCGCTTCTTCTGGCTTCTACTTGGTTGAGGGTCTTAAGGTTAACCCAATGGGTGACTCACTTATTCTCTATGATGGTGATGGCTTAATCGTTGACGAGGTTGAGATCGTATCTGTCTCTACAGGTTCTACTTATGGTCGTGCTTCTGATGGTGCAGACTCATGGGTTGAGTTCGAAAGTGGTAATACTACTTTGGGTGCTGCTAACGGCAAAATCTCAGTCTCTGGCGAAGCATTCACTGTTCAAGAGTACTACACTACAGATAGCCAAATCGTACTTTATGTTACTCCTAACGCCGATATCGAGGATTACTACTTCGCTTATGGATACTGCACAAAAGAGGAGTTCGATACTTACTTTGCTAACGGTGATGAGCTTGTTGAGTACTACTTGGAGTACTACCGCTCTATAGATGTAAACTTCGAGACTCACAACGACGTGGTTCTCTTTGGTGGTCCATACTACGAGGGTGGCGAGCTTCTCTCAGTTATAACTGAAGAGGCTAACACTGAGTTTGTAATTGCTGTTGCTGCAATCGACGCTGATGGTCACGCTGTCACTTCTGCTGTAACTACTACTGCAACTTCTACTGGCGAGTACCCAGAGACTGCTCCTGAGTATAGCCAATGGCTTGGTACTTGGACTGTGAAGAGTACCGGTTCATACAATGGTGCAAACGTTCCTGTATCATTCGACGTAACAATCTCTGAGGATATTGCTAACTATAGCTACTTTGTAACTGGTTGGGAGCTCTCAGTGATGCGCGATAATGGCGTAGGTCACTTAGCATACCTTAGCGGTGATGGTCAATTCTATATCGAAGGTGAGCCATTTATTACATACCTGTCAGAAGAGGATTCTGGCGTATTCAACGGATATGTGTATAACGGAACAATCTGTTCTGTAGAGGGATATGGTACTGATTACTACATCGTAGGTGGTGCATACCCTGCTCTAATCTCAACAATGAATAGCGATTCTACTTCTGCTGAAGTTGCAGCATACTCTGGTGAGTTGTCTAACAATCTTGGATTCCAAGTTCTTCATAAGATGCTTGTATTTACAGATATGGCTAATGAGACTCTTTACACCTACAGCTACTCTGATGCATACTCTGACGAGAATGAGCCTGTTGGTCCTTACTCAATGACACTCAAGAGCAGCACAGCTCCTGCATCAGCTCCAGCTAAGGCTCCACGCCTAATGGAGGATGTTATCAGAAACGCTAAAGCTCAAAGATCTCCTCTTAAAGTATTTCAAGCTAAATAAGCACTGAAGTATATAAGCACTAAAATGCCTCGTGGTACCAAACCACGAGGCATTTTATATTGGTAATTGTATGCGAAGGTTGTCTCTTACTGCCTCCGCATGGGGGTTGTTCTTGTTGCTTTCTTTGCGCATTTTTGTTGCCTTCTGTGCGCTTTGTTGCTTCTTTCTGTGCGCTTCTTACTGCCTCCGGCGGGCGGGAATAGCACCCCAGCAGGTGCGTACCATTGCGCTTTGGGCTTAGAGATTGCATCTCTAAGATTATAAAGATCAAGGAATTGTCGCAAATAAATTTGCACAACTCCTTGATCTTTATAATTTTTTAAATGCCTTTGGCATTTAAACCCAAATAGAGGTTCACCTCACTGATGTGGTGGTGGCAACCGAAGGTTGACGCCGAGAGATTTATTTTGAGGAGCGTTGAAAGTTTACTTTCATAAGCTCATCGGAATAGATCTCTCGTTGGGGACAAAGCCCCACCACATCAGTGAGGTGAACCTCGATTTGTGCAATAAGGTATGCACCCGCGGGGGTGCTATCCCCGCCCGCCGGAGGCAGTCCAAGATAATATTTTCATGCAGCTCGCCAGAAGGTTTTACAACTTTGCTTTGAGTTTTTCAACACGTGTGACAGCCTGGTCGAGTCGCTCCATAGTTATTGCACCCGAAGCAATTCCACTCTCGATGATTGAGATAAATCTATCGACGACGTCGTAGTCTTCGCGTTTGATGTTTCCCCCAATTATAAATAGGTCTACGCCGGCGTTAAGTCCCAAGGTGATAGCCTCGTCGAAGCCGTAGTGTTCGGTTATTGCCTTCATCTGCATGTCGTCGCTTACCACCACTCCTTGCCAGCCAAGTTGCTCGCGGAGAACTCCTTGGAGGGTTTTGTAGGAGAGGGTTGCTGGGTAATCAGCATCGAAATTTTTGTTGTAGAGGTGGCTCACCATAACTGCATCGCAGAGGTTACTCTCCATAAGCGATATGTAGGGGTGTAACTCTCTCTCTTGCCATGTGTTAGAGATGTCGGTTAACCCAAGGTGGCTATCCACGAGTGCGCTTCCATGACCAGGGAAGTGTTTGAGTGAGGTGAGCACACCTTGATTGTGGTGCTCCTCCACATAGATTGTGGCACACTCAGCCACTCGTTCTTCGTCGGAGGAGAAGGAGCGACCGAAGTGTCCAATTGCTGGGCTCTCGGGGTTGATGTCGACATCGATGCAGGGTGCGAAGTTGAAGTTGATACCCACACTTGCCACCTCCGAGGCGATTAATGCTGCCGCCTTGCGCACCTGATCCAAATTCTCATACTCTCCTACGCTTTTGTGTGAAGGCATATCTTTGAAGCCGCTAACGGGTTTGAGTCGATTGACAAGTCCTCCCTCCTGGTCGATTGAGACTAAGAGTGGCTCCTCGCGTAGCGCTTTGAGGTCAGCAACAAATTTTGCGAACTGCTCACGCGGCTTGGTTGTGGTCTGAGTAGTGGCGACATTACGACCAAATAGGATAACGCCCGAGACACCTTTCTCGGTGATATCTTCGATAATTGGGTTTGTTGGAGAGAGGCTTTGACCATCTAAACCAACGATCAATAGTTTGGCTGCCTTCTGGGCTACTGTGAGCTCCGAATGAGCAGCGCACCCCTGCACTGCTATAGGTAGCAGCAGCAGGAGTGCGATAAGACTCTTTTTCATATGTGTGACGGGTCGAATATTATTGAACTATCTCCATCTCTTCGAGCAACCAACCAGCCTCAGCAAATTTGTCGATCACCATAAGTACGTAGCGCACATCAACCGATATTGTGCGTTGCAATGCAGGCTCAAAAGCTACATCACCCGACATAGCCTCCCAGTTTCCATCGAAAGCCAGACCGATAAGCTCGCCACGGCTGTTCATAATTGGAGAGCCTGAGTTGCCTCCTGTGATGTCAAGATTTGAGAGGAATGCTACAGGCATATTGCCATCTTTGTCGGCATATGGACCATAATCCTTAGTGTTGTAGATCTCTTTGAGGCGATCATCCACTGTGAACTCAACAGGGTTTGTGGGATCCTCCTTTTCGATTACACCTTTGAGTGTTGTTTGGTGCTCGTAGAGTATACCGTCGGCAGGAGAGTAGGGTAGAACCTGACCATAGGTCAAACGGATAGTGAAGTTTGCATCTGATGCCCATGCTTTGTCGGGACTCTGCATCATTAGACCTGCGATGTAGAGGCGGTGTCCCTCAGCAACCTTTGCGTTGCTTGCCTTGCGAGCCTCGCCCAACTCCTTGATCTTAGACATTACTGATTCGGATAGGATCACTGCTGGATCTGCCTCCAGAGTCTTAAGGTCGTAATTTGTAGTGAACGATGTAGCCTTTTGCTCATTAGCAAAAACTGAGTTGTCGTAGAGGTAGTCGACATATGCTGCGATGTTGCCATCAAACTCAGCGTCGATCACATCAGCGAAGATTGAGGGAAGATTCTTAACATTCTCTCGAGCCATCTCCAACATGCGCTTTGTAACTTTGCGGTCAGTCGACTCATTGTAATCTTTGTAGAATGCTGCAAATGGAGCCTCGAATCTCTCTGCCTTAACCTTTTTCTTGCCATCTGCAATGCGAGAGGCTGTGTTAGCTATAGAGTTGATCTCTACGGCACGGTAGATAGCCTCGATCAAATATTCGTATGAAGCACCTGCATCCCAGCCCTCTTTTACGCCGCTCTCGATAAGTGAGAGAGCATCGACCAAACGCTCCTGTGGAAGTGTGTTTGTTGCTGCCCACGTCTGGTATGAAGCCTCTTGAGCCTCCTTCTGAGACTTTACATCAAGCTTCTTGAGACCGCGAGACATGCCAATTGCATTCTTCCAATAGTTCGATGAACTTGCATACTTCGATGCATATTGAATACGCACCTTGTCGCTTGCCATCATATCCTCCATCAGGATCTCTTGGCGCTCGCCACGGATAGAGATGCGTTGTGGGTTGGTTACCTCCAACATATAATCGATCTCGAAGGAGGTCATAAAACGTTGTGTTGAACCTGGGAAGCCCATAATCATAGCGAAATCACCTACCTCGGTACCAGCAGTAGAGATCTTGAGGTACTCATCAGCTTGGTAGGGCACATTCTCGGGAGAGTAGGCAGCAGGACGGTTATCTTCGCCTGCATAGACACGGAAGATGGAGAAGTCTCCGGTGTGACGTGGCCACATCCAGTTGTCGGTCTCACCACCAAATTTACCGATAGATGTTGGAGGTGTTCCCACCAAACGGACATCATCGTATTGCTCCATTACAAACAAGAAGTATTGGTTGCCACCAAAGAATGGAGTAACACCTACTACCATGCCTTTGTTCTTCTTTTGATACTCTTTCTTGAGTGCCTCAATATTTTTCTCTACGATCTTGTTGCGCTCCTCCTCCAATGCGATGTTGGGTACATTGCCAACAATATCGGGAGTTACATCGACGATTTGACGAATAAACTTTACTGAAAGACCTGGTGCGGGTAGCTCCTCCTCGTTGCTCATTGCCCAGTAGCCATCTTGTAGATAGTCGGCACCAACTGAAGAGAGCGCCTGAATAGAGCCGTAGCCACAGTGGTGGTTGGTGAAGAGTAGACCATTAGGAGAGACAATCTCTCCTGTGCAGCCACCACCAAAGATCACAATAGCATCCTTGAGAGAGCTCTCATCAACAGAGTATATATCCTCGGCTGTGAGCTCCAAACCCATCTTTTGCATCTCTTCAATATTCATCTTTTTTAGGTATGGCAGCAACCACATACCTTCATCAGCGATGGCAGCCATCGATACGGCAGCAGCACATAGTGTTAGAAATAATTTTTTCATTGTTATAATTGATTTAATAAGTTTTAAACTACAAAGATAACTATTATTGTTGGATAATTATGTCCTATTTGATAAAATATACGGGGTAAACGCACGAAAAAAACTGCTTATCGCGCTCGTGCCGCGCGGGCACCAAGCTTAAGCTTGGATCCAAAATTGTCGTTTTTGACTTTTGTATTGCACTGCTCTGTGTCAACCTATGGTTGCCACCACCACCTCAGCGAGGTGAACCTCGATTTGGGTTTAAATGCCATAGGCATTTAAAAAATTATAAAGAGCAGGGAGTTGTTCAAATTTATTTGTAACAACTCCCTGCTCTTTATAATCTTAGAGATGTAATCTCTAAGCCCAAAGCGCAAGAAAGTACGCACTCGCGGGGGTGCTATCCCCGCCCGCCGGAGGCAGTCCGAAGCGCACAGAAAGAAGCAAGCAAGCGCACAGAAAGAAGTAAGGTATGCACCCGCCGGAGGCAGTAAGAAATAATACTTTTCGTGCGTTTGTCCTGATTTTTTAGGCGTTTGCCTTGGATAAAATATACTCAATAACAGATGGAAAAGCATCGGGAGATGGAAACCATTCAATCTGCTCATCGCGTCTAAACCATGTCATTTGACGTTTAGCATAGCGGCGAGAGTTGCGTTTGATAAGTTCTATTGCCTCCTCGTAGCTTACCACTCCGTCGAAGTAATCAAAAAATTCGCGGTAGCCTACAGTTTGTAGTGAGTTTAATGTGCGGAATTCAAAGAGGTTGCGTGCCTCTTGTTCTAATCCTTGCTCCACCATAATGTCGACACGGTGATTTATGCGTTCGTAGAGGCTCTTGCGTTCCATGTCTATGCCTACCTTTATAATCTTGAATGTACGTTGAGCACTCCGCCCTTGGCGCTGTTCGGAGTAGGGGCGTCCGCTGCTGAGGATAACCTCCAATGCTCGCAATACTCTCGATGGATTTTGGCGATCTACAGCCTCGTAGAAAGCGGGGTCGAGCATGCGTAGTTGCTCAGTAAGAGCCTCAAGACCCTCCTCTGAGAGCCTTGTGCGTAGTGAAGTGCGTAGTTCATCACTCACAGGAGGTAGGGTGTCGAGACCTTCACAGAGTGCTTTGATGTAGAGTCCAGAACCGCCTACGGCAATAACCCTGTCATGATCCTTAAAGAGCTCTTCGAGGCGTTCCAATGCTGCTTGCTCGTATGCTCCACAGTTGAACTCTTCGTCTATATTGCGGCAAGCGATAAAGTGGTGCTCGGCTGCTGCTAACTCTTCGGCAGTTGGCTGCGCTGTACCAATGGGCATACCTCGGTATAGTTGGCGAGAGTCGGTAGAGATAATAGGGGCATTGAACCTTTGTGCTAACTTAATGCTAAGTGATGTCTTTCCCGAGCCTGTAGCTCCTACAACTACAATAAGCTCCTTAGTATTCGTCCTCATAATTGTCGTCCTTTCCGTCAAACCCACAAAAATCATCCATCATCTCATCGAAGATTGAGCCATCTTCTTCTGAGTCATATGGATCGTATTGATCTGGGGGAGTGGCATGAGCGAAGCTCTCACGGGGATAGCGGTGGGGGTCATTGACCTCTTTGGCGTCTATTAGTTCGAGATAGTAGGCACGCGAAACAAATAGATCAAAGTTGTAGATCAATCTATCGTGCATATGGCTGAGTATATCGCAAAGTGCAACACTATCCATCGAGCGCGGAACATTCTCCTCGCTGGAGGGCTCAAAGCCCATATAGACTGTGGTGAACTCTTCTATCTTTTCCCATTTCGAGTCAGCCGTAAAGAAGGAGGTCATGCACTGATCATACTCTAAGGTGTCGATAATAAACTCATGTAGTTCAAGTAGCGTGAGTGTTGAGGGTACTTCGTAGTCGCGCACAAAGTGATCATTTTCGTCACTAAGCATTCTGAATGTGTAAACGATCATAGTACAATGGTTATAGTTAAATAAGAAGGAGTAGAGAGAATAGTCCTAAGAGACTAATCAATATAAATGCAGTGATGATACCGATTGTAGAGCCTAAGCATCCCCATCGACGCTCCGAATAGTAGGGCTTTGGATCTGACAAAAGTGTGACTATAAGACCTATGAGAGGAGTGAATACAAGACTAAGAAAGAAGGCCCATCCAAATCCAATGTTGCGACCGCTACCAATAAAACCTACAAGCACAGATAATAGACATCCCGAGGCGAGTCCAAAAATAATTAGTAATAGTGACATAGTGTAATGTTTTTGAATTTGACAATCATAGATCAAATAGTGTTCCCTAAAACCATATAGGGAGTATGCATCCAAAGAGAAGTTATCTCTATAGATGCATACTTTTATTTTAGGTGTCTATTTTTGGCGGAAGTAGATCTGAATAGGTACTCCCGAGAAATCCCACTCATTACGCAGCTTATTCTCCAAGAAACGGCGATATGGATCCTTGATATATTGTGGTAGATTCACAAAGAATGCAAATTGTGGAGTTGGCGTTGGTAGCTGCGTCACAAATTTGATCTTGATATATTTACCCTTTGTTGCAGGTGGTGGGTAGTTCTCGATAATTGGCAAGAAGAACTCGTTGAGTTCGTGGGTTGCCACACGTCGCTTGCGACTTTGGAACACGCGGATTGCTGTCTGTAGCACCTCCAATATACGCTGCTTGTTTAGTACCGAAGTGAAGATAATAGGAATGTCGTTGAATGGTGCCAATTTACGCTCCAATTGCTCGCGCCATACCTTCATTGTGTTACTATCCTTCTCGATAAGATCCCACTTGTTGACCACAATAACACAACCCTTGCGGTTTTTGACGATAAGGTTGTGGATGTTGAGATCTTGTTGCTCTAATCCTTGGCGGGCGTCGAGCATCAATACACACACATCTGACGACTCAATGGCGCGAATAGAGCGCATCACAGAGTAGAACTCCAAATCCTCCATCTCTCGGTTCTTGCGACGCATACCGGCGGTGTCGACCAAGTAGAAGTCCATGCCAAATTTATTGTAGCGAGTGTGGATTGAGTCGCGAGTGGTACCTGCTATTGGAGTCACGATATTGCGCTCTTGGCTCAATAGTGCGTTTGTCATCGAAGATTTACCTACGTTGGGGCGTCCCACGATGGTGATGTGTGGGAGGGAATCATCGTAGTCATTCTCAACCTCCTCGGGTAGTGCCTTCACCACAGCATCCAAAAGATCGCCAGTACCGCTACCGCTCATCGACGAGATGCAGAATAGCTCGTCACCCAAACCCAGTGAGTAGAACTCTTGAGCCAGGTAGAGTTGGTCGTTGTTGTCGATCTTGTTGCAGACCAAAATTACTCTCTTCGAGGCACGGCGTAGAATATCCGCCATCATCATGTCGAGGTCGGTAACACCGGTCATCACCTCTACAAGGAATAGAATGACGTCAGCCTCTTCGATTGCCAGAAGCACCTGGCGGCGGATCTCATCCTCGAACACATCGTCTGAGTTGACGGTGTATCCACCAGTGTCGATAACCGAAAATTCAGTGCCGCACCAGTCACTTGTGCCGTAGTGGCGGTCACGAGTGGTACCTGCGGTAGAGTCAACTATCGCTTTACGCTCGCCAATTAGACGGTTAAAAAGTGTACTTTTGCCAACATTTGGTCGGCCAACAATTGCTACTAATCCCATATTTTATCTTATAATGCTTATCTTATAATTATATATTAAAGGTGCAAAGATAGTTCTTTTTTGGCTAAGATGAAAGTTTTGCAAAATATATGCAGTAAAAAAGAGGAGTTTACAATAAAAAATATTAACTTTGACCTTATTAAACTGTTTTTAGTAATTATGAAAAGATTATCCAAAATTTTTGCAGTTGCCTCAATTTTGACAATTTTAGCAACTATCAATGCAAATGCACAATTCTATTATGGCGTTAAAGCTGGAGCCAATATCTCAACCGTAGGTACATCAGAGGCACTCAAAGCACGTAGCGAATATGGCTACCAAGCAGGTATCTCAGTCGGTGCCGAGGTGCCTATTCTTGGCGTAGGAGTCGAGGCGGAAGGCTTGTGGGTAAACAACAAAATGACCTTTATAAACGAAGATGGCAATAAGGGTGATGTCATTAGCAACTCTATCGAGATTCCTATAATGGCATCGATTCCCGTTTTTCCTATTATCCCAATTAGAGTGAAGGTTGGTCCTTCGTTTATGCTCTACAACAAGGCTGAAGCAAACTACACTAATGGCACAAAGGAGGATTTAGATGCTGTAAAATCGAGTATTGGCTACACCATAGGTTTGGGGCTCAATATCGTGAAGTTGACTTTCGATGTGCGTTTCAATGGTCAATTCAAGTCGTCGACTCCATTTAACTCATTTTTTGGAGAGAATGTCCCTTCGAAATATGATGTTCGTGCAAACACCTTTAGTGCCTCTGTAGGTTACAGATTCTAAACGTCGATAGCCAATGAGTGAAGTAGCAAAGGAGATTATACTCGAAGGGGTCGACCCACGAGAATTATATGGAGCACAAAACGTCTACTTGGAACAGATCAAGGAGATGCACCCCCACCTCAAGATTATTGCTCGCGGTGGAAGTCTCAAATTGATTGGCTCCGAAGCAGAGCAAGAGCGGTTCGAGAAGCAGTTGGAAGGTCTTGTGGCATACTATCAAAAGTATGGTCATATCTCCTCGGAGGTGGTCTCGCAAGCCTTTTCTGGTGGTAAGATCGAGGTTGAGGCACGAGTCGACAAAGATGTGATTGTCTATGGTAACAATGGCAACATAATCCGTGCTCGCACCCACAACCAACAACGACTTGTTGACAGCTACCAAAAGTGTGATCTTCTCTTTGCCACAGGACCTGCGGGTTCGGGTAAGACCTACACCGCAATTGCGCTTGCCGTGAGGGCTCTGAAGGAGCGCGAGGTGAAGCGTATTATATTGACTCGACCAGCGGTTGAGGCTGGCGAAAAGCTTGGCTTTCTGCCAGGTGACCTCAAAGAGAAGTTGGATCCATATCTGCAACCGCTCTACGACGCTCTTAACGATATGATACCTCCTTCGAAGTTGCAAAAGTATATGGAGGAGGGAACCGTGCAGATAGCGCCACTTGCCTACATGCGTGGTCGCACGCTCGACAATGCCTTTGTGATTCTCGATGAGGCTCAAAATACAACATTGTCGCAAATCAAGATGTTTCTCACCCGTATGGGGCGCCACGCCAAATTTATAGTGACGGGCGATGTTACGCAGATTGATCTTCCTCGGCGGAGCGATAGTGGATTGATTAAGGCGATGGATAATTTGCGAGATGTCAAACATATAGCACTTATCGACTTCGATACGCGAGATATTATCCGCCACCCACTTGTCAAGGATATTGTCAATGCCTTTGAGAGAGGTGAGCAGCGAGATCAGGAGCGTGCCGAGCAACGAAAAACAAGAGAAGAAAATAACCCAAAATAATAAAAAGAAGATTATGAATAAGAATTTTGAAGCTTTAAATCCCAAAGCAGTTTGGAAGCACTTCGTTGAGATTATGAAGTGTCCACGTCCATCATACCACGAGGAGACTATCCGTCAATATGTAAAAGATTTTGCAGCCTCCAAGGGGTTGGAGTGTGTAGAAGATGATGCTCATAACGTCTATATCCACAAGGCAGCAACTCCAGGTATGGAGTCACGCAAGGGTCTAATCATGCAGGCTCACCTCGATATGGTTCCACAAAAGAACAATGACAAGGAGTTTGACTTCGAGAAAGATGCCATAGAGGGTTATATCGATGGCGAGTGGGTAACTGCAAACGGCACTACGCTTGGTGCTGACAACGGAATTGGTGTCGCTGCAATCCTTGCAGTGCTCGAAGACGAAGAGTTGATCCACGGCGAATTGGAGGCTCTATTCACTGCAACCGAGGAGACTGGCATGGATGGTGCAAATGGTCTAAAGGGTGGTCTTCTAAAGGGTGATATCCTTCTCAATCTCGACTCTGAGGACGAAGGTGAGCTCTTTGTTGGTTGTGCAGGTGGTACCGACGTAACCGCAACATTCGAATATGAGAGCTGTCCAACTCCCGACACCGACTATTGTGCATTTAAGATCGAAGTTAAGGGTCTTAAGGGTGGTCACTCAGGAATACAAATCGTTTGCCAAAGAGCAAACTCTAACAAGATACTCTTCCGTTTCTTGCGCTCTTCGGCAGTAGATGTCGATATGTTGCTCTGCTCGGTAGATGGTGGTGGACTTCGCAATGCTATCCCACGTGAGACCGAAGCTGTGGTATTGGTTCACGAGGAGGATGTTGAGGCATTCCACAAGGCTCTTAAGAGCTATGAGGCTGATATCATTACAGAGTTTGAAGGTGTCGAAGATTCAATCTCGATCAGTGCCACTCAGGTCGATGTGCCCGAGGAGATGATGGATGAAGATGCTGCTGCTTGCTTGGTATGGTCTGTAGTGGGTTGCCCCGATGGAGTAGTGAAGATGTCAACATCGATGCACGGTTTGGTTCAAACATCTTCGAATCTTGCCCGAGTGGTGTCGGATGGCTCAACAGTTACTGTTCAGTGCTTGCTACGTAGCTCACTTCGCAGCGAGAAAGAGGCTTTGGCAGATGCTATCGCTTCGGTATTTGAGCTTGCCGATGCTGACGTTGTTAGCTCAGGTTCGTATGATGGCTGGAATCCAAATATGGAGTCGCCAATTCTCAAAACAATGGTCGCATCATACAGTGAACTATATGGTGTAGAGCCTAAGGTGACAGCGATCCATGCTGGCTTGGAGTGCGGAATTATCAGCACAAACTATCCAGGACTCGATATGATCTCATTTGGACCAACAATTCGTTATCCACACTCACCAGATGAGAAGGTTGAGATTGCATCTGTCGAGAAGTTCTACGACTTCTTGAAACATACGATCACTAACGCACCCCAAAAATAGAGGATGGGTGAGGTAGATATTCAGGCGTGGTTGGTAATTGTCAACCCTCAGGCAGGCTCAGGTAGAGGTTTGGAGGAGTATCCTCAAATCTCAAGGCTTCTTCGCGATGAGAACATCAAATATGAGCCTCTATTTACCGAACATAAATTTCACGCTGTAGAGCTTACGGTAACCGCTATTAAGCAGGGTTACCGTAAGCTCTTAATTGTTGGTGGAGATGGTACAATTCACGAAGTTATCAATGGTCTCTTCATCCAGCAATGTGTTGAGCCAAAAGAGGTGACAATAGGTGTGATAGCTGTGGGTAGTGTCAACAACTGGGCTCGAAGTGCTGGAGTGCCAATTAGAATCGATAAGGCGATTAAGGTGATAAAGAGGGGCTACACATACCTCCAAGATGTGGGTGTGGTCTCCTACGAGGAGTCGCATTATAGTCAAACGCGCTACTTCGCCAATGCTGCCGGAATGGGCTTCAACACCTTTGCTCTAAAGCGTCTCAAACATATCCACAACAAAGGAAGAACAGGAAGAGTGCGTCAGATAGCTAACTTTATTCGCTCATTCTTTAAGTATAAACCAACAGGTATCAAGGTGTGGATTGATGATAAACTTGTTTGGAACGATCTATTAATGAGCCTGGCTATAGGTATTGGTAGCTACAATGTTGGAGGTATGAAACAATTGCCCAATGCTGTGGTCGACGATGGTGAGCTCGACTTGTCGCTGTTTCGCCCAATCCACTTTTGGCACATAATGTTTCGTACTCACTACCTCTTCGATGGAGGTATCTACCGCATTGGTCACATACTCCAACAGCGGGGAGCAAAGATTAGGGTTGAATCAACACCCGAGATATCGCTCGAAGTAGATGGCGAATTGCTTGGTGAAAGCCCCTTCGAGTTTTCTGTGATGCAAAAAGCTATCAAGGTTATTGCTCATAACAAACGTGCGGCAACTCTCTCTGCACGCCGCGGTAAGTAGAATTTTTTTTGTGGCGCTGGCTGGTTTGCTTCTTTCTGTGCGCTTTTTTCTGTGCGCTTTTTTCTGTGCGCTTCGGACTGCCTCCGGCGGGCGGAGATAGCACCTCCGCGGGTGCGTACCATTGCGCTTTGGGCTTAGAGATTGCATCTATAAGATTATAAAGATCAAAGAGTTGTTACAAATAAATTTGAACAACTCTTTGATCTTTATAATTTTTTAAATGCCTATGGCATTTAAACCCAAATCGAGGTTCACCTCGCTGATGAGGCAACCGCAGGTTGACGAAAACTCATTTGCACAACTCCCTGCTCTTTATAATTTTTTAAATGCTTATGGCATTTAAACCCAAATCGAGGTTCACCTCGCTGATCTGGTAGTGCCCACGCAGCATGAACGCGATAAACAGCCCTTTTTCGTGCTTTTACCTTGGCACCCCGCGGGTGAATACCTGTTAAATTTTGTAGCTACAAGGGCGTTCAAACCCTTGTAGCTTGTGTACTATTAACTGATATTGATAAAACTATTTATTGTATACAATATCGGTAGAGATTGGATCGTAATCCGAAGTTGAAGATACGACTGTAGAAAGGAAGAAGTTGCCTTTTAAGCCAGTGTATGTCTCTGTTACAAGTGTACCTACAAGTGTAAAGCTTCCGCTTCTGTAGAAGTTCAAGTCGTTGTTTATGCTAATAGATGCTACATCAACGTAACCGTCAGGACTTTGGTTAGTAACCTCCCACTTGATATATGTATATGTCCAGGTACCATACGCCTCACCCTGAACACCCATAGTTACGCTGTCAGGAACAACACAAACGTCATCTAAGTCGATGTAGTAGATGGGGATTATACCGTCAGAAACATTCAAGTCAGATTGAGCATAAGATCCAGAGATAGCTCCAGCCTCTAAACGGAACTCAGGCTCAGTTTGAACGAATGTGTAAGCGAATTGATCAGTAACTACCGCCTGACTTTGGTTACCTTTAGCAGAAACATCGATAACAGCATAGCAAGGACCAGAGATTGTAACAACATTACCTACGATTGAGATATTCTCAGCACCTACAGATGCAGAATTGATAGAGTAAGTAGGATCGCTGTATCCCTCAGTGTTATCTGGGTCATCTGGCATAACTACTGAGCTAAGTGTATACGAGTATGAAGAAACCTCTTCAAAGTCCATAGTGAGTGACGCTCCATCTACCATTGCACCACCCTCAGCATCAGCTGCTGAGATTGCGATTGACTCGATGTCGTTGTCAACATTAATTACGTATGGCTCTGCCTCGTAAACTTTACCTGTGTATGCACCAGTGATTGAGAGTTTTACTGTAACTGTACCAGGAGTAGTACCTGCGGTGAAGAATCCGATACCGCTGTTGTTCTTGATTGTAGAGCCAGTTTTGTCTGGATCCTCAATTGTCCATACGCGGCTACCTGCTACTGGAGACTCGATATACAAGCCAGTATCGTATGTGCTCTCAAAGTTGTAAGTTCTTTCAGTTAGAATATACATTCTACCGTTAGTGATCTCCAAACATGTAAGCTCACCCTTAACGCGAATACCAATAATAATGTTGATATCTGGGTTAGTAGATTGTGCCAAAACGTATGCATCGCCACCGCTAACGCCAGTAACTACACCGTCAGCCAACTCGATAACTGCACCATCATTAGAGATAGGATTTACATCTTGGATGTTACCCTCAGCATCACAGATTGCATACTTAACCTCTGGGTAAGTAGCCTCTTCGTTTACAAATACGAAATCATTCAAATCTATAGATTTACCAACGCCGATAGCTGTAGCGATCTGCTCGTCGATATCAATCTTAGTTACAGGCTCGTCTGTGCCAGTGTTAGATGAGTAATCATCATCGTCCCACTCAACAGTCGATGCTGACAACTCAACAGCTGTAAGGTCGATTGTAAGTTGCAAGTTGTAAGCTTTACCTTGCTTCAAGATGTTAGTTGTATTTGGGAACTCAACAGTTGCAGTCTTTGTAGACTTAGAGTAACCAGCAGCCAAGCTTGCATCAGCAGTGTAGATATCATATGTTACATTCACAATGATGTTATCCTCGGTTGTCATACCCTCTGCACCATTTGGAGGAAGCAAGAAGAGGTACTCGCCGTTGAATACGTGAGATGCTGAGCTATCATCAGTATTAGCTACTGCAACACCAGTTACAGAGTAATTGTTGGTGATTTGAACAGCGTTCTTAGCAAGAATGTTCGACAAGTCAAGTGTACCAGCAGTGAATTTGTCACCATCAGCAAAAGACCATGTACCATCTTGATCGTGGTCTGTGTCGTTGTCGTTAGTGTTTGCAGCATCAAAAGTGTAGATACCATTCTCATAGAGGCTGTATTGGTCACCTGTAGGGAACTCCATACCTGTGATAACTACAGTTGTAGCCTCAGCGTCGATGTTAGTTTTTGCAGTGAAGCTAACACGTGAAAGTTGGTGCTTAAGGTTGAATGTAACCTCTGGAGTCTCAACAGTCGTTTGGTTCTCACCATAAGAGAGTTGCTCAGCATCGATAACTTGACCTGCTACGAAGTCAACCATCTTAGCTGGGTTAGAGTTAACAGTAAATTTGATGCGTGGTGCATCTACATCTGAGTTTGATGTGTAGACCTCAACACCATTGTTGCCAGCGTATGGAGCGTAAGCAAAGAATGTGTAGTTGTCGTAGAGTACATTCGACCAGAATTTGGTTGGAGAGTAGGTCCAAGCGCTACCAGATTTTGTAACTGATTGGTTGAACATAAAGTCTGGTGCAGAGCTGCCGCCAGCCTCGCTCCAATTTAAACCTTCGGTATAGTAACCGAATACACCGAATCCGCTGTCGCTAAGTGCAGCATCATCCATCACAGCTCCCTTGGTTGTTGTATCCAAGAAAGTGCTAAACTTGATTGCGTTTGATTCTGAAACCTCAGGAACCATCGCTGTCTCTGTTGAGCATGAACTCAACGCAACCGCTGCCATTAGAGCAGCTGAAGTGATTAATCTCTTCATAATCAAAAAATGTTAATAATTAAAAAATAAATAAAATGTTAATGGTATGTATTTATAGATTTACTATGTAAAAAAAAACTCAAAGTTTGATCTGTGTTTGACCTTATCTGCCTCTAAGGTAGAGGTGTCTCACACTCCGAAATGGTAAACTTGATTGCTGTTGACTCAATAGGGTCAATATCGGTGTAGGTTATCAAGTAGTTGGTTGCGCTGCCCTGTTTGAGTGCGCCTTTTTGCAACTTAAATGAGGCTGTTTGATTCTCCTTGAGGAGTGTACCATCGGCACTACATATATTAAGTAGCATCTCGACTCGGCATGATGACTCCTCGCTCACACCCTCCTCTGCGTTGGGGGGTAGGAGGAACAGGTAGTGATTGTCGAGAAAAAGTTGTGTCTCCTCGGAGCTCACCTTGACGCTTGGTTTCAATATTGAGTCAAATGAGTAATCCTCGGTGGCGGGAGTTAGCCCTGTCCAGTCGCCATATTTTGAGTCGAGAGAGTAGTTGAAGCGTGCTGAGGTGTAGAGCGCTGGACTATAGTCAACGAGGAACTTCATAGAGTTTACCACGATATATGATGTTGGCTCCTCCATCGCGCATTTTGCCGAGAAGCTAACTCGTGCCAGTTGGTGAGTCATCTCGAAATCTACGTCTGCTCCCCACTTGGTTTGGTCAACGCGGGAATCGGTGACCAGATCTACCATATTGAATGCCGATTCGGCGATCGTAAAGTCGATAGTTGGTCGACCTGCTTTGTCGTTTGAGCTAAAGATGCAGCCATTTGTGGTGGTCTGAGAACTTTGGTAGGGTGCGTAGGCGAAGAATGTATATTTGAAAGCATCCTCAAGTGTGTTGGTTTCGCCAGCCCAATATTTAATGGGTGAGTATTTCCATGAGTCGTCGTCGTACCAGATCTCTTGGTTGTACATAAAATCGGGAGTGGTGGTCGATAGACTCTCCACATCGAGCCACTCTTCGTGGAGGGTCTGGAATGCAAAGACGCCAAAGCCTGTCAGTTTAATATTGGTGTAGCCACCACCAATAAGTTCGTCACCAGAGCCTACTACCATACCCTTGCTGCTGGTCGAGGTGATAGAGGTTGCAAAGTTGATAGATTCTGCTTGTGGTGCTGCTGCAACGCCCTCCTCGCGCGTGTCACATGAGGTGAGCAGCGTCAGGGTAAGCAGTGCTAATATTGATTGTAATCTATTCATAATATTGTATTTTATATTCGCAAAGTTTTCTTTTTTCTCGTTTAATTAGCCGTCACGGGTACATCCTCCTCATTGCCCCAGTCGTCGACGCTTGCCCCAAAACCTCCTGAGTCATTGTTGTCGTCATTAGGTGCCTCAACTTCGGGGAGTTGAAATCCTACCTTTTGCCCCTCCGAGCTGAGCGCTTCATCGTAGATCTCTAAGTAGAGTTGTGACTCGTTGTCGCTATCTGAGTAGATCTTGCCCGAAGCATCATACTCTATCTCGAAGGTGCTCTCGTCGCGGAGATTGAGTATAACCTTGACTTTATTCGTTGCATTGTCAATAGTTCCAAAGCAGTTGATACTTCCATATAAGTAGCCACTATCGCCCGTTTCATCATCCAGTACACCATTTAAAAATCCGATGTGGTGACTCGTCTGCTCGCCAGTGCTCTCTCCGCTATTTATAAATATGCCCTTCGACATCCCATCGATAACCACCGATTGCGATGATGATCCAAGGTTGTCGATACCTCTTAGGTAGAGTAAGACCCTAAGATTCTTGGTGATCTGTTTTGGCGCGAAGGTCATCTCGTAGCTCTCGCCATTGATAACACTTTCGCGCGTTACCTCCAACCCTGTGTACCTCTCAACGGTGAGAATGTCGGGCTCGCCACTACAACTAAATGTCTGATCATAGTTGTCTATTGTGACATTTAGGTCTGTTAGTCGAGCTGCGAACTCGTCGTAGCTGCTTTTGTTCGAAAATGTCATATTAGCGTGGCTGCTTGTTGTCTCGTTCATCACCAATACATTGTAGAAATCTCTCTTTACAAATATCTTATCTTGCTGGTAATTAGTGCTCAAATATGAGGGGCTTAACACCGAGCGGGTCTGCGGGTAGAAGAGAGCTGTTGCGCCGTTGGGGGTCTTCTCAAGGTCGCTCCAATCGAAATTCACAACTACCCAAGTGCCCCCCTCTGAGTGAATGTCACAACGGGTGTCACATGCCCAGATAGTCAATAATGTGGTACAAAGCACCGCTATGAGTTTTACACTTTTCATCTATATATTATAAGTGAGAGTTCTGCTTCCCTCTAATTCGTTATTATCTTTTTTTGTTGTAGAGCAACCATCCCAGTGAGATCTTTGCTTTGAGTGGCATAAAGGCTTGCCTACGCATCGCCAATCCATCCTCAATGAGTGTTTCGTTGTTCTCAACCCAATACTTCTGATATTCGTTGTCGATATATCCAGCTCCCATTGAAAACTCCATTAGGCAGCGTTTCGAGATCTTTAGGCTATATCCTGTCGAGACTCCCGCTGCAATGTAGAACTCGCTCTGCACACCATAGGTGTCGGCAAACTGGAAATCGCATATTCCGCAATTTGCGAATGCACCTATGAACCATCCTGTCAACCTCTCCCTCTTGGTGCGGTTGCCCAACCAACAACGTAGTTCGGCGCTACCATAGAGTATTTGCCAACATCTTGTCATCTCCTTTCGCCACCACCCGCGACCCAGCTCGCTACTAAAACTAAATGTAGATCCCATGGGGATATCGATCTCAAGGTTGGGGGTCAAGAGTAGATCATACAATAGATTTGTCTTAATCGCCATAGCGGGTCGCCTCTTTACAACCTTTAAGGTTTGCTTCTCCTCTTTTTTTTCGATAACTTCGCAGTCCGAATAATATATTGGATAATCAGTCGAATTTTGAATTGCTGTTGACGTAACTTCAAGTTTATCATTTGCAGCAAAACCGCTTGTTGATATCAAAGAGCATAATAGTGCGAGTGCAGCTATTCTGATATTAATTCTCATCTTTTCTTTGTGTTTGTAGCGAAGCCTCTTAAATAATTTAGAGGCTGATTTTGTAGAATCAAAGGTATAGAAAATGATAACCCATGGCTATACAATTCAACAAAACATTCAACAGAATGTGCAAATTGTCTTAGGTGTATTTCTAAAATATTGTATATTAGTGTTTTGTGTCTTGAGTTTTGTACCGAAATCAGTTTTCCTGAATTGTTGATATGTTAAATTATTGTCGATATGTATATATGCTCTTTGGGATGGTCTGACGTAGAGTATTAGTAGGGGTGTGATATTTTAATATGTTAATTATAATTATATGCTTTATTATTTAGTATTTACAATCAGGGCAAATGCACGAAAAATATTATTTATTACTGCCTCCGGCGGGCGGGAACAAGCACCCCCGCGGGTGCGTATCATTGCGCTTTGGGCTTAGAGATTGCATCTCTAAGATTATAAAGACCAAGGAGTTGCCGCAAATAAATTTGCACAACTCCTTGGTCTTTATAATTTTTAAATGCCTACGGCATTTAAACCCAAATCGAGGTTCACCTCACTGATGTGGTGGTGGCAACCGTAGGGTTGACACGCAAGAGATCTATTATGAGGAGCTTTTGAAAGTGAACTTTCAAAAGCTCCTCATAATAGATCTCTTGCGAAGGGGCAAAGCCCCCACCACATCAGCGCAACAAAAAAGTCAAAAACAAAGTTTTTGGATCTAAGCTAAGCTTGGTGCCCGCGCGGCACGAGCGCGATAAGCAGCTTTTTTGTGCGTTTACCCTGCTACCCACTCTAATAATAATTGTCCTTCCAAGTTACATTTGTGTAGACTTGGAAGGGCAAATTATATGTGGTGGGCAACGCATGAAAAGTACCCTTTTGAGATGTGTATAGTTGGTTCGATGTGTGTATGAAAGCGAACAGTAAGCTGGTGCTTTCCATGCGTCTACCCTGTGTAAGAGGTAAGGTCTGGTTTTGGTTTTGGTAGATCGTTGCAAAATCAAAGATCGTGTTTTGCTCCGATCTTGAGATTTCGTCGCTCAGCAACGCTCTCTTAAGCGGTTTTTAACAATATCACTCTTACACCAGGTTCAGTGGAGATTAAAGAGTCTCGCCTCTTGTTGTGCTGACGCGGCTTTTTGTCTCCGACTTCTCAAGTTTGATGTTGATTGTGCCACTTGAGAGTGTTACAGCGCGTAGGATGATACCATCCATATCCTCTAAACGCTCCTTGAAGTCAGCTAAACTTAGACTGATATATTGGTCGTAGGTCGATCCCATAGCCTCATCTGTGCCACGGTCGTAGCGAAGCTCCAAGTTGAGGAATCCCTCCTCGCTCTCCTCTGGGTCGGTCGACAGATTCTCAACCAAGTAGAGTTTGATGTTTGCGAGTTTGTCGTAGCGAAGACCTGCTGCCAAGTTGATGTAGTTCTCATCAACGCTAATGCTGTTGTAGATGTAAGAGATTGCGTGGTCAGCGATTGCATCGCTCTCCTCCTCTGTTGTTACTATTGCTGTTTCGCTCGAAAGAACCTCGTTGAGGCTGAACAGACGTACACCATAGTCGCAATCGTAGGCTGCTCCCTCAAGCTCCTCGTTGCCCTCTTTGCTGTAGTCCTCAATGATAGCAAAGTAGATAATAATGCGACTAAGGTCTGCAAATTCGTAATCTCCTGCAAGCTGGTTGTCTACCAAAAATAGTTTGTCGCCTTTGTCAGTCAAGAAGATATACTCCTCGGCAGTCTCATCTTCCAAATTTTGAGTGATCTGTGTTACAACATATGCAGCACTATCTGGATATGTTCCTGGCTCTGGAGAGTCGCTGTCGCTGTTACATGACGTAAGGGTGAAAACGCTTAAAAGTAGTGTTAACAAAAATGGGTGTTTCATTGTGTAAATTTTTAATTAGGTTTGTTAATAATATTCAATATAGTTTATATCTTTGCCTCTTGGCTACTCTATAAACGTAAAGAGTGTAGAAATACTGCATGCAAAATAAAAAAAATATTATGCAGTATTTTGTGCCCTCTCGCATTATATATGTGTGAACCCGCCAAACAGAGTGAAAGGAAGAGTGTAGACCCCGAAATTTTAATTTTTCAGGGTCTCCTGTAAAGTGAATAAAAACAATGAAGAGCATAGATGAGATATTGATTGATGAGCTGAAGAGCGGAGATCGAGAGGCACAACGCGAACTCTATGATCTCCACGCATCTATGCTTTTGGCGATAGCTGTGCGATATGTTGGCGAGCGAAGTGTTGCCGAGGATATTCTTCACGATGCCTTTCTTAAGATCTTTGCCTCTATCAAGAGGTTTAACTATCGTGGTGAGGGTTCTTTGCGAGCTTGGATGTGTCGTATTGTTGTCAATTGTTCGTTGGAGTTTCTCCGTCGGCGCAACAAACAGACAGTTATGGTCGACTCAATCGAAAGTGCAGCGGAGCTGAGCTGCGATGAGAGCTCAAATGTCGAGACAATTCCCCCGGCAGTTTTGCTCAATATGATTGCAGAGCTCCCCGAGGGCTATAGAACGGTGCTTAACCTCTTCTGTTTTGAGGAGTATTCTCACCGTGAGATAGCTCAGGAGTTGGGTATCAACGAGAAGAGTTCATCTTCGCAGCTGTTACGCGCAAAGAGATTATTAGCAACAAAGATTAAGAGTTATATAGAGTCACATGAGTAATAAAATGAAATTTGATAGTTTTGAGAAGTCGCTACGCAGCTCACTGGAGAGCGTAGAGGTGACCCCCACATCTCAAACATGGCGTAGGATTGAGGCGTCGCTCGATGGGGTCAAGCCTCTCGCGCTGCTATTGCCCCTTGCTCGTTGGGGCGGAGCTGTGGCGGCGGCAGTAGCGCTTGCGCTTGCAATAAATATTTGGTTTATCCCCTCGGAGAAGATTGAACCATATGGAACCTTGTTAATCTCTGAGTTCGTTGAGCTTGAAGATCTGCCTATCGCTTTGGAGCCCATTGACCTCTCAGAGCCCCTTGCGCACTTTGCTGTGGTGAAGGAGGAGAGTGTCGACCAGAGGGATGTAGTAGGTGTTGCAGCAGCCCTCACAAAGGAGCCGCAAGAGCCGCAAGATAGCCAACAAGCCAAGCAGAGTGTTGTTGCCACCGCGGAGGATGAGGGCGCCACAACAGAGCCTAATAGCGCAAGAACTGTGGCAAGAGCAACGAAGAGTTCTCTTGCACTGCCAAAGGCTCGCAAACCGCTCAATATTTCGCTTTTCTACTCTGAGGGTGCTACAACTAACTCCTTTGCCACTGGTACTATCAGCGCTGGTCTTGCTGATGCTGCACCCAACTTGGCGGGTTGTGCCAATGCCCCTTCGGGGTACTTCAATCTGATCTCCAACCGACACTACTCACCCAAGAGTGTAAACCATCGCCCTCCAATAACCTTGGCGATGAGCGTTGCATATGGAATTGGCGAGAGGTGGAGCGTCGAGAGTGGGGTAGGATACTCGCGCCTTGTCTCGGACCTTGAGATGACCTACTCTTCGCAAATCATGATTCAAAAGATAGAGCTTCTGGGTATCCCCCTACGTCTCAACTACGATATCTACACCACCAATAATTTTTCTCTATACGTAAGTGCTGGTGGTCAAATCGAACGTCTTATATCTTCGAAGTTGAACTCAACACCTATCGAGGAGAATCTGTGGCACCTCTCAGCCGATGGCGCCTTGGGTGCTCAATATAGTATCAATAGGTGGCTCGGAGTCTACTTAGAGCCTGAGTTGCGCTACTACTTTACTCCAACGCAGCTAACAACCATTCGCACGGAATTTCCATTAAATCTTAATATGCGTTTCGGTTTGCGCTTTACGCTGTAGCCTTGGGCGAGAATATCTTTAATATACAGAAAATAGGTCTCCATCGTATGAAAAAATTGCTTATCGCGCTCGTGCCGCGCGGGCACCAAGCTTAAGCTTGGATCCAAAAACTTCGTTTTTGACTTTTTTGTTGCACTGATGTGGTGGGGGCTTTGCCCCAAGCGAGACATCTATTATGATGAGCTTTTGAAAGTAAACTTTCAACGCTCCTCATAATAGATGTTTCTGTGTCAACCTACGGTTGCCACCACCACGTCAGCGGGTTGAACCTCGCTTTGGGTTTAAATGCCATAGGCATTTAAGAATCTGTTTAAGTTTTTCTCGCTATAATTGCTAAGAGAGATGTTGCTTTGATTTTCTCTCTTTGCATAAGGCGCATAGCGGTGCCTACGCAACGCTGTGCAAAGAGAGAAAAGCGAAGTGACAGATCCTTAGCAAAATAGATGAGAGAAATTTAAACAGATTCTAAGCCCAAAGCGCAAGAAATGTATGCACCCGCGGGGGTGCTATCCCCGCCCGCCGGAGGCAGTAAGAAATAATATTTTCATGCGTTTGCCCTGGTCTCCATACAGAAAAATAGGTCTCCACATTGTGGAGACCTATTTTGTGACACCGCCAGGACTCAAACCTGGAACCTTCTGATCCGTAGTCAGATGCTCTATTCAATTAAGCTACGGTGCCTTATCGGACTGCAAATATATGGAGAATATTTGACTCGACCAAATATTTTGAGATGTTTTTATTAAATTAAATTATAAACTACTCTTTTTCAGCTATTTTTAAAATTGTTTTTGTTGTGGAAAATCCATCCACAAATGGTATGACTATGGTTTCGGCTGCATATTCTCGCCCAACGATACCCTCTATCGAGTAGTCGCCACCTTTAGCCAAGATGTCAGGGCGTACTGTTTTGATGAGTTCAAGAGGGGTATCTTCATCAAAGATCACCACATAGTCTACACTGCTAAGTGCTGCCATTACGGTAGCTCTCGACACTTCGTCGTTGATTGGTCGTCCTTCACCCTTGAGGCGTTTTACGGAGCTGTCAGAGTTGAGTCCAAGGATTAAAATATCGCCATGAGATTTGGTCTCTTCAAGATATGTTACGTGTCCGCGGTGAAGAATATCGAAGCATCCGTTGGTAAATACTACCTTTTTATTGCGTTTGCGTAGACTCTCCATAAGTTCGTTGAGGGACTCTCGGGCAACGATTTTATCGCTTGATTGTTGTTGGTTGACGATCTCGCGTTTGAGCTCTTCGATGAGTATTGGTGAAGTTCCCATTTTGCCAACCACCACGCCGGCTGCCTTGTTTGCCAGGTAGATGGAGTCACTCATCGAGAACCCCGCGGCTAATGCAGCTGACAGAGTTGCCACAACCGTGTCGCCTGCTCCCGAAACATCGAATACCTCCCGCGCTTGAGTCGGAATTGCTATTTGTTGATTGTGTGAAACGTAGGACATTCCCTTCTCGGAGCGGGTAACAAGCAGTGAGTCAAGCGAATATTGCTTCAATGCAGTGTTTGCTATGCTCTCAATCTGTAGATCCTCATTTTTGATTTCACATCCCGCAACATCCGATAACTCCTTGAGATTGGGAGTTACCACACTCGCTCCGCTATACTTCTGCCACTGCGTGCCTTTGGGATCCACTATCACTCTTTTGTTGAGTTGTGTAGCAGTATCTATTGTGGCTTGGCAAAGCCTGTTGGTGCAGAAACCCTTGCCATAGTCTGATATTATTACAACGTCGCACTTCTCAATTTGACTCTTAATTGTTGCTATAAGTTCCGTCTCTACTTCAGCTGCTAAGGTTGCATTATCTTCTTCGAAGTCAATTCTAACTACCTGTTGGTCGTTGCCAATAATTCGAGTTTTAGTAATTGTGGGTGCCGCGGAGTTGTAGAGTGCGCAATCGATATTGAGCTCCTTGCACATTTCTCGTACTATATTGCCGTTGATATCGTCACCCACAACACCAACTACCGATGGAGTGACACCCAATCCGATAAGGTTGCGCGCGACATTAGCAGCGCCGCCCAACACGCTGTAGCTGCGTTTGACCTGAACTACAGGGACGGGTGCTTCGGGTGATATGCGTTTAACGCTGCCAATGTGGTAGGTGTCGAGCATCAGATCGCCGACAACTAATACTCTACCTTGGTTTAATCTATTTAATTTGATCTTCATAATCGTTTCTCTATAATCTCGTTAGCCCAATATAGGAGATCTCTTCCCGGCTCAATTAATCTTGAGGTGAGCCCTGCTGCTTCGCCACACTCTACATCTGAGGCTTTATCGCCCAACATATAGGAGGTTGAGGGATCTATATCAAACTTCTTGATAGCTTCGAGAGGCATGTAGGGGTATGGTTTGCGGCATTTGCAGTTGTCCGATGGTGAGTGAGGGCACATAAAAGTGGCTGTGATCTCAACACCATAGCTCTTTAGCGTGGCAAGTAGTGCATCGTTGAACTCTCTATATTGTGATTCATTGAAGTATCCGCGACCAATACCTGATTGGTTGGTAATAATAATAAGTAGATATCCCTTCTCCTGTAGTCTCTGGAGTGCCTCAATAGCACCTTGAAGAAACTCTAACTGAGAAGCGTCGTGGAGATATCCATAATCGACATTGATTGTTCCATCGCGGTCAAGTAGAACTGCTCTATTCATCTGCTATGATGCGTTGTTCTGAGATACCGCAAAGGAGATGACCACACAAGATATGAACCTCTTGAACTCGCGCTGCCTCCTTGGAGTCGACGACAATCGAGAAGTCACACAGTGGTAGGGCTGCGCCACCATTGCCGCCAAGTAGACCCAAAGTGGTCATGCCTTGGGTCTTAGCTTGTCTAAGAGCTCTAATAACATTTTGGGAGTTGCCACTTGTCGTGATTCCGATAAGCATATCGCCCTGAGAACCCAAAGCCGCAACTTGGCGTTCGAAGATTGTCTCGAAACCAAAGTCGTTGCCAACTGCCGTAAGAATTGAGGTGTCCGTAGTGAGTGCTATAGCGGGAAGTGCCCGACGCTCAGCCACAAATCGACCAACGAACTCTGCCGCAATATGTTGCGAGTCCGAAGCGCTGCCCCCATTTCCACATATAAGCACCTTGCCACCGCGCTCGAAGAGTGCGGCAAGGTGGTTGCCCGCAGCTTCGAGTGTTGCCATGTCGTTTTGTGATGCAAGCAGCTGCTCCTTGAGAGCGATGCTATCCTTTATCGATTGTGTAATATATTGTCTCATGAAATTTGTTTGTATCTTGTTAAGTTAGAACACCCCCAAAGATAATCATTATATTTTAAATCTTTATATCTTAGTCAATTGGTAGTATCTTTCGGACTCTTTGGGCAACTGTCTCGGGTGTTATATCAACCAAGCAGCGTTGGTACAACGAATCTTTGCATCTGCCTCGACCATCTTTTGTGCAGGGGCGGCACTTCATATCGAGCGATAAAATCTCGGAGCTCTTGCGTGCAGGGAATCCGAAGGCTGTAGGTCCCATAAGGGCAAGTGCTGGAACCTTAAGCAGATCTGCCGAGTGCAGAAAACCTGTGTCGCCACTCACCACAACTCTCGATATGGCAACGATATAGCTTGATTCCATAATTGATGATTTGCCTGCCATATTGATTGTTCTCTCGGGTGCCGCTGCTGCGATATCGCTACAGAAGCTGTCGGTGGGACCTCCAAGAACCACAAATTGATACTCGGGCAAAAGTTCAATAAGTCTACGCCAATGGTTGACAGGCCAACGTTTCATCTCCCAATTTGCTGAAGGAATTAGTGTGATGCTATTTTTGCCAATAAAGCCCGCAAACTTCGTGGTGATTGCCTCTGGGAATTTATACCCCTCGAATGAGTCGTCGAACTTTGTTATTCCCCATTTGCTTAGAGGTTTGCGGAACGATTCTACACCAATAAATGGTTTTGGAAAGCGATTTATGCCAAAGCCAAATAGCAGAGCGCGCTTGAGTCGCTCCTTGCTTCGTGTAATTATGCGAGGGGCGGAGCTAAAAGGTTTGCCCAATTTTAACTTGATTATATTTGAGCGGATGTTGCTATGTGCATCATAGATATAGTCATACTCCTCGCTCTTTAGCTTGTTGCATAACTTAAGTAATCCTCCAATGCCCTCGCGGTTGTTGAAGCTCCACACCTTGTCGATACGAGGATCTATCGAGAGCGTCTCCGCCATATCAGAGCGAGCAATCCAGTGGATCTCAGCAGATGGGAACTGCTGACGTATGCCGCCAACAATTCCCATGCATTGAATTATATCGCCAATAGAGCTTAGTCTAATGATTAAAAATTTAGGCATATTAAATTACTTTCATTTAATTTGTTAAGGATTCATCACTCCATCTTTCTCCTTTTGCACCCCTCACACACATATTGCTATGCGCATTGTGCAAGGAGAGACAATATAACTCTCCCCCTCCCCTAAACGGATTCTAATAGTTACTCTTTATTACTTAACTTTGTGAGAAGCGATGTGTTGTAGAGGAAGCGTTTGATACTGCGTTTAGGAGTCTTTTCAAACTCTTTGGGGTAGATCGTAACCGATGCAACTCGCTCGAATGCCGAGACACTTGCGTTGAGTTGCTTGAGGTTATCCTCCATAATCTTTTCGAGACCTTCATTTGAGATTCCCTCGTTGCGCGCTCCCTCGTAGTCGGGCACAATTAGGGCTGCCAACTTGCCATTATCCTCCATTATAAGTGATTCGCTCACCATATACATGTTATTGAGTCTATCCTCAATCTGTTCGGGGTAGATGTTTTGACCATTTGAACCCAGAATCATCGTCTTGCAGCGACCTCTAATATAGATCGTATTGTCGGGATCCATCACACCCATATCGCCAGTGTGGAGCCAACCCTCGTCGTCGAATATTGCAGCAGTATCTTTGTCATTTTTGTAGTAGCCTACCATCACATGCTCTCCCCTGACCAAGATCTCGCCAGGAGTGTTAGCTGGATCCAAAGAGTCGATCTTCACCTCAAGGTGCTCGGTGATAGCTTTGCCACACGAACCTGCTTTAAACCCTACGTCGGGTGTGAAGCTAATGAGCGGTGCGCACTCTGTCATACCGTAACCAATGGTTATTGGGAAGCCAATCTTCATTAGGAAGGCTTCAGACTCTTGATTCATTGGTGCTCCGCCAACGATAAATATTGATACTTGACCTCCAAAGGCATCCAACAGTTTCTTGCGGATTGTAGCATATATGGCAGTGTTGAGGAGTGGAATTTTAACAGCAAAACTCATAGGACCCTTCTCAAGTAGTGGTAACACCTGCTTGCGGTATACCTTTTCGAGAATAAGTGGCACACAGCAGATTACAGTTGGGCGAACCTCAGACATCGCACCAAGTAGAATCTTCGCCGCTGGGATCTTGCCTAATAGGGTGACGTGACCGCCCACAGCCATTTGGGTTAGGAAGTCAAAAGCACAGCCGTAGGCGTGAGCCAAGGGTAAGAACGATAGGACTCTACCCCCTCGTTGGAAGTAGCGTTGACCTGTGTTGGGATTCTCGAAATTGATGGCTGTAACAACGTTGCCTGTGAGGTTGTTGATCGTAAGGATTACACCCTTCGAGTAGCCTGTGGTTCCTGAGGTGTAGTTTAGCAGACAAACGTGGTCGTTTGGAAGATCTGCATATTTGATATCTGTAGCGCTGAAGCCACGAGGATATTTGGATCTGTAGTTTTTTGTTATCTCGCGTTGGAACTTAGTGATTGATTTGCCGTTACGCTCATAAGCGATATTGAAATCAGTGAGTGAGATTACAGCCTCGACACCTTTGATTTGATCCTCTTCGATAGACTCCCAGTAGTTGTCACCGGCAAAGAGCAAGCGGCTCTCGGAGTGATTTACTATGTGAACAATGTCGGTGGTGTTGAAGTCTTGAAGGATTGGTACAATAACTGCTCCATAGGTAATTGTCGATAGGTAGCCGATACACCAGCGGGTGTCGTTGCGACCCACAAGCGAGATTTTATCTCCCTTTTTAATTCCAGCCTTTTTGAATAAAAGGTGGATTTTTGCTATCTGTTTGGCGAGCTCGTAGTATGAGTAGCTCTCCTTGCTGAAGTAGTCGGTTAGAGCCGACATCTCTCTATTGTCACGAAAACTCTGTTCGTATAATTTGATGAGGTTCTCTTTTAACATAGCGTAAGTATGATTAGTATTTTTACAAAAATATGTAAAAATATGGTAAAAATCAAATATTTAGAGTGAATAGTTGGAGTAAGGCAGATAAAAAATATCTTTTGCTAAACTCTAAATTGCCTACTCCTCTTTGGGGCGTTTGAGAAATATTTTAGACTCCGTGCCCTCGGTCAAGCGTTTGATATTCTTGCGGTGGGTAATAATAAGAAGTATGGCTGTGACAATTGAGAAGATCACCAAGGGTGTTATCTCGCGGGTTGAAGGAAGCAACAGGGTAAAGATTGGAAAGAGACACCCGGCAACCATCGATGAGAGTGATACGTAGTGCGAGATGGCAAGTACCACAAACCACACCACAAAGCAGAGCAGAACAAGAGGCGGGTGTAGCGCTGCGATAGATCCAACCAGCGTGGCAACTCCTTTGCCGCCCTTAAACCCGGCGAAGAGAGGGAAGATGTGACCTAATACAGCAACAAAAACTGAGGCGATCTTAAGTGTTGTAAGTGTGTTTTCGTCAACTGCCACAAAGTAGGGTAGTAGACCCATTACGGAGACTGCAACAAATCCTTTGAGTATGTCGAGAATAAAAACAGGGAGTGCCGCTTTGCGCCCTAATACCCTGAGAACATTGGTGGAGCCAGCATTCTTGCTGCCATGCTCGCGAACGTCAATACCCCAAAATCTTTTTCCTATCCACACTGCATTTGGTATTGAACCACAAAGGTATGCCACGACTAACGCGACTATAACGTATATATAAATCATTATCACTTGTTTTACATTTAATATGCAAATATAATAATTTAATTTCTAAATGAAAGAAAACGAGCAGAAATAAGTAGGGCAAACGTGCGAAATAAGACTGCTTATCGCGCTCGTGCCGCGCGGGCACCAAGCTAAGCTTGGATCCAAAAACTTCGTTTTTGACTTTTTTGTTGCACTGATGTGGTGGGGGCTTTGCCCCTTCGCAAGAGATCTATTATGAGGGACTTTTGAAAGTGAACTTTCAACGCTCCTCATAATAGATCTCTTGCGTGTCAACCTATGGTTGCCATCACCACATCAGCGAGGTGAACCTCGATTTGGGTTTAAATGCCATAGGCATTTAAAAATTATAAAGAGCAAGGTGTTGTGCAAATTTATTTGCGGCAACTCGTTGCTCTTTATAATCTTAGAGATGCAATCTCTAAGCCCAAAGCGCAATGGGACGCACCCGCGGGGGTGCTTGTTCCCGCCCGCCGGAGGCAGTCCGAAGCGCACAGCAAGAAGCAAGAAGCAAGAAGCGCACAGAAAGCAAGAAAGGTACGCACCCGCGGGAGGCAGTGGGAGATTACATGGTTAACGCATAAAAAGGTAGCTAATATTTTGTGCAGCAACGTATGCCATGCTCCATGCTGCTTGTAGGTTGTAGCCGCCTGTGATTGCATCCACATCGACCATCTCGCCAGCAAGAAATAGGTTTGGGCAATCTCTCGACTCCATCGTTGCGGGATTGATGCAGCCTACAGCCACTCCGCCACATGTCACAAACTCCTCTTTGTGTGCTGAGCGACCATTGATAGAGTATTCATCTGCTGATAGAGTTGCTACAATGCGGTTGATTCCTTTTGAGCCAAGCTCAATGTATCTACGCTCCTCCGAGATATTAGCGCGGTGGAGGATGTGTAGCCAGGTGCGTGAGGTAAGCCCAAATGGTGCTGCCGAGCCAACTAATTTCTTGGAGTGTTCGGCTATGTGTGCAAGTAATGTTTTGAGTATCTCCTCTTGCGAGGCGCCATTGACCCAATTAATAAGTATTTGAGCTTTGTATGCGCTCTCTTGAAGTCTACGTGCAGCATACGACGAGAGTTTTAGCACCGCTGGACCACTAATTCCCCAATGGGTAATAAGTAGTGCACCTGAACCCGATAGGCGACTCCCTTTGAGTGTTACAACAGCCTCTTCGATCACTGTCCCCATAAGCTCGGTGATAGGGTTGTTGGGAACATTGAAGCTAAATAGCGATGGCACAGGCTCCACAAAACGGATTGGTAGCTCCGAATATAGCGACATTCCCTCGGCTTTGGGAGCTCCTCCAGTTGTGGCAACTACTATATCGCACTCAATTGTTGGTTTGCCCTCGATCTCGACTTCGAAACCTTCGCCTTTGCGTTTTATTTGGCTGACTATGTGACGACACTTTAGCTCTACACCACTTGCGCGGCAGAGTCGCAAGAATGTGTCGATAATCTCGCCGGAGTCTTGCGACGCGGGAAACACACAGTTGTCGCTTTGGGTCACCAAGCGTACACCACGCTCCTCGAACCACTCGAAAGCGTCGGAGTGGTTGAAGAGCTTAAAGCAGTTACGCATAACCTTTTCGCCACGTGGATATCGTTTGATAAGTGGCAGCTCTTCGGCAAATGAGTTGGTGAGGTTGCAGCGACCTCCACCCGATACTCGCACCTTGGCAAGTGGTTCTGCTGCTGCCTCTAAGATCGTCACTTCGATCTCTGGGCAAAACTCTTTGATATTTATGGCTGCGAAAAATCCTGCGGCGCCACCGCCTATAACTGCTACTTTCATTGTAAATCGTTCTATTAAAGCGCAAAGTTAATAATTATTATCACTATCTTTGCCAAAATTTAGATTATAATTCAACAATGAAAACTGCAGATTGGCGCTCAGTGGTTAGTACAAAGGTACTACTGATAGGTGAAAACTCAACTCTACAATGGAAAGATGAGGTGTTGGAGCATGCTATGTTCCTTGACTACTACTTCCGTCACGCACCATACGACTTAGGCGAAAGAAGCCGCTACAGCGAGGCAAGAACGATATTTGAAGCACTTGCCGACATGAGTGCCGACGAGTGCCGTGCCGAACAGGTACATGGTACACTTCTCTCAAACGATATATTGGCGCGCCCTCCCAAAGGCAAACACATCTTGGTGCCTGAGGAGGCAGCTCGTGAGGGTGTCGACCACATCAAGGGTTTGCTAAAGCGCTATCCAACTATAAAATATATATTTGTCGTGGGCATGCAGAGCAACTACTATCTCCAAAAATTTGGATTCTACTCGGCAGGTGAACTCACCGACGAATTTATCCGTGGTGCCGAACCTCGTCGTGTTGGTCTTAGCTCCTATAATCCATACTATCAGCCAGTCAACGCAAAACCTTTTAGAGAACTTTGCTTTAAACGCTATCGAACTGCCGACTACCCCGAGGTAGAGGTTATTCCGATCTTGCCTATCAAGAGTTATCCTCTTGCAGGTGTCGATCTGGTGAACTTTGGCGAGAACTACAAAAATCTCAAATTGAGTTTTGAGTCTCAAAAATAGAGATATGCCACAGGTTAAGATAGTTAAAGGGGAGTTGCATCCTCGCAACCCTCACCGTGATGGCTACGACTTTGAGGCTCTCGTTAAGGCACACGCTCCACTCGAACGCTTTGTGGCACTCAACAAGTATGGAACGCTTTCGATCAATTTTTTTGATCCTCAAGCTGTTCGTGCCCTCAATGCGGCACTTCTTGCGCTGCACTACAATATTGGGTGGTGGGAGATACCCTCATCGGCACTCACTCCGCCTATACCTGGCAGAGCCGACTACATCCACTATGTAGCAGACCTTGCGCCCGCTTCGACTCGATGTCTCGATGTGGGTGTTGGTGCCAACTGCATCTATCCAATTATTGGGTCGGCAGCCTATGGTTGGGAGTTTGTGGGAAGCGACATCTCAAAGAGTTCGATTGAGAGCGCTCGGCAGATTGTAGAGCGAAACAGTGTGCTTTCGGGTCGTGTGGAGCTGCGTCATCAGGCAGACCCCACAAAGATCTTCGATGGAGTTATTAACAATTGTGAACATTTCGACATTACTCTCTGCAACCCTCCATTTCACGCTTCAGCCGAAGCTGCCGCAAAGGGAACTCAGCGCAAATTGAGAGGGCTCAAAGCGACATCGAAGGGTAACAAAGCTGTTCTTAACTTTGGTGGAGAGAGCAATGAGTTGTGGTGCGAAGGTGGCGAACGCAAATTTGTAGAGCGAATGATTAGCGAGAGTCGTCAATTTGCTACTCAGTGTGGTTGGTTTACCTCGCTTATATCGAACGAAGATAATTTGGCACCTCTCCGCAGAGCGCTCAACAGTGTTGGTGTGCGTGAGCAGCGAACTATAGAGATGTATCAAGGGAATAAACGTAGCCGGATTTTGGCTTGGCGATTTTAGAAAAAATATGTTACAGACAGGATTAACAACAGTGGGACTGCTTATAGTCTCCAATATTTTCATGATTTTTGCGTGGTATGGTCACCTCAAGTTGCAGGAGAGTGGCATTAGTACTTCGTGGCCTATCTATGCAGTGGTGCTCTTCTCGTGGGCGATAGCACTTGCGGAGTATGCATTTCAGGTGCCTGCCAATAGAATGGGCTTTGTTGGTAATGGGGGACCTTTTACACTTATGCAACTCAAAGTTATGCAGGAGGTTATAACACTTGTGATATTTGTGATATTTGCTAACTGCTTCTTCGAGGGGAGTGAGCTAAAGTGGAATCATCTTGTAGCCTTTGTGCTGTTGGTTGGAGCTGTTTACTTCGTATTTTTGGATACTTCGAAGTAGCAATGGTACGCACCCGCGGGGGTGCTTGTTCCTGTCCGCCGGAGGCAGTAAGAGGTAATATTTTTCGTGCGTTTACCCTGAGATAATTATCAAAAAGTTTTAAACTATTATAAAAATCCGTATCTTAGCGTAAAATTTTAAGCATAAGAGATAAATAATATATATAATGAATAGATCAAACACATCACACATCACCTGGTTCTTGGGTCCTAAGGCTGAGTATCAAGAGACTTGGGAGAAATTTATAATCTATATTTTGCGCGACCACATCCACTGGCGCAAGAATTACTATCCGAGTGATAGTGCTATCATCACGCGTTCGAGCATGCGTGAGAATGAGCCGTGGATTGATGCAATGAGTGATGAGCTCGATAAGATTTTGGCAGACTTCAAGGTTAATAACCCTGTATTCTCGCCTCGCTATCTTGCGCATATGATCTCGGAGCAGAGTTTGCCGAGTGTTTTGGGATATTTCGCAGGTTTGCTCTACAATGCTAACAATATAGATCGTGAGAGCTCACCAGTGGCGGTGCCAATGGAGTTGGAGACAGGTCGCATGATCTCGGAGATGATCGGTTATGATCCCGACCGCGCATGGTCACACATCACCTCAGGTGGTACTGTAGCCAATATAGAGGCGCTATGGGTGGCTCGTACCATTAAGTTTATCCCCTTTATGGTGAAGGAGTTTTGTGAGAAGTACTCGCTCGACTTTAGCGTGACAACACCAAATGGAGAGGTGGCGCTTATTGCAGAGTGTAGCAATAGAACCCTCCTGGCATTGACCTCCTATGAGTCAATCCATATGAATCGACACTTGATTAAATATATGGTCGAGGAGCACAGCTATACAGCCGAGGGAGCTCACTCGATGATTGCCAAACATATTGAGGTGAGTGAGTATAACGTTATTAAGCAGGGTCTCCATAAGATTCTCCGCAAACTTGATGTTGAACCTGTGATCTTTGTCTCACCTTCGGCTCACTATAGTATCAAAAAGGCGGCTAATATCTTGGGTTATGGCGAAGCGGCAGTGCGTACAATCGACGTGGATGCATCGTTTAGAATCAATGTTGATAAGTTGGAGCAGGCGTTAGTGTCGCTCTCAGAGAATGAATTTGTGGCGGCTGTCGTTGCAATTTCGGGAACCACCGAAGAGGGTGCAATCGACCCTCTGCACCGTATTGTGGAGCTTCGTGAGAGATTGGGAGTGGAGCATAATCGCTCATTCTGGATTCACCTCGACTCTGCTTGGGGCGGTTATGTGCGTACACTATTCTGTGGTTACAAGATACCGACAAACCTTAGCATTAATGAGCAAGCGGCACTCTACCGCAATAAGATCAATGAGGTGGGTGAGCACTCCTCAGTGGAGCAGCTTTGGGTGAACGATCCAGAGGTCTACCTCTCAATGATGAGCTATCCTGAGGCTGACTCAGTTACTATTGACCCTCACAAGCAGGGATATATTCCTTATTCGGCAGGTGTTGTCTCCTTCCGTGATTCGGTTGTTACTGAACATATTAAGCAGGATGCACACTATGTGTTCAACGAAAAGGTTAATGTCGATTACAATGAGGCTCCAGTGATCCGCAATGTGGGTAGTTACATCCTCGAAGGGTCGAAGTCGAGTGCAGCAGCAGCGTCGTGCTACTTGGCTCACAAATCAATTCCTCTAACCCTCGATGGACATGGTAAGATCATTAAATCTACGCTTCAGAGTACTATCACGCTTCACCGTTTGATGGTGAACCATATCTACAACTTCGATGACTACTGCCGCAAGGCAGAGAGCAAATATCGCCTCGAAGGGGTGGAGCCAAGCGGCAGGAAATTTACTATTATTCCGCTCCACAATGCCGACAGCAATCTTCTGTGTTATGTTATTCGTCCAGTTGTGATGAGTGCTGATGGTAAGAGCTGGAAGATCGATCATAATGTATCGCTCGAAGAGGCTAATGCATTGTGTGACAGAGTGTACCAACGTATGACTAAGAATAGTACCGAGAAGTTGCGTTCGAATTCAGCGTATGATTACTTTGTTACCAAATCGAAATTCTTCGATAATATGTATAGCTATGAGTCGCTTGAGCCAACATTCAAGAAATTGGGTGTGAGCGAGGAGGATTACCATAAGCAAGGTCTCTTTGTGTTCCGCACCACAGTGATGAATCCATTCTACCACATGGCAATGGAGAATAGTTCTCGCGACTTCCTCGATGAGTATATCATGAGTTTGCATGCTAATACCGAGGCAGAGATTAGAAAAGTGAAGTAGTGTTGTAATGAAAGTAGAGAGAAATAATTGGGCATACTACGCCTTAGCGCTCGTTGCAACAATACTTTGGGGCTCGGCATTTGCTGGAGCTAAGATTGGTTTTGAGTATATGCCACCAATGATGCTTTCGGGTGTTCGTTTCTCTTTGGCGGGGCTTTTGTTGGTGCCTATGATATTTGCTACAAAGCTCAAGTGGCGTGAGCAGATAACCAAATATTGGCGCTTTATGTTGCTCTTTGGTTTTGTGCAGAGCTTCTTGCAGTATGGCATCTTCTATATGGGACTTAATCTTGTTCCAGGTGCTATATCTGCAATTATTATAGGCGCAGGGCCTCTATTTGTGACTGTTATGGCACATATTGCACTACCCAACGACAAGCTGAACACGCGTAAGATATGTGCTGTTTTGCTTGGCTTGGCGGGTGTTGTCTCGATCAGTCTCACCGGTGAGCAGATAGCTGCAAGTGAGCATTTTTACATTGGTGTAGCATTGTTGCTGTTGAGCAATATGATTGGTTCATATACCAACATAATGGTTGTGAAACAGGGTGCGGGGCTCTCGCCTGTGATGCTTACTATGGCGTCGAACCTTTCGGGTGGTGTTATGCTCTTTGTAGCTTCGCTTTTTGTGGAACCTACCGAGGCGCTTCACTCGTCGTTGCCGTTGGAGTTCTACCTTGCGCTGTTGTGGCTTGCTATAATCCCTGCTGCTGGATTCTCTATTTGGTACTATCTATTGTCGCTGCCTGGAGTTAAGGTATCGGAACTCAATATATTTAAGTTTGTGATCCCAATTGTGGGTGTGGTACTAAGTTGGTGGCTCCTTCCCAATGAGTATCCTACGTGGGGTACTGTGGTGGGGATCTTAATAATTTCGGCTGCAATGTTTGTATTGCAGATGCCTACAATCTTAGGGCGTAAATCGCAATAATCTCTGTCCGCGGGGTCAGGGTAAACGCACGAAATAAAACTGCTTATCGCGCCCATGCCGCGCGGGCAACAAGCTTAAGCTTGGATCCAAAAACTGTCGTTTTTGACTTTTGTATTGCACTGATGTGGTGGGGTTCGTTCCCGCCCGCCGGAGGCAGTAACAGATAATATTTTCATGCGTATGCCTGCTTTTAATAGATAAAAATTGTGATGTTGCGAAAAAAAGCACTATCTTTGTAGCAAAATCAATTGATGAATTGCAAAATGGGGGTGACCGGTTTTGACAGCAGGTAGAAGTTGATTGTAAGCACGTCGAGCGTTGTGTGGTGGCTCGTAAATCCCAATGCTCAAATTTCAAATGGCAATAATAGCTATGCACTCGCTGCCTAATTTTCAAGGAAAATAGGGCTTAATTGCGGAGCCCCAGGAGGTTCTGCGACGAGTATCCCGACGTGAGGTTCCGCTCTTTAATCACACGTTATATGGGGTATCAATCATTTAGAGATAGTTTGGTGAGAAGTCTCGATCACTGAGCGAAATTTAGAGACTGGGTCTCTTCTTCGGCGGTTCGCAGCCAGGGAGGAGAAGAAGGATCAATTGTGAACTAAACGTGTAGAAAGCTTTTGGGTTCCTTGTTTGGACGCGGGTTCGACTCCCGCCACCTCCACAAGGCAGAAATGCAAAACAGTGTAAACCGCTATAAGATATTATCTTGTAGCGGTTTACACTGTTAATGGTGCTTGTGATAATTTACACACATTTTGGGTAACTAAAATGTATGAAATAGGGGCTGATTTTTGTTTCTGGCAGTAATGTGGTTAAAAATTGACAGTTAATAACGGAAAACTAAATTCAGTGAGAAAATAGAACATCTTTTAAGAAAGATCTCTACGTGACTTTTAAAATTTTGTCGTCTTGAAGTTCTCTCTTATATATTAAGCGAATTAAGATTTGAGTTTCACTAAACCAAATTCAGTTATTTATTGTGTTTTGAACCCATCGCCAAACACCTACCCTTAAGTGGAAGAGGCTTTGTCGAGTGGCTAAAGCCACTCTCCTTAGAGGAAAGCGAATAAAGATTTTTCAAACCTTAATCCGCATATATCGTAATTATCTTCTTAACATGCTCCTCGATAGAGTGCTGCCAATTTTGCTGAGTGATTGCCTGGTTGAAAGATTTCAGTTTATAGCGCTCCATGAGGAGTGTTCTGAGTCTCTCTTTGAGTTCGACCTTGTCGGCGAAGATGAACCACGGATCGTATTGAGCTACTATGTCCTTGGCTCCAACTGTTGAAGAGACGATGGTGGGAATGCCATATGATAGGGCTTCGAGTGTAATGAGACTAAATGTCTCGTTCCACACTGATGGCGCTATGAGCACACCATCGGAGTGGAATATTTTTGAGAGCTCGTAGGACTTATAGAAGCCGTTGAATTTGATATTTTCGCAGTCAGAAGTGCCTGTTGCTCCCCAAACATCGAGTTGCCAATCTTTATAACCATCGTCGAGAAGTTCCTGAAGTACCTCTTGCAGGAGTGGAAAACCTTTATAAATGGTCGTGCTACCGATGAAAATTAACTTTAATGTTTGCGATTCAAAGGTGCGAACGGTGCGATTATCTCTGATTTGGGAGTGAGTTATTGCAATCACCTCGGAACTTTTTACATCAGGATATCGCCTATAAACCCCTTCAGTCACAGAGCTGTTGAAATGGATCTCATCGAAAAGATCGAGCATATCTTGGTAGTGTTCAAGGAGTTGGTTGTACTCTTTTGTTGGCATATCTTATTTGAGGATTTTTCTTAAGAAAGGGTTATTTTTCATATTCAGCGCAGCCTGAGAGTTGCGAAGTCGTAGGTATAGGGTCGATTTTGAACCTTGATTACATCTACTACATCTCTCTGCTGAGGGTTCACAGCAGAGTTTTCCATCAAAGTCAATAAGATTTACCTTAGGGCAAATTCCAAAATAGTCGTGCGAGGTGTAAATCAGCTTAACACCTTTATGTTTAAGAAATTGCAACAGCTCTATTGGAAGCCCCATTAGGGTGTGAACATGGAATACGTCGGGCTTAATATCATTATAAAGACTCTCCATCGCCTTTTCGCTTATTCTGCGGGATGCTATGAAATCTTTTGGCGATTTGATGCCGTATAGTAGTGGGATGGGGAGTGAATTTTTGAGTTTGTATAACTGTATGCTGTTCTCCTTCGCTCCTTTTTTGGAATAAGTTATATCGCTCCACCACCGATAGCCACAAGGATAGAGCAGAGTTACATCATGCCCTTGTCGAGCCTGCTCCATCATCAAATCAGTCGCATACTTGGTCATTCCGCCACTTCTCTGCGGAGCGAGACCTAAGGTGTAGTGTAGGATTTTCATATGCTATGATTCTCTACTTTTAATAATTTTTGCAGGAACTCCACCAATAATAGAGTTTGGAGGAAATAGACCTCTAACAACAGCTCCTGCAGCAACTATACAGCCATCACCAATATTTGCCCCATCAAGAATAGTAGCCTTAGCACCTATCCAACAATTGCTCCCTATTGTTATACCTTTATGGCTAACACCTTGTAGTCTAATTGGAATATCTAAATCATCATAATTGTGATTTTCAGAATGTAAGCTAACATAATTACCAAAAATGGAATCGCTTCCGATCTCTATACCACCTGCACATCCGAAGAAACCATGCGTTCCTAAGCCCACATTGTCTCCAATACTAATACCTTTGCCAATATACTTCAAACTTCCAGTGCACTCAATTGTAGTGTACTTACCTATTGAACAATTATCACCCATAATGACGCCACCGTTGGAGAGTGCATTTATAAAACAGCCCCTATCGATACTTAAGTTCTTTCCAAACTTAAGTTTTCGTTTGCATTTTAATTTTGTTGTGGGATGAATAAAGTATACACCTATTCTACGTACGTATAATATCCCCCATACTAAGGCTGACATTTTACTCAACATAAAACCAATAAAATATGACGTAGATATATTAGGATCTAATTCAAAACTCTCTCCCTTAACCTTTGAGATAGCTTTACTTATTACTCTTATCATATATGTTTAAAAGTTTTAGGATCTCTACCCATGTTGCAATATCGCGATCGATTAACTCATTATCGCTATTTTGCTCTCGTCGCATATAGAAGTGGATTATATGTAATAGGTAGTATTTGTAGTTTTTATTGGGATAATCAAATTTAAGCATAATTTGATTCATATTGCTTAAATATTGTTTGAATATATCTTCACTACCTAACCGTTTTTGATATATACAGCTTTGAGTAAAGAAGTGGAAGTAATCGAGGAAAGGAGGGTAAGTTTCCCTAAGATATTCGAAGTCATAAACAAATAACTTATCCTGCTCAACAAAACAGTTCCAAGGGGTAAAGTCACCATGATAAATTGAGAACCTACAACCCTGATCGCTATATTCTTGTAGAACTATCTCTATTTGCAGTTTTAAAAATTGTGATGTTTTCGAGTCTTTTTTTTCAATAAGATGCATAAAATCAATAAGCATATTATAAAAGTCACTATCTTCAAATTTAATATCTTGACATGTGTTCTCGTGAAGAATAGACATAAAATCCCAATGAAGATCTGTAATTTGATTTACCACCTTTGATCTCTTCGTTAATTCTGTAGTTTGCACAAAACAGTTTATATTTTGTTCTATTGTACCACAGTATAAACATTTAGGGATGTGTAATTTATTTGACAAGTGATTTAACCTATCTAAAGATCGCTGCTCTGCTTCGAAGATATCCACTATATCTGGGTTCATGCTTAATTTGCAATACCCATAAATAATATCACCTTTATAAATTTGAATAGTTATTTTTTGATGCACACATGGGCTACCTTCAAATATTGCATAACTGAATGAATCTATAGAAAATATATCACAGATGAAAGAGTGAAATAAATCGGACAATTTAATTTTAATAGAGGAGGCAGAAGCTGCATTGCGTAAAATTTTAGAATGCTTGAAATACGGCAACAATATTTTAAATATCTTACCTTTGACTGTGTTAGGCGAAAACAGATTGTATGACATTTTTGCATCCTTTTCGGGAAACAACCACCGTTGCCCCACATAATTGGCAAATTCGGTGTAGACATTCCCATCCGGAGCAGCGATTAATACAGTATTTAAGATGTATTCTATCTCTTTATTGGTGCGAGTAAACATTATCTATCGTGCAAATCATTAAACAATATAGAGATTTCAACTCCTTTTGCTTCCCAATTATATTTTAACCCACTTTCATTTGCTAATCGTCCCATCTTTGAACGTAGTTCATGATCTTGCATTTGAAGAATAGCTTCACTTATAAGATTGATTGTATTTTGGCGTGTACCTAACTCTATTTTCATCGCATAAGTGCTATCAAAATAATTAGTGTGACCCTTTGAGTCAATACATATCAAAGGTTTGCTAAATGCCATAGAATCAAATGATGTAGTGACAGCACCTTCCCTTAGACATGGATTAATAACCACATCGCAGTTATTCATATGCTGTTGATAATCACCCCTTGAAACTTGCCCATGAAAAACAACATTATCTTCTAAATTTAGGTGTTTAACAAGTAGTTTTAGCTTATCCATTTCTGAACCTCTACCCAATATTGATAAATGAAGATCTCGATTATTTGATACGGCTATAGAAAATGCCTCAAGCAAGACGTCAAAGCCACGCCATCCTTCGAGAGACCCGACGGCAAGATAGTTAATAATGTTTTTTGGTGTGTTAAGCATTGTATTATCATGCTTAACATTCGAGTATTCCACTGCAACGTCTGTAAACAATATAGCCTTATCTCTATATCTTGAAGGGATACATTCAATGCCTTTTGCAGTCTTACACAAAATCAAATTTGCGTTTTTGCACCGACTAACAAATCCTGCATTAAATAATAGTGATTTTTTTAATGTGCGTTGGAAGATCTCTTTTAGCCTACTTTTTAATCCAAAGTGTTTTGAGTATTCTTTAGGTACTACTTCACAGACCCCAATTGGACCCCAAATAAAAGTCTGCTTCGCGCCGTAGCTACTTGCAGGCCACAGAGCATTTCCGTAGGTTAGCAGGTGGTAAATTTTGATGTCGTTTTGCTGCATTGTTCTTCGGACAATTTTATTTGTCAAGTGCTGCCAAAGCATATAATATGTCCTCACGCCGCGAAGCCCTTTCTTCCAGAATCGCCACTTTTTGGGCAGGTCATAATAGATGAAAGTGGGTCTGTTCTCGCTTGGATTTTCGGCAAACCACCCCTCGATACTATCGCGATTACTCTCACGCGTCAAGACCCAAAGGTCAAAATATTTCGACATCTCCAACACCCAATGCCACCCAACACCAATCTCCGAGCCAAGGTTTGGCTCGCAGGCGTAGGCTGAGATTAGGATTTTTATGCGTTTGGATTCCATTTAATTAAGTCTTTTTGAGCTACGAACCAAGGGATTAATTTGATGCATATAGGGATAGAAATCACAGATAACATTATTGTTATTAGGGCTACGATATAAGTACTATTTTCTATTGGTATTTTTGATAAAATCACTTTAACAGGTCGATAATACATATGGTGTGTACACAATATTATCAATGAATATCGACCCATATAAGAGATAAGAGGTAGTTTCTTGAACATCTTACACAGCATTAACATTGCAAACACTGATATAGCAGCAAGTAAATATGTTGATGCGCCTTCGATTTCATTGCAATGAAGTGATAATCTATAATCAAAAGCTCGTGATATTATTACAGATAAAGCATACGCCAAGATAAACCATAGCCAATTATATTTATCCATCTTATTTGGATATAATATAGATGTCTTTTTAAGTACAACACCCATGTAAAAGAAAGGTAATGCAGTTAATGCAGCATCGGCAAACATAGGCATAAAGATTTTGCAACTACCTATATACCAGCCTATGCCACCTCCAATTATTGATAAAACAGAGGTGGCAATAAAGTAATTAACATTTAACCCTTTTGATATTTGCTCAATGAAGTAATAATATATGTTACAGCAAAAAAGAGCGAGAAGAAACCATATTGGACCATTGAAAAATTGTCGATTATTAAACAGATCAAATATACCTCTTGCATCGGTAACTAATAGCGATGGTGCAAAACATTGCAATATATAGAATACGACATAAGCTATCAGATAAAAGAATAAGAAGGGTAAAAGTATCTTGTTAGTTTTCTTAACTATTAACGATACAAGCCCACCGTAATCTTTATAAAAAAGCCCAGACAATATAAAATATAATGGCATTCTTACAATTTCAAATCCAGGAATATTAATTGGCACTCCGCAATGACCTATTGTCACTAAAATGATACAGACACCCTTTGCTAAATCAATAAATTCTATTCTTTTACCACTCATAACTTACACCCTCCTCAAATTACGTTTATGCTGCTCGTCAATAACAATTGATAGGATTTTGTCGACAGCCTCTTCGGCGGTGCCGTTGTTCATCACCATGTAGTAGCCTTTTTTTGCGGCTAAATACTCCATCTTAGTGTTTATTCTTTCGATGCCCTCTCTGTCCAATTCTTGCTTGCGCGATAGGATGATGTCGGGGTCGGCAGTGAGCAAAATGTTATACTTCATCTTGGGAATAAATAGCTTGCCCCAGCCGTATAAAAACTTTGTGTTTAGATATATAGACGAACGGCGGCTATCTACAATCACATCTGTGAAGTAACGGTCAAAGATGATAACCTTTGTGATTTTTGCGTGAGGTTTTACCTTGAACCAATAGCCTAAGACGTAATCTACCGAGTAGTAGCATAGGCGTAAAAATGAACTCAGCGCCCCAGTTTTAGCGCCTCGATGAGGCTTGTCGTACTCACGATCCACCTCTTTTTTTAGTCCAGCAGAATGTGCTGCCTCGCCAATATTTGGAATTAGCAGTGGTCGGAAGTGTAGGTACTCCGTTGCTTTTCCATATACCGATGCGATCTTCTCCTGAATCATGTCAATCACAGTTGTCTTACCTGCTCCATCTGCACCTGTAAAGGCGATTTTTGGTGCAACATCAGAGACAATAAAATCCTTGATGTAATAGAACCACGAACGCGCGACATTATAGATTGCCGAAAATGGATTGAGACAGAAGTTTTGCAGGAGAGCTTTAACAAAAAGTGATTTTCCCGACATCTGGTCGATTATATTGATGTCGCTGCAACCAAATGTTTTCTTAACCATCTGTTTAACCACATCGCTCGAAGTAATCTGACTGCGAGTAGCAAGGTACCTTTGTGGGTATGGCGCGCCTACCGATCTATTATATAGGTACTTATCGAGAAATTCGTAATCCTTTGAGACGTGATACAGCGAACCATTAAACTCGCGCGATGCAACCATCTCTTTTGCACCTAATAAAATCACGCCATGAACCGAGGTGTTGATAAAGAAGTCCCACTGAACTAATTCGACCTCGCCTCCATCGGTCATCTTCGCGCAAACATAGGTGATTAATCGACCGTTATTGAGATATGAGAACAATTTCCAGCTGTCATTTAATAGAGCGTTAATGATGCCCTTCTTATGTTTTTTAAATTCACGTTTGTCGATGATGATGTCGATATCGCGACTCTTATTATTGTAGGGCAGCCCCTCAAAATTTCGCAATAAAGCATATTCTACATTTGTGTTGAGATAGGATAAAACCCTCTCTATGTGTTCTCCTGATATATTCATCTATCTAAAAATTCTTGAATTAGCTTTTATCTTTTGCCAGAAATATTTGGGGTTCGCTATGATTGAGTGCATTACCCAATACCCTCCTTTGAAGATGTTGCCCTTGGAGAGTAACATCACACCATTGCGAAGGCGGTCTCCATTTATGGTATCTCGCTCGATCTTCTTAAGCTCCTCGTGGGTGATTGTCTGCATGAAGTCGATGAAGGTTAGTTCTGGGTTTCCTGCTCGGCGGAGCTTTAGGTTGCGTTTGACATATTTCATCTTGAGAGTCATACTGACACTGTTGGCTGATAATCCACCTCCTGCTTTTCTATATGAGTATAGGACTTTGGGGATTGTGATTATATATCTCCCCTTGGCATATAAATCGCTCATACGAGTCCACAGGTCAAGATCTTCGCAGAAATCTCGATATCGCGGTTTGCCCTCTGGGAATCCACTTAAATTGAATCCGCCTACACTAAGAGCTGCCTCGCGGTCAATCATTGTCTGTATTGGCAGGAATATCAGTTTCTCTCGGCTTGCCTTGTTAATGAAATCTTCTTTTGTTTGGAAGCCCATCATCAAACCGCCTTTTATTCGCTTAGATTTCTCATCTATAAACTCTGACCAGCAGCTGACAGCCATGATATTAGAATCTGAGGATATTAATTTATACTCTTCCTCCAAAAGTGTAGGGTGTGGCAAATCATCTGCATCAACAAATACGACATATTTAGTTTTTGCTTGCTCAAGTGCCATCTGTCGAGCGTTTGCAATACCTCCATTTTGCTCAAGATTTATTAAACGATAGTTTTGATTTAACGATGATAAAACCGACTCAATGATATCAATGGTATTATCTGTTGAGCAATCGTTAATTATGAGTAAATCAAAATTTTGGAGTGTTTGATTTGCGATGCACTTTAGTGTCTCTTCGATGTACCTTGCTGCGTTGTAGGCGCAGATTGCGAGGGTTATTTTAAGCATTATTAACTATAATATATAAAGTAATATTTAATTCTGTAATACAAGAATTTAAAGAACGAACCTCGCCCATAAACCTTCCAGATGTAAAAGCCCATCATATTATTAGATATCACCTTATGAAGTTTCTTGAATTTAGACAGTCGCGATTCAGTGTTTACACCACATGTATTTGACGAATGTTGTCTATACAACATTGTACTTTCGTAGATAGTTGAAATAATACCGTCTTTGTGGGCTGATACACTCATTGCAATTGTTGCATCATGCATCCTAATATTTATGTATGGGAATGATATCTCTTTTGCAAATCTGTTAATTAGCATTGTACATCCGCCAACGGTAGTGTATATTGAAATGATGTTATGATTTTTAAGAGCCTCTATTTTTGCAACGACATCTTTGCATTTTCCGCTGTGATTAAACTCTGATTGACGGGTTATATTTAATTTATCATCTGTATAAGTTCGATCCGTGTGAATAATTATTGGCACGCTTTTTGCCCCCCCCAATTCGCTTTCTACTTTATGCATTCTATTTACAGAAGTTTCTATCTTAAAAGGAAGCCACACATCGTCTTGATCTGCAAACATGTAATATTCAGAGTCCACACAGTTTAACAAATTCATAAAGTTTAAGCTTGCGCCTTGCCGTGTTAAACCGTTATTTATACTGACTATATTACTATGTTTGTTAACATATTCATTTATGATACTCTGTGTATTATCAGACGATCCATCATCTTGAATGTATATAGTAAAATCTTGACATGTTTGTGAGAGTATAGATTCAAGTTGTTCGGGCAGGTATAGTTCTCCATTGTATGTTGCTAATAATATGGCAATGGGGGTTTGATTTTGTATTTTCATGCGTTCAGCTTATTATGATTATTTTGAAAATAATTTGTTGTCGAAAGTATCATATAGAACCCCCACACATAGGCGAAGTTATTAATAGTCAGACCGACCAATGCAAAAGCAAGTAGTGTTTCCAAACTAAAGAAACGCCGTATGATGCAGGTGAAGATTAATGTTAGTGCGCATATATAACTGAGTAGACCATACTCACCAATTCCGCCAATTGTCTTCATGGATTCACCTGTTGCACCAGCATCTATACCATGCCCCAGCCAAGTTTTACTATCTAATAAATCTAATTCAGTTAGCGTATTTATTATCGGAACAATTCGCACTGAAGCGCTTCCATCGGCTGCAATTACCGCATCAGCATCCATCGTCATTGTGGCTTCGAGTGTCACTTTTGCTCGTTGGAGCGGTTCAAATTCTATATATGGTATTGCAAAGTAGAGAATCACCAAGAGCGGTACCACTGTAAAAACATATTGGCGTTTGATAAAATAGAGTGAAAGAATACCAAGACCCACAAACGCTGTTCCGCTACCCATAGTGAGCATTGACCATAGGAACCCTAATAATACCCACTTTGCATCGGCATAGATTGCTTTGAGATTTACGTTTTCCTTACCCCATTTTACCTCGTACATTCTCAGTAGGGAGAGGAATGCAATAGTTAGAATACGAGCTGAGTGAGATGGTTCGATAGCCAAAGAGTTACCTGCTAAGAAGCCTCGTCCATACGATGAATACGTATTGATTAATGGAAAACTCTCTATTCCTACAAGGTGTACAGCTTGTTGCATCAGCAAGCATATTACATATGCTAATATTAGTTTTTTGAGTAGCCTAATAAAGGAATCCAAAGAAAATATCTGTTCTACCCACACTAAATTATAATACATGATAAACATGAATATAAATGACAACAGATAGCCAACCGTTGACAGTCGGAAAGAGTGCAGATTAAAGAGTCCCGAGAAAAGAATTGCAACAAAATATAGTCCCGCCCACACAAAAGCCTTGCTGATCTTGGACGATGTCAAAAGCCAAATAATTGGCGCAAGGCACATTGCTGTGAATTTGATGTAGCTTACTCCATAACCTTCCCAAGGGAGATACTGCACGCACATCAACACTAAAAAGAATGTGGCTATATTCTTTTTATTTATATATTTAAACATTACCTCCCAATCTTAGATTTCACCCACCCAATCACTCGCCACTCAAAGAGCGACCACTGCATGAAAGGTTTGAATATTGCGGCTTTTATACGACCATGTTTCTTGCAAACTTTAATATACTCCAACCTGCTTTTGTATAACATTTTATACTTGGAAATCTGACCATGGTAGCTGCTTATGGTAGGTGAATTGTGGGCGTGAATGTATGTCTGATCAAGAAGTACATAATTATTATAACCCAACCGTTTTGCAGCCTCCGCAACAAAGCGCTCCTCGACATACAAAAATGTGTTGGGATAGAAGTATCCCATCTCTTTGAAGGTGTCGAATCGCGCAAACATAAAACTGCCGCCTATCACATCAACTCTCATTGCCTGCTGCCCTGTGTTGTCAACCTCGGTCGACACGGTGGGCTTCGATAGTTTTGTGTATAGACTAAAGAGAATTTTAAAATCCTGCCAAGTCGAGCCAAGATTACCCATAAATTGTCGATTTCCATCAATATCTACCATCATCGGAGCAATAATAGCCGGATTCTCCAAAACTTCATATCGCTTGATCAATCTTTCGAAGCAATCGTTTGGTAAGATTACATCATTATTAAGTATTGCAACATAGTCGGGAGCGTTGTTTTCTTCGAGGTGTTTAAGTCCGAAGTTATTACCCTTGGCATATCCTAAATTTTTGCCTGTCTGCAGAACTGCCACAACATTCTCAAACCGCTCTCGAAGTGGTTTTAGCTGATTATATGACTCATTTGGCGAGGCATTGTCGACAATTACAATGCGTAATGTTTGAGCGGTGCTCTGCGACTGCAAAGCCTCAACGAGTGCAATTGTTTCGGGGAATGTTGCGTAGTTTAGGATTACTACGCCTATCGTTTTGTTTTTGGTCATCTATTTATTCGTACATCTTATTGCAAATTCTCTTATTCCATTAATCATATTGAATAATGCTTGTTGATTCTTCCCAGCTAAAAAGAGCCCGATTTTTTTATGCAGTCGAAAGCCATCCAAATGCCAAATATGATTATTTATTTCTGGATATAAAGACAAGTAATGTCGTTGTTCTTCACCTCTAAAGTGCCCTAACAAGGTTATTTTTAAATAAGCTTTTCTTGATAATAAGATGTTTTTGTGAACGCCATCATTAGCATCGAAAAATTGGTCTAATTCTTTAACCACGCATTGCATATCATGAAACTGCTTGATATTGGGAGTCGATGTAATACAACCCGCATTATCTCTCATATAGTGCAAAAAAGACTTATTTAAATATACTATCTTTTGAGCAAAATAAAATAATTGTGAACATATATATATATCCTCCCACATATTAACTCGCACAGTTGACCTTACGCCATTTTGCAAATAAAGCTCTCGCTTGAATAATTTATTCCAAACAGCGCCCTTACTCTCATCTTGCATCATTGTATAAATGCACTCGATATTATCATTTGTCATATTTGCACAAATAAGTTCCTGTCCACTTCTTCGATTAAAATAATAGTCACAAACAATAATATCGGGTGAAGATGATTGCACCTCCGTCCACAGGTCGGCCAGCATAGTTGGCTCGCACCAGTCATCGCTGTCAATATGAATTATATAATCTCCACTGGCGGCGTCAACTCCCGACTGGCGAGCTAATGCTAATCCTTCATTACACGATTTATTTATAATTAAAACAGATAAATTTTTAAATTGACTTACCAGTTTTTCGGCAACTAACATAGAATCATCTGGAGTCGCGTCATTTACCAAAATAAATTCGACTCCAGTTGTTTTAGTTTGAGTAAACAACGATACTAAGCAACGCTCAATATACCGTTCGACGTTGTAAATGGGAATAATAACTGATATATCCATAAATAATGTGATGATTATTTAAAAAATAAGTACATATGCGATGATAATACAAATGAAATTAGTGGCATTGCTATATGTTTTTATGTAATATTTTTTTAGTTTTGTAACCAATGGATATAGTTTTAATAAGGTTATAGCGAAAAATACTTTGTTTGATAAAGATAAACCTTTTGCAAATAGAAATTGTTTGTTTAATTCTGGATAAGTATTATACCAGTCGCTGTAATATTTCATATCTTTTTTTAGAAGTGGATATAAAAAAGAACGAGGTGCCATTTTTAATTCAGTTAACTGATCTGTATATTGTTTCTCAATACGTAACCGTTGCATAAAACCAATTACTATGTCGATATTGTTCTTAGCTTGTTGCCATCTTTTTTTACAATACTCTTCAGATTGATTGACACATATAGAGTCTTGATTTCTATAATAATAATAGTATGGCGCGTCAATAAGTGCGTAGTTGCTTGAATAATACGTAGTTTGTATAGTAAATACAATATCTTCCATCATGTGGTCAATAGGAAATATTATGAGATTGTCAATAAACAATTGTCTGCGAACCAATCTTAACCATAGGTAATACATTGTACCCTTTTGAAGTATATGGTTATAATCTGTATTGCAATGTGTCACTGAGTAATTTGTTTCAGTTGCATTATACCAAGAACTACATAAAACCACATCAACCCCCTCCTCGATAGCCTTCGCATACATCGCGCGATACATATCTCGATCAACCCAGTCGTCACTATCGCAGTGTATCAGATATTCTCCCGTTGCAGCTAAAATTCCATTTTTTCGAGCAATAGCTGCTCCTTTGTTGGTCTCATGTCTTATAATTCTAACTTGAGACTTGCGATGTGGATATTCCTCAAGAACCTGCTCTAAGATCTCAATAGAGGCATCGGGGCTACAATCATCAACGAATAGATACTCAATACTATTGAGTGTCTGCTCGAATAGTGAACGAGCACACCTCTCAATGTATTTTTCTACGCCGTAGATTGGAACTATTACTGAAACTTTCATTAACTATTTTTTTATAAATCGATGAATAAAAATCCTTAAATCACTTGATATAACATAATTTAACACCAACGATAATATACTGATTAGTATAGTAAATATTGTTGCTGTATATAGCCACTCGAACCAACTTGTTAAATTTATATTTAATGCAATATTTAACTTATCCAAAAGAAAATCTGAAGCTATGTATGAAATAAGTATAGGTGCAATATGCTTGGCTACAATCACAAAATAATTAAGAAACGAACGCTTAAACCCTTTTGAAAACAGAAAGTAGGGTTTCCATATATGGACAATAATAACAAGCGAAGCGATTGGCCCAAGTAGAACTCCTTCGAAACCCAATAGCGTTCCGCCAAGTAGAGATATGCCTACAAGGATTGCACTCTCAACAAGGGGTGCCCAAATATCATAGAAGAGTCCATATCCAAATAGGAACTGATCGTTCGTGCCACGCGACACCGAGAGAAATAGCGAAGTGCAGACTAACAACAGAATGCTGTCCGACAAAATATACTCTTCGCCCAACCACACACCAATAAACTGTGACGTTAATCTAAAAACACAGCAGGTTAATACCCCAGCGATCAAAATTCTTGCTGCCATAAGTTCTTTATACACAGCATATATCCGCTCTTGATCTCCATCCGAAATTAGATTGCCAACTCCAGCACCAGTGCTATCAAGTACATTACTCATTAATCCTTGTATTCGAGCTGTAAGGATCGTGTAGTTACCATACAGAGCAACAGTCGCGAGAGACGCAAAAGGGTAAATCAAAATTGGAATAAGTTGAAATTGAACAAATCCACCAATCTTATGAGCAAACAACTGTTTAATATATTTCCAAACCTCTGGGTACTTCTTAAACAACTCGCGACCTTGTTTCAATTCAGTCTTAAGCCAAGGATAGACTCTATTTATTCTATAATTTAAAATAGTTGAATTGATTAAGCCAAACAAGATCTCAAGGCAAAGGAACAGCGCAAAGTTTTGAAATTTAATCGCTAAGAGCATCTGAACTATAGTCTTTGTGGAATTGGCAATTTGAAAGAGCCCCGTCACCTCATAGTTGCGTTGATCCGCCGAAAGTAAACTCATTCGATAGTTCACAAAGTATCCCAACATCGATGAGGTTAGGTAGGCATAAAAGCCTAAATAGATAATCCCCCAAGAAAATTCAGTGTCAGAGAAAATAAGCGGAATAAAACACGAAAGAATAATACCTGCACCTAATATAAACAATCCAATCTTTTGGTATAAATAGCCAAGTAGTGATACAACTTCATTGATTTTATTCTTGTCCCCGTCATGGATTGGCTTGTAAAGCACATATGCAATTGCACCTGCAACACCTAACTCTGCTAAATTTAGAAATCCAAGCAGGCTGCTAAGTGTTCCGGTGAGTCCAATAAATTCAGCGCCAAGCTGATCTAAAAAAACTTTGCGAGTAAAGAACGCAACAAATAGCGATGCAAAGTAGCAAATCAAATTCACTCTCGCATTTAGAAGACTCTTCTTTACTCTTGATTCTTGTTCCATTAATGTAATTTTTGCCATCCCTGGCGTTTTATACTCCGCATGATTTCACCGTGTAAAGCGCTTCATTTCCGGCTCAGTCATGGTTGAGACTTTGCTGTTGCTGCTTTTGCAGTTGCTTTCGTAGATGAATTGGTGACGCTGGAAGATGACCTCTTTTGTTGGGAGGTCGATGATTTTTTGTTGATGTTGTGGTTGACTATTATCCGCGTACTGCGGTTTATTCCTTTTTTGTCGGGCTGTTTGGCTGTTAGAACCTTCGGCTGCCGGGCTGTTCGGCTGTCAGGGTTTTAGTCTTTTTTTTTGCTGGTGGAATAATCATCAAATATTTTGCAATGATTAACTGATGCTCAGATTGTGTCTATATCTGATTTGCATAAATAGTGTGCTGATTCTTGTGCAACTGTTTGGTAAGAGAAGTTGCCTACTCGACATGAGCAATATATGCTCTTTAAATCATATGTGTGTTTGATTTTGGCAATACACACTCGTTAAGAATAATTGCCTATTCTTTTGCAAATCAGTGAGTTAAACCGATTTTATATCGTATATACTTGATTGCTATTTGATATAGATTGACACGAAGATATTATTAATTATTCTCGATTCTGTATCAATATCTAATCTTTTTACAACCTCTGTTAAAAGTGTGTGATTGCTCTTTTTTTTACAAAAAAAAACAATTCAACGCACAAATGTATGAAATATATTGTAATATACCAAATTAAATAACTTTTTTAGTCGGCGTAAATGCACTAAAGGTATTATTTCTTATGCCTCCGGCGGGCGGGGATAGCACCCCCGCGGGTGCATACCTTGCTTGCTTTCTGTGCGCTTCATGCCTCCGACAGGCGGAGACAAGCACTCATGCAGGCTTTTATTATTTGCTTGCCATCGTATATATAGTGCCGAACATGTTGGGAGTGTGAAAGTTTGGTTGTTCGCAATATATTGGTGACCAGCTTAGGTAGTGGGGTTGTTGTGTTTGATCGCCACATTTATATAGGTTTGCTTGTAGCTCTGATGGTATCTCGCAGCAGCCCAAGAGATCAAATGGGATGGTTACAAAAAGGGTCCAGCTTGTTAGCTTATCTGATAAATTAATGGGAGCGCGTCCTAAGGATGGTATTCTGGTGATTCTGCTCAGTTCGTCGTCATTAAATCTTATTGCATTGGCTCTGGTGACGCGTTTTGCGGCGAGAAGTGTGCCTATTGGGTTAAACTCAAAATTGTAGTAATACTCAGAGCCTTGAGGTCTAACAAAAAACTCTACGCAGCTATCGTTGCACACGGGTTCATTATCTTTTAGATAGCTTCCTTTGACATGCTTTTCGGTGACGTAAAATTTAATGCATAGCTCTTCTCGGGTGTATGCTATTCGAAATGAGGCTTGTGGGGCATACGGAAAGAGGTTCCAATTAACAACGCTGATGGTGTGAAGTGGTAATGTTTCGCTAAAATTATCTATTGTCTCGATTTGTTCTATTGTTATCTCTCTTTTCATAAATGTAGTAAATTTACTAAACATATCTGTTCGTGTAAGCAAAGTTAAAAAAAATGGTTCTATTATTGTAATTTAAACCGAAAAATAAATAATAAAATTATGGAACTACATTCACAAATAGTTTGGTCGTTTGAGGGTAAGATAATTGACCACGAAAAATTCTTTAAGTTAGTCGAGAAGATAAAAGCAAGTAGTTACTCCGAGGTTGGGTCAATTGTAAATTGGTGGAGTATCAATAGAGATAAGGATTATTTCCATCTACTCGAAATTTTGGCTGATGCCGAGGGGGCTATGACACATCTCGATACATTGGCTAAGGTCAACGACGATCTGTGTGAAGCAGTTGAGATATCTCAATTTACTCTTCATAGTGATGTTCCACAATACTTGGATGATGCAATTGCGAAGTTTAAGCCTACATATATGCGCTACTATGGTGGTTGGTCTAAATTATAGGGTCACACTCACACAGATACGCACCGCAGGGGTGCTTGCTCCCGCCCGACGGAGGCAGTAAGAGAGAGTATTTTTCATCTGTTTTCCCTACATATTTACCTCGATAGCACCTGAACCAAAGCGTTTGAATGATGCTGCTCTATATCTTTTTCCAAGTCCTGCCGAGCGTAACTCTGTTTCAACGATGCTTCTTAGTATACCGTCACCTTTGCCATGGATAAAAATTACTTTGAGTCCTGTGTTGTGTTTATATCGCTCTATAGTGGAGCGAATATGATCCTTTTGATATGATAACATTGCTGCTGAATCCATCCCTTTGGTGGAGTCAAGTAGTGTATCAATATGTAGATCCACTTCGATTACTCTTGGTGTGACCTCAACTCTCTTCTTGTTCTTTGGTGCGACCTTCATCTCAGCGTTTGGTGATCCTCCGTTGAGTGCTGCTGAGAGCTGTTGGATATCAATCTTGGGGGTGCTTTTTGTGGCATTGCTCTCGGTGAGGTCGATGAGCATTGCTCTATTTCCTGTGATGGATGAGTAGCTAAAATTTGCCTCTTTGCTCAAGCGTATTGCCCTTATATGTAGTGTTTTATCTATTGGCGGATGCTCTTTATATTCTATGTAGTTTTTGAATGCTATCAGTTGTATGCGTATGTATTCGATATCGGTTAGGGCAGTGCGCTTCAGCTCTTCGAGTGTTAGGTGCTCTTCTGCTCTAACTGTGCCGTTGTGCCGGCAATGCAGCTTTTTTGTTGTAGATCTGCATGTTATGGTGTAGTGCAGCGAATATGAACAGTTGTTGATAAGTTGAAAATGTAAGGTAGATTGCTCTAAATTTGCACTATCTGTAGGTGAAAAGACTAAATATATTGACAGTTCATCTGATCCAACTCTTGTAGATTGTGAGATTTTTGGTGAAGTAACTAATGCGGATCTGCTATTTGTTGCCTTTTTCACCTCTTTGGTTGTGCTCTTAGGTTGATCTTGTTCTACAACGACACACTCCGAGATGTGAATAGGGATCTCAAATCCATCACCCTGTTCAACTATTGCTATTGTTGGACAATTGAAGCCAACAACCACACCTCCACCAACATCATTGAGGAAGCGAACCTTATCACCTATTTTAATTTTCATTTTATTTGGAGGGTATCATTAATACTTTTTCGAATGCAAATCTGTGAGAACCGCGATAATATACATCGCCACATAGAGTGAATCCACAGAACTCAAGGAGTCGCAACATCACCACATTATCGCGGTGTGTATCGGCACGCAGGGAGTATATTTTACGCTTGACAGCCTCTTGTTCCATCATTTTGAAAAAGTTAAAACCTATCTTTTTGCCGCGAAAAGTGTTTGCTACAGCAAGGCGGTGGAGTGTGATATACTCCTGCTGAGAGAGCCACCTACCCCCTTTTAACTCTGTGTAGGCTGGTTCTTCGGCACAAACAATGGCACCGTAGGCTGCTATCGCTCCATCCTTGAGCAGAAGGTAGCCCTGTTGATGTTCAATATCGTCTTCTATTGCCTCTTTTGTGGGGTAGCCATCCTGCCATTGGTCTACTCCTCGTGAGCGTAGAAGTTGCTGACACTGAGCTATAATCTCCATTATCTGTTCAAGGTCGTTGTTGGAGGCTGCTCGCAAGCTAAACATTATCTGGGGTGATTTTAGGAGTTTTGTTAATTGAGATTACTTTGCGAGGTATTAATATTTCGCGGAGTTCACTCTCGAAGTTTGGGGTGAAAATCTCTTTGTCGAGCGACTCCATGATCTCGGCAATAGACCAGAATCTACCTCCATCGAGCTCATCTGAGGGGCTTACCTCGCCATCGAATTGGGTCATAAAGATATTTACCAATTCGCGTTCGCACTCCGACTCAAAGATATATGAGCAGATAAAGTGTGGGGTGAAACCTTCGATGCCTAACTCCTCGCGACTCTCGCGGATAAGTGCCTCTTCGATCTGCTCGCCAAAGTCTACATGTCCTCCAACGCCGCTATCCCATCTGTTTGGCTGGATGCTTTTCCATGCCGGACGATGTTGTAGGTAGAGTTCGCCTTGTGAGTTGAATAGATGTAGGTGTACAACGGGGTGTAGTAATTTGCTCCCCGAGTGGCACTCTGCTCGTGTTGCTGGACCTACAACGTCGCCTGAGGCTGTGACAATTGGAAAAATTTCATTTTCTGGCTCTCTCATCTCTGCTACTCTTCTTTTTGTTCTTCTCTTGGTTGTCCTGTTTTGTATCCGAGTGACTCCATCCACTCCTCTGCTTTGGCATTGACCACATCTACACGATCTATCCAGAGTCTATCCTCGATAAGCTCTTTGCGAAGAGCATCAAGCTCCTCATGTATAGGGAATTGTGGGCGTGGAACACTTTTCATCTCACTGCGTATGGTTGGACGAATTATGCGATCAAAGACATCTGCTTGGGCGGGACGTCGTTCCGCTTGCCAAGTGAAGCCTTTGAGGCTTGTGGATTGGTCGGCAGGGATCAGATCCATTGGGTAGATAGTGTAGTTGGGCTCTCCACGGTAGGTGATGCCAACTACAGTTTGATCCTCGATGTAGAATGTCGCAGAGCCACTATCCATCACCATCATTCCATTGACCTCACCAGTGTCGTCATCCTGCATAAAGTAGATGGTTTGGGCATTGCCGTCGACATTGTTACGGTATGCCTCACCATTGGCAAAGAGTGATGTAATTACCTTTCCTGCAATTTGATTGTAGTATACTCCCTGCTCGATTTCACTTGCCATAATTGGAGTCCCCTCGGTGAATATAGCTTTACTAATCTGGTTGTTAGCGGTGTATATATCCATCACATCAGAGGTTACTTGGTTCTTCTCTTGCCACAATATAGGGTCGAGGTAGAGTCTAATTATAGAGTCTATTGAGCTTGTAGACATTGAGTCGGCTACCGCTTGGAAGTCCGAGCGGTAGATCTTTACATTGCGATACCCCTTTGTTAGTTTGTAGAGAGAGTCAACTTTGACGCTATCTGCAACATTTAGTGAGTCTAAAGCCAATGAATCGGTCGGCAGTGAATCAACTATCATAGAATCAGCCTCAATCATAGAGAGTGAGTCGAGTGCTGCCTGGGCTGCCGCTTTAGCTGCATCGAGTGAATCTTGTTTAGCCATAAGGTTAACAATCTCCATGCTGTCTGCTGCAAGTTCGAGCATTATACTAATTGTATCCTCGGGTGCAATCTTGCCTTTGGCAACATCTCGGCGCACCTGTTGTGCCTTTTTGGTTGCTATTTTTGCTTTACGGGAAGCTATGCGTCGTGCTTCGCGTGCTTTGTCAGCGTCTAATTTCTCGTTGATTTTCACTTGGCGAGCTCGACCAATACTGTCGAGTACCACCTTGCGTGCTGCATATTCCACTTTGCGAGCCTCTTGGCGTTTTGCGCGAGCCTCTAAATATTGTGCCTTTTTGCGTTGCCAGAAGTTTAGTGTGTCGGCGGCTTTTGCAAGAGAATCAACTGCAAGTGAGTCTACTGAGAGCGAGTCCAGTAGAAGGGTGTCTTGTGCGAGGGTGTCACTCTGTTTTAGGCTCTCCTCCTCCATCGTGGGGCGTCCTATCTCTCGTTGAGCAGTAGCCTCTAACTCTCTGTTGGAGCCTATGCCCTCGCCCACGCGTGGACCACTACCAGGACCTTTACCCATCATCTCACCCCCTGGAGTAGGGCGAGTTTTATTTGTAGTGGTATCTCTCTCTACGATTTGCTCATCTTGTTGCGCTTGCTCTCTCAGGGACTCTTGAGGCTGGCTGTGTTCGTGGTCATGACCGTGTTCGTGGTCATGTATATGTAAAGAGTCAAGTGAGTCAGCACTATTAAAAGCGCTATGCTCTAACTCCTTGATCGTCTCAGCGGCTAACTCTGTAGCAGAGACAGTATCGAGCGAGTCATCCTTCTCGAAGCGGTTGAGAGTGAATATCTCGAAGGTGTCGGCACGCATAAAGAGAGAATCGCCCTGTTCGGCATCGTAGTTGACAATCGAAGGACGTCCTACGAGAATCATATCGCCTGGATCTTTGATATATTCGCCAAAGTCGCCAAAGATAAGGCTCTTTTGGGTGGTGTCGTCGATCTGGATGTTGTGTCGCATGTAGATATGTTCTGAGGCGCGGAAGTAATCCATTGAATCGCTCCATATCTCTTGGTCTTCGGTCAAGATGTAGCCATTGAGGTAAAATGAGTAGCGATCCGTCGCCTTGTCGTAGTCTCCTGCATCAGCGTAGAGGTACTCATCTTTTTGGTTCCATATATTGGTGTTTTCGAAGTATATAGCGCTCTCGGTCTCAGTGTTATATATTATTGAGTCGCTCTTCATCTGGTACTCATCGCCGCTCAGTTCCACATCGCCCACTCCAATCAACTCCTTGGTGTCGGAGAAGTAGTAGCCTGTGATTGACTCCATAACGCTCTCGCCATTAATCATCACTCCACCGCCCTCGTAGGTGCCCACATTGTCGAGTGTATTGAAGCGGAAGTTGTAGCAGTAGAGCACAGCTTCGCCATCTACGACCTTGACGATTGGTGCATAGAGGTTTACTTCGTTGAGTTCGCCATTGTAGTCGGCACTTTCGGCATATGCATAGGTGGTATTTTTGTTGATAAGTACATTGCCAAAGCACTCTAAACGGCGATCTGAGTAGCGCACAGCACTGTCGGCAGTGATGATTGCACCGTTGTGTTGAGCAGCAAAGTTACCTACTAAACACATAACCTCAACGGTGTCGTTGAGGGTCATGGGATATACTATGTCGGCGGTTAAGTCTATAACCTTTTGTTCGGCTTCTTGCTCCACCTTCGTGTCACTCTTTTGTGCAAAGAGCACATCATCAAAGAGTGACCACGAGAGTAGAATAACGATTGCCAGCGATATTATTCGGCGCATATTGATTTTTACTTCAACCAGTGTTTGTTTACAAATTCGTCACTGTGGAACTCAGGGTCAATATAGACATACATTGCATCTATACGCTTTGAGAACCACTCTTCAAAGACCTTTTCTTGTTTGTCGGTTAGTGCCATCTCTTCGATTCGAAGATAATCTTCGGCAAGCGATGCGCGGTGAGCAGGTATAATTTCAACCAACTTTACAACCTTCGAGAGTTGGTTACCAACAAGATCCTCAGTAGAGAATGCTTTTGAAATCTCACCCACCTTTAACTTTTCGAGAGCCATAAAGTCGTCGATACTTTTGAATCCGCGATTGCCGAAATCCTCCTTGAGGAACTTGGTAGCGGTCATCTTGGCATCGTACATGCCGTAGCGCTCCAAAAGATCGTGATTCGACACAATACCACCATTCATCTTTGAAGAGGCATCATCGGAGTAGAGTTTTGCGGCAGCTTCAAACGTGATAGAGTCTTTGCGAATTACTTGCGTGAGGCTATCGAGGAACTTGGTAGGTTCGTTAAGTTCCTCGGGGGTGTAGACAGGGCGAAGCAAGATGTGGCGACAGTGGTAGAGCTCGCCTCGTTTGTCGATAAGTTGGATGATGTGGTATCCAAACTCAGTCTCGACAACCTCAGAGACTTGATCTACTTGGAGTTGGCGCAGAGCATCGGCAAATGGAGCAACAAAGGCATCTGCACTTTGGGGGTCCATCTCACCACCGCGGTATGCTGAACCTGGGTCAACGGAGTACATACGTGCTAAGGCATCGAAGCGAGTCTCGCCCGAGATTACTCGCTCACGCATCTCTAAGAGTCGCGTCTTGACGCGGCGTTTAGCCTCATCAATCGAGGAGGGTTGTTTGGTGATGTGTGCATATACATATTGCTCGCCAATGGTTGGCAAGGAGTCTTTATCTTTGCTTTTGTAGAATTGCTCCACCTCGCCGGGGATCACCTTCACCTTGCCAACAATCTCTTGGCGCATGGCTTGAGCGTAGTATTGCTCTTCGTAGCGTTGACGCATATTTGCTTTGAGGTTGAATATTGCCATATTCTCTCTCTTCTCCAATGCGCGGATTCCACCAGCTTCGTCAGCCATTTTGTTGACCATATTCTCTACATTTACGGCAATATCGGTTGTGTTGATCTCAACAGAGTCGATAAGTGCTTGGTTGTAGAGTAGAGATTGTGACATGAGAGTCTCAAGAGCCTCATTCATTGGGTCGCGGTCAGAGGTGTAGCCCTCTCTGCGGCGTTGTGCTGTGATCTGCTCAGCGTATTCGCTCACCTCGGAGTGGAGTATTGAGGAACCACCAACAATAGCGACAACTTTGTCGAGCATAACTCTTTGAGGTTGGGCTACTACAGCGGTAGCAGCAAATAGTGCAATGAGTAGTGGCAAAAGTGATCTCTTTATCATAATTATCTATTTTATATTTTCTTAACTTAGTTCTTCTTCTTGGGTTTGCTTCTCTTCCTTCTCTTTGTTTTCAATATATTGGCGTTTGATAACACCTTCGAGAACTGCCTCCTTGTAGAGTTCATCCTCTTTTTTGCGGATGAGATTTTGTTGACGTTCGGTGGTAAGTATGGTCCTAATGATCGATCGTACCCACTCCAACGGAGCTATATCTCCAGCCTTTTTGTATTCAAAAATTTGGTAGTAGTAGTCGAAGTTCTCATCTTTCATATGGTTTACACCGCTCTGAGAGAGTAGTTTCTCACTCTCGGCACCACGCACCAAAGGTAGTAGGTCGAGCATGCTTTCTGCATTGGTCCACGATTTGGAGAGGTCGGTATACTCAAATCCATTCTTTTCGCATATCGAGAGCATATCTTCGCGTTTGGCTTCCGAGGAGGAACTCATAAGCTCTTCGAGAGTCTTTATCTGGTTACTTTCGAGTGGAATGCGCAGAACTTCACCGCGGATAACATCTCTGTTGAGACGAAGATCTTGGGTGTGTTGCTGATAATAGGCGGATATCTGCTCGTCGGTATAAGTGGTGTCGACCGATGAGCTAACGAAACTTTCGTCAAGTTTTTTTATAAGAAGTAGTTGACGATACTCCTCGACCAAACTCTCGATGTCAGCTTCGGAGGTTAGGAAAGTGGTCTCGGCTTTGCGTAACTTGACCTGTTTGCGAATCCACTTGTCGATATATGTTTCGGCAAATATAAGGCTATCCTCTCCGTGATATTCCTTAGGAATCACGGATGATACTTCGCTGTTCATCAGCTGTTTGCCGTCAACCTCTGCCAACACAGAATCACCGAAAAAGTGAACGTGAAAGTCACGGCATGAGACAAAGCTAAGTAGCAAAAGAGGTATTATGTATTTAAATAACTTCATTTCGAAACCACAAAAATATAATTTTTACTCCAGAAAAACGCAAAGTGGAGCGATTTTATTGTAAAAATAAACTTAGAAAGTGGTATATTACTTCTCTTCTGCCCTCTCTTCTGCTTGATCTTGAGTTGTCTCTTTGGGTGTAGACTCCATCTGATTTTGCTGTGCAATAAGTTTAAAACGAGATCTACAGAGAAACAGCGAGGTTATAAGAATTACAATAGCAAGACCATAAACTATGTAATATATGGTTTGGGAGGGGATAATATCTCGAAGGAGAGTGTTGTCACCAAAGCCTGCAATGATAAGTAGATAGGCAATACCATTGTTGAGCGAATGAAGAATAATAGGTGAAAGGATAGAGTTGCTACGGATGTAGATATAGCAGAGGATAAGACCCATCACAAAGGCGTTGATAACCATCGAAGGGTCGAGGTGCATCACACCAAAGAAGAGAGACGAGATCAGCCAAGCCATCACCACACCGCGTTTGTTGTTGATAGATTCAAATATTAGACCTCGGCAAATAAACTCTTCGAAGAGAGGTGCTCCAATAACTACACTCAACAACATTGGCACTCCGCGACCTTCGACCGGGGGGGTCGGGGGGAGTAATGCGAGAAGTGGCTCGATAGCGATTGATGCTGAGAGGAGCATTAGTAGACCTCCCAAAAGAATTGTTGGATCCAAGCCTCGCAAAGAACATTTAATCTTGATGGGGGGGGCTTGACGTGCACGGCGTATTATATAGATAAAAATGATGGTCAGCGTCATTGATATAATCTGTGAGCCGAGCATCAACCATCCTATTTTTAATTCGTCGGATGAGCCAATGAGCAGAGAGTTGAGAGAAATCTTGGTGATAAGTATAGCTATAATCTGAGTTATGATATAGACCCCAAAGATTGCGGCAAGGTCGATGTAAGATGGAAATACTCTTCTACCTTTGCTCTTTTCGCTACTCTCTACGATGGGCTTTTGTTGCTCTTTGTCTGAAGTTGTTGCCATAGTAATTTCGATTAACATAAAAATTTAACACTCCAAAGATACTCATTTTTCAAATACTATTATTATTTTTGATATAAAATCACTAATTTTGCCAAATATTAAAATTTCATTGTAAAAATAGAGATATGGCAAAGGTTATCGCATTAGCGAATCAAAAGGGAGGAGTAGGTAAGACCACAACAGCAATCAATCTTGCTGCGTCGCTGGCAATCTTAGGCGAAAAAGTGCTTCTGCTTGATGCAGATCCTCAAGCGAATGCTACCTCAGGTTTGGGCTTCGATATCAACTTGGATGGTATCTACGAGTGCTTGATGGGCGAGGTGAGCGCCAAGGAGGTTATCCTCCAAAGTCCCGATATTGATAAACTATATGTGTTGCCTTCGAGTATCAATTTGGTAGGTGCAGACTCAGAATTACCAAAAATCGAGAATGCACACTTTGTGATGAAGCGTGTGATTGCAGAGGTGCGCGACCAATTTGATTATATCCTTATCGACTGCTCCCCATCGTTGGGTTACACGGCAGTCAATATCTTTACGGCAGCCGACGCTGTATTGATCCCTGTGCAGTGTGAATATTTAGCATTGGAGGGATTGAGCAAGCTACTCAACACTATCAAAATCGTTAAGAGTGGTCTGAATCCAGCTCTTGAGATTCAAGGGTTTATCTTGACGATGTATATGCGCAATAGACTCAACAATCAAGTCGTCAACGAGGTGCGTGCTCACTTTGGTGAGTTGGCATACGAAACAGTAATTCAACGCAATATTCGTTTGGGAGAGGCTCCCTCGTTTGGCAAACCTGTAATGCTCTACGATGCTTCGGCAGTTGGGTCAAAGAATTACATGAACCTGGCGAAGGAGTTTATGAAAAGAGAGCGTGAAAACCAATAAATGCCTATTACTACTTAGAAAAATATGAAACCACAAAAAGGATTAGGACGAGGATTGGATGCAATATTTGGCACTGAGACACTCGAACCGAAGGTAAAACCAATGAGCGAAATTACCCAGATCTCGCTCGACAAGATAACTCCAAACCCCACTCAACCGCGTCGAGACTTCGATGAAGAGTCGCTCGAAGGTTTGGCAGACTCTATTCGTGCGTTGGGAGTTATTCAACCCATCACGCTTAAATCTGTAGCGAATGGAAAGTTTCTAATCATTAGCGGAGAGCGTCGTTGGCGTGCATCGCAGATGGCGGGTGTGGAGTCTATCCCAGCCTATATCCGCGAAGCTAATGATGAGGAGTTGCAGACTATGGCGCTCGTCGAAAATGTTCAACGCCAAGACCTTAATCCTATTGAGATCTCGCTTAGTGTGCAGCGACTTATCGAGGAGTGTGGGTTGACACAAGAGGCTCTTGCCACGCGAGTAGGTATCAAGCGTTCGACAATTTCGAATTACTTGCGACTGCTAAATTTGCCCGATACCGTGCAATTTGCTCTTAAATCTGGCGTTATTACTATGGGGCACGCCAAAGTTATCGCTGGTGTAGAGTCCTCAAAACAGATCTGGTTTATGCGCCACTGTGTCGACAAAGCCCTCTCGGTTCGCCAAGCCGAGGAGTTGGCACGCTCTATGCAAAATGTTCGACCAGCGGCAAAACCAATGTTGATTGAAGAGGAGTATCCCGATAACTACGCTAAGTTAGTAGAGCGAATGGAGGGCTACTTTTCACAAAACATCTCGATAAAACGAGCCAAAAATGGAGGTGGAAAGATCACTATTGAGTTTAGCGATGATAGTGAAATTGATACATTCATATCTCGATTTGAAGGGAATAAAAACTAATTGATGAAGATTAACCAAAATAGATTTCGATACTTTGCTCTACTCTTACTGCTGCTTTTGCTTGGTACCAGTAGCGCTTACTCTCAACTGCGTCGCTCTCCAAAGAGCTACGTTGAGGGAGGTATGCTTGTGGCTCCCGACACCACCAAGGTCACCAGGGGTGGCACAGTAGATTCACTCTTGATCGATTCGTTGGGTCTGGATAGCCTCACGCTGGACTCTCTGTTGACCAGTGCAGCTGCCGCGTCGCAACAACGTGAAGATTCTCTGGCGAAGCCACTTGCTCTAAAATCGGCATCACCTCTCCACTCAACAGCACGTGGCGAGGAGGAGAAGGTGCGTCAACCTCTCTTTAGTGACTCGATGTCGCTTTCGAAGATGTGTTGGATGGCTACAGTTCTACCAGGTTATGGTCAGATATACAACAAGCAGTATTGGAAACTCCCAATTCTCTACGGTGCAGTGGGTGCAAGCATTGCTCTATATGTAAACGAAAATAGCAAATATAAACCCCTCAGGGAGCAGTACGATAACTTGATCTTAGAGTCGGGGTATTCGCGAACCGAGGAGCTAAACTCGGTGCAATCGTCAATGATAAAGAGTAATTCGAGACGCCAACTCTTTATGGGTGCGGCAATCGCTTCATATATCTACTTTTTGGGTGATGCAGCGGTCAACTACTCTACAAATGATGTGTCGGATATAAAGAAAGCTACGACACTCTCGATGATATGCCCTGGAGCGGGTCAGATCTATAACAAAAGTTATTGGCGTGTGCCAATAGTGATTGGTGCGTTTGCCTCCACAATATATGTCTACGACTGGAATAATCGTGGATATCAACGATTCCAGACGGCATATACTCTGTTGACAGATTACGAGAATAACCCCGATAAATATCCTAATGGTTCAATTGATGAGTTTGGAGGAGCCTACTCCACGACGCTCTTAAAGGGTTATCGAGATAGTTACCGTCGTAATCGCGATATGGCAATTATCTTTACGGCAGCTGTATACCTTATGCAGATCCTCGATGCTCATGTCGATGCTCACCTCAAAGATTTTGATATCTCGGATGATTTGACTCTCAACGTAGAACCAGCTATTAATTACTCTTCAACTCCGCTTTACAGCTCATATTCACCCTCTTATGGGCTTAACCTAAACTTTAAATTCTAAAGATGAATTTCGCAAAACCAATCTCACTTCTTTTGGCTCTTACAATCTCTGTTTCGACGGCTTCGTCAGCAGATCAATTCTGGAAAAGATCTAAGCGTAAAAAAACAGAAACAATTCAACTACCAGATTCAACATATATCAAAGATAGCCTCTCGAAGTTGAGGGTCGTGCCAATTGTTGAGCCCTCGCAAGAGAGTGAGACTTTGACAGCCGAAGAGCAGTTTCGAACTGATTCTATTACGATAAATTTCTCGATGGCACAGATGGACTCTCTGCTTGGAGTGTGGCGCGAGCGTCGCGCCAATGATCACTTCGACGAGTTCCGCCAACACTATATTATCGCAGACTCGCTCTTTGAGTCTACCTCGGTGCCTGATTCAGTATATGAGGAGCGTCTCAAGAAGTTAGCTTCGCCAATAAATTTGCCATTTAACGATGTGACAAAGAGCTATATAGCGCGTTATACCAATACTCGCTATGGTACAATTAACCGCATCTTGTCGCTTGCACAATACTATTTCCCCGATATCGAAGAGGAACTTATCAAAAATGATATTCCGATAGAGTTTCGAGCGATGCCAATTATTGAATCTGCACTCTCGGCAACGGCGGTCTCTCCAGCTGGAGCAGTGGGTTTGTGGCAGTTTATGCCAGCTACGGGAAAAGCCTATGGTCTGGAGATAAACTCGTTGGTTGATGAACGTTGTAATCCGCAACTTGCGACTAAGGCAGCGTGTAAGTTCTTGAAAGATATGTACCAAATTTATGGCGACTGGACACTGGTTATTGCCTCATACAACTGTGGACCGGGCAATGTCAATAAAGCTTTGGCGCGTTCGGGTATCGATAAAGAGTCTGGAACATTTTGGGATATCTACTACTATTTGCCTCGCGAGACAAGAGGTTATGTGCCAGCCTTTGTTGGTGCTACCTACGCCTATGCCTATCACCAGCAACACAATATCGAGTTTGAGGAGTCTCCACTACCTCTTGCTACCGATACGGTGCATGTTAATCGCATTATGCATTTAGGTCAGGTGAGTGATGTTCTCGATATCCCTATCGAGATGTTGCGAGATCTGAACCCTCAATATCGCAAAGATATTATTCCCGCAACGACCAAAGCATATTCGTTGAGGTTGCCACAGCGCTACGTCACAGATTATATTAAGAATGAGGAGGCTATCAATGCCAAAGACTCTGTATATCTCAAGGAGTTTATCAGCCCCACAGCGGTTGAAAAGGCTAAGTCTACGCCAAGTTATACTATTCACCGTGTGAAGAGTGGTGAGACGCTTGGGGCTATAGCTCGTAAGTATAGAGTCTCGACAAGTTCTATTATAAAATGGAATAATTTGCGTAATCCAGATAGATTATCTATTGGTCAACGACTAAAGATTGGAGGAAAGTAGCATGAGTGGCTCAAATGATATCATTGTAGCACCTGCAACATTGACCGGTGGTGCTATAGCTATTATTCGGCTAAGTGGCGAAGGGTCAATAGGTCTGTGTGATGCGATTTTTCGAGGAGTAAAGGGGAGTTTGAGTGATGCCCCTACCCACACGTTGCGCTATGGTGAGATTGTTGATCGAGCGCGCGTTGTCGATGATGTGTTGGTCTCGGTGTTTCGAGCACCGCACTCCTACACAGGAGAGGAGTCTGTTGAGATCTCGTGTCATGGTTCTCAGTATATCGTGCAAGAGATTATCTCGTTGCTCCTTGCGCAGGGTGCCCGCGCAGCAGATGCAGGTGAGTTTACAACTCGTGCATATCTTGCAGGTCGTATGGATCTGTCGCAAGCTGAGGCAGTTGCCGATATGATAGCCTCCACATCAAGGGCTCAACACGCTATGGCTGCTACGCAAATGCGCGGTGGATATTCGTCGCGCCTTGCTGAGTTGCGTGGTCAGTTGGTTGAGTTGGCAGCGCTTTTAGAGTTGGAATTAGACTTTTCGGAAGAGGAGGTTGAGTTTGCTGATCGCGTGCGTTTAGAGTCACTTGTTGAATCATTGATTATCGAGATAGAGCAGCTTGCAAATTCGTTTTCAGTGGGTAACGCTATCAAAAGAGGTGTCCCAGTTGCTATTGTCGGAGAGCCCAATGTGGGTAAAAGCACATTACTAAATCGTCTTTTGGGCGATGAGAGAGCAATGGTATCTGAGATTGCGGGAACCACGCGCGATCTTATTGAGGAGGAGATGGTTCTCGATGGTGTCACATTCCGTTTTATTGATACAGCTGGAGTTCACTCCACCGATGATAAGTTGGAACTGATGGGTATAGAGCGAACCCTTTCAGCGATTGAGCGTGCTCAAATTGTTATACACCTCTCAGATGCTCAATATGTTATCTCTAATGAGTGTGACCTTCATCGTGTAAATTCACAAGAGGGGGGCCAGAACTTAGTCAATTCTATATCTGAGTGCAGTGATAGCGTCGAAGCGCGCACCAATATCAGCGTAGAAGAAGATGGTGGTGAGTCGACCACCCTCGATATTAGGTGTTTAAATCTTAGATCTGATCAGAAATTAATCAAAGTAATAAATAAGATTGATACTATAAGCGAGTGCGAGAAGTCGCCTAACACCATATATATATCAGCCAAGGAGGGTGTAGGAATAGAAGCGCTAACAAACTCTCTTAGAGCCCAAGTGGAGACAAAATCCCTATTCGAGGGGGCTCCAATCGTTAGTAACCTCCGTCACTACAATCTTCTCTGCACATCCCTCACAGCTCTCCGCACCGCAAAGTCAGGTCTCAATAATGCTCTACCCACCGATCTCCTCTGTCAAGAGATCCGCGAAGTGCTCCACAATATCGGCTCAATAACCGGCTCAATAACCACCGATGAGATACTTGGTGAAATTTTCTCTAAATTTTGCATTGGGAAGTAATTTATTGATAATAAATTAGTTACAAGCGACACAAACGGCTAAAAAGCACTCTTTTAGGGTGCTTTTTTTGTGTCCTTATGTGTCATTTGGTGTCCTTTTCTATACTTTACCCTTCATTTATCGTTGATAATAAAGTAGTTACATATCTCACAAACGGATAATATCCACTCTTGTGAAATGCTTATTTTATCTCTATTTGTGTCATTTGGTGTCGGTTACTATCGCTTTTTATCCACTGTTTTTTCATTATTTTTTCAGCGATTAGAAAGGTATGCGCTAAATTGGCTATTTCTCCCGTTATGTCGCCCAAATCTTTGTCTATTGCAACGAGCTGCAACACAGTGCAATAAGGCGCAACGAAGTGCAAATCACCAAAAAGTTCCATAAACAGCTGTTCTCTAAAGAGATTTGAGCTAAAACCTTCACCACCTCGGTGCTATAACTGGCGAAATAACCAGTGACAACTACCTTACACCAAAACCATAACGGCAGAATTGCCATCATATCCTACAAAGCGACACTAAGCATCTCTATCGGATGCTTTTTTTGTGTCCGTTTGTGAGGTATGATAGCACTTTTCTGTTACGAATAATTCACATCCATAACACAGAAATTACCTATGAGCAGCAAAACAGAATATCCCAAAGTGTGCAACCATTGCGGTAAACGCTTTATAGCACAAAAAATAACAACTCAATTTTGTTCACACAAATGTGCATCACGAGCATATAAGCAGAAGAAGCGAGATGAAAAAGTCTCGATAGCAACCATTGATGTAGTGGAGCAAGCCATGCCCCCAATATTTCGGACAGAAAAATCGCAACATTTCAAACCTTCTGCAAACAATCTTACTACTCTTAAACAGAAGGAATATCTAAGCGTATATGAAACCGCTCAATTATTGGGAGTTGACAGAGTAACGGTATATAGATATTGCACTTCTGGAAAATTAAAATGTATTAGAATGAATAGAAAAATTTTTATCAGGCGCAGCGACATAGACAAGCTCTTTGACTCTGCCCCACAATACGAAGCAACACCACGTATTGAGGATCCTAATAGGATTCCAAAGACGAGAGTCGGCAACCTCAACATTGGAGTGATGAACACTGAGTTTATCTCTGCCAAGGAGGCATCGGTTAGATTTGGAGTCTCCGTGAGCGCCATACACAGTAGATGTAGAACACAGAATGTTCCGTGGATTCTATTTAATGGCACACGGATTTACAGTGCCACTCTACTTGATAGCCTATACAAGACCGAGCTGCCAGACGAGGCGATTACAAAATGGTACACTATTGACGATATTATAGAGACTCACAATATCTCAAAAAGTGCGTCATACTCAATGGTGAGCGAGCATAAAGTTCCGAAGCGTAGAGATGGAGCTATAACTCTATACTCCAAAATTCACGTAGATAGGCTGATGAAGATTAGAAGTGGCGACACCTCACTCGATTGCACTTACTCTACGCAAGAGTTATTTGACAGGTATGGGCTGCAACCTAGCTACATTAGAAACTTTGTCTTTACAAATAAAATACCGAGGCGCAAGAAGGGAGTCAAAACATACTATTCGCAAAGACACATTGACGAGGCTCTTAAAAATTTAAACCCTCCAACTGTCTACCTACTGATAGAAGATGCTGCAAAACTTTTTAATCAAACGACAAAGCAAATCTTCTACCTGATAGACAAACATAATTTACCGACAATGAAAGTCGATGCACGTGTAAGGGTGCAAAAAATAGCATTAGACAAAATATTCAATCCTAAAAAATTATACAACAATGGCAACTAAAGTTTATCTACGCAAATACGACATTTCAGGCGGTCGTGAATCTCTATACCTTCAATACTACCCTCCAGTTAGAAATAAGGATACTATGAAGTTAGTGCAGAAAGAATCACTGGGTATGTACCTCTATAAGAATCCAAAAACCGAGGATGAGAAATACCATAACAATAATATTATGCGAATGGCACGAGGAGTTGAGGCCCAACGAGTCCAAGCACTACTGAATGAGGAGTATGGTTTCCTTGACAAGGAAAAAATGAAGGGCGACTTCTTAGAGTATTTTGCCAGTCTATGCGAAAAGAAGCATCAGAAATGGGAGATGGTCTTCAAACACTTCTATAACTTTGTCGATGGCAAGTGTGCATTTAAGGATGTGGATGTCGATCTATGTCGCAGGTTCAGGGAGTATCTACTCAATATAACACTCCCCGCCAAAGCGACCATAGTTTAAGTCAAAAAAAATGTTAATTTTGTAATAATTATGGGAACAACACGCAGACAACATAGTGCCGCCTTTAAGGCTAAAGTAGCCCTTGAGGCGCTAAAAGAACGCGAGACACTCGCGGAATTATTGACCCGTTTTGGCGTCGCACAAGAGATGATTAGCCGTTGGAAAACGGAATTTGTACGGAACTCTAGCCAGATCTTCGACAAGAAGAATCAGCACTCCGACGAGCCCACCGACGAGGTTAA
>JAWXTF010000002.1:0-107674 GCA_044433965.1 Rikenellaceae bacterium | reverse complement strand
AATAGATCTCTCGCTTGGGGCAAAGCCCCACCACATCAGCGCAACAAAAAAAAGTCAAAAACGAAGTTTTTGGATCCAAGCTTAGCTTGGTGCCGCGCGGCACGAGCGCAATAAGCAAGCATACACAAACGCAGCAAGGGGTAAAACCCCCGCCACATCAGTGCAACAAAAAAAAGTCAAAAACGAAGTTTTTGGATCCAAGCTTAGCTTGGTGCCGCGCGGCATGAGCGCAATAAGCAGCTTTTTTCGTGCGTTTACCCAAGCAACCCAAGCAACCCAACCCAAGCGCACAGCAAGAAACAATCTTATGCTCGTTCGCTAAGCTCCAGCCAGCGCATACTTTTTTCATCGATGGTATCGATCACCTCAGATATACGTTTCGATTTTGCGGTGAGTTCATCGACCGAGAGGGTGCCACTGTTGAGTGCTGTTTCGATCTCGCCCTTTTCGGTTTCGAGCTCTTCGAGTGCCTTTTCGATCTCCTCTAACTCACGTTTCTCCTTGAAGCTAAGCTTATTGCTTGGTGCACTTGCGCTCTTTGTGGGAGTTGCTTTTGGAGTTGCCTTTGCGGCTCGCTCCTCTGCTTCATGTTGCGCCTTAAGCTCTCGCCACACTAAGTAGTCGCTGTAGGAAGAGGGGAAATCTTTGATGCGTCCTTCACCTTCGAAGATCAGTAGGTGGTCGGCAACTTTATCCATAAAATAACGGTCGTGCGACACTACAATAACACACCCCGAGAAACTTTGTAGATACTCCTCCAACACCTGCAACGTCATAATATCGAGGTCGTTAGTAGGCTCGTCGAGGATCAAGAAGTTAGGGTTTTGCATCAATACTGTACAGAGGTACAGGCGTCTACGCTCGCCTCCGCTAAGCTTCGCTACATAGTCATATTGTCGCTTGGGCTCAAACAAGAAGTGCTGTAACAACTGCGATGCTGTCATCTTGCGACCATCCATCAAGTCTATCGACTCAGCAATTGCCGAAACCACATCGATCACCTTGTCGCCCTCGTTGAATGAGATTCCGGTTTGGGAGTAGTAGCCAAATTGCACGGTGGTACCTATGTCGATCTTTCCGCTGTCGGGCTCCACTTCGCCCATCAACATCTTGAGAAATGTAGATTTTCCGACGCCATTTTCGCCCACAATACCCATCTTCTCGTAGCGAGCAAAGAGGTAGCTAAAGTCCTTAAGTATAGTGAGATCGTCGTATCGCTTCGAGAGGTTTTCGACCTCGAAGATCTTTTTGCCGATGTAGGAGCCCTTCATCTCGATCTTCACACTGCCCTCGGCACGCTCACGCTTGAGTCGCTCTTCGAGTTCGTAGAAGCTATTGATGCGATATTGCGCCTTTGTGGCACGTGCCTGTGGCTGTCGACGCATCCAGTCAAGCTCCTTGCGGAAGAGGTTCTCATCGCTCTCGCGCTGTGCCGCAGCAGAGGTCTTGCGCTCCTCGCGTTTTTCGAGGTAGTGGCTGTAATTGCCTTTATATGAGAATATTTGCTTCTCGTCAATCTCCAATATTCGGTTGCAAACGCGGTCCAAGAAGTAGCGGTCGTGGGTCACCATCAACAGCGAGAGTTTGCTCTTCGAGAGATACCCCTCCAACCAAAGAGTCACATCGAGGTCGAGGTGGTTGGTAGGCTCATCGAGAATCAGCAGATCTGGCTCGGCGATGAGCGCATTGGCAAGTGCCACACGTTTGAGCTGACCTCCTGAGAGCTGCCCAATATTTTGGTCAAAATCGTTGATTTTGAGCTGCGAAAGTATCTGTTTGATCTTTGCCTCGTAGTCCCATGCTTGCGCCAAATCCATCTCGGCGATAGAGTCGTTGATACGCTTCTCGTTTGCCGATAGCAGTGCTCGCTCATATTCGCCAATAACCTTAAGTACAGGCGATTCACCCGTAAGACACGCCTCCAACACCGTTAGCCGAGTGTCGTAGGTAGGAGCCTGCACCAGATAGGCTACTCTAATTGAGTTGCGGAATGTTACACTTCCTGAGTCGTAATCCTCGCCACCTGCAATAATGTTGAGCAGAGTTGACTTACCTGCACCATTGCGAGCTATTAGACCCACTCGCTCACCCTCGGCAATGCCAAAGCTGAGATTGCGAAATAATGTGAGGTCACCATAGCTTTTCGTGAGTGACTCTACTTGTAGGTAGCTTACCATATTTTTTTAGTTAGGAGTTAAAACTCAGAAGTAAAGAAGAATCGAATATCCTTAAAGTTCTCTTGCGCCAGAGCCAAGCCGTAGCTTGTGTCGGCTAAGTAGACATCACGGCCGTGTTTGTCGACAGCCATATTGGTGTGCTTACGGCGCTTGAAGTCAGCTAATTGCTCGGCATTGTCGCTCTCGATCCAGCAAGCTTTGTGGATTGAGATTGGTTCCCAACGACATGCAGCGCTATACTCGTGCTCCAAGCGGTATTGGATCACCTCGAACTGGAGAGCACCCACCGTGCCGATGATCTTACGACCATTGAGGGTCGATGTAAACAGCTGAGCTACACCCTCATCCATAAGTTGGTCGATACCCTTGCCAAGTTGTTTAAATTTGAGCGGATCAGCATTTTCGATATAACGGAACTGCTCTGGTGCGAAGGATGGAATACCTGTAAACTTAAGCTTCTCACCCTCGGTGAATGTGTCACCAATAGCGAAGTTACCAGTGTCGTGCAGACCTACGATATCGCCTGGGAATGCCTCGTCGATAATCGACTTCTTCTCTGCCATAAATGCTGTTGGCGACGAGAATTTAAGTTGCTTACCACTACGCACATGCAGGTAGTTTTTGTTGCGCTCGAACGTTCCTGAGCAGATCTTCATAAATGCCAAGCGGTTGCGGTGATTAGGATCCATATTGGCGTGAATCTTAAAGATAAAACCTGTCATCTTAGCCTCTGCTGCCTCCACCTGACGGCTCTCGGTAGTAGCAGGACGAGGCGATGGCGCGATACGCACGAAGCAGTCGAGCAGCTCACGCACACCAAAGTTGTTGACTGCCGAACCAAAGAAGATTGGAGCCACCTCACCGCTGAGATATGCCTCACGGTCGAATGCATCGTATACACCCTCAACGATCTCGACATCCTCGCGTAGCTGAGTTGCATAGCGCTCCTCGATAAGTGTGTCGAGTGTTGGGTCCGAGATATCGCTAATCTCTACTGTCTCGCCTTGTGCTGTTTGGCGATCCTCGTCGAGGAAGAGCGAAAGGTTGTGCTCGTAGATGTTGTAGACACCCTTAAATGTAGGTCCGCTCGAAATAGGAAACGAAAGCGGGCGTACCTTTACTTTGAGCTCCTTCTCGATCTCGTCCAAGAGCTCGAATGGATCCTTACAAGGGCGGTCCATCTTGTTGACAAAGACGATAACTGGGGTTTGACGCATACGGCAGACATCCATAAGTTTGAGTGTCTGAGCCTCAACTCCCTTGGCGCCATCGATTACGATAATCACCGAGTCGACAGCAGTAAGTGTGCGGTAGGTATCCTCCGCAAAGTCCTCGTGACCAGGGGTGTCGAGGATGTTAATCTTGGTACCATTGTACTCAAAACCCATCACCGATGTCGCTACAGAGATACCACGTTGGCGCTCAATCTCCATAAAGTCAGAGGTAGCACCCTTCTTGATCTTATTGCTCTTTACAGCTCCCGCTACATGTATCGCACCACCAAAGAGAAGTAGCTTCTCGGTGAGTGTCGTTTTACCAGCATCAGGGTGTGCAATTACCGCAAAGGTTCGTCGACGCAGGATCTCTTCTTGTTGTGTCATATATTAAATTGTGAATTATAAATTATAAATTATGAATTATTCTTAACTGGTGGATAATCAATAGTATAGTGCAAGCCAACAGACTCCTTGCGCTCGCCACCTTGCTTGATGGTGAGGTATGCAATAGCGATCATATTGCGCAACTCGCAAAGTTCGCGGTTTGGAGTAGTCTTATTGTAGAGCCCTTCGGTCTCTTGCCATATCACCGTTAGGCGCTTCATGGCACGCTCCAGGCGGAGGTTCGAGCGCACGATGCCCACATAGTTCGACATTATCTGTTGAAGCTCCTTGCGGTTTTGAGTTACCAATATCATCTCCTCGGCAGAGGATGTTCCCTCGAAGTCCCAATCTGGGATTCCCTCTTGTATAGATATCTTGTCGAAGAGCTCAACGGTGTGTTTCACTGCTTGGTCGGCATATACTGCCGCCTCGATCAGTGAGTTAGACGCCAAGCGGTTTGCTCCGTGGAGACCCGTGCACGAGCTTTCACCCAATACGTAGAGTCGTTTGATGGAGCTCTCGCCATTGCGATTTACCGCTACACCACCACAGCAGTAATGTGCCGCAGGGGTCACAGGGATCATGTCGCGAGTTATGTCGATACCCAACGACAAGCACTTCTTGTAGATATTTGGGAAGTGTTCGGGGGTCTCCTTAGGATCTTTGTGAGTTACATCGAGATATACAAACTCCTCTCCGTTGATCTTCAACTCGTGGTCGATGGAGCGAGCAACCACATCACGAGGTGCAAGCGAGAGCATTGGGTGGTACTTCTGCATAAACTCCTTGCCGCTCTGTAGACGGAGGATAGCGCCATAACCTCGCATAGCCTCGGTGATAAGGAACGAAGGACGCTCGCCAGGATTGTAGAGCGATGTGGGGTGAAACTGTATAAACTCCATATTTTCGGTGTGTGCCTTGGCGCGGTGACACATAGCAATACCATCGCCTGTAGCTACTCCTGGGTTGGTCGTAGTGTTGTAGATGTTGCCCACACCACCAGCAGCCACCACGGTGAACTTCGCCAAGAGAGTCTCGATGTGGTTGGTCTCTAAGTTGAGCACATAAGCACCAAAGCAAGCCAAGCCACGTGTGTGACGCGTAACGATCTCGCCCAAGTGATGTTGAGTCAATAGGTCTATTGCGAAGTGGTTCTCCATAATGGTGATGTTGGGCTCACGTCGCACACTCTCGATAAGCGCTCGCTCTATCTCGGCTCCCGTAAGGTCCTTGTAGTGTAGTATGCGGTGGTCGGAGTGTCCTCCCTCACGATGCAACTCAAAGAGCCCCTCGGGGGTTTTGTCGAAGCGGGTTCCCCACTCAATAAGATCCTCGATGAGTTCGGGTGCACGCCTTACGACAAGCTCCACAGCCTCGTGGTTGCACTTGCCTGCTCCACACACCTCCGTATCGTGGATATGTTTCTCGAAAGTGTCGGGTTCGTATGTCACCGAGCAGATTCCGCCTTGAGCGTAGTTAGTATTACACTCGTCAATTTGTCCCTTGGTAACGATAGTTACCGTCCCTTTCATCGCCGCTTTGAGCGCAAAAGAGAGCCCTGCAATACCAGAGCCAATAACCAAATAGTCGGTCTTCATTTGTATGAGTTTTTATAGCAGAGGCAAATTTACACAAAAAACTGGAACTTATCGTTGTTTAACCTCTTTTTTCCAGTGTAAATAGATGAAAAATAGCTTTTGGTTGCTATAAATCTATGTTGTGTATAACCTTATTCCGTTGTGAGGAGGCTTGAGAGAGACACTCGTTAGAGAATATTACCGACTACTTTACAAACTCTTTGACCGCCTCAGCAACTCTCTCGCCATCAAGAGCTGCCGAGATTATTCCTCCGGCGTAGCCAGCGCCCTCTCCCGATGGAAATAGCCCCTCAATGTGGGTGTGCATCAATGTATCGCGGTCGCGAGGTACCCTCACAGGCGAGGAGGTGCGTGACTCCACACCAGCCACAAGTGCATCGGCAGTTATAAAGCCCCTCATCCTACGGTCAAATCTACGGAGTCCAGCGCGCAGTGTGTCACCAATAAATTCGGGAAGCCACTCATCGAGCCTTGAGGGGCAGAAGCCCGGGATATAGGAGCTCTTAGGGAGCGAGCTGCTACTCTTACCTGCCACAAAGTCGGATACTCTTTGGGCTGGTGCTATCTGCTTCTCGCCACCATTCTGGCGCGCGAGGTGTTCAAGTTGTTGTTGAAATTTAAGCCCTGCAAGCTCTCCCCACTCCTCGGTGAGGTGGGCAAAGTCACTTAGGCGGATCTCGGTCACCAATCCCGAATTAGCATAGGGCGACGAGCGCTGACTTGGCGACATACCATTTACTACCGACTCGCTTTGGTGAGTCATCGCAGGAACTATAAAACCTCCTGGGCACATGCAAAATGAGTATACACCACGTCCCCCCTCCTGACTAACAAGAGAGTAGGTGGCAGCAGGGAGATACTCACCACGCGAGGGGGTGTGATATTGGATCGAATCAATAAGCGCTTGAGGGTGTTCAATTCTAACACCCATTGCAAAGGGCTTCGCCTCGATTGCCACACCGTGGCGGTGGAGGAGCTCGTAGATATCTTTGGCGGAGTGTCCCGTTGCGAGCACCACGGCAGCACCTTCATAGAGGGTGTCGCCACACCACACCCCGAGTATCTTATCATCCTTGATTTTGAGCTCTGTTACACGTGCCTCAAATATAAAATCACCCCCTGCATCAAGTATTGTTTTACGCATATTTGTCATTATGCGCGGTAGCTTATCTGTTCCAATGTGTGGGTGCGCCTCGAAGAGAATCTCCTCGGTTGCACCATGAAAGACCAAGGTCTGTAGAGCTTTGTGGTAGTCTCCACGCTTCTTGGAGCGTGTGAAGAGCTTACCATCGGAGAATGTTCCTGCACCCCCCTCACCAAAGGCATAGTTGGAGTTGGCATCGATCGTCTCATTGCGGTTGATAAGAGCAATATCGCGCTTGCGAGCCGAGACATTACGACCACGCTCCAAGATAATAGGACGAAGCCCCAACTCAATTAGCCGAAGTGCCGCAAAGAGCCCCGCGGGACCAGAACCCACAACCACCACAGGGCTGCGACCCACAACAGAGGGGTAGTCGAAGTGAATTGGTGCAGGTGTCGGATCACACTCCTCGAAGAGCTCCACCGTGAGATTCACCTTGGGTTGGCGTTGTCGAGCATCGATTGAGCGCTTCACAACGCGTAGTAGAGCCACCTGACTCTCATTGAGCCCCACCTTGTGTGCCGCTTGAGAGGTGTAGAACTTAGGGTCTGCCGCCTGCTTCGGAGTTAGCGTGAGTGTTATTTTGTGTGCCATAGTCGTTTACTTAATTAAAATGCGAAAGTACAAAAATATTGAGAGCATGCCAAATGATTAGATAAATATTCCTCGGCAGACGCACGAAAAAGCTTGCTTATCGCGCGCGTGTCGCGCGTGGTTGCCGCTTGAGAATACTTGCTCATCGCGCTCGTGCCGCGCGGCACCAAGCTAAGCTTGGATCCAAAAACTTCGTTTTTGACTTTTTTTTGTTGCACTGATGTGGTGGGGGCTTTGCCCCTCAGCGAGATATCTACTATGATGAGCTTTTGAAAGTGAACTTTCAACACTCCTCATAGTAGATATCTCTGTGTCAACCTTCGGTTGCCACCACCACATCAGCGATGTGAACCTTGATTTGGGTTTAAATGCCAGAGGCATTTAAAAATTATAAAGAGCAGAAGTTGTATAATTTACTTCAATTTACGGTTGTTACCTCAACATCAGCGATGTGAACCTTGATTTGGGTTTAAATGCCAGAGGCATTTAAAAATTATAAAGAGCAAGGAGTTGTGCAAATGAATTTACGACAACTACCACGACGTAAGCGAGGTGAACCTCGATTTGGGTTTAAATGCCAAAGGCATTTAAAAATTATAAAGAACAGAGAGTTGTGCAAATTTATTTGCGGCAACTCTTTGCTCTTTATAATCTTAGAGATGCAATCTCTAAGCCCAAAGCGCAAAGGTACGCACCCGCGGGGGTGCTATCCCCGCCCGCCGGAGGCAGTAAGAAGCGCACAGAAAGCAACAATGTATGCACCCGTGCGGTTGTCCTCTCCACTCTTTTAGTTCTCGCTTCTCCACAGGTGGTTATTAACCTTGCGTACTCGCTCTGCCTCTTGGGGGATGCACTCTACATCTATTCCTGTTAGGCGCATATTGAGGGCTCCTGTGCAGTGCACAAAGCAGCTTGGCTCGTAGAGAGCAAATATAACGCGCGCAAAACGGTGGCGGATGATTATTGCGGAGCAGCTCTCGGGTTCGCTGGAGCGCGTTGAGCAGGGCTCCATTGAGCTGTATATGGTGGCGCCGCAAAGGTCGACACCTGCCAACTCTGCCTTTTTGATCGCCTCTTGTTCGGCATGGTGCGTAGGTGATGTTTCGTGGGTATAGCCCTCGAATATTTCGCCCTTCTGAGTCACTATCACAGCGCCCACACAGTAAGATGTTGGCGAGGGAGTGCATCGCTTGCTGATCTCGATGGCGCGTCTAAGGTGCTCCACATCTCTCTCAGCGGCTCTTGTGCGAAGTGTATATAGCTCAACCTCCACACCGCCTAAAGTGCTACGCTGAGGTGTCAATGAGTCGAGTGTTGCAGGTTTCTCGAATCGAGGTGCTGAGCTATCGCCAACCTCAATTGTGGGGTTGACAGCTATACGGAGGAGATCCACACACCCCTCGCTAAGAAAGAGTGAGAGTATCTGAGCGCCGCCCTCCACCATTATGCTGTGTAGTCCTCGGCTCTCAAGCTCGGTCACTACAAATGCTGCTGTGATGTGCTCTGCTGTTATCACCTCTGCAAAAGGCTCTAACTCGGGTCGCTCGACCTCGGAGAAGATGATGATGTTTTTGAATTGCGAGGAGAAGAGACGCAGAGAGGGGTCTATAAATCCTCGTCGGGATATTATAACTTTGTGAGGTTCGGGCGTTCGTCCCTCCTTGAGGCGATATTCGCGTAGCGAATCGCTTTTGAGTCCCAGGCGTGGATTGTCCCGTCGAAGGGTCTCAGCGCCTATCACCACAGCATCGGCAGCGGCACGCAGCGCATAGACCTCAGCCCAATCCTCGGGACTCGAAAGAACCAAGCGGTTCTCGTTGTTGTCGTCAATGTAACCATCGCGGGAGGTGGCGACCGACAGAAGTAGGTTGTAATTCATCGTTGCTCAACTAATATTTATATTGTGTCCAGCGCCAAAGTTCTTTGAGTGTTGGTTTCTTGCCATGCATAAAAATTCCCACTCTGTAGATCTTTGAGGCGATCCAAACCATGCCTACAAACGAGCCGTATAGCAACACAAGCGATGTTATGATCTCCCACACTGCTATTCCGTGAGGTATACGTGACATCATTATGATAGGTGATGTGAGTGGTATCATCGAGAATATCTGCACAAGGGAGGAGTTTGGATCCTTAGCAACCATCACTTGGATGATGAACGACAATATAATTGGAATCATAATTGGAAGTTGCAGGTTTTGAGCATCTTCGGCTGTATCGACAGCCGACCCAACAGCTGCAAACATCGCTGAGTAGAGCAGGTAACCACCAACCAAGAAGAGCACAGCATAGAGCAGGATAGTAGTGATATAGCCCAAATCGCTAACTGTCGCAAGTGCGTTAATAAGCTCAGTGTCACCCACCATATCGGCTGGCACTGCTCCACCTGCCTGCACCACTTCGAGGCTCTGCTGGATGTCGGAGGGTACAACCATAGGCACAACAACAACTATAAGTGTGAGCAGCAATACAGCCCAAATAGCGATCTGAGTAATTGCCACAAGTGCTATACTGATGATCTTACCCATCAATAGGTCGAAGGGCTTCACGGACGAGACTAACACCTCCAACACACGAGAACTCTTCTCTTCGATCACCGAGGTCATAACCATTGCACCATAGATCATTAGGAACATATAGAGGATAAAGCCCAACGCGTAGCCAATACCCATTGCGGCACCTGCCGACGAGGAGGTCTCGTTATCCTTCGATACATCGTTGCGAATGGTTTGCAGCGTTACATTAGCCTTAACTTTACTCATTATCTCATCGAGGTTTTCGATGTTGTATGCCTTAAGTCGGTCAGCCTCAATCACATCGGCTATAGCTTCGGTGATGCTTGACTCCAACATCACCGAACTTGCCGAGTTGGTGTAGAGGCGCACATTAGAGTTGTTGGTGAGTATATCCTCGCCAATGTAGAGCACTCCGAAGTGATCCTTTTGGGCACGCACCTCATCGAGTGGGCGCTCCGTAAGGTGAAACTTAACCTCGTCGTTGTTCTTAAGGTTCTCGAAAACACTGCCACTCATATCTATCACCTCGATCTCCTTGAGTTCGCTCTTACTAAACTGCAAGAGTAACGCTGGGGCAACAGTCAAAAGTACCATCAGCAGAGGAACGGCAAGGGTAGAGATTATAAATGACTTTTTGCGAACTCGCTCATTAAATTCACGACCTATAATCAGATTTATATTTGACATAACATTCTACATTTTAATTATTTAATACTCTTCTCATCGCTCACAGTACGAATAAATATATCGTTCATGCTTGGTATCATCTCCTCGAAGCTACGTAGCTCCACCGCCTCATTGAGTAGCGCTATCGTTGGGCGGATGTCGGCATCGAGTGCTATATGGAGCTTAATATTCGAGTATGTTGAGCTTGTCTCGCTCCCCTCCAATATCTGACAGTGACCCTCAACAGCTTTGCGCAAAGCCTCCTCAGAACCTTTGTATGACACTCTGAATTGATTACCTCCATTCATCCTGCGAATCTCATCGACCGAACCCGACAGCACATTGCGAGATTTGTTGATAAGGGTTATATGGTCGCATATCTCTTCGACAGACGACATATTGTGAGTCGAGAAGATCACCGTAGCACCACGCTCACGAAGCCCCAAGATCTCATCCTTGAGTAGGTTCGCATTGATTGGGTCGAAACCCGAAAAGGGTTCGTCGAAGATCAACAGCTCAGGTTCGTGGAGTACTGTGATTATAAATTGAATCTTTTGAGCCATACCCTTCGAGAGCTCGTCGACTTTTTTGTCCCACCACGCCTCGATACCAAACTTCTCGAACCACGCCTTAAGTCGCTTGGTGGCATCGAGTCGAGAGAGCCCTTTGAGTCGAGCAAAGAAGATAGCTTGCTCGCCAACCTTCATCTTCTTGTAGAGTCCTCGCTCCTCGGGCAGGTAGCCAATGCGGAAGATGTCGTTGGGTGCTATCTCGTGGTCGCCAAACCAAACAGATCCAGAGTCAGGAGCTGTAATACGATTTATGATCTTGATGAGGGTGGACTTGCCAGCTCCATTTGGACCCAGAAGCCCGTAGACCGAACCCTTTGGAATAGAAAGTGATACATTGTCGAGCGCCTTGTGCTCGGTGTAACACTTCGTAACGTTCTTAATTTCGAGTAGATTCATGGTTTTTATCTCTTTCTGTGCGTTTATTACTGCCTTAATGCCGGTTTTTGTTGCGCTGATTTGTGATCGCTTCGCTCCTTACGATATTCAACCTGTGGTTGCCACCACAAATCATCGAAGTTCACGCTTGTTAACGTTCCAGTCAATTCATAATCCACAAAGATAACACTATTTTCCGAAAAATTTTTTTATTTAATTTATTAATATTTTTTAATTTGCAATCTATAACTTGATGCCACTAATAAATGCTGTTTTGTAACTTTAGAAAGTGTAATACTTAAGAAATGAAATTTAAACTGTTGTTTCTATGAGGAGTTAGGTAGTATCACGATTACACTTTTATAGCTATTTATTTGGATTTTACAACTAAAGACCATACATTTGTCAACTACAACAATTCTTAGGTATGAAAAATAAATTAAGAAGTTCATATAGTACAGAGGGTCGCAGGATGGCTGGAGCACGTGCACTGTGGCGTGCAAATGGAATGCGTGAGGAGCAGATCGGTAAACCAATTATTGCGGTGGTCAACTCCTTTACTCAATTTGTGCCAGGTCACACCCACCTCCACCAGATAGGTCAGAGCATCAAGGCAGAGATAGAGGCCGCAGGCTGCTTCGCTGCTGAGTTCAACACTATAGCTATCGACGATGGTATCGCTATGGGGCACGATGGAATGTTATACTCGTTACCTTCGCGCGACCTTATAGCCGACAGTGTGGAGTATATGGTCAATGCACACAAAGCCGATGCTATGATCTGCATCAGCAACTGCGATAAAATCACACCAGGTATGTTGATGGCATCTATGCGACTCAATATCCCAACGATATTTGTCTCGGGAGGTCCAATGGAGGCTGGTAACTTGCGCGGTCGTGCGCTCGACTTGATCGATACGATGATCGACTCGGCAGACGCCTCGATTTCGGACGAGCAGATTGCCCAGATCGAACGTGCAGCATGCCCTACATGTGGCTCTTGCTCAGGAATGTTTACGGCAAATTCGATGAATAGCCTCAACGAAGCTATAGGATTGGCTCTGCCAGGCAATGGTACGGTGGTGGCAACACACACCTCTCGTCGCTCGTTCTTCTCGCGTGCCGCAAAGATGATTGTTGAGAATGCCTACAAATATTACCGTGATGGTGACGACTCTGTTTTGCCTCGCTCGATTGCTACTCGTGCAGCATTTCTCAATGCAATGACGCTCGACATCGCTATGGGAGGTTCGTCCAATACGGTGCTCCACCTATTGGCTATTGCCCACGAAGCTGGCGTAGAGTTCTCGATGAAGGATATCGACTCACTTTCGCGTCGCACACCTGTGCTCTGTAAGGTGGCACCCTCGTCGGCATACCATATGCAGGATGTAAACCGAGCTGGTGGAATCCTCTCGATTATGGGGGAACTCTCGAAAAAGGGTCTTGTCGATGGCTCGGTGAGCCGTGTGGATGGTCTCTCGCTAAGCGAAGCTATTGAGAGATACGCGATTGGAGGCTCAAACTACAGTGCCGAAGCCGATGAGTTGTGGCATGCAGCACCAGCCAACAAGTTTAACTTGGAGTTGGGTTCTCAGAGTTCGCTCTACAAGGAGATAGACGCAGACCGCACTTCGGGTTGTATCCGTTCGGTCGAAAGTGCCTATGCTGCCGATGGTGGATTGGCTATATTATATGGCAATATAGCGCTCGATGGCTGCGTTGTAAAGACAGCAGGTGTCGACGAAAATATATTAGTTTTCAATGGCTTGGCTAAGGTCTACGAGTCGCAGGAGGCAGCTTGTGAGGGAATCCTCAAAGGCGAAGTCGAGAGTGGCGATGTAGTGGTTATTCTCTACGAAGGACCTAAGGGAGGTCCAGGAATGCAAGAGATGTTATACCCAACCTCCTACATCAAATCTCTCCACTTAGGTAAGGAGTGCGCCTTGATTACAGATGGTCGCTTCTCGGGAGGTACTTCGGGGCTCTCGATAGGTCACATCTCGCCCGAGGCGGCAGCAGGTGGCAACGTGGGTCTGCTCCGTAGTGGCGACACCATAAAGATAGATATTCCTCAGCGCACGATAAACGTGGATGTTAGCGAGAGTGAACTTGCGGAGCGTCGCAAAGAGGAGGAGGCACGAGGAGCCAAGGCATTTAAACCTCACGACAGAGAGCGCAATATATCGACAGCACTCAAGATCTACGCAGCGATGGTGAGCTCGGCTGACAAGGGTGCGGTACGCATAATAGAGGAGTAGGTAGATTATACTCTTAATAAAATTAAGAATTTAGGATATGGCAACAAAAATTAGTGGTTCGGAGATCTTAATGAAGGCACTTATCGAAGAGGGTGTCGACACAATTTATGGCTACCCAGGTGGCGCCATAATGCCAGTGTTCGACGCTCTGCATAGCTACAGTGACTCACTCAATCATATATTGGTGCGCCACGAGCAGGCGGCAACACACGCTGCTCAGGGCTACGCCAGAGTATCGGGTAAAACAGGTGTGGTGATAGTCACCTCGGGACCTGCTGCAACCAATGTGGTTACAGGACTTGCCGATGCGCTGATGGATAGCACACCTCTTGTGGTGATCTCGGGTCAGGTCACCTCGCCAATGTTGGGTACCGATGCGTTCCAAGAGATCGATGTGATGGGTGTGACCCAAGCGATCACTAAGTGGAGTTACCAAATTCGCAAAACCGAAGATATTGGTTGGGCGGTGGCGCAAGCCTTCTATATCGCAAATAGCGGTCGTCCAGGCCCTGTGATGTTGGATCTCACCAAAGATGCGCAGGTGTCGATGGCGAAGTTTAACTACTCGCGTTGCTCGTTTATACGTAGCTACAACCCAGATCCTTCGATAATTAGCTCGCAGATAGAGCGTGCAGCAGCGATGATTAATGAGTCGCAGAAGCCGCTTTTGTTGTTGGGTCAAGGAGTAGTTCTTTCGGGTGCCGAGGCGCAACTCACAGAGCTAATCGAAAAGGCAGATATCCCAGTTGGAGTAACCTTGATGGGGCTTTCGGCACTTCCTACGGCACATCCGCTCAATATGGGTATGCTCGGAATGCATGGCAATGTTGCTCCAAATATCAAGACAAATGAGTGCGATTTGTTGATTGCCGTAGGTATGCGATTTGACGATAGAGTCACCTGCAACCTAAGCAAATACGCACGTCAAGCCAAAATAATACACTTCGACATCGACCCGTCGGAGTTCAACAAAAATGTTAAGGTCGATTTAGAGGTTATTGGCGATGCTAAGAAGAGTATCTCGGCACTGCTTCCACTTGTGAAGCAGACCAAACACAGCGAATGGATCGAGAGCTTTACGCCTTGTGCAGAGGTGGAAGAGGCTAAGGTTATTGCACCTGAGGTCTATCCAACGTCGGGCGAGATCAATATGGGCGAGGTGGTTCGTAAGGTATCGGAGGCAACCGACAACAAGGCTATCTTGGTGACCGACGTAGGTCAAAACCAGATGTTGGGGGCTCGCTACTTCAACTTCACTCAGAGCCGTAGCGTAGTGACATCGGGCGGCTTAGGTACAATGGGCTTTGGACTTCCAGCAGCAATTGGAGCCAAGATTGGAGCTCCCGAGCGTGAGGTTTGTCTCTTTACGGGCGATGGCGGAATCCAGATGACAGTTGAGGAGTTAGGTACAATAATGCAGTATGGAATAGATGTAAAGATTATAGTACTCAACAACAACTACTTAGGCATGGTGCGCCAGTGGCAAGAGCTCTTCTTCGATGCTCGCTACTCGCAAACCAAGATGGTGAACCCCAACTTCGTGGCACTCGCCGCAGCCTACAACATCGCTGGTCGAGATGTAACGTGCCGTGAGGAGCTCGACGAGGCTATTGCCGAGATGGTCTCTCACAAAGGCGCCTACCTGCTCCATGTCAATGTGTGCGAAAAAGGAATGGTCTTCCCTATGATCCCTGTGGGTGAGGGTGTTGCCGACATTATGCTTAACTCTACCGAAAAATTTTAAAAGATTATGGAGACTACACTATACACAATCACGGTATATTCCGAGAACCACGTTGGTCTACTTAGCCAAATAGCGCTTATATTTACACGTCGACAGCTCAATATCGAGAACCTTTCGGTGTCGGCTTCGGCAGTGCAGGGAATCCACAAATTCACCATTACGCTGGAGTGTGACGAGCGTAGTGTAAAGAATGTGGTGAGTCAGATCGAGAAGCGTGTAGATGTTATCAGAGCATTCTACTACGTCGATAGCGAGATATTTACCCAAGAGATTGCACTCTACAAGGTATCGACTCCATGCCTGTTGGCAGGTGGCGGAGTGAGCGAGATCGTAAGCAACTTTAGCGTAAGGATTTTGGAGGTCAACGAGGCATATACCATAATCGAAAAGAGCGGTTCACGTGAGAAGATCCAACAACTATACGATGTGTTGACATCCTACAATATGTTGCAATTTGCTCGTTCGGGACGTGTCTCGATAACCAAGGCAACAATCGAAGAGGTGAGCCTATTCCTCGAAGAGCAGGAGCAACGAAGAGAAAAACAAGAATAAGAAATTTTAAACCACAAAAATAAATTATTACATTATGGCAGTCATGAATTTTGGCGGAGTAGACGAAAACGTAGTTACCCGTGAAGAGTTTCCATTAGAAAAAGCAAGAGAGGTTCTCAAAGATGAAACAATAGCAATTATCGGTTATGGTGTGCAAGGTCCTGGTCAGAGCCTCAATCTACGTGACAATGGTTTCAATGTAATCATTGGTCAACGCAAGGAGAGCAAAACTTGGGATAAGGCAGTCGCTGATGGTTGGATCCCTGGAGAGACCCTATTCGAGATCGAAGAGGCTTGCGAGAAGGCAACAATCATCCAATACCTACTTTCGGATGCTGCTCAAATCGAGCTTTGGCCAACAGTCAAAAAGCACCTCACACCAGGTAAGGCGCTCTACTTCTCTCACGGTTTCGCAATCACATATAGCGAGCGTACAAATATCATCGCTCCAGAGGGTGTAGATGTTATCTTGGTCGCTCCAAAGGGTTCTGGTACATCGCTTCGTCGCATGTTCCTCCAAGGACGAGGTCTTAACTCATCGTATGCTATCCACCAAGATGCTACAGGTCGAGCTCACGAGCGTGTTATCGCACTTGGAATTGGTGTAGGTTCGGGCTACCTATTCGAGACAACATTCAAGCGTGAGGTATACTCTGACCTTACAGGTGAGCGTGGTACACTTATGGGTGCCATCCAGGGTATCTTCGCAGCTCAGTACGAGGTGTTGCGTTCGAATGGACACACTCCTTCGGAGGCATTCAATGAGACTGTCGAGGAGCTTACTCAATCGCTTATGCCTCTTGTAGCTGAGAATGGTATGGATTGGATGTATGCAAACTGCTCGACTACCGCTCAACGTGGTGCACTCGATTGGTGGAAGCCTTTCCGTGATGCATCGAAACCAGTATTCGAGAAGCTTTATGCTGAGGTAGCTTGTGGCAACGAGGCTCAACGCTCAATCGACACCAACAGCAAACCAGATTACCGTGTAGGTCTCGACGAGGAGCTTCGTGAGATGCGTGAAAGCGAGATGTGGCAGGCTGGTGCCGTTGTGCGCAAGCTCCGTCCTGAGAATAACTAATCTCTATTTCGTTGCTGGGGGGTGCTGGGGCTTTTCTGGGGCTTTTCTGGGACTTCTCTGGGACTTCTCTGGGGCGTATGAGAGGTGAGCTTCGCTGATTTGCTCATGGCAACCGGAGGTTGACATTAAAAAAAATACTATACTTAAGTGTTGAAATTTCATTTTCAAAAGCTTAGGTATAGTATTTTTTTGTGGTCGCTGCAAGCGACGAGCAGATCAGTGCAATATAATATGCACCCGCGGGGGTGCTATCCCCGCCCGCCGGAGGCAGTCCGAAGCGCACAGAAAGAAGCAAGAAGCGCACCGCAAGAAGCGCACCGCAAGAAGCGCACCGCAAGAAGCAAGAAGCGCACAGAAAGCAAGCAAGAAGCAAGACCCCGCCCTCAGGAGGCATAGTATATTAAATTTATGCGACATGGAGTAATAAAACTTGGTTATTTAAACTTTTTATTATATCTTTGAGGCGTTTAAGGGGTTCTTGTTAAACATATTTCCACACTATCATTTTGAAAAGAAGATTAAATTACAAACCAAAAATAAAAAAAATATTATGAAGAATTTATTCAAATTAGCTTTTTGTTGTATTGCTATGCTTGCAACATTCGCGTGTTCATCGAGCAGCACACCATCAGACGCAGTAAAATCAGCATACAGTGCGATGACCAGTGGCGACTTTACAACTGCTGTAACCTACATCTATCTTGGTGAGGATAAGACCACTATGAGCAAAGAGCAGATGGATGACTACCGTGGTTGGGTTATGAAAGATCTTGAGAAAACGGTTAAACGTGACATTAAGAACTATGGTGAAGTGACCTCTGTAGAGATCCTCAGCGAGACTATCGAAGAGAGTGGCGACAAGGCTGAAGTTGAATCTAAGATTGTTTATAGCAATGGAAAAGAGGATACAGAAAGCATTTCACTCGTTTTGGTAAATGGCAAATGGTTGATCGATTTATAGTCGTCTTGCCCTCTGCGTCAGCGATAATCCACACTTAAAAACAAATTGAAGCGTCTACTGTTGGTGTTGCCAGCAGTAGGCGCTGCCTTTTTGTGCTTTGCGGCTGCACTGTTTGCCGCTTGCGGTTTTGCCTTGACATTGGTCCGTTGTCGGTTGCTCCTTGCTCTCGGTCTTTGTGGTTGAGTAGTCATCTGCTTGCCACTTCTCTATCTCGATCTGCGACTCTTGTTGTGTCACTGCATCGTCTATCTCGGCAAAGAAGTTTATACCGCTTAGTGTCTCTATCTCATCAACCGTAGTGACGTAAGAGTCAAGCGGTTCGCTTAGCTTGGTGTTCTCCATCAAGAAGGCGATCATTGCATCTTTCTTGGGTGAGTAGAGCACCTTGTAGTAGTAGCGTGGTATGGTGACTCCGCTCTGACCGATTGAGCCAATAGGGTCATTTAGTATTGGTCCTGTCACTACATGGAGTATGCTGTCGCTCACCGCTAAGTTGCGCACATGCTCCTCCAACTGCTTCCAGCTACCACGGTTGAATGCTGGCAGCTGTGGCGACATATTCGACATATAGAAGCTCTCGGACATCGCCTCGCTGCTGCAAGCCATCGAAGCTGCGGGGCAGAGGTGACCACGGTCGTAGCCCGAACCAACGTAGTCGGTCAAGGTGGCAGATTGGGTAGATACCTTTGGGTCTTCGCGGAAGTTGTCGGAGCGCGAGGCGCTCACTGTGAGCAACATATCGGGTGTGAGGGAGTAGAAAACCCACTCCGCTTGTTCATTATGCTCGCTGTAACTTAGGGTGTAGTGTGTGTGGGTCACTATCTCGCCATTGGCTGTCGGGAGTAGGCTTTGGGACTGCACCGCGCAAAACGCCATAAGCGAAAATAGTGTGGCAAAAATTGATTTGATATACATAAAATTTTTCTTTCAAAGGTATAGATTATTTTTTTATTCGACAAATGAGATTTGGTAGCTTTTAGGGTTAACGCATGAAAAAATACTGCTTATCGCGCTCGTGCCGCGCGGGCACCAAGCTTAAGCTTGGATCCAAAAACTTCGTTTTTGACTTTTGTATTGCACTGATGTGGTGGGGGCTTTGCCCCTCGGCGAGATATCTACTCTGTTGAGCTTATGAAAGTAAACTTTCAACGCTCCTCAGAGTAGATATCTCTGTGTCAACCTACGGTTGCCACCACCACTTCAGCGAGGTTCGCCTCGATTTGGGTTTAAATGCCTATGGCATTTAAAAATTATAAAGAGCAAGGAGTTGTGCAAATTTATTTGCGGCAACTCCTTGATCTTTATAATCTTAGAGATGCAATCTCTAAGCCCAAAGCGCAGTGGTACGCACCCGCGGGGGTGCTATCCCCGCCCGCCGGAGGCAGTAAGAAGCGCACAGAAAGCAACCCAACCGAAGCGCACAAAAAGAAGCAAGGTACGCACCCGCGGGGGTGCTATCCCCGCCCGCCGGAGGCAGTAAGAAATAATATATTTCGTGCGTTTGCCCTGTGAAAATAGATTCAAAAATAGAAAAATCAAAATATTATTTGTACCTTTGCATGCAACAAAAATCCAATGCAATATGTCATTTATAGAGGAGAAGGTGCAAAAGGAGGGACTCACGTTTGATGATGTCCTATTGGTTCCAGCCTATTCAGAAGTGGTTCCGCGCGATGTCTCGATTGAGAGTCGCTTTTCACGTAACATCAAACTCAGTGTGCCCGTAGTTTCTGCTGCGATGGATACTGTGACCGAAGCGCCATTGGCTATTGCCATTGCACGTGAGGGTGGTATTGGTGTGATTCACAAAAATATGTCTATCGAGCAGCAAGCAGCGCAGGTGCGTAAGGTAAAACGTGCTCAGAATGGTATGATTAACGACCCAATTACAATCTCGAAGGAGAGTAGCGTGGGGGATGCCTTAGCGTTGATGAAGGAGAATAAGATTGGCGGAATACCTGTGGTCGATACTGCGGGAATGTTGATCGGTATTGTCACCAACCGCGACTTGCGCTTCCAAAGCGATATGAATCGCTTGATCGATGATGTGATGACCAAGGATAATTTGATCACCACACGTAGTTCAGATATCAAGGAGGCTGCCAGCGTTCTGCTTGCCAACAAGATCGAAAAGCTCCCTGTGGTCGATGCCGAAGGTAAACTCATGGGGCTTATAACCTACAAGGATATTACAAAGGTCAAAGATAACCCTCTTGCTTGCAAAGATGAGTTGGGTCGCTTGCGCGTTGCAGCAGGTATTGGCGTAACTTCCGATACGATGTTGCGTGTAGCAGCACTTGTTGAGGCAGATGTGGATGCTGTAGTCTTGGACTCTGCTCACGGTCACTCGGCAAATATCGTAAATATGCTTAAGACAATCAAAGCTACATATCCTACACTCGATGTGGTGGTTGGTAATATCGCTACTGGTGAGGCTGCTACCTACCTTATCGAGGCGGGTGCCGATGGTGTGAAGGTAGGTATTGGACCTGGTTCAATATGTACCACTCGTATCGTAGCAGGAGTGGGTGTGCCTCAGCTTACTGCAATATTCGACTGCGCCAAGGCGGCTCACAAGTTGGGTGTGCCGATAATAGCAGATGGCGGTTTGCGCTACTCGGGAGATATAGTTAAGGCATTGGCGGCTGGCGGCGACTGTGTGATGATTGGATCAATGCTTGCAGGAGTCGAAGAGTCTCCAGGTGAGACGATTATCTACAACGGTCGTAAATTTAAGAGCTACCGCGGAATGGGTTCAATCGAGGCGATGAACAACGGCTCGAAGGATCGTTACTTCCAAGGAGAGGAGAAGAACTCAAGTAAATTTGTCCCCGAGGGAATTGTCGCTCGCGTACCATTCAAAGGAACCTTGGCGGAGACAATCTACCAATTGGTGGGAGGTCTCAAATCTGGTATGGGCTACTGCGGTGCTCCTACAATCCAAGCACTCCAAGGGGCTAAGTTTATACGTATCACATCCTCTGGTGTGATGGAGAACCACCCTCACGATGTGACTATTACCCAAGAGGCACCAAACTACTCGCGTGGTCAGTAGCTCAAACATACTCTAAATGTAATATACATTTGGAAAAAACATAAATATCAAGAAGTTGTGCAAATTTATTTGTGTCAACTCCTTGATCTTTATGTTTTTATAGGCGAAGTGTCTAAGCCCAAAGCGCAATAATACGCACCCGCGGTGGGGGCTTGTTCCCGCCCGCTGGAGGCAGTAAGAAAAAACTGCTTATCGCGCTCGTGCCGCGCGGGCACCAAGCTTGAGCTTGGATCCAAAAACTTCGTTTTTGACTTTTTTGTTGCACTGATGTGGTGGGGGCTTTGCCCCTTCGCAAGAGATCTACTATGATGAGCTTATGAAAATGAATTTTCAACGCTTATCATAGTAGATCTCTTGCGTGTCAACCTTTGGTTGCCACCACCACCTCAGCGAGGTGAACCTCGATTTGGCTTTAAATGCCAAAGGCATTTAAAGCCAAAAGCGCAATAGATACGCACCTGCGGGGGTGCTATCCCCGCCCGCCGGAGGCAGTCCGAAGCGCACAGAAAGCAACCGCGGAGCTGCTTGTTTCCGCCCGCCGGAGGCAGTAAGAAATAATATTTTTCGTGCGTTTGCTCTGGATAAATAGTTTTCAATCTATAATTTCTCAAAATTTTATTGTACCTTTGTCACTTAAAAAAAAATTATACAATATATGGCAGATAATTCAATCCTAATACGTCTCGATGGTCTTAAGCTCAAGTTCGAAGAGATTGGTCAGAAGCTTACAGATCCAGAGGTGATTGGTGATGTAAAACAATATATTCAACTAACGAAAGATTACAAGGAGTTGGAACCCATCATCGAGACCTCTGAGCGCTTCCGCAAGGCTATTGCCAATCTTGCTGATGCCAAAGATATCTTTGCTAACGAGAAAGACGAGGAGTTTCGCGAGATAGCACGTGAGGAGATTGCGACGCTCGAACCCGCGATTGAGAAGATGGAGGAGGAGATAAAACTTCTATTGATCCCCAAAGACCCTCAGGATGAGAAGAATGCAATTCTCGAAATACGTGGTGGCACAGGAGGTGATGAGGCAGCAATCTTTGCTGGTGACTTGCTACGTATGTACACCAAATATATCGAAACCAAGGGTTGGAAGTACGAAATGACATCATTCTCTGATGGAACTTCGGGCGGTTTCAAGGAGGTTGTCCTCAAAGTCACTGGCGCAGGTGTCTACGGAACACTCAAATATGAATCGGGTGTTCACCGTGTGCAACGTGTACCACAAACCGAAACTCAGGGGCGTGTTCACACCTCAGCAGCATCGGTTGCTGTACTTCCAGAGGCTGAGGAGTTCGATATTGATATCTCGATGAATGATATCCGCAAAGATATCTTCTGTGCATCTGGTCCTGGAGGTCAGTCCGTAAATACGACATACTCGGCAATACGCCTTACGCACATCCCTACAGGTATCGTGGTGCAGTGTCAAGACCAAAAGTCGCAGCTCAAGAACTTCGATAAAGCCTTTGAGGAGCTTCGCACCCGTGTATTTAACTTGGAGTACTCGAAGTATCTCGATGAGATCTCCTCAAAGCGTAAGACGCTCGTCTCAACAGGTGACCGTTCGGCAAAGATACGTACATATAACTACCCACAAGGTCGTATTACCGATCACCGTATCAACTTCACAATCTACAACCTTGCGGCATTTATGGATGGAGATATCCAGAATGTTATCGATGAACTTATTGTAGCAGAGAATGCTGAACGACTCAAAGAGAGCGAGTTGTAGAGCGCAGTGATGGAGGAACTCTCAAAGGTATGCACCTGCGGAGGCAGTAAGAAGCGCACAGAAAGCAGCGCAGTGAAAAGCACCCGCGGGGGTGCTATCCCCGCCCGCCGGAGGCAGTAAGAAATAATATTTTTCGTGCGTTTGCCCTGAAAAAAGTGGAGATAAGTAGCGATAAATAAAAAAAAATAACTATCTTTGTCGCTGCATAAAATGTGATGGTTCCGTAGCTCAGTTGGATAGAGCAACAGATTTCTAATCTGTGGGTCACAGGTTCGAACCCTGTCGGAATCACAAAGAAAAACGTTAATAATCTTATTGATAGATTGTTAACGTTTTTGCTTATCTGTTTTGTCAGACAATGTCAGTATTGTATGATAAACTAAAAAGCACTCGATAAAATATTGCTATTCTGTGAGTGCTTAAAAGTATATTTGTTAAATCACCATATTGCTGGTGTAAAGATGTCAGGGTAAACGCACGAAAATATTAGCTCTTACTGCCTCCGGTGGGTGTATATTATTGCAACGCTCTACTTAACAGCAGCAAAATTATCATCATTAAACACATCTTTACACTCAGCATAGAGGCTCTTGATGCGCTCGGTGTAGTGCTCTTCGACTTTGTTGCGAACAATCTTCATTGTGCTATTAACCATCTGGTTTTGCTCCGAGAAGGGAGTATCGAGAAGCGCAAATGAGCTTGGCAACCACCTTTCGGGGAAGAGACCAGCCTCAGTGCCACCTTTGCGGTAGCTGTTTATCGCTGCTTGCACTGCCCTCACCGCCTCACGTTGAGCCTCTGGGCTACCCCACACTGCCGACGCATCTCGTTTGAGAGCATCGATATTGGGCACTATAAGCGCTGTGGTATATGGATCCTGGTTGTTGTGAAGCACAATTTGATCGATATAAGGAGAGCTACCTACCAATGCCTCTTCGATTCCTTCGGGGCTATACTTCTCACCATCGCTACCTATCAATAGGCTCTTGAAGCGACCGAGCACCACCAAGAAGTCATCCTTGTCCATGTAGCCCATGTCGCCCGTGTGGAGCCAACCATCCTTTACGGTTTCGGCTGTTGCCTCGGGGTTCTTCCAGTAACCAGCCATCACATTCTCGCCTCGCACCACAATCTCACCCTTCTCACCTGCTGGTAGCTCATGTCCCTCAGCATCTAATATCTTAAGGCCGAGTGGTTGCACTAACACTCCTGAAGTACCAAATTTGTGTTTGCGCTCAGCGTTTGACGAGATCACGGGAGTAGCCTCCGAGAGTCCATATCCTTGGAACATTGGCATACCTATAGCGTAGTAGAAATCTTGCAGTTCGGTACTAAGCAAGGCACCACCACCCACAAACATATCAATCTCACCACCCATACCTGCTCGCACCTGCGAGTAGAGGATCTTGTCGAAGAGTGCCACAAGTGGTTTGAGCAGTGCCACCCACCCTTTGCCACGGCTCCAACCGTCTCGATTGTAGAGCTTAGAGGTCTTTAGAGCGGTGCGGAAGAGCCACTCCACAGTTTTTCCCTTAGAGTGGATCGAGCTCTCGATTGACTTCTTAAAGGTCTTTGCCAAGGCAGGAACCGAAAGGATTAAGTTTGGCTTAATCTCGTTGATATTGATAGGTATATTTTTGAGGGTCTCGATAGGTGTGCGACCTTGCTGAACCGTAGCGACCGAAGCCCCTTGATTGAGGAAGATATAGAAGCCCACAACATGCGCAAAGCAGTGGTCGAGAGGCAAGATAATAAGAGTCTTGTAGCTTGGTGGAATATCCATTAGGGTTAACGACTGCTCCACATTTGCGGTGTAGTTGCGGTGGGTGAGCATAATTCCCTTTGGGTCGGCAGTGGTACCCGAGGTGTATGTTATAGTTGCAATATCATCGTTCTGAATAGTTTGTGATATTTTGAGAAATTCCTCACGGTGCGCCACAAGGTGCTCGTCGCCCAATTTGCACACTTGCGACATTGTTATCTCTCCCTCGCCAAGTTCCGCGGTCAGCTCATCGAGAATAATTATCTGCTTGATGTTGGGAAGCTGCGCTCGGAGCTCTCGGAGCTTTGGTAGCTGAGCGCTCGACAAGAGGATATACTTCGCGTCGGAGTGAACCAAGCGGAAGAGAAGATCTTTTTGCTCAAACTTAACGGTGAGTGGCACCGAGGCTGCACCAGCATAAAATAGCGAGAGTTCACCAATGATCCAAGCGTTGCAACCCTCAGAGAGAATCGCTACATTGTCGCCCTTAGCAACACCAAGCACCGAGAGTCCAGCACCAAAACGGTATACTTCAGCCCGTGTTTGACTATAGGTTGTCTCCTGCCAAACACTTCCAATCTTCTCTTTCAGAAAGATGTTATCTGCATACTTTGCAACAGCTCTTTCGAATAGGTCAATAAGGGTATTTTTGCCCATTTTAATATTTTTTAAAGTTTAAAGTTCATGATGAGAATTAAGCCAATTAACACAAAGTTAACATTTTTTCTCTAAAATTCAAACTTACACCTACATTAGCCCTGGGTAAATGCATAAAAAATTGTTTCTTACTGCCTACCACGAGTGCGTAGTTCTTTCTTCTTTCTGTGCTCTTCTTATGCCTCCGGCGGGCGGGGATAGCATCCCCGCGGGTGCGTACCTTGCTTGCTTTCTGTGCGCTTCTTGCTTCTTTCTGTGCTCTTCTTACTGCCTCCGGCGGGCGGGGATAGCACCCCCGCGGGTGCGTACCTTTGCGCTTAGAGATTGCATCTCTAAGATTATAAAGAGCAAGGAGTTGCCGCAAATAAATTTGCACAACTCCTTGCTCTTTATAATTTTTTAAATGCCCTTGGCATTTAAACCCAAATCGAGGTGAACCTCGCTGATGTGGTGGTGCCAACCGAAGGTTGACACGCAAGATATCTACTATGATGAGCTTTTGAAAGTTCACTTTCAAAAGCTCATCATAGTGGATATCTCACTGAGGGGCAAACCCCCACCACATCAGTGCAACACAAAAGTCAAAAACGACAGTTTTTAGATCCAAGCTTGGTGCCGCGCGGCACGAGCGCGATGAGCAAGTTGTTTAAGCTTTATGATAGTTGTTTATTATTGTTAATAACTATTATATTTGACCGTAATAATGTTGATAAAGCTCTATATGATGCAGTTATGAATATTGTTAATTGTTAATAACTATGAAATTGTTAATAATTATCCACAATTAAGTGTGAAGGTTATCAACAATTGTTGTTAATTGTTAATAACTTTTGTCTTTGAGTGCTCTTTGCACCACTCTTTTACGCCGCACTCTTTGCACTTTGGAGCACGAGCAGTGCAGACATATCGACCGTGGAGGATTAGCCAATGGTGAGCGATAGGGAGCAGATGTGAGGGTATATTACGTTCAAGTTGCAGTTCGGTCTGTAGAGGGGTCTTGGCACCACGGGTAAGTCCCATGCGTGCCGACACCCTAAAGACATGAGTATCCACCGGCATCACCTCACGTTGCCAGAGCACAGCACCCAACACATTGGCAGTTTTGCGACCTACGCCTGGCAGACGTTGCAGCTCATCGAGATCTTGTGGCACCTCGCCACCGAACTCTGTACAGAGCATGCGTGCCATTGTTGCAAGGTTTTTGGCTTTGTTGTTGGGATAGGATATGCTACGGATATAGTTAAATATTTCCTCTGCCGAAGCCTCCGCCATCTCGAACGGAGTGGGATAGGCGTCGAAAAGTGCAGGTGTGGTTAGGTTCACTCGCTTGTCGGTACATTGAGCCGAGAGCGCAACGGCAACAAGCAACTCATAGGGGTTGCGATAGTTGAGTTCGCTCTCCGCCACAGGCATATTTGCCTGGAACCACTCTATAATCTTGTCGTAGCGCTCTTTGAGTCTCATGATGTGATTACAATTTTGTAAGTTTCGCAAACTTCGCTAAGAGGGTCTTTTCCTCTTCGCCATTAAACTCCACAATAAGTTTATGGTCGGTGCTTAGGCTCTCGATAGCTTTGATTACACCAGCTCCAAATCGAGGGTGCTCAACTCTTTCGCCCACACTGTAGGAGCAGGCGAGTGCAGGTGTAGCCGAGGTAGCACCATGCGCACGCACACCTACTTTGCGCATTCCCTCGGTCGAAACGGGTCGCGGAGGGGTCGCTGCGGTTGGAGTGGTTCTGCTACTGGAGTAACTCTTAGTTCCACCCTCGCGCTTAGCTTGTTGGTGTCGGTAGTCGAACCTATTGCGTAGTTCGTCGATAGCGGCTCCCGAGCCACGTTGCTGAGGTGAGCCTCCGCGCTGTGGGCGTCGAAGTTCGTTGGCATCGGAGTCAACGATGTCGAGATATTTGGGGTCGATCTCTTTGAGGAAGCAACTTGGACGTGAAAACTCCATACTGCCCCACTTGAAGCGAGTCTCGGCATATGAGATTGTTGCAGCGACCTTGGCGCGAGTTATCGCAACATAGAATAGGCGTCGCTCCTCTTCGATGTCGCCACCCTCGACAGCTCGAAGCGAGGGGAAGAGATTCTCCTCAACACCAACGATATAGATATATTTGTACTCCAGACCCTTCGACGAGTGGACGGTCATTAGCGTCACACGATTTTTTTCATCCTCGCTCTCTTTGTCCATGTCGGTCATAAGCATCACATTCTCCAGCCACTCTTCGAGTGTTGCAACCTCATCTTCGCTACGCTCACCATTGCGGATCTCCGCCTCACGCTGCTCGTTGAAGAGCTGCATGGAGTTGAGCAACTCCTCGATGTTGTCGATAGCACTTGACGCCTCTGGAGAGTTCTCCATGCGGTAGAGAGGCAAGATTCCCGAACGTGAGGCAAGCTCCAGACCAAAGTCGTAGAGCGACTTCTCGCTACGGCTCAACGATAGGGTGCGAATAAGTGCCACAAATTCGGTCACCTTTTTGATGATTGTCTTTTGTACTGCGTCGGCAGGTGGCTCAGCAACAAGGGTGTCGATAGCCTCCCACATCGAACAGCCTCTCGACTGTGCAAGAGCTGCTATACGCTCCACCGAGGTGGCTCCAATTCCACGTGCTGGGTAGTTCACAATGCGCTTGAATGCCTCATCATCACGAGGATTGCATACCAGACGGACATATGCCAGGGTATCTCTAATCTCCTTGTGGTCGTAGAATGAGTTTCCTTTGTAGATTTTGTATGGTATACCCTTGCGGCGAAGAGCCTCCTCAATTGCTTGTGACTGGTTATTGGTGCGGTAGAGAACTGCGGTCTCGGCATACTCCTCTGTGCCACACTCCTTTGTGCGGTCACGGATGGAGTCGGCAACTGTTTGAGCCTCCTCACGGTCGGTGTAGGAGCGTATAACCTTGATCTTCTCGCCCATCTCGCCTGCCGAGAAACAGCGCTTCTCCATTCGCTTAGAGTTGCGCTCAATTACCGAGTTAGCAGCATCGACAATAGTTTGTGTAGAGCGGTAGTTTTGCTCCAACTTAAATGTCATAGCCATTGGGTAATCCTTGCGGAAGTTCATAATATTCTCGATCTTGGCACCGCGGAATGAGTAGATACTTTGAGCGTCATCACCCACTACGCACACCTTGGAGTGGAGCTGCGAGAGACGACGTATAATAATATATTGGGCGTAGTTAGTATCCTGATACTCATCGACTAATATATACTGAAACTCCTGCTGGTAACGAGCCAGGATGTCGGCATGGTCGCGAAATAGGATGTTGGTTTGCAGCAACAAATCGTCAAAATCCATCGCATCGTTATGTTTGCAACGCGCGCAATATGCCGCATAGACATTGCCAAACTCGGGTATACGCATGCGACGATCCTCGGTTGCAAACGAGGTGTTGGATGCATAGGCAGCAGGGGTCACAAGTGAGTTCTTGGCGTAGGATATGCGTGAGAGTATCACATTAGGTTTGTAGATGTCGTCACCTAAGTGCATCTCCTTCAATATAGTCTTTAACAGGCTCTTACAGTCGTTAGGCTCATAGATAGTGAAGCCGCGACTAAAGCCTATAGCTTCGGCATTATCGCGCAAGATACGAGAAAAAAGAGAGTGAAAGGTACCCATCCTAATCCAGCGGCTACGTCCGTGGGGCATCATCTGCGCAATACGCTCTCGCATCTGCTCTGCCGCCTTCTTGGTGAAGGTGAGTGCCAAAATGTTGGATGGTGAGACCCCCTGTTCGATCATATATGCTATGCGAGAGGTCAGCACGCGTGTTTTACCCGAACCTGCACCGGCAATAATTAGTGAAGCAACGTCATAATTGATGACAGCATCATGCTGCGCCTTGTTTAAACCTTGTAATATCTCAGACACGTTAAGCGTAATTTTTAGAGTGGAAAAATAATTTTCAAAATAGCGAGTACAAAGATAGTAATAGTGTAGCGAAAAACAAAATAGGGTAGGTGCTGCAACATGGCTAACGCACAAAAACCTGCTTATCGCGCAGGGTGAACGCATAATAAAAAGCTGCTTATTGCGCTCATGCCGCGCGGCACCAAGCTAAGCTTGGATCCAAAAACTTCGTTTTTGACTTTTTTGTTGCGCTGATGTGGTGGGGGCTTTGCCCCTTGCTGCGTTTGAGTATGCTTGCTTATTGCGCTCGTGCCGCGCGGCACCAAGCTATAGCTTGGATCCAAAAACTTCGTTTTTGACTTTTGTGTTGCACTGATGTGGTGGGGCTTTGCCCCAAGCGAGAGATCTATTATGATGAGCTTTTGAAAATGAATTTTCAACGCTCCTCATAATAGATCTCTCTGTGTCAACCTACGGTTGCCACCACCACATCAGCGAGGTGAACCTCGATTTGGGTTTAAAAGCCGTAGGCATTTAAAAATTATAAAGATCAAGGAGTTGTGCAAATTTATTTGCGGCAACTCTTTGGTCTTTATAATCTTAGAGATGCAATCTCTAAGCCCAAAGCGCAATGATATGCACCTGCGGGGGTGCTATCCCCGCCCGCCGGAGGCAGTAAGAAGCGCACAGAAAGCAACCCAACCAAAGCGCACAGAAAGAAGCAAAAAGCGCACAGAAAGCAACCCAACTAAAGCGCAGAGAAAGAAGCAATATTCCCATTCATTTACCCCACAGAAGTTAGAGTTTTTCGGCTTTTGCGCGTTGTCTCTCCTCGCGTTGAGCGATTGCTATTCCGCACTCGTAGAGGGTGTAGAAGGGGATGGCGATAAGCACCTGACTAAAGATGTCGGGGGGTGTGATTACCGCAGAGACAATGACGATGGCAACGATAGCGAGGCGGCGATATTTGCGCATAGCCTCGCTGGTGAGTATTCCCAACTTAGCCAATACAAATACTACATGTGGCAATTGGAATATAAACGCTGCTGAGAGCGAGATGTTAATCACTGTTGAGAGATATGAGGGAACCTCAATTAGGTTGCTAATATTGTCGCTAAAGTTGTAGTTAGTCAGGAAGTTAATTGCCAGAGGAGAGATAAAGATATATCCAAAGAGCAGCCCTACAAAGAAGAGTATCGCCACTTGGAAGATCAGCAATCTACAAGCGCGTTGCACTTCGAGCGAGAGCGCCGGTCGAACAAAAGCCCAAATCTGGTAGAGCAGCACAGGAACGCTACATATCAAACCAGCACACACCGAAGCTTTGATGTGAAGATTAAACTGACCAGCCATCTTGGTATTTACTATAGAGGGAGGTGTGGGGTTAATCGAGAATTCGGGCAACGAGAGCCACCTCGACAGCGCCTGCATCCAACGGTTGAGAATAAAATCGGGCTGCGAGGGGGCAAATATAATATCAATAAGCTGCTCCTTGAGCATGAAGGCGATAATGGAGAAGAGAAGAAGCGAAGCGAGTGACCATAGCACCCGCCTGCGTAGCTCGTCGATGTGCTCGCCAAGCTCCATCTCTACATCTTTGTTCTTCATATTTTTTTTCAGTTGGGAGTTGGGAGTTAGGAATTAAGAGTTAGGAATTATAAAATCGCTTGTCGCAACTCCTAACTCCTAACTCCCAACTCCTAACTCTCAACTCCCTCTATATCTATTCTTTCTCCTCCTCAGCCTTGGCTTTCTCTTCAGCCTCGCGCTGTTTGATGCTCTCAACAGGTTCGTTTATTGCATCCTTAAACTCTCTGATTCCGCGACCGGCACCACGCATTAGAGCAGGGAGCTTAGCACCACCGAAGAATACCAATAGTACAACAGCTATTACAACTAACTCGCCAGTGCCAAGACCTCCAATAAAAAGTAAATTCATATAATTCGTTTTAAATTTTAGTAACAACGAACCTCGTAGAGACGAATTGCATCGTCACCCCAAGTCTCGCTAAATGTGATACGTGCCGAGTCACTCTTCACGCTCTTAGCGCCTGCAAATACTATGCGACGTGTAAGGTTATTCTCGACTGTGGCGAACTCACGCCACGCGCCATCGACAAGCACTTCGACTTTAGCAGCCTTAATGAGTTGCGAAGGCATTCCAGGGATCTGAGCTTCGAGCTTCGAACGTTTTGGGTGGATCTGCATCTCGCCGTGGAGGTTGCTGTCGCCCTTGATCTCGATTGAAGAGATCTCTATTGGAGCCTCCCACTTAAGTGTGAGCGACGCATCTTTGCCCTTCGAGAGCCAGTGGTGATCCTTTTCAACCTCGTCGCGGCTGTAGCCATCTGTGAGCAACTTAGCATCTCCCGAAGCGGTAGACGAAGCTGTGATGACTGCTGTGCGAGCTTTGTCGGCAGGGTCAGCAGCAGGACGATTTGGGATGTAGATATCGTCACGCATGATAGCCTCTTGAAGCTCAGCGATATTGTTTTGACCAAGTGGACGTGGTAGAGTACCCTTTGCCACACACATTGCCGCCGCGGTACCTACCGCTTGACCCATATTAGCACACATCGCTATCAGACGAACAGCCGAAAGAGCGATGTGCGTAACGCTGATGTTACGACCAGCCATCATCAAGTTGTCGATATTGCGTGAGTAGAGCGAACGGAAAGGAATCTCGGTGAATGTTTTAAATCGTTGGTGGAAGAAGCTTGCAGGGTCAGTGGTATTTTCCAATGCACCTGGGCAGTGCTCATCGAGCGACCAGCCACCAGCCGAAGCTACTGCATCATCGAAGTGACGATACTCCGTAAGGTCTCGCTCCGAGAGGGTGTGGTCACCCATAAAACGACGTGACTCGCGACGTCCAGGAACCGAACCAACCCAATCGAGAGCATAGTTTGCCGCCTCGGGGAATTTGCCTGAGTTCTTAACATAGTCCCAAGCACCATAGAGGTATGCCAAAAGACGGTGACGGTTGTGCTCCGTGTCGGCAGTGATATCTAAGTCGCTACCAAACTCTACCCACCAGAAACCGCAGCTAAAACCTTGGATGTGGCGTGCATTCATCTTGCTTGGGTCGTACTTCACAGTAAACTCTGGAGCGTGGAACTCCACAGGGTGTCCCATATCACGCGATGAGAATTGGATGCTGTCGCCCATTACCCAGCCATCTGGCTCGTCTGGAGCATACTTCTCGTTGAACTCAGCTTTGCCCTCACGTCCTGTGCGGTAGTCGGCACCTGCGCTAACTGCCAATTGACCATCTCCCGAGCAGTCGATAAAGATATCTGCCTCGATTGTGATACGTGACTCAGTAGATTGTTGGAAGCAGACTGCTTTGCGGATCTTTGTCCCCTCCATAATCGCCTTTTGAGCGTGAGTGTTGAGCATTAGTGTGATGTTTGGTTCGCGTGTTACGAAGTCGTAGATCACGTGATCCCATACCGACCACGACATATCTTGGTTGTAGTAGCGGTTGCGCATCTGCAACTCGTCGACTAAACCAGTCTCACGGTCGATCTTAAATTTGTTGAGGAAGTGGTACGAACCATTGATTGGCACGTGGATTTCGCTCGAAGCGTTACCACCCAACACAGCTCTGTTTTGCACCAATACTACTTTGGATCCGTGGCGTGCAGCAGCTACAGCAGCATTTACACCTGCGATACCACCACCAATTACCGCTACATCGAATTTGTATTCGCGGTCTTTGCTGATCTTTGTGTTGTCCTTAGAACCCATATATTGCCATTGACCAGCATTGTTCCAATCTATATTATTTTTTACGTCGGCAGCTGTTGCTCCACTGCACATCGAGAACAAGCTCCCTGACATAAGTGTCAGAGAGGTTGCCCCCATCCCTTTTAAAAAACTTGATCTTTTCATTATTCTTGTGGTTAGTTAGCTTTGACTTACTTTACGACACCGAAGTTAAAGGTGAATGAACGCTTGCCAGCTTTAAGAATGTATTGAGGCAAGATGTTCGATAGAGTTCCTGCAAGTGCAGCCTGTTCTTGGTCGATGTTTACAGTGTAGAAGTCGCACTCGGTAAGCTCGTAAGGGTGTTTCGAGGTTTGAAGGTCGGCAGCAGTGTATTGCCAGATAGAGAAGTTAAACTCTGGAGCGCCTGTGATCTGTAGTGACTGCTTCTTGTTGCTACTCTGTGTAAGTTTAGCCCACTGAACATCCGAACGGTTACCACTCTCTTGGGGTTGAACATACGAGAAGAATAGGTCCTCGGTAGCAAAGCTATATTCGCCAACCTTAGCTGCACGCTTGCGGTCCATATAGTTCTCGAATGGTCCACGACCATAGAAAGTAGTCTTGTCGTAGCTTAGTGGCACTGCCATCTGCATACCGAAACGCATGATGTCGGGAGTAGACTCAGCAGCATCGAGGTCGAGAGTAGTCGACACCATACCATCGCTGTAGATTGTATAGCTTAGAGCAAGTTTAGTCTCGCTCATTGGTTTGTAGCTAACCTTCACTGTCACCGACTTGTTGTCTGAGGCTACCTCGTGGTTAATCGAAGCAACGCTCAACGAAGAGGCGAACTTAGTCCAGAAGTCACGTACCTTCTTCATGTAACCAAACGAAGCACCACGCACATCGTTGTCGATATTTGGACGAGTAAGATTTGGCATAAGTGGAGCACTCAACAGCTCATTGCCTGCCGCCTTGTACGAAGTTAGGTAACCACTCTCCTTAGAGATCTCAACTGCAAGATCCTTGGTCGAGATCGTAAGGTTGTCGCCGCTCTCATCGAGGCTAAGAGTAGCTTTCGAAGTCGATGCGTATGGCTTCTCTTCGGTAGCTCTCGCACGAAGCAACATCTTCTCGTATGCAACCTCATGGCCCTTCTCGCACCACAATTTGTCCTCCGACTCGTGCATGCTTATACGAACCCAATACTCCGAATTGTCGTTATATTTGATAGCCTTAGCAGGAATAGTAACGATCTTAGAGTCAGCTGGCGAGATGTCGATTGCACCAAGAGTTCCGCTTTGGATCATCTTGCCATCTTCGTAGATCTCCCAACGTGTCTCATATTGAGAAGTTGAGGTGTGCGATAGGCGGTTGTAGATCTGCACCTTGCAAGGCTCCGACGAAGAGAGAGTTACCTCAATAGGTTGGAACAGATACTTAGCCTCCCAAGCGTGTGGGTTTGGAGTGCGGTCTGGAGCAAATACGCCATTGATACAGAAGTTCTCGTCGTTTGGCACATCACCGAAGTCACCACCAAATGCGTAGTACTCCTCGCCTTTGTCGTTAGTTGTAAGTAGACCTTGGTCGATCATATCCCAGATAAAACCACCAATAATATCTTTGCGCTCGCGGATAGCATCCCAGTAGTCACCCAAACCACCCATCGAGTTACCCATTGCGTGCATATACTCGCACATGATGATTGGGCGGTCGATATATGGAGAGTCCGATTGAGCAATGATCTGGCTCAACTCAGGGTACATACGGCTGATAACGTCAACAAATGCTGGATCGTCTGGATTTGCATAAGCCTCAGACTTCGCATTTCCACTTGCGCCCTCAATGTAATCGGGGTGTGTAGGGTCTCCTTGAGCACCCTCGTAGTGTACAAAACGACTTGTGTCGAAGTCGTGGATCCATGCAGCAGCAGCAGCAAAGATTGGACCTGTACCCGACTCATTACCAAGTGACCACGAGATAATAGATGGGTGGTTCTTGTCACGCATAACCATACGAGTGATACGAGCCATCATAGCACCTGTCCACGATGGAGTGTTAGCTGTGTAACCTCCCAAGTGGTGAGTTTCGATATTTGCCTCATCCATAACATAGATACCATATTGGTCGCAAAGAGCCATAAAGTAAGGGTCGTTAGGATAGTGCGAAGTACGAACAGCGTTGAAGTTGAATTGCTTGATAAGTTTCGCATCAGCCTCCATCTCCTCACGAGTAAGAGCCTTACCGTGGATTGGGCTGTGGTCGTGGCGGTTAACACCCATTATCTCTACGCTCTTACCATTGATAAGTAGTGCGTTATCTTTGTCGAACTCCACACGGCGGAAACCTACCTTTTGGCTACGAGCCTCAACAACTTCACCCTTTGGATTCTCTACCGAAAGAACCAATGTGTAGAGGTATGGCGATTCGGCAGACCACTTGTGTGGTGCTACGATATCCGACTCCATCCAAGCGAACTTCACGATGTCACGCTGTGGCCAACGCTCCAAGAAGATATCTTTAGCCTTAGCGCTAAGCTCGTCTGCAAAGATTGCGTTTTGCTCAGCATCGTAGAGCTGTGCGGTGATCTTCCAACCCTCAAGGTTAGCATTGTTGTCATCCATCCAGATCGAAGGACGGATCTCGATAGAACCATTTTTGTAGTTGTCGTCAAGCTCCGCACGGATCGAGATGTCGTTGATCGAGATCTTAGGTTGAGCCAAAAGCATCACCTCACGATAGATACCGCTCAAACGCCACATATCTTGATCTTCGAGGTAGCTTCCATCGCTCCACTTAAATACCTGAACAGCAACACGGTTGTTACCCTCCTTAATGTAGTCAGTAATGTCGAACTCAGCAGCCAAACAGCTATCTTGGCTGTAGCCTACCTCAACGCCATTGACCCAAACATAGAATGCTGAGGCAACGCCACCAAAGTGAAGCACCACCGACTCATCGCTCCAATCAGATGGAATCTCGAAGTCTCGGTAGTAGCTACCCACTGGGTTATCACGATAGATGTATGGTGGGATTGGAGGTTGTGGTCCTCGCCAATCGAACTTAAGGGTCTGATCGAGAATATTTGGAGTAAATGGGTAGATGATATTTGAGTAGATGGGTTGACCATAGCCTTGCATCTCCCACGACGATGGTACAGGAATATTTGCCCACTCTTCGCCACCATTAAAATCTGTAGCCATAAACTCTGTTGGACGCTCATCGGTAGTCTCTACAAAGTTGAATTTCCACTCGCCATTGAGCATAATGGTGCGTGAAAGGTCTCGGTCACCTTCGAGTGCATCTTGTGCACTCTCAAAGGAGTAGGAAGCAACGCGCGCAGGGAGTTTGTTACGCTCAAACATAAATTCATTTTCCCAATCGTTTTGGGCAAAAGCCGAAGTTGCGATTGAGGAAAGGAGTAGAAACGAGCCTACAGTTTTAAAGATTTTTTTCATAAATAGGTATTTTGAGTTGGATTGAATTAGATTTGTGTTATAGGTTCTGCCTCTAACTCAGCAATAATTCGCTGTGTTTCATAGAGATGTTCCCTCATCGCACGGATTGCACCACGTGTTTTACGCTCCTTGATTGCTAAGAATATCTTCTCGTGGAGGTGCATCGAAAACTCAGCATTGAAGTTGGGATTTAGCGTGTAGACAATTTGGTTGTAGAGCAGTGGGCGGAGGGTCTTAATCATAAGAATAACCACACTATTGCCCGAAGCGTTGGCGATAGATTCGTGGAATAGATAGTCAAATTGTGCAAACTCCTCCATCGTCTGGTTGCTCTGCTTCATCGCTGTGATATATTTTTGCATCTGGTCGATCTGTTCGTCTGTGGCGCGAATCGACGCCAATTCGCACATCTTGATCTCAAGAGCAACACGAAAATCCATCAAGTCGCGGAGCGAGGTTTTGTGAAACTCCAAACCAATGCGTAGCAACTCGGCGGTAGCCTCAATGCTTTCATCGACAACAACCACTCCCTTGCCTTGAAGCTTACGTACTAAACCTCGCGACTCTAAGGTTTTAATCGCCTCGCGCACAGAGCTGCGACCAATACCAAAAGTTGCACAGAGCTCCTCTTCGGTTGGTAGATATTCTCCGACTAAGTAATCCTCGTTGATGATCTGTTTGGTTAATATGTTTGCAACTTGCTTGGCAACGGATCCGTTGACAATAACATGTTTTGTGGTCTTATTTGTTGTCATTTTTTTCTATTAAAATTAGTGATTGTTATTAACTTACAAAGATAGATCAAATATAATGATCCACCAAAGATATCAACCTCAATTTTGTTGTATAATGCGAATTTAAGCTTTTATTTAGTCTCTTACTTATTGCATACCTTACAAAGTGCGTTGACTTGTTGAGAGTAGCAAATCTTCTGACGGCTCAAAATTATGAGACATCAGATGATTGCAAATATATAAAATTAAATTGTATCGTGCAAAATTTGGACTCGCTTTTAAATAATAAATTTATTTAAAAAGATGGTTTGCTGACTCTGTCTCCACCCGCCATAGGCATTAGATATTTTTTTTCATGCGTTTGCCCTGTTTGCAAAGCCCACACAATTGTATAATAACAGAATTATAACTAACTTTGCAGCAAATTATTATTAAATGGCAGGATCAAATTTTGTAGATTACGTAAAAATATTTGCCCGTTCGGGTAATGGTGGTGGAGGTTCAACGCACTTTCGCCGCGAAAAGTTTGTTGCTTACGGAGGTCCCGACGGCGGAGACGGCGGCAAGGGTGGTAGCATCATCCTCAAGGGGGACAAGCAATATTGGACACTTATACACCTTAAATTTCAACGACACCAGTTTGCCGAACATGGCGGACATGGCTCTGGTGCACGCTCCTCGGGCAAGGACGCCAAAGATATTATAATCCCTGTGCCTCTTGGTACGGTGGCACGCGATGATGAGAGTGGCGAGATTGTGGGTGAGGTAGTTGACCATGGCGATGAGGTAGTATTGCTCAAAGGTGGACGTGGAGGTCAGGGCAACTGGCACTTCAAGACAGCCACAAACCAGGTGCCACGCTACTCCCAACCTGGTGAAGATGGTCAAGAGGGCTCCTTTATTCTTGAGCTTAAGGTGCTTGCAGATGTGGGCTTGGTAGGTTTTCCCAATGCCGGAAAGAGCACGTTACTATCGGTGGTTTCAGCCGCAAAGCCAAAGATTGCAAACTACGCTTTTACAACTCTGGAGCCTAACTTGGGTATCGTGCAGTGCCGTGATAACCACTCATTTGTGATGGCAGATATCCCCGGAATCATCGAGGGTGCACATGAGGGCAAAGGGCTGGGAACTCGATTCTTGCGTCATATAGAGCGCAACTCACTGCTCCTATTTATGATTCCCGCAGATAGCGACAACATCGCAGAAGAGTATAAAGTGCTACTCAATGAGCTCACTCAATATAACCCTGAACTGCTCGACAAGCGCCGTCTGCTCGCAATCACCAAGTGCGATATGCTCGACGAGGAGTTGATCGAACAGATGAAGCCAGAACTCCCCGAAGGTATCCCCTCACTCTTTATTTCGTCTGTCGTTGGACTCAATATAACGACCCTCAAAGATATGCTGTGGGAGGCACTCCAAGAATAAGTTCTCTTGTTGTGGTGCCTTTTGTGCGCTTCTTATGCCTTTGGCAGCGACAAGCACCTCCGCGGGCGCATAATATTGCACTGTTTTGCTTATGGTAACCAGAGGTTGCCATAAGCAAAACATCACCTCGCATACGTCCCAGAGAAGTCCCAGAGAGGTCCCAGAGAGGTCCCAGAAAAAAAACATCAAAGCAAACAAATCTATTTTCCACTAAAAAATTGAATTGTTTATATATTCTATAGTATTTTATTCTTATCTTTGCATTTTTGGAATATTATAAATTTAGATGAAGTTTACGCTACAACATAAAGCTCCACGCAGCAAGGCACGTGCGGGAGAGTTCACCACCGACCACGGAGTGGTACAAACGCCTATCTTTATGCCTGTTGGCACAGCAGCAGCGATGAAAGGGATTTTTCACCGTGACGTAGAGCAGGAGGCTAAAGCTCAAATTATTTTGGCTAATACCTATCACCTCTACCTACGCCCAGGAATGAAGATTATCGAGGCTGCTGGTGGTGTTCATCGCTTCTCGTCGTGGAACAAACCAATGCTAACAGATAGTGGTGGTTTTCAGGTCTTTTCGCTCTCTGGGCGTCGCAAGCTCAAGGAGGAGGGGTGCCACTTTCAATCACATATTGATGGCTCTCGCCACCTGTTTACCCCCGAGAGTGTTATCGACACCGAGCGTACTATTGGTGCCGATATTATGATGGCATTCGATGAGTGCCCCCCTGGTGATGCTCCGCGTGACTATGCTGCTAAGTCGTTGGCTCTGACCCAACGTTGGCTCGACAGATGTTTCGAACAGTATGCTAAGACCCAACCAAAGTATGGTCACTACCAATCGTTGTTCCCTATAGTTCAAGGTTGTAGCTATCCAGACCTTAGAGCAAAGGCTGCCGAAAATGTACAACAATACGATGCCGATGGCTATGCTATTGGTGGATTGGCAGTAGGTGAACCCACCGAGGTAATGTACGAGATGATAGAGGTGACCAACGCTATTTTGCCCGAGGATAAACCTCGTTACCTAATGGGTGTAGGTACTCCAATCAATATCTTGGAGGCGATAGATAGAGGAGTCGACATGTTTGACTGTGTGATGCCTACCCGCAATGGTCGCAACGCACAACTCTTTACGTGGGCGGGAGTTATCAACATCCGCAACAAGAAGTGGGAAGATGACTTCTCGCCAATAGACCCAGCAGGTGAGGCTTTTGTCGACACCCAATACACTAAGGCATACCTTCACCACGTTACACGCTGTAACGAGATGTTGGCAGCTCAAATATCGTCACTCCACAACGTTACATTCTACCTATCGTTGGTGCGTGAGGCTCGTCGCCACATCGTGGAGGGCGACTACGCTGAGTGGAAGGTGCAAGCTGTCGAGAAACTAAGTCGCAGATTATAAAAAAACGTAGAGAGTTATGAAGATTAAATTCCCTGGACTCAAGATATTGGATCGCTATATCATTGGCAAGTTCCTTTCGACATATTTCTTCGCCATTGCGATGATTATAGTTATCGTAGTGATCTTTGACTATGCCGAGAAGCTTGACGACTTCACCCAATTCAAAGCACCTTTGCGTGCGGTGGTGATGGACTACTATGTCAACTTTATTCCATTCTTTGTCAACCAGTTTAGTGGACTCTTCACCTTTATCGCCGTAATCTTCTTCACCTCGAAGATGGCATATAAAACAGAGATCGTAGCGATGCTCTCGGGAGGTATGAGCTTTAAACGCCTTATGTGGCCCTACTTTGTGGGAGCTCTGATTATCTCTTCGCTCTCGCTCTCGCTCAACCTTTGGATCATCCCAAGAGCACAAAAGACGCGAATAGAGTTCGAAGGTCAATACTTAGCACGTAAGCGCAATAAGACCTTCGATAGACATATCTACCGCCAGGTGGAACCAGGAACATTCCTCTACCTACGTAGCTACAACGCAACAGGTAAGGCAACATACTTGGCACTCGAAAACTACGAAGAGGGAGTAATGACCGCCTCGCTCGAAGCAAGTAGCGTAACACTCAGCGATGAGACAGATCGTTGGGAAGCAGCTCGCTACGTCACTCGCTCATTCGATTCATTGGGCAAAGAGACATTCACCCAACACCGCAATCTCGACACGCTTATCAACATCAACCGCAACGAATTAGGCAAGGTGAACGAATTGATTAAAACCATGCCTATCGACGAGCTGAACGAGTTCTTAGATCAGCAGAAGAATAAGGGTGCCGACTCCATCAAGATTATCGAGGTGGAGAAGCATGCCCGCTACTCCTATCCTTTAGCAACCTTTATCCTTACGTTGATTGGTGTCTCGGTCTCCTCGCGTAAGGTGCGTGGAGGTACGGGTCTCCACATTGGTATCGGTATCACACTCTGCTTCTCCTACATCCTCTTTACTCGGTTCTTTGAGGAGTTTGCCAAGAGCGGAACGATGACACCGGCGCTGGCTGTGTGGCTACCCAATATCATCTACCTATTTATTGCAATTTACTTCTACATAAAAGCTCCAAAATAGTGATTATCAATACTCCACATATCGAATTAATAGCTCAAAAATGTCGCAAGGGCGAGCGTATCAACTCTGCCGAGGCTCTAATACTTTGGCAAGAGGCGCCTCTGTGGCTCCTTTCGGAGTTGGCTCTTGAGCGCAAAAGGGCGGTGAGTGGCAACAAGGTCTACTACAACCGCAACTTCCACATCGAGCCAACCAACTTGTGTCGCTTCAACTGCCTCTTCTGCTCCTATAGGCGCGGCAAGGGGGCTCCCGATGCTTGGGACTACTCCATCGAGGAGATGCTCCAAACAGCACGCACCTATGTTGGGCGAGGTATGACCGAAGTGCACATAGTGGGCGGAGTACACCCCGACCACGACTTTAGCTTCTACCTCACGCTAATCAGCGGAGTCAAGGAGATATTGCCCGAAGCTACCATCAAAGCCTTTACGGCAGTCGAACTTGCCGATATGATAGAGCGAGCAGGACTAAGCTACAGCGAGGGTCTTAAGCAGCTCCAAGCGGCAGGCATGGAGTCGATCCCTGGAGGAGGAGCCGAGATCTTCGATGAGGAGCTGCGCTCCAAGATCTGTCCCGACAAAGGGTCGACAGCAGTGTGGCTCGAAATGCACCGCACCGCACACGAGTTAGGGCTAAAGAGCAATGCAACAATCCTTTATGGTCACCTCGAAACACTCACGCAACGCATAGATCACCTCGAACGCCTGCGCACGCTCCAAGACCAAACAGGTGGCTTCAACGCCTTTATTCCGCTTAAGTACCGCAACTATGGCAACTCTATGAGCGAGATTGGCGAGGTCTCCATCCTCGAAGATATGAAGATGCTCGCTCTCTCGCGCCTCTATCTGGACAATGTGCCACACATAAAATCCTACTGGGTGATGTATGGTCGCGACACAACAGAGATGGCTCTGATGTTTGGAGCCGACGACATCGACGGCACAATCGACGACTCGACAAAGATCTACTCGATGGCTGGAGCCGAGGACAAGCGCCCTACGATGAACATCGAGCAGATGGAGCAACTTATAGCTCGTGCAGGTTTTGTGGCGATTGAGCGAGATACACACTACAACGAGATAAAAAGATAATTTTTATAATAAATCCTATTATGAAGAAGCCCGTAACACTCAAAACGATTTTTACTAACTTAGCAATAATTGCTGCTGTGATAGTTGCCGCAGCCATTGCAGCTCACTTCCTACTGCAAATTGGAACTCGACATGGTGCTCACTGCACTGTGCCTCAATTCAAAGGTATCTCACTTCGTGAAGCTGAGGCATTGGCTAAGGAGAATGACCTTAATATATTTATTAACGACTCTCTCTACGTCACCGAATACCCTGGTGGCACGGTGCTCGATCAGCTTCCAACTGTGGGAGCCGAGGTGAAGCCCGGACGCACTGTATATGTGGTTATCAATGCCTTTGGCGACCGTATGGTCGAGATGCCCTATGTGGCAGGTCGCTCCCTTCGTCAAGCCAAAAATATGTTGGATGTGGCGGGACTTGAGATCAAACAGATAAACTACGTGACAGATATGGCAACAAACTATGTCTTGGAGCAGAGCTTCGAGGGTCAACGCATAGAACCCAGAACAAAAAAGGAGGTTGCTGTGGGCTCTGGTGTAGTGCTCAAAGTGGGCGTATCGCGTGAGGATCCTTACACACGTATTCCCAACGTTATTGGTCTAAGCCTCCGCGAGGCTAAAAGCCGCATATGGGAGTCGGGACTCAATGTCGGTAAGATAAATATCGATGAGGGGGTGAACCTGCTCAAACACAAGAATGCTAAGGTATCCCTCCAGAGTGCTGCTGCTAATAGCTCTGCTTCATGGGGCTCATACCTCAATATCACCGTTACTCTCGATGAGAAAAAACTCAAGAGTGCCGTTAGCAAGGCTAATAAGGCGGATGTAGAGTTCGAGAAATCCCTTTAAGGTCGTGTGTACCAGCGCAGACGCACGCAAAATATTGCTTGTTTGCTTGCTGTGCGCTTCGGTTGGGTTGCTTTCTGTGCGCTTTGGACTGCCTCCGGCGGGCGGGGATAGCACCCCCGCGGGTGCGTACCTTCTTGCGCTTTGGGCTTAGAGATTGCATCTCTAAGATTATAAAGAGCAAAGAGTTGCCGCAAATAAATTTGCACAACTCCTTGATCTTTATAATTTTTAAATGCCTACGGCATTTAAACCCAAATCGAGGTTCACCTCGCTGATGTGGTGGTGGCAACCGAAGGTTGACACAGAGACATCTATTATGAGGAGCGTTGTAAATTCATTTTCAAATGCTCATCGTAATAGATGTCTCGCTTGGGGCAAAGCCCCCACCACATCAGTGCAACAAAAAAGTCAAAAACGAAGTTTTTGGATCCAAGCTATAGCTTGGTGCCGCGCGGTAGGAGCGCGATAAGCAGTGTTTTTCATGCGTTTGCCCAGCGTAGTACAAATTAAGATTATGTTATTTAAAAAGTTTTTTATACTTTTGTCCCAAATTATTAAAAGAAAACCTATGTCATACAACTTATTAAAAGGTAAAAAAGGTCTTATTTTTGGAGCCCTTAACGAGCAGTCTATAGCTTGGAAAGTGGCTCAGAGAGCAGTTGAAGAGGGTGCAGAGATTGTACTTACAAATACTGCTGTGTCGATCCGCATGGGAACCATCAACGATTTGGCGAAGGAGTGCAACGCGATTGTTGTTCCTGCCGACGCTACAAGCGTGGAAGATTTAGAAAATCTTATCGACAAGACCATGGAGCACTTCGGTGGCAAATTCGACTTTATGTTGCACTCTATAGGCATGTCGCCAAATGTACGTAAGGGTCGCACCTATGACGATCTCGACTACGACTATCTTAGCAAAACCCTCGACATCTCGGCAGTTTCGTTCCACAAAGCAATCCAAGTGGCGCGCAAGAAAGATGCTATCAATGATTGGGGTTCAATCGTAGCTCTAAGCTACATTGCTGCGCAGCGCACGCTCTACGGCTACAACGATATGGCAGATGCGAAAGCTCTTTTGGAGTCTATTGCTCGTAGCTTTGGATATATCTATGGTCGCGAGAAACATGTTCGTATCAACACCATCTCACAATCGCCAACTCCGACAACTGCTGGTAGTGGTGTCCTCGGCTTGGGTGATTTGATGGAGTTCTCCGAGAGCATGTCGCCACTTGGTAATGCTTCGGCTGAAGATTGTGCCGACTATGTAATCTCGCTCTTCTCGGATCTTACGCGTAAGGTGACCATGCAGAACCTATTCCACGACGGTGGATTCTCCTCAACAGGTATGACTCGTCGCGCGATGAAAACATATGAGAAGGGACTTCGCTTCGATGACGTGCACTCAAACCAATACCCCTTCGGAACGAAAGATGAGGAGTAGGGTTCACCTCGCTGAGGTGGTCAGGGCAAACGCACGAAAAATATTATCTCTTACTGCCTCCGGCGGGCGGGGATAGCACCCCCGCTGGTGCATACCTTGCTTGCCTTCTGTGCGCTTCTTGCTTGCTTGCTGTGCGCTTCTTACTGCCTCCGGCGGGCGGGGATAGCACCCCCGCGAGTGCATACCTTCTTGCGCTTTGGGCTTAGAGATTGCATCTCTAAGATTATAAAGACCAATGAGTTGACGCAAATAAATTTGCACAACTTATTGGTCTTTATAATTCGTTAAATGCCTACGGCATTTAAACCCAAATCGAGGTTCACCTCGCTGATGTGGTGGTGGTAACCGAAGGTTGACACAGAGATATCTACTCTGAGGAGTGTTGAAAATTCATTTTCATAAGCTCCTCAGAGTAGATATCTCGCGAGGGGCAAAGCCCCCACCACATCAGTGCAATACAAAAGTCAAAAACGAAGTTTTTGGATCTAAGCTATAGCTTGGTGCCGCGCGGCACGAGCGCAATGAGCAAGCGGCAACCAAGGCATCAACCCAAGCAAAGCCCCCACTACATCAGTGCAATACAAAAGTCAAAAACGATAGTTTTTGGATCCAAGCTATAGCTTGGTGCAGCGCGGCATGAGCGCGATAATCAGTTTTTTTTGTGCGTTTGCCCTACGCTTAGCACCAAAATAATTTAGAATTTAAATGTGGCACCTAAGTTGAGCCAACCAAGCCCTGAGCCCACCTCGGCATTGATAGCCCACGAGGGGTTGAAGTAGTAGTTTGCGCCGATGTTGGCGGTGCTATATGGTTTTCCACCGTTATTCTTGGAGCAATATCCGAATCGCACGCCAGCGTAGAGGTCAAACTGCTCGAATCCTACGTAGTGGTAGTTGCACTCGGGCGCGATAAATGTGTATGATCCACCCGTAAGTAGGTATCCACCAATACCAAGTTTGTTGGCTCCTCCAAAGTCAACTATGCCTTGCTCGTAGGAGACTGCAATAGGTATATTATATCCTGTGACAATTGCTGTTGTCACTGTGATGTTTTTTGTTCCCACATCAAATGTTTGAGCCTGCGAGGTAGCTGCACCTGCAATAATTATGGCTGCTGTTAGAGCGATTTTCTTCATGTTCCTGTCTATTATTCTGTTGTTATTTATCTATTTGCCTCCTGTTGGAGAAAAAAATATTTCTTTGTTTTGGGCTCTATCACCAAAAAGTTGTAACTTTGTCGGTATAAATATTGTTGTATGTATCTTAAAGCGCTATCACTAATTAATTTCAAGAATATTGCCGAGGCTCGCCTTGACTTCTCTCCATCGATCAATGCGTTGGTGGGCGACAATGGCGCAGGTAAGACCAATGTGATTGATGCTATTCACTACCTCTCGATAGCAAAGTCGATGATGGTGATGACAGATCGCCAGAGTGTACGCCACGCGGAACCTTTCTTCGTGGTCGATGGCTCTTTTGCCACCGATGAGGGTAGGGGTGAGGGGGTAGTCTGCACCTTTAGTCGCCAACAAGCTAAGGGCATCAAGAGCCTTAAGCGTAATGGCAAGGAGTATGAGCGCCTTTCGGATCACATTGGTGTGATTCCTGTGGTGGTGATAGCTCCTCAGGATAGCTCCTTGGTATACGATGGAGCCGAGGAGCGTCGTCGTTTTCTCAATAGCTTTATCTCGCAGCTTGATACACAATATCTCAATGCTCTGATTCGCTACAATGCTACTCTTACACAGCGCAATAGTCTGCTAAAGAGCGGTGCAGAGGAGTCAATGCTCGCAATCTACGATCTACAGCTCTCGGAGAATGCCCAAGTTATTTACAATAAACGTGCCGAGATAATCTCTAAAATAGAACCCCTCGTCGAGCACTTCTACAGTAGGCTCTCCAGCGAGCGTGAGACCATCTCTTTGTGCTACGCTTCGCAGTTGAGTGGTGGCAACTTCTCCGATATGCTGCTCGAAGCTCGTGCCAAGGATCGAGTGCAGGAGCATACAACTGTTGGAATCCACCGCGATGATATTGATCTAAAGATCGGGGGCTATCCACTTCGCAAGTATGGTTCGCAGGGGCAACAAAAATCTTATCTTATAGCTCTCAAACTTGCTCAATATTGTGTGGTCAGTGAGTGTTGTAATGAGCGTCCTCTGTTGCTACTTGATGATCTCTTCGATAAACTCGATAGCTCGCGTGTGGAGCGACTTATCGAGGTGGTTTCGACCGAGGAGTTTGGACAAATATTTATCACCGACTGCAATAAAACTCGCCTCGAATCGATCTTGGAGGGTGTTAATGTGCCCTATTCGCTATTTGAGGTGAGTGAGGGCGAAATCAATAAAAGAGTATGAGACGCACCAAAACAATGTTGATGGGGGATATTCTCGAAGAGTTCTTCTCGCGACCCTATGTTGCAGCACGTATTGCCGAGAGTAAACTCCCCGAGACCTGGCGCCTAATTTTGGGCGATCAGATAGCCAATATGACTACCAGCCTACGCCTGGAGAATGGTTTGCTCTTTGCCAAAGTTGAGTCGAGTGTAATCCGGCACGAACTAATCATGCAGCGCGAAGGACTCAAGGAGGAGATAAACCGAATATCGAGGGTGAGAATCGTCAATAGCGTCATTATAAAGTAGTCGTTGTCACCCCGATCACCTCTTTAGAGAGACTATCTATCCTCTCTGAAGATGTTGAATCGACCCAGTACCTTTGAGCGTCGTTCCAAGAGATAAAACTCCATCCAAAGCAGCAACATAGCAAGTGCAATGAGGTATTGGAAAAGTTCGTTATACTCCTCAAATTTAACCGTTGAGAGCTCTCCCTTCTCAAGATCATTTATGGTACGTATCACCTCGTCGAGCCCAATATCTTGCTTCGATGCCTTCACATAGCCGCCTTCGCTTATCGAGGCTATCTCTTCGAGCATCTCTTCGTTGAGCTTCGAGACTACCATATTGCCCTCTTGATCCTTGATGAACTCTCCATCGATACTAATTGGGGCACCCTCGGGAGTACCTATTCCGACGGTAAATATCTTTACTCCTTGCGCCTTGGCACGTTCGGCGGTGGCGATAGCATTGTCGTCGTGGCTCTCGCCATCGGTTATCAATATTATCACTTTGCTTGCCTTGCTCTGCTCCGAGAATGAGAGAAGTGCTAAGTCGAGAGCCTTGCTGACCGAAGTTCCCTGCATCCCAACCAAGTTGGGCGATAGGCGATTGACAAAAGCAGCTGCCATTCTAAAGTCGGAGGTTATGGGGAGCTGTACCGAGGCATCGCCTGCAAAGGCTATCAATCCCGCACGGTCTTGATCCATCCCCTCGAAGAGGCGGTTTATGGCATACTTGGTACGTTCGAGTCGGTTTGGCTCGAAGTCCTCTGCAAGCATCGAGTTGGAGACATCCACTGCGAACATCATCTCGACACCTTGCGAGCTCTCTTCTCGAAGCTTGGAGCCCAACTGAGGGCGGGCAGCAGCTACTATAAGTGAAGCAAGCGAGACGATAAGCAGTAACGACTTGAAGCGCGGGCGCCAGCGAGAGACCTCGGGCATAAGCAACGACATTATCTCGGGGTTGCCGAAGCGAGCTATGCGGCGCTTACGGCGCGATTTAACCACTGCAAAGAGCACTAATAGAAGTGGTAGCAGCAGCAGTAGGTATAGGTATTGAGGAGTTGCAAAACGAAACATTAGGGTAATCTTTTAAGAATTAATGAACTTAGCAGAATCTCGACAATCAAAACTGCGATTGCCGTTAGAAGCCAGAAGAGGAATTTCTCGTGGTAGGTAGTAAAGTCGGTTATCTCCACTTCGCTACGCTCCATCTCGTTGATCTGGTCATATATCGCCTTGAGCTTCTCCATGTTTGTCGCACGGAAATATTCGCCGCCAGTACTTTGTGCAATCTCGGTGAGGGTCTGCTCGTCGATCTCGACCTTCGCCTCTACATAATCGACAATGTTACCATACATATCTACTCGTGGGTAGGGTGCTCGACCCATTGTGCCCACTCCAATTGTGTAGACCTTAACTCCCATCTCCTTGGCAATTGAGGCTGCCGTAAGTGGAGCTATCTCACCTCGGTTGTTGACTCCATCGGTCAGCAGGATGATAACTTTACTCTTGGAGTCGCTCTCGCGCAGGCGGTTGAGGGCTGTAGCCAATCCATTTCCGATTGCGGTTCCATCTTCGATCACTCCGCTACGAATGCGTGCAAGAAGAGTTTGAAGAGTCGCCTTATCGGTGGTGAGAGGTGATTGAGTAAATGCCTCACCGGCAAAGACAACCAAACCTATGCGGTCGCCTATGCGGTCACCTATAAAAGAGGCTGCAACCTCCTTGGCTGCCGTGATTCTATCGGGCTTGAAGTCGCGTGCCAACATCGAACCCGAGATATCTATAGCCATCATTATATCGATACCCTCACTTGAGATATTTTGGTGTTCCTCAATATCTTGTGGACGAGCCAACGCTACGATAAGAAGTGCAAAGGCTGCTATGCGCAACAGCAAAGGTAGGTGGCGCAGATAGTAACGAATGGTGCGAGGTGCTTTTTTGAACATAGCAACAGTCGATATTGTTATTGTGGCACCTCCCTGTAGCGTGCGGTAGATGTAGTAAGCCACCATCGGTATGATAAGTAGCAATAACCACAACATATGGGGTGATGCAAAGTGCATATAACTATTCATAATCTTCTTTTTTTACCAGTTTTTGGCTCCTCTGACCACTACTCCTTTAGCCTCTTCCTCCAACTTCTCTTGGGTCTTATCCTCCTGTGCTTGGATTGCATCTAACATCTGTTGCTGCTCCTGAGGCGAGATTTGACCCTCTGTAGGTGGGGCTTGCTCCTCTTGATCCTGCTCTCCTTGATCTTGATCCTGCTCCCCTTGATCTTGGTTCTGATCTTGATCTCCTTGATCTTGGTTCTGATCTTGGTTCTGATCTTGGTTCTGATCTTGGTTCTGATCTTGTTGTTCAAGTAGGCGTTTGGTGTAGGCGTAATTATACTTTGCCTCTTGGTCTGAGTGATTTAGTCGTATCGATGATTTGTAGCTTTCGAGTGCCTCTTGGTACTTCTGCTGCATAAACTGACTATTGCCTAAGTTGTAGAAGAGATCCGCTCGATCACTATTTGTTGCGAGCGAGTCGATATTTACCGACTTGTATAGCTCCTCAGCCTTGGCATACTGTTCATCTTTGTGGAGAGCATTGGCATAGTTGTAGAGCGCCTCGAAAGAGGCGGGTGCAATCTTGTTTGCTTTGTCGTAGCTCTCGATTGCAGATGTATATTCGCCCTTGTTGTATGCTCTATTACCTTGCCTCACCAAACCTCGCTCGGGCAGCTCTTGGGCTACAAGAGTGAGGGTGAAGAGGGTGGCAATTATAGATAGGATATATCTCATAGCTTCTTGATTATTTGTTGTTCTGCTTACCGCCAGCCACGTCGTAGAGCTCCTCTTCGGCATTGGCATCGATCTGGTCTTGAATCTTGGTCTCCTCGACAAAGTAGTATGCTTTGAGGTAGTGCGCCTCGTTATCTTCGCCCTCGGGGGTAGCCTTGGCAAACTTCACAAGGTCAGCATCACAAAGCAGTGCTGTGAGATCCATGCGACTCTTTTTGGGCATATCTACATGTTTCATTGCTGCGATAATCTCTTTGGAGGTCATCTCCATTGCGGCGATCTCGTAGCGGCGAGCGATGTAGTGACGCAATATTTGAGTGAGCGATGAGTAGTACTCCTTGAATCGTTCATTCTGCCACAACTTTTGGTTGTGAAGCTCTTCGAGTGCCGCTATCGCCTCGATATGTGGCGGAGGCGGTGGGGTAGGCTTAAAGAGATCTGTAATTCTCTTTCCTCGTGCTGCCGCATAGCGATAGATAGCATAGAGAATTATAGCAAGAATAGTGAGCAAAATCAAACTCCAAGTGGTGTAACCCTTGATCTCGGCAAATTTGAATGGTAGTTGTCGCTGACCCTTAAGATCATATATCGACTGCGATGTTGAGTCAATCACAAATGTGTTGACCTCAAGGTAGAGCGAGTCAACCGTTGAGAGAGTGTCGGCGGTATTCTTGTCGAGGTATAGCACCTTAGCAACACCCAAATTGTGGAGTCCCTCTTCGAACGAAGTGAGGTTGTAGCGACGACGCAATCTGAGACGTCTACCATCCTGCTTTAAGGTATCTACCGGTAGTGCTTCGACCAGCTCGATTGGAGCACCCTCCTCGGTTGTAAATTCGGGGAACTCGACAACTTGTACCATATCTTGATCCACAATTATCGAGTAGGTAAACAGGTCACCCACTCCTACGCTATCTTGCTCTATACGAGCTTCAACAGTAGGTGTTGCTGCCCAGCTACTACCAACGCAAACAGCTCCTAAGAGTGTGAGCAGTAATTTTATAGCTCTTTTGTTTATCATCGTTGTTTAAACAATTTTATTAGTTCAACTACATAGTCGCTATCGGTCGAGATAGTGGCAGTATCAATCCTATTGTGGCTCAATGTCGAAACAATATCGTCGCTAATCGAGCGCCAGCTTGCGGCATAGTACTCCCTAACGGCTTTCGACGATGTGTCGACCCAAACCTTTTGACCGCTCTCGGCATCTTTAAGCTCCACGATACCAACATCTGGAAGCTCTGTTTCACGAGGGTCAAAGACTCTAATTCCTACCAGGTCATGTTTCGAGCGAGCAATCTTCAGAGCATCGTTAAGCCCCTTCTTGTCAGATTGTGGCGACAAGAAGTCCGAGAGGATAAATGTTGTGCAGCGCTTCTTGTTGACATTCGAGAGGAAGCGTACCGCCTCCGAGATAGCTGTGTCATTAGACTCCGGTACAAAGCTAATTAGCTCACGAATAATCATCAAGATGTGGCTCTTACCCTTCTTAGGGGGGATAAACTTTTCGATCTTGTCGGAGAAGAGGATGCAGCCTACCTTATCGCTATTTTGTGCGGCAGAGAATGCCAGCACGGCAGCGATTTCGGTGATTACATTCTTTTTGAGACGCTCGGTGGTTCCAAACATTCGGGATCCACTCACATCGACCATCAGCATCATAGTAAGTTCTCGCTCCTCCTCATAGACTTTGATATAAGGTTTCTCGGAGCGGGCTGTAACATTCCAATCAATGTCACGAACGTCGTCACCAGCACGATACTCTCGCACCTCGGAGAAGGACATACCTCGACCTCGGAAAGCAGTGTGATACTTTCCTGCAAAGATCTCGTTGGAGAGCCCACGAGTTTTAATCTCTATTTTGCGGACTCTGCGGAGAATGTCGGTTTCAGCCTCAATGATAGCCATTATGGTACAATTACATTGTTAAGAATCTCAGTGATGATATCCTCGGTGGTGATATTCTCGGCCTCAGCCTCATAGCTTAGACCAATACGGTGGCGCAAAACATCGTGGCACACTGCGCGCACATCTTCGGGGATAACGTAACCTCTGCGACGGATAAAGGCGTAGGCACGAGCAGCCTTAGCAAGCGAAATGCTGGCACGAGGTGAACCTCCATACGAGATTAGGTTCTTAAGCTTTTCGAGGTTATACTCGGCTGGTTCACGAGTGGCAAAGATAATATCGACAATATACTTCTCGATCTTTTCGTCCATGTACACATCCTCTACAACTCTACGCGCCTTGACGATATCCTCGGGCGAGATCACCTTGTTTACTTCGGGGAAGCCTCCGCCGTTGAGGTTCATGCGCATAATATCACGCTCCTCCTGTTTTTTGGGATATGTGATGCGTGCCTTTAACATAAAACGGTCTACCTGTGCCTCGGGGAGTGGGTAGGTACCCTCCTGCTCCAATGGGTTCTGAGTGGCAAGTACCAAGAAGGGTTGCGGAAGTTTGTAGGTTTGGTCGCCAAGAGTTACTTGTCGCTCCTGCATAGCCTCCAAAAGTGCCGATTGCACCTTAGCTGGAGAACGGTTGATCTCATCTGCCAAAACAAAGTTAGCAAATACTGGACCCTTCTTAACGACAAACTCCTCGCTCTTCTGAGAGTAGATAAGTGTACCAATCAAATCGGCTGGCAGGAGGTCGGGGGTAAATTGAATACGTGAGAAGTCGGCATCAACGGCCTTTGCCAGTGTTGTGATGGCTAAAGTCTTTGCCAGACCTGGAACTCCCTCCAACAAAATGTGACCATTTGACAATAGACCTATAAGGAGTGTGTCGACCAAGTGCCCTTGACCAATGATTACTTTGCTCATCTCACCACGGAGGGTGTCTACAAAAAGGCTTTCACGCTCTATGCGCTCGTTAAGCTCTTTAATGTTAATTACTTCGCTCATTGCATTACTATTTTAATATGTTTTTTTTGTTATATTCTACCAAATCGTAACGTTTTACCCACAAAAATATTACTTTTTTCGATAAATAAAAAATTTAATTGCTTCAATTTTAGTCTTAACCTTACCACAATACGAACAATTTGCGAAAATAAGTGTGAGAAAAATTTGGATATTAACTTTTTCATCTCTATCTTTGTCAGAGGTTAAGGGGGTTCCGATCTGAGTTAAGAGGTTGGAATTCTTATTTTTATTGCTTTTTGAACAAACAGTTAGACAACATTTATGGCAAACGAAATTATCTATCTCACAGCAGAAGGATATAAAAAACTCAAGGATGAACTCGATTATATGCGCTCGGTGGAGCGTCCAGAGAGTTCAGCTGCAATTGCTGAGGCTCGCGACAAAGGCGACCTTTCGGAGAATGCGGAGTACGATGCAGCGCGTGAAGCTCAAGGATTGCTTGAACTTCGTATCGCGAAGGCTGAAGCTGTCTTGACAAATGCACGAATTATCGACGAAACAAAAATAGACACAAGCAAAGTCCAGATACTAAACAAAGTAACACTGCTCAACCACAACAACAAAAAGCAGGTTACATATACCATAGTATCCGAGAACGAGGCTAACCTTCGCGAGGGTAAACTCGCAATTGGCACCCCTATCGCCAAAGCCCTATTGGGTAAGAAGAAGGGCGAAACAGTCGAGGTGGTTGTCCCAGCGGGCACCCTGAAATTTGAAATCCTCGACATCTCAATTTAAACTCATAGTAACTAATTTTTTATAGGTAGACAACCAACACCCTTTGCTAATAGGTGTTGGTTGTCTCGGTTTTATAGCTCATCTCGATGCTGATGACAGGGTAAACGCACGAAAAGGAGCCTGCTCATCGCGCTCATGCCGCGCGGCACCAAGCTAAGCTTGGATCCAAAAACTTCGTTTTTGACTTTTTTTTGTTGCGCTGATGTGGTGGGGCTTTGCTCCTTGCTGCGTTTGAGTATGCTTGCTCATCGCGCTCATGCCGCGCGGCACCAAGCTAAGCTTGGATCCAAAAACTGTCGTTTTTGACTTTTGTGTTGCGCTGATGTGGTGGGGCTTTGCCCCTCTGCGAGATATCTATTATGATGAGCTTTTGAAAATGAATTTTCAACGCCTCTCAAAATAGATATCTCTGTGTCAACCTTCGGTTGCCACCACCACCTCAGCGAGGTGAACCTCGATTTGGGTTTAAATGCCAAAGGCATTTAAAAATTATAAAGATCAAGGAGTTGTGCCAGGGTAAACGCACGAAAAAGAACTGCTCATCGCGCTCATGCCGCGCGGCACCAAGCTAAGCTTGGATCCAAAAACTTCGTTTTTGACTTTTTTTGTTGCGCTGATGTGGTGGGGGCTTTGCCCCAAGCGAGACATCTATTATGATGGGCTTTTGAAAGTGAACTTTCAACGCTCCTCAAAATAGATATCTCTGTGTCAACCTACGGTTGCCACCACCACCTCAGCGAGGTGAACCTCGATTTGGGTTTAAATGCCGTAGGCATTTAAAAATTATAAAGATCAAGGAGTTGTGCAAATTTATTTGCGGCAACTCTTTGATCTTTATAATCTTAGAGATGTAATCTCTAAGCCCAAAGCGCAAAGGTATGCACCCGCGGGGGTGCTATCCCCGCCCGCCGGAGGCAGAAAGAAGCGCACAGAAAGCAACCCCAAGCAGTAAGAAGCGCACAGAAAGAAGCGCGATGAGAGTCTCTTGCGTATGATAGCAAACAAAAAGAGTTGGTAATAAAAATTACCAACTCTTCCTTTGTCGGGGTACCAGGATTCGAACCTGGGACCCTCTGCTCCCAAAGCAGATACGCTAACCGGACTGCGCTACACCCCGATGATTTAAACGTTGTCCGTCTAATTCGGTTGCAAAGATAGGGATAATTTTTGAACCTGCAAATTTTTGATGGACTTTTTTTAATGATATTTTAAAATAAACAGCTTGTTTGTCGATAAAGCATTGACAAACAAGCTGTTTTAGGTTTTGGGTATAAAGAGGTAGAATATCTACTCTTCGTCGTCGCTCTCTGCCATTGTGGTGTATACGTTCGAAACATCCTCATCCTCTTCAAGGCGCTCGATAAGTTTCTCAACATCCTCACGCTCGGCTGCGCTAAGCTCTTTGGTGTCGGTAGGTATGCGAATAGCCTCTCCCGATACAATTTCGTAGTTCTTCTCGTCGAGCCAGTGTTGTAGTGAGCCAAACGACTCGTAGGGCGCATAGACTACGACAACTCCCTCTTCGGGGTAGAATTCGTCGACGCCAAGGTCTATCATCTCTAACTCTAACTCCTCGGTATCAACCTCGGTAGGCACATTAAATTTGAAGGTGCATTTGTGTTCAAACATAAAGCCTACACTGCCACTGTTGCCAAGGCTTCCGCCACACTTGTTGAAGTGCATGCGAACGTTGGCTACGGTGCGGTTGGTGTTGTCGGTGGCTGTCTCGACCAATACTGCTACGCCGTGAGGTGCATAACCCTCGTAGATAAACTCTTTGTAGTCGGCAGTATCCTTCGATGTGGCGCGTTTAATGGCGCGCTCGACGTTCTCCTTAGGCATGTTTTCCGATTTGGCATTTTGCATCAATACACGTAGGCGTGTGTTGGCAGATGGATCTGGGCCACCAGCTTTTACTGCGATCTCGATCTCTTTACCGATCTTGGTGAATACTCGGGCCATATTGCCCCAGCGTTTTAACTTTCTTGCTTTGCGAAATTCAAATGCTCTTCCCATTATATTATAGTATGTTTTTTGTTTATTGTGACGCAAATATACAACATTATTTGCAAAGTTGTTTTTTGATCTTGTTTTTTTCTTATTTTGAAGCAGTTAGCCCTACTCGAAGATTCCAGTGTAGGTGTGAGGCGTGATTTCGCGTAGGCGTTCTTTGACCTGATCTGAGACATCAAGTTCGTTGATAAATGTTGCGATAGAGTCGGCAGTGATGTGTGAGTTGGTGCGAGTAAGAGCCTTGAGAGCTTCATAAGGTGAGGGGTAGCCCACACTACGCAACACTGTTTGGATACCTTCGGCAACGACTGCCCAATTGGCTTCGAGGTCGGCTGAAATTGCCTCCTGGTTCAATATAATCTTACCCAAACCTTTGAGCAGCGAGCGTATAGCGATTAGCGAGTGTGCTACAGGCACTCCTGCATTGCGCAATACGGTTGAGTCGGTGAGGTCACGTTGAAGGCGAGAGATTGGGAGTTTCGCTGCGAGGTGCTCGTAGACAGCATTTGCCATACCAAGGTTGCCCTCTGCATTTTCGAAATCGATTGGGTTTACCTTGTGAGGCATAGCACTTGAGCCAACTTCACCCTCCTTGATACGTTGTTTGAAATACTCCATTGAGATATAGCTCCACATATCGCGGCTAAGATCAATGAGGATAGTGTTGATGCGTTTTAGGGTGTCGAAGAGAGCTGCCATCATATCGTAGTGCTCGATCTGGGTGGTATATTGCGAGCGGTCGAGGTCGAGTTTGTCGCCAACAAATGCATTTGCAAACTCTACCCAATCTACCTCAGGATATGCGATGTGGTGGGCATTGAAGTTGCCAGTAGCACCTCCAAACTTTGCAGCTACAGGGAGGTTGTGGAGCATGTCGAGTTGTTTGCAGAGTCGCTCAACATATACCATAATCTCCTTGCCAAGGCGAGTAGGGGAGGCGGGTTGACCATGTGTGCGAGCAAGCATTGGGATCTCTGTCCATTCGTTGCTCATTGCTATAAGCTTCTCGACAATCTCGTCCATTGCTGGTACATATACCTCTTCGATTGCCTCCTTTAGTGAGAGAGGAATAGAGGTGTTGTTGATATCTTGTGAGGTTAGACCAAAGTGCACAAACTCCTTATAGTCGGAGAGTCCCATGCTGTCCATCTTCTCCTTGAGGATATATTCGATAGCCTTAACATCGTGATTTGTTACAGATTCAATCTCCTTAACTCTCTCTGCGTCGGCAGCCGAGAACTCGGTATATAGTTTTCTGAGTTCTGCAAATTTGGCGTGATCGATCGAGGCAAGTTCGGGAAGTGGAATCTCGCAAAGGGAGATAAAGTACTCTACCTCGACGCGAATACGGTAGCGAATTAGTGCCGATTCTGAAAAATAATTTGCCAAAGATTCCGTTACATTACGGTATCTGCCATCGAGTGGAGAGATTGCTGTTAACTTATCTAACATGTGATAAAAGTTTTTAGTTATAATATTTGTGTCAAAAGTAGGAAAATTCGGTGAATTTGACAATTTTTTCTATCTTTGTCGATGAGTATTTTACAAATTAATATAATAAAGGTCAATATACTATGTTTAATTGGATCAAAGACAACCCAATATTCTTTCTGCTTATCTTCTTGGCGATAGCTGCTCCATCTCTCTTTTTTGGCGCCCTTAGAGTGGTGTTCTACATCATATTAGCTATTGTTATATTGTTATTCATCTTAAGTCTAATCTTTCGAGCAAAGATCACAAGACTTCAAGATGAAATGAATAAACAGGGCACAGGTAGCCCCCAGGACGGATTCTACAGCAACAGAACCTATAGTAGCAACAACAACAGAACCCAAACAGATGAAGGCGAAGTGAAGATCTTCAAACAAAGAGGTGCTGGCGAGAAGCGCGTGTCGGGAAGTGTGGGTGACTACGTTGAATTTGAGGAGATCGAGGAGGAGAATTAATAATTATGATAAAACTACTACACCGCATAGGAGAGTATGTCCTATTGATGCGTAAAGTCTTTTCGCGTCCCGAAAAGAGGTCGATATACAGGCGACGCATATTGTTTGAATTAGAAGCTCTGGGACTCGACTCAGTGGGGCTTACTGCGATAATCTCCTTTTTTATTGGAGCCGTAATCACGTTGCAGATGGCGATAAATCTTGATGAGGGATTTATCCCTCGCAGCATGATTGGTTACGCCACGCGACAAACTCTTATCTTGGAGTTCTCGTCGACTGTAGTCGCGCTGATCTTGGCTGGCAAGGTGGGCTCAAATATCGCCTCAGAGGTGGGTTCAATGCGTATCACGGAGCAGATCGATGCCCTCGAAATAATGGGAGTTAACTCCGCCTCCTACCTTATTCTCCCCAAGATTGTCGCAACAGTTCTCTTCTTTCCTCTGCTCACGGCATTTAGTATGATGGTGGGTCTGTTTGGGGGCTACCTAATATCAATCTTTACCGGTATTATGATCCCCAACGACTATATCGAGGGAATACTTCTCGACTTTGAAGCATACTCTATTACCTACTCGCTAATCAAGAGTGTCTTTTTTGCGTTTATAATAACTTCAATATCTGCATATTATGGTTACTATGCAAAGGGTAATTCTCTCGAAGTTGGTAAATCTTCGACTCGCGCCGTTGTGACAAGCTCGATTGTGATTATGATTTTCAACCTTATTTTGACACAAATTTTGCTTATATGATACGCACTTCACACCTCGAAAAGTCGTTTAACGGCAAGAGAGTGCTCAACGATATAAATGTTGAGTTTGAAACAGGTAAAACAAATCTCATAATCGGTAAGAGCGGTTCGGGAAAAACGGTATTGCTGAAGTCGCTGGTTGGTCTCCATGAGATTGATGCAGGCAATATTTTTTTTGACGATATAAATTTTACCTCGTTGGGTTTTAGCGAGCGTAAGAGTATCCGCAAAGATATTGGAATGATCTTTCAAGGTGGAGCACTATTGGATGCCTCCACCGTTGTAGAGAATGTTAAACTTCCTCTCGACTTGTTTACCGAACTGAGCGAGGCGGAGAAGCTCGAAAGAGTCGATTTTTGCCTCAACCGTGTTAATCTGAGTACGGCACACAAGCTCTATCCGGCTGAGCTAAGTGGAGGAATGATTAAACGTGTGGCGATAGCTCGTGCCATAGTTCTCAACCCCAAATACCTATTTTGTGATGAGCCTAACTCGGGACTCGATCCGCAAACTTCGATTGTGATTGATAACTTAATTCACGACATCACAGCCGAATACAATATTACAACGATAATAAATACTCACGATATGAACTCCGTGATGGAGATAGGCGAAAAAATTGTCTATATCCACGAAGGTCAAAAGTGGTGGGAGGGCTCCAAAGATAATATCCTCGATGCCGACAACAAGGAGCTTAACGACTTTGTTTTTGCCTCACAGATGGCAAAACGCGCCAAAGGAGTGGCTAAATAGTAGACTATGTGGTCGGAGTGTAGGCTTTGTCTGGGGTTGATGCTTGATAAAGCCTGCTTATCGCGCTCATGCCGCGCGGCACCAAGCTAAGCTTGGATCCAAAAACTTCGTTTTTGACTTTTGTGTTGCGCTGATGTGGTGGGGGCTTTGCCTGGGGTTGATGCTTGATAAAGCCTGCTTATTGCGCTCATGCCGCGCGGCACCAAGCTAAGCTTGGATCCAAAAACTTCGTTTTTGACTTTTTTGTGTTGCACTGATGTGGTGGGGGCTTTGCCCCTCAGCGAGATATCTACTATGATGAGCTTATGAAAATGAATTTTCAACTCTCATCATAGTAGATATCTCTGTGTCAACCTACGGTTGCCACCACCACCTCAGCGAGGTTCACCTCGATTTGGGTTTAAATGCCGTAGGCATTTAAAAATTATAAAGAGCAGGGAGTTGTGCAAATTTATTTGCGGCAACTCTTTGATCTTTATAATCTTAGAGATGTAATCTCTAAGCCCGAAGCGCAATGGTACGCACCCGCGGGGGTGCTATCCCCGCCCGCCGGAGGCAGTCCGAAGCGCACAGAAAGCAGCAAGAAGCGCACAGCAAGCGATAATATTTTCATGCGGTAGCCCTGGCTTTCGAGTGTTCTCGGTGAAAAAGTTTTACATTTTTTTTCGTATATCACCAAAAAGTTATATCTTTGTATCTGCTTAGTAAAGAAGTTAATCACATAAAATATAATAAACAATGGCTACTACAGCTGACATCAAGAATGGTTTGTGTATCGAGTTAGATAAAAAAACCTACCAAATTGTAGAATTTCAACACGTAAAGCCTGGCAAGGGTCCAGCTTTTGTTCGCACCAAGCTCAAAAACTTGGAGAATGGTCGTGTTGTAGATAACACCTTCTCGGCAGGTGTGAAGATCGACATCGTTCGCGTTGAGCGTCGTCCATACCAATTTACCTATGAGGATGATTTGGGTGCACACTTTATGCACACAGAGACTTTCGAGGAGATCAACATCGAAAAGGATCTTATCACTAACTACGACTTAATGGCTGACGGTCAGATTGTTGAGGTTATGTTCCACACAGAGAAGGAGCAAGTTCTTTCGGCTGAGCTTCCTCCAATCGTCGATATGGAGGTTACCTACACCGAGCCAGGTGTAAAGGGTGATACAGCTTCGACTAACTCACTCAAACCAGCTACCGTAAATACAGGCGCTACAGTTCGTGTACCTCTTTTCATTGGTACAGGTGACAAGATTCGCGTTGATACTCGTACACGCGAGTACTACGAGAGAATCAAGTAGGTATACAGGGCAGACGCACGAAAAAAATTGCTTATCGTGCTCGTGCCGCGCGGGCACCAAGCTAAGCTTGGATCCAAAAACTTCGTTTTTGACTTTTGTGTTGCGTTGATGTGGTGGGGCTTTGCCCCCAGCGAGGTGAACCTCGATTTGGGTTTAAATGCCAAAGGCATTTAAAAAGCGCAATGATACGCACTCGCGGAGGCAGCAAGAAGCGCACAGAAAGAAAGAAGAAGCGCACAGAAAGCAAGCAAGGTACGCACCCGCGGGGGTGCTTGTTCCCGCCCGCCGGAGACAGTAAGAAATAATATTTTTCGTGCGTTTGCCCTAAGTAGGTATAACGCTTCTCCATGTGGGAGTTTAGAATAAGATGTGTGGTCAATAGTTTTGCTGTTGATCGCACATTTTTTATGCGTTTGTTATCTATTTTTTCTTTTTTTTATCACCTTTATTGGTAAAATTTTTCTATCTTTACAGAATAAAGCATAATATTTTATGGCAAACGTAATTTCGATTATATGTAGTAATAGTTCTACCGCCTTTGAGGTTCAGGCGGGAAGTACGCTCGGTGAAATAGCTGAGATTGTAGGAGCACAAAGCAGATATCCTATTATCGCTGGTTATGTCAATAACCGCCTGCGAGAGCTCAAACAACCTATCTATGAAAATTCAACGGTCTCCTTTGTCGATCGCACATCTTTTAGTGGTGCACGAGTCTACGAGAGAACGCTCTCATTTATTATGCAGAAGGCCGTTGAGGATCTCTTCCCCGAGTACCATCTTCGTATACGTCATTCGTTGGGCAATAGTAGTTTCTATTGCGAGGTGGAGGGAATCGAGAAGCTTACATTTACACAAATCAAGGCTATCGAGAATCGTATGCGCGAGATTGTGGAGGTCGATATGCCAATTTCGCGTTCGAAGTCGCCGACAGATCAGGTGCGGCAGATATATGTCGAGCGAGGCTACACCGACAAGGTGCAGCTGCTCGATACTCGACCACGACTCTACAGTGTTCTTTATCGACTCGACAAGACCTATGGCTACTTCTACGGCTCGCTGGCTCCGTCGAGTGGCTATGTTGATCTGTTTGATATCCGCCCCTACTACAATGGAGCACTGTTGGTAACCCCTCAGCGCAAGTATCCCTCGAAGTTGGGTAGCTATCCACGTCAAGAGAAGCTCTTCGATATCTTCCGAGAGTATCAATCATGGGTCAATATAATGGGTGTGCCCACCGTGGGTAAGCTCAATGCAAAGGTGTTGTCTGGTGACGGCAGCGAACTAATAAAAATTGCAGAAGCCTTCCACGAAAAGAAGCTCTCGACTGTTGCCGACACCATCGCCGCACAAGTGGCGGAGGGGCGACGTATGGTACTTATATCGGGACCTTCGTCGAGCGGAAAGACAACGACTGCCAAACGTTTGGCTATTCACCTCCAGGTCTTGGGATTAGATCCCGTTTTGATTTCGCTCGATGACTACTTCGTTAATCGTGAAGATACCCCAAAGGATGAGAATGGAGAGTACGACTACGAGGCATTAGAGGCAATCGACATTGCGCAATTCAACGACCACCTCAAACGGCTCTTTGCTGGTGAGAGTATCGCTATTCCTCGCTATGACTTTATTAGTGGTACGCGCAAGTGGCACGAAAACCCTCTCACCCTCTCGCCAACGTCGATTCTCCTTATCGAAGGAATACATGCGCTCAATCCGGCGCTTACGCCAATCATTGAGGATGAGTTGAAGTATAAGATCTATGTTTCGTGTATCACCTCGGTGGCGATGGACAACTTATCACGCATATCCACCTCCGACAATAGACTTCTAAGGAGACTCACCAGAGATTACACCCAACGAGGCAAAAATGCTATTGATACACTTTCACGCTGGAAGAGTGTGCGCCGTGGTGAGGAGCGACACATATTCACTCATCAGGAGGAGGCAGATGTGTTTATCAACTCTTCACTCTTCTACGAGATCTCTGTGATTAGAGCCTTTGCGGAACCTATCTTGCATGAGGTTCCTAACACCGCACCCGAGTACGACCAAGCTCGTAGGTTACTCCGCTTTCTCGATAACTTTGCACCTATAGAGCCGTCGGAGATCCCTCCAACATCTATCCTTAGGGAGTTTATCGGAGGCAGCAGTTTTAAATATTAATTCAAAATTATAAATATCAATTTTTTTATGTTTGACAGATTCTCGTCACGCCACATTGGTGTTAACACACAAGAGGAGATCGAGCAGATGCTCTCGATAATTGGAGTGGAGTCACTTGACGCTCTAATCGGAGAGGTCATCCCCTCGAATATACGTCTTAAACAACCCTTGGCACTCGACTCAGAGGGTATGAGTGAGTTCGAATTTGCAGCACACATTGGTGCACTTGCTCAAAGTAATCAGCAATATCGCTCTTTTATAGGTATGGGCTACTATCCAACGGCTGTGCCAGCTGTGGTTAGCCGCAACGTGTTGGAGAATCCAGCATGGTACACCTCTTACACCCCCTACCAAGCAGAGATCTCGCAAGGTCGATTGGAGGCCTTGCTTAACTTTCAAACAGCAATCATCTCGCTCACGGGGCTTGAGATAGCTTCATGTTCGCTCCTCGATGAGGCAACAGCGACAGCCGAGGCGATGTTGATGCTCTACGCATTGCGCTCTCGTGCAGCTGTCAAGGAGGGGTGTAACCAACTCTTTGTCGACGAAAATATATTTCCTCAAACTCTCGATCTGCTACTGACTCGTAGCGAACCATACGGAATAGAACTTATCATAGACTCCTTTGCTGAGTATGAATTTACGGGCAAGGAGTTTGGCGCAATTGTGCAGTATCCTGCCGCCAATGGCGAGGTGCGTAACTACGCTGAGTTCACAGAGCGTGCTCATGCTGCTGGTGCATTGGTCACTGCCGTGGCAGATCCGCTTGCGCTTGCACTGCTTAAGTCTCCAGGTGAGTGGGGAGCAGATGTGGCTGTGGGTTCGACCCAACGACTTGGTTTACCTATGGGCTTTGGTGGTCCTTCGGCAGGTTATATGGCTACTCGTGAGGCGTATAAACGTAATATCCCAGGTCGAATTATTGGTGTTTCGGTAGACCGTTGCGGCAATAAAGCACTCCGCATGGCTCTTCAGATGCGTGAGCAACACATCAAACGCGAGCGTGCTACATCGAACATCTGTACCGCATCGGCACTTATGGCGTCGATGGTTGGCTTCTACTGCGTGTACAATGGTGCTGAGGGTCTCCTCCGCGCCGCAACCACAGCACACACGGCAGCCAAAAGCGCAGCTTCGGCACTCAAGGCTCTTGGCTATTCGCTCGCGACAGATAGTTTCTTCGACACTCTCGATATTGAGGCAGAGGCAGCTGTTGTGCAGTCACTCGCCTTGGAGCGCGAGATAAATCTATTCTACCCCTCCGAGGAGCGTGTACGTCTCTCATTCGATGAGGTGACTACGGCTGCCGAGGTAGAGACTATAGTAGAGATATTCTCGCTTGCTAAGGGTCGCAAACCAAAGAGGGTTAAGATGTTGACCGAGGTAGATGTCGATCCTACGCTACTTCGCACATCAGAATATCTCACCGAAGAGGTCTTTAGCAGTTACCATTCGGAGAGCGAGATGATGCGCTACATCAAACGTCTGGAGCTGCGCGATATCTCGCTTGCCAACTCTATGATTCCACTTGGCTCATGCACCATGAAGCTCAATGCAGCAGCAATCATGCAGCCACTTTCGCTCTCAGGATTCCAAAATATTCATCCCTTTGCCCCCGAAGAGCAGGTTGGCGGATATATGGCACTAATTGCAGAGTTGGAGCATGATCTCGCTACAATCACTGGTTTTGCGGCATGCTCGCTTCAACCCAACTCAGGTGCTGCTGGCGAATATGCAGGTTTGATGGTTATTCGTGCCTACCACCAAAGCCGTGGTCAAGGCTACCGCAATATTGTACTTATTCCCGACTCGGCACACGGCACAAATCCAGCTTCGGCAGCTATGGCGGGGCTCAAGATTGTTGGCGTAAAGTGCGATGAGCAGGGCAATATAGATGTGGAGGACTTAAAGGTAAAAGCCGAGGCAAATGCTTCGGAGCTAAGTTGTTTGATGGTCACCTATCCTTCGACTCACGGAGTGTTCGAGAGCCGCATCCGCGAGATAGTAGATGCTGTTCACGATGCTGGTGGTCAGGTATATATGGATGGAGCTAACATGAACGCACAGGTGGGTCTCACCTCGCCCGGTTATATTGGTGCCGATGTTTGCCACCTCAATCTCCACAAAACATTCGCAATGCCTCATGGCGGTGGCGGACCTGGAGTTGGTCCAATCTGCGTGGCGGAGCACCTTGCAGAGTTCTTGCCGTCGCACTGCATCGCGGAGACTGGTGGTGATAATGGGATTACGGCTGTTGCTTCCTCGCCTTGGGGTTCGGCAATGTTGCTTCCTATCACCTATGGCTACATCAAGATGTTGGGCGAAAAGGGCTTAAGCCGTGCGACACAAGTAGCAATACTCAATGCAAACTATATTTCGGCAGCGCTCAAAGAGGACTTCCGCACCTACTACAGTGGCGAAAGTGGATTTGTTGGTCACGAGCTGATCCTCGATTTGACAAACTTCAAAAAGGATTATGGATGCGACTGTGGCGATGTGGCACGACGCTTGATGGATTATGGCTTCCACGCACCAACGCTCTCATTCCCAGTGCATGAAACATTAATGATAGAGCCAACTGAGAGCGAAAGCAAAGAGGAGATGGATCGTTTTATTGAGGCTATTCGCTCGATAAAGGCTGAGTGTGAGGCGATTGGAGGTGAGGCAGACAATGTAGTGGCAAATGCTCCGCACACCGCTTTTGAGCTCTGTGCCGAGGTGTGGTCACACCCTTACTCACGTGAAGTGGCAGCATTTCCACTCGAATGGGTACGACGTTCGAAGTTCTTCCCCTATGTAGCTAAGATTGATGGAGGTTACGGAGATCGAAATCTTTGTTGCCGTTGTCAATAAATTGTAGTACCTTTGCAAAAATTTACAAATAAACAATAATAAAAAAATGAAAGTAGAAAGCAACAAGATGGTAGCTGTGAACTACACACTTACCGTTGACTCAGTAGTAGCAGACAAATCACAAGAGGGTGCTCCATTGGAGTTCATCATCGGTTCAGGAATGATCCTTCCTAAGTTCGAGGAGGCTATCATGGACAAAGAGGCAGGCGACAAAGTAGCATTCACAATCGAGGCTGCTGAGGGTTATGGTGAGATTCACCCCGAGGCTATCGTAGACCTTCCACGCTCGATCTTCTGTGATGAGAGTGGTCAGATCGCTGAGATGGTAGTAGTAGGTAATGTATTGCCTATGTCATCGGCTGATGGTCAACAAATGTATGGTATGGTCAAAGAGGTAGGCGAGGAGACAGTTAAGATGGACTTCAACCACCCAATGGCTGGCAAAACCCTTAACTTCGAGGTTGAGGTAGTTTCAGTACGTGACGTAACTCCAGAGGACTTGGCTCCAAAAGGTGGTTGCGGATGTGGCTGTGGCGACCACGAGTGTGGCGACGGCGAGTGCGGTTGCGACGAGGGTTGTTGCAACTAAACATATCTGTTAAACAACAAAGAAGGTGGCAAACAGAAGGTAAATAGGTGATAAAAGCCTGCTCATCGCGCTTGTGCTGCGCAGGCACCAAGCAAAAAGCTTGGATCCAAAACGAAAGTTTTTGACTTTTGTATTGCACTGATTTGGTGGGGCTTTGCCCCTCACGAGATATCTATTATGAGGGCTTTTTGAAAGTGAATTTTCAACGCTCCTCATAATAGATATCTTGCGTATCAACCTATGGTTTCCACCACCACCTCAGCGAGGTGAACCTCGATTTTAGAGATGAAATCTCTAAGCCCAAAGCGTAAGAAAGTACGCACTCGCGGGAGTGCTTGTTCCCGCCCACTGGAGGCATAAGAGATAATATTTTTTGTGCGTTCGCGCTGAATAATATTGCAATAAAGTTTGTTTTATACAATTTTTAGATTACATTTGTGATCTGTTTTACTCAACATTTCTGTTGAGATTATAAATTATAAAATAAAATGAATATGAAAAAGTTTTATCTATTGGTAGCGGCAGCGTTTTGTGTAGCATCTGCATCAGCTCAGAATTTCGGTGCAACGGACAAGAAAATTACAGCCAATATTGGTTTTGGAGGCGGTTACGGTTCTCCTATTGGTATCTCATATGAGCAGGGAGTGTATGACCTTGGCGACGATATGTTTATTGCTGCTGGAGGTTACTTCGGATACTCTGGTTACAGCGAGAAGTATAGCGGATATAAGGTTAACTATTCAAATATCTTTATTGCAGCGATGGGTAACTGGCACTATGCAGGTGTTAATAAACTTGACCTTTATGCAGGTATTCGTCTCGGTTACAATGTAGCTTCTGCAAACTTTGCCGACAACAGTTTAAATTTAGATCCACTTGAGGCAGGTGGAACAGCATACTCAACTCACATTGGTGCAAATTACTTCCTTAACCACAACTGGGCTATTAACGCTGAAATTGGTTACGGTCTTGCTAACTTGAATGTCGGTGTTTCTTATAAATTCTAAGTTGTAGTTATAGCAAAAAAAAAGGTGAATAATAGGTTTAAACCTATTATTCACCTTTTTTTGTTATTGCTATCTATAGTCTTAGAGATATACCAAGTGCACAAGATACCGTATATTCTGTGTCTCCAAATAGAAAATAGTTTGATCTATATCTACACTCTGCAAAAATAGCAAGGTTGTTAAACTCATAGCCTATTCGAGGGGATGCATGAAAATTCAGACCATCCATATCATTATCTCCTAAGTTGTGTTTTACAGCATTTAATCCAACACCTATAATACCTTCACAGAACATGTGCTGTCCAAAGTATGCTATCTTAGAATATCCAAGAACAACCTCATCTTCAGATATATACGCTTTGGAATTTGCGCTTTTGTCATATCCATCATTGTCTGAGTAATGAGCGTACATCAAATAAATACCTTTGTATGTTAGGCTTATAGCTAAACAACCTATCCTTGAGGGCTCGCTATATTCGCTGCTAACATCTGTAAAACCTAATAGGCGAAGATCAAGTGCCAAATCGTGACGACGTTTTGTGATGTTTAAACTCTCTTTTTTAGGAACGTCGATATATTCTTGATTTTGGAGAAAATCAACAGTTGTCTGAGTATTAAGTACATATATAGGTTCAGACCTAACGCCATCTTCCGATATTGTCACAATTCTGGTTACGCCTTGAGCATTAAGAGATATGACTGAAAATGGAAGAGAGATAGCGAGCAGCAGAAATATTTTAAATATGCGCTGTCTCATAACTATTCTACTTTATATTGACCTTGATCTCTAATTATAATAATCTCTTTCTTTGTGTGAAAAGCAGAGATTTCTTCAACTTCATCTTTAGTTGGTTTTCTGAAATTTTTAAATTTAGCAGGATATCCAGAGATCACTACAGTTTTCATGCCAAATGGAATAGTCGTGTTTTGAACTCTTTGCTCAAGAAGTATATCTGCGTTATTTTCCTTGAGCATATCATATATTATTGTTTCATGTGATTTCTCGATGTTTATTCGATTGATTATTGATTCAAAGAAAGTCCAACTAACTTCTTTAACAACCAAATCGGGGCTTACTTCTAAGTCCACAATAGTTGGGTATTGTGTTACGTCAGTATTAACATTTATGCTTGTTGCTGTAGCTGTGCGCGTTGTTGCACATGAAGCTGCTGCCAAACATATTACTATAGCTGCTATTATTTTTTTCATAGAATAGAGAATTTAATTTGTTATTGAAAGTTTTTGTATTTTGCAGGGTAGCCAATAACTGTAATTTGGCGAACTCTTTTCGCTAAACCTCTACGTTCAACTACAAATTCTGGAGCAACCATAACATCTGCATTGTTATTTGCTTTAAGAGCTGTTGCTACAGCCTTTTCTGTTATCTTAGCATAGCTAAGTTTTTTTCTCTCTTTACGAGAAGGAGTGTAAATGTATTCGACTTTTTGCTGTGCAACTTCAAGATCTACAGTTGTAGTGCTCTCGATAGATGAACGAATACCGATTGATTTTGATGTTGCTGTGCGCAAAGTTGAGCATGAGCTCATAAGTGCAACACAGAATGCTAAACATAGGATTACTTTCTTCATACTTAAGATTTTAATAATTATACAAAAATTGAATATGCAAATATATTGATATTTATTTTAATGTACAATAGTAAATACCTAATTATATTGTATTAATGTGAATTTTCGATGTTTATTATGTCAAGGATCATATTATATGCACAGTAAATATCTGAGGTTTGTATGTGTATTAGCACTTCCAGACCTCAGATATTTATATTGCAGTATGTTATCTATCGAACTAACTTATAGTATATTACATCGTAGAAGCTGCTTTTGTTCTCGTCGTTTTTGTCGGATGCTGTGCGACCGAGTTCAAATGCTGTTTTGGTGTACTCTTCCTCTCCGAGTGCTTTGCCGGCGTGGTATAGGATTGTGGCGCCACGTCCTTGGCTAAAGGGGTTGATCTGCATATGAGGCCAAGTCTCAGGTTGTTTGTAGTAGGGTAGTGCGTAGTCTACCGCCATCTTCATTGAGCGACCATTCTCTGCTACATAGCCCCAAACATCTACTCCAACTTTGGCACCCATTATAGCTGATAGATTTACCGCTTCAAGCGCAAATGTGGTGTAGTGAAGTCCAAGAGTGCGCTCCAATTCGTGAGGTAACGTGCCATCTTCTGCCACTTGGCGACCAAATCGCGGTAGCTGCGCCTCAACGATAATCTTGCGTAGGTAGTCGTATTCACCACTGTACATCACAGCAATCTGGTGCGCTACCTCGAACCATAGACCGTGGTTGTTTTCTGCTTTCACCTCGGTGAGACCATTGACACTATTCTCTAACCAGTAGGCAAATGCTGCTGCCCAACGCTTAAGTTTAAATTCGTCGTCTGCTGTCCAAGCTGCTGAACCCTTAATCATCTGTGCAGCATTGAGTCCAGTGAGAAAACGGCGAGAGTCGATGATGCCCGTGCCACGTATGCGCTCCATTCCTGGCACATATTGAGCATAGGTCATATTGGGATTCATTCCCTTCACCGGGTCGAGGAACCAGTAGCGGATCATCTCAGTAGCTTTCTCGGCATACTTCTCATCGCCACTTAGGTAGTACATTGTAGCTAAGGATTGGATCGAGACATTGAAGAGCTCACCGCGACGACGCTCGTGGTACTCGTAGACCTCGGGGTTGCGAACACCATCGTTGCGGATGTAGGGCACACCCCCCTCTACCTCAGGATCTGGCCACCAATATGGCGATAGCGAGATGTAGTCGCGTGGGTCACGACTTGGTGCTACGTGGATCTTGTCATCGACAATCGAGAGAGGTTTCATGTTGAGATACTCAGCATCTGTATGTTCTTGGAGAGCAGTGTAATACTCCATGATCGCTGGATCTTGAGCCGCAACAGCCGCTTTGGCGTCGCGTAGTAGATCATCATCGAAGTAGAGCGAGATTATCTCACTCTGTTCCTCTTTGGCTCCTATGCAACAACTTGCAGCAGTGAGCATTACTGAGAGAAGTAGAATAATTCTTTTCATCTTAAGTTGGTTTTTTAGATTTTTTAGGAAATTGGTTAACCAATTTTGGTTGACCAAATATACGAATAAAAATTTATAAAATATACAATTAAGAGTTAAAAAATATTCTTACGAATTTAAGATGTTGGTTATCAATGTTTTGGTGAAATTGGCTTTTCTGGTAGATACGCTATTAATCATTAATCTATAGCATTTTCAACGCTCCTCAGAGTAGATATCTCTGTGTCAACCTACGGTTACCACCACCACATCAGCGAGGTGAACCTCGATTTGGGTTTAAATGCCAAAGGCATTTAAAAATTATAAAGAGCAAGAAAGGTACGCACCCGCGGGGGTGCTATCCCCGCCCGCCGGAGGCAGTCCGAAACGCACAGAAAGCAACCCCAAGCAGCAAGAATCGCACAGAAAGAAGCAAGGTATGCACCCGCGGGGGTGCTATCCCCGCCCGCCGGAGGCAGTCCGAAACGCACAGAAAGCAAGAGAAGCGCACAGCAAGCAGCAAGCAGAAGCGCACAGAAAAACAAGCAAGATACGCACCCGCGGGGGTGCTATCCCCGCCCGCCGGAGGCATAAGAAATAATATTTTCAAGAGTTTGCCCTGGTTTGGATCGTATAATGGTGGAGAGTTGGCGAAAAATCACTACATTTGCAATCGATTAATTTTAATCTAACGATAATTATGGCAACTCTTAACGATATAAAAGCTCCGATCCTCAAAGATTTGGAGGGATTTGACAACTTTATTTCTCAGCAGTTCAGCGCTGACAGTCAGCTCTTATCAGAGATGTTGAGCTATGCTCTTTCGACTCGTGGCAAGGGAGTACGTCCTCTTATTGTTATGTTGTCGGCAGCGATGAACTCCAGTGCAGCTATTGTGAGCCGCCGAGCATGGGTGGCAGCGACCATGGTTGAGATGATCCACCTCTCCTCGTTGATTCACGATGATGTGATAGACTCCTCCGATATGCGTCGCGGGAAGCCTTCACTCAATGCGAAGTGGCAATCGCGAAAATCGATTTTGGTGGGCGACTACATCTTGGGACGTACTCTCACTTTGGGCATGTCGAGTGGTCAATATGATATCGTAGCGCATATTGCAAAAAGTATTGCTATCCTCTGCGAGGGCGAGGTTATCCAAGATGATTTCGCTGCCAGAAAGAGTATGACACGCGAGGGTTACATCGATATTATTAACAAAAAAACAGCCTCCTTAATCTCGATTAGTGCCTCTGTAGGCGCTCTTGCCGCAGGCGCTTCTGCCTCGAAGATCGATAATATGCGTCGTTTTGGTGAATATATCGGCATGGCGTTCCAGATCCAGGATGATATACTCGACTATAGTCCAAATGCAAAGACGGGTAAGCCTATGAATGGGGATCTTCGCGAGGGAAAAATCACCCTTCCGCTGCTCCACATAATCGAAAATTCAACCTCCGAGGAGCAAGAGGTGATAATAGAGCTCCTGAAAGAGTGTAATACCTCACCCGACGCTATTGCGCAACTCCAAGCAAAAGTTGAAGCGGGAGGTGGCGTAGAATTTGCAACAACAGTAATGCAAGCATATATAGAACGCGCCACAGCGATTCTTGCCCAATATGAAGACTCTCAATATCGTACAGCCCTAATAAATCTTTGTGCTTATGTTGCGCAACGTGAGGTGTAATTGCTCTTTGGGGGGGCGCAGAGATGAAGTGGAACACAAAAGCAAAACAAAAATTTTATGATATCAAAGATTGATTGGTCTAAGGGGTTTCCCTTTATGGTGGCGGTGATACTCTACGCGCTACTTTCATATGGATATTTTGCTCCACAGATGGGTGGTGAAGTGCTCTATCAGCACGACGTCAAGCAGTATGAGGGAATGACTCAAGATATCTTGGAGAGCCGTGAAGCTACGGGGGTAGATCCTCAGTGGAGTGGCTCGATGTTTGGGGGGATGCCTGCCTATTTGATTAATGTGGCATATCCTGCCCAGATCATCAAGGTGAGTTTCAATAAGGTTGTCAACCTCTTTGGCACACCTGCTGCATTTATCTTCTTAGCTATGCTCTCTATGTGGTTGATGCTTGTGATGATGGGCTTCAATGGTTGGATTGCTATAGTTGGAGGCTTGATGTATGGGCTTTCGACCTACTTCTTTTTGATTATCGAGGCGGGTCACATCACCAAGATGTGGGCTCTGGTCTATGCTCCACTAATGTTTGGAGGAGTCTATATGGCTCTTCGTGGTAACTACCTATGGGGTAGTGCCTTGGCTGCACTCTTTGCCTCAGTCGAGATTGGAGCAAATCATCCTCAGATCACCTACTACTTCGGTATGGCAATAGCTGCTTTTTGGCTCTCGGAGCTCTACTTTGCGCAGCGTCAGAAGAGACTTCGAGAGTTCTCGAAACGAACGGGGGCGCTTGCAATCGCAGCGGTATTGGCGGTGGGTTCCAACCTGTCGCCGCTTTGGTATACTATGGAGCATACCCCCGAGACTATGCGAGGCGGCTCCGAGCTTGCCGCGGTGAGTGGAGCCGAAAAGGGACTCGATATGGAGTATGCTACGGCGTGGAGCTACGGCACAGTGGAGAGCTTTAATATGTTGGTTCCAAGTTTCGTAGGTGGTTCATCCTTCGAAAGTTTTGAGCGCGATGGCGAAGTGGCGAAGGTCTTGGCACCCTACCAGATGAGCGAGGTGGCTCAGCAGCTACCGCTCTATTGGGGTCCACAATCCTTTACTGGGGGTCCTACCTACATCGGTGCGGTAATCTTCTTCTTGGCATTGCTTGCTCTACTTACCACAAGCGGCAGGGAGCGTTGGTGGCTATTGTCGATAACGTTTATTATGATTCTTCTCTCTTGGGGGCGTCACTTTATGTGGTTTACCGAGTTGATGTTCAATATTTTGCCTGGTTACAACAAATTCCGTACAGTCTCTATGACGCTGGTTGTTGTGGAGTGGGCTCTACCTCTACTTGCTGTTTTCTCTCTCTCGAAGTTGTGGAGTATGGAGCAGGGTAAAGAGCTTATTCTCAAAAGGCTAAAACTATCTACGCTATTGCTCGGTGGTTTGTTGTTGCTCTTTGCTGTTGCAGGTGCTGCGCTTTTCAACTTCGGTGCCGATGATGGCTTCAAGATGTTGGTTGGGGCAGGCTTCCCCGAGGATCTCGCTTCGAGTGTGGCGCATGCTATGGCTGCTGAGCGGTTCGAGGTTATGCGTCTCGACACTCTTCGCTCGCTGCTCTTTGTGTTGGCTACAGCCGCTACGGTATGGCTGATGGTGGTGGGTCGATTCAAACGTGGAGTGATGTTGGTGGTCATCGGTATTCTTGTTGTGCTCGACTTGGTGCCGGTAAACCGTCGCTATCTCAACGAAGAGGATTTTGTGGCAGCACGCCAAGCCAAGATTCATCCAACGGAGATCGACACCGAGATACTTAAAGATAGTGACTTGGGTTACAGAGTTCTCAACTTGTCGGTGAGCCCATTCAACGACGCTACGACATCTTATTTCCACCGTTCTGTAGGTGGTTATCATGGTGCTAAACTCTCTCGATACCAAGATATTATCGATTCATACTTCACATCATCGCTCAATCAAAGTGTTCTCGATATGCTCAATACGCGTTACATAATCTCGGCAGATGAGAGTGGCGCGCCAGCCTTGATGGTAAACGATGATGCCCTTGGTGCTGCATGGATCGTGAGCGGCATTAGGAGTGTTGACTCACCCCGCGCAGAGATCGATGCCTTGGCAACTACAGATCTACGAAATACAGCAGTTGTAGATAAGAGCTTTGCGGTGGCGCCTCGCGAGTTTGGTTCGGGCGTAGTTGAACTTGTGGAGTATCAGCCAAATTACCTTCGCTACACAACCCAAACCGATAAGCCCTCTGTTGTGCTCTTCTCGGAGATCTACTACCCCAAAGGGTGGAGAGCATATATCGACGGAGTTGAGGCTCCTTACTTTAGAGCAAATTATATTTTGCGAGCGATGGAGATTCCAGCGGGCGAGCATACCGTAGAGTGGCGCTTTAGAGCTCCTCGTTGGTCGCTCATTGAGGGTATAACGCTTGCGGCATCACTTCTAATTATTTTAACCATTATATCTCTGTTAATAATGCAAATATATGAAAGAGGACAAAAGATTAAAGCGTAGAGTACGTAACTCTTATGCCGTTTCGACCATCAGCATAGCATTGGTTCTCTACCTGGTAGGGGCTGTAGGCTACTTGATTTCGACTGTTTTCGAGGTGACTCACTCACTTGAGCAGAGCATCAACGCAACGGTTGAGATTAGCGGTGATGTCGACCCCGAGCAACGGGAGAAGATAAAACTTCAGATCGAGGCATCTCCTGTTGTGGGCAACATAGATCTGCTAACCAAAGAGAATAAGGCGCAGGATGAGGAGTTTCGCAAACTTTTCGGCGAAGATTTTGAGCAGATACTCTCATCAAACCCTCTTCTTGATAGCTTCGAGGTGCAGCTCCTTGCCTCCTCCTCACAGATGGAACTTCTTGACTCATTTGTCAAACGCGTGGAGGCTATCGAGGGTGTGGAGATGGTCTACTATCCCACTCTCTTGGTCGAGAAGGTTCACTCAACACTTGCGGCAATCGAGACCGTGTTGCTACTCTTTGGTGCTACACTGCTCTTTATATCGTTGGTGTTGCTCAACAATACCATTCGCCTGGCGATATATTCGCGCCGCTACATTATTAATACCATGAAACTTGTGGGGGCTACGCGTTGGTTTATCATGCGACCTTTGGTGTGGAGCGGTGTCAAGAGCGGTTTTCTTGCAGGTGTAATTGCATCTTTGCTCTTTCTGGGTTCGGTCTCTCTTTTGGGACGCACGCTCCCAGAGTTGATGATGGGGAGTGATAGAGCTCTATTATTAATAATAATTGGGTCAATTTTGGCAAGCGGCATTATTATTTCATTAATTTTTACGATATTTGCAGCCAGTAAGTTTGTAAATATGAAGTCTAACAAAATATATCTATACTAAACAAGATTATGAGTAACAGAGAGATAGAGAAGGAGTCACAGCAGGAGCAACAGATGCCACTTTCGATTAAGAATTACAAACTCCTACTTGTAGGATTTATAGTTATCGTGTTGGGTTTTATCTTGATGTCGGGGGGCGGAAACACCTCGGCTACGGAGTTCGACTACGAAATGTTTTCATTCCGTCGCATAACTTTAGCCCCAATTGTTGTGGTCGTTGGTTTCGTCGTTGAGGTCTACGCAATTCTTAAAAAATGATTTTTTTATAAACCCAAACTATGAATATTATTGAAGCAATAATCCTGGGCATCGTTCAGGGTATTACTGAGTTTTTGCCTGTGTCAAGCAGTGGGCATCTACAAATTGTTAAGGCTCTACTTGGCGTTGAGTTAGAGGAAAATATAACTTTCGACTTAGCTCTACACGCTGGTACAGTGTGTAGTACGATCCTTGTGCTTTGGCCCGAGATAGCTAAGATATTCCGAGGTTTCTTCTCTCGCACATTCAATAGCGAGCAGGCTTATGTCATCAAGATTGCAATATCGATGATCCCTGTGGCAATCGTTGGATTTACGCTTGAGGATGCACTCAACGAGATGTTAGCATCGCCCTTAATTATGATTGTCGTAGGTAGCATGTTGCTAATCACAGCGATCTTGCTCGCCTTTGCATCCTACGCCACGCCACGCCTCAAGGAGCAGATATCATATCGCGACTCAATTCTGATAGGTGTAGCGCAAGCGGTGGCAGTGATGCCCGGAATCTCTCGCTCAGGAGCGACAATCGCGACAGGGTTGATCTTAGGCAACAAAAAAGAGAGTGTCGCTCAATTCTCATTCCTAATGGTCTTGGTGCCAATATTAGGAAAATCTTTCCTCTCGCTCGTAGGTGGCGACGCGGCAATCGAGAGTGTTGGCATAGCTGCTATGAGTGCTGGCTTCTTAGCCTCCTTTGCGGTGGGCGTCTTGGCGTGTAAGTTTATGATTAACATCATCAAACGTGGTAAACTAATCTGGTTTGCCTACTACTGTCTCGCTGCTGCAATATTCTCATACGCACTATACTTTTTTAACTCTTAACAGATCAAAAGATGGAGGATTTAACAAAGGTCGATTTCCCCGAAGGATATATTGCCTTAATAGACAAACCCTTGAGGTGGACTTCAACCGATGTGGTACGCAAAATAAACTATGCCTTAAGGCACAAGGGATATCGCAAAATCAAAGTGGGTCATGCTGGCACGCTTGACCCTTTGGCGACTGGTGTTTTGCTAATATGTATCGGTAAAGCAACCAAGAGAGTCAATGAATTGCAAGCAGAGCAGAAGGAGTATATCGCCGAGGTAACACTTGGCGCAACAACCCCCAGTTTTGATATGGAACATGAGATCAATGCCACATACCCCACAGAGCATATCACGCGCGAGATGATCGAGGAGACTCTCAATGGACTTTGCGGCGAACGACTACAGCGCCCACCCATCTTCTCAGCAAAGAAGATCGAGGGGGTGAGAGCATATGAGCTGGCTCGTGCAGGTGAAGAGGTGGAGGTGCGCAAAGCGCTTATCACGATATATGATATCGAAGTGATGCATTTCGAGATGCCTCGCCTAACAATAAAAGTTAGCTGTAGCAAAGGTACATATATTCGCTCCCTCGCCTCCGAGATTGGCGAAGGCGTAAACTCTGGTGCATACCTCTCAGCGCTTAGACGTACCAAAAGTGGCGGCTTTAGAGTCGAAGATGGCTGGCAGCTGGATCAGTTCATGGAGAGAATATCGGAACTGGAACAAAAAAGTTAGGGTCTGTATTGACTTGCTTAAATATACCAATATGGGTGACTCTCATACTTTCTCATGAGTAATGCCCTAAAAGTATTATCTCTTACTGCCTCTGGCGGGCGGGGATAGCACCCCCGCGGGTGCATACCTTGCTTCTTGCTGTGCGCTTCTTGCTGCTTGGGGTTGCTTTCTGTGCGTTTAGGACTGCCTCCGGCGGGCGGAGATAGCACCTCCGCGGGTGCGTGTCATCGCGCTTTGGGCTTAGAGATTACATCTCTAAGATTATAAAGATCAAAGAGTTGCCGCAAATAAATTTGCACAACTCCTTGATCTTTATAATTTTTTAAATGCCGTAGGCATTTAAACCCAAATCGAGGTTCACCTCGCTGAAGTGGTGGTGGCAACCGAAGGTTGACACAGAGATATCCACTATGAGGAGTGTTGAAAGTTCACTTTCAAAAGCTCATCATAGTGGATATCTCGCTGAGGGGCAAAGCCCCCACCACATCAGTGCAATACAAAAGTCAAAAACGAAGTTTTTGGATCCAAGCTTAGCTTGGTGCCGCGCGGCATGAGCGCGATGAGCAAGCCTCCTCAAGTCTCCTCAAGCGTCAGCCCCGCGCGGCATGCGCGCAAAGAGCTATACGTCTGCCCTGCCTCTATTATAGCAATTCTGGTGAATGTCGCGGATAGCGTTATTAAGGATGTCGTTTTCGCACTCTTTGATCTGTTTATCGTTTAGTCCTTCATATACATTTTTGAATGTTACCTCTTGGTCACTGCTGTACAAGAAGGGGCGTTTTAGTGCGATAGCTGGATCTTTATAGAGTTGCATTTGGCGCACCAATTCAGTTTGTAGCTTCTCGGCAATCTCCTTATATGCTGGATCTGAGTAGAAGTTTTTCAACTCATCGGGATCAGCCACTCGATCTATCAGCCAAGGAGTGTCGCGGCATGAGAGTACGAGTTTGTAGCGTCCGTCAGTTGCTGCGGTCCACTCATTAAAGGGGGAGTCGGTCATATAGACAATTCTTTCGGATGTTACCTTGAGGTTGTCGCTTGTGAGAGCCTCAGCGTCGTTGATGCCGTGTACGCCTTCGATCTGAGGATATCCAAGAAGACCTAATAGTGTTGGTGCGAAATCAACATTTGTATATGCGCTCTCGATAACTTTGCCTGCCTTGATCTTTTTAGGGTAGCGTACAACGAATGGAATCTTTGCTGATGATTCAAGTGGAAGATCTTTGTTGATTCTGTGGTGCTCGAAGAGCATATCGCCATGGTCGGAGGTGAATACCACGATTGTATTCTCAGTAAGTCCATTATCGTCGAGATAATCCAGGATGCGTCCCACATTATCGTCTATACACTTCACCATGCCAAAATATTCGCGTACTGAGTGTTGGCTAAATTCGCCAGACTCATTTTTGCCACCAACAGCCCATCCAGCTCTCTGGGGCGAACCATATGTAGCCATGGTTGTAGGGGCTTGAGCATCAAGCTCTTTGTATTGGGTGGTGTAGGGCTCGCGCGAGATATCGGGGGAGTGTGGGTCGGGAATCGAAAGCATCAAGCAGAAGCTTTTATCCTTGTCTCGCTCCAAGAGTTCGAGGCAACGATTTGTGAGGTAGTCGGTCGAGTACATATCTGGGTTTTGAACCTTGGGCACCGCGTATGAGGCTTTAATCCCGTATGGGTTTTCCAGCTCGGTGTACCACTTGCTGTGACCGCCTTCAAACTGATATTTTCTATCCATGTATCCAAAGTCGTAGCCTGGAGCCATGTAGAGACTTCCCAAATATGGAACTCCCGCCAGGTGCCACTTGCCGATGTAATTTGTCTGGTAGCCCTCGTCGCGTAGAACCTGAGCAAAGGTGCGGCACGATGGATCCATTGTCATGCCATTGATGGGTGCTCCTGCCACAACAGGGTATAGACCTGTTTGGAACGATGCACGCGAGGGTGTGCTCACGGGGCTTGATGCGTAGTAGTTGGTACATATAGCACCTTCGTGTGCCAAGCGGTCGATGTTGGGTGTAGTCACCTCAATCCCGTCGCCCCAGGGGAATGCTTGAGCTTGAGCCATTAGCTCGCGGTAGCAGCCCAAAGTCTTGAAACTGTGTTCGTCGGTTTGGATGATAAGTACATTTGGTTTGTCTGTTGGGGCTTGCTGTGCTGTTGTGCAGCTACAGAGGCTTAGGGTTGCACAGACGGGCATGAGACCGTTCTGAAGTTTAATATTTTTCATAATTTTAGTAGGTTAGTTATTTATAGTTTTAATGTGCAAGGTTCTAATCCTTCGGATGTTAGCTCAACTTTAGTAGGCTCATTCTTGCCGTTAGATTGAATTGTGACCAGTAGCTTTCCGTTCATTGCATCGCGCTCCGAAGCGGTGAAGAGACCTTTGTAGAATAGGTTAGGCGAATCGATGCCAAGCAGCTTAGCGCCGCCAGTGATCTCAACCTTAACTACATTTGTCGCTTCGGGCACCGTTAGACCGCTCTTGTCGGTGATATCGACCTCGATTATTGCTACATCTTTGCCGTCACGTTTCAACTCACCCCAAACCGACTTGGCGAGGATCTTCGACTCTTTGCCTGTTGAGCGAAGTGTGTCGAAGCTAACTTTCTTGCCACCTACGTAGCCAATAGCCTCAACTTTGCCAGGTTTGTATGTAGTTTCAAACTCAGCGTAGTAGGTGTCGCGGTCAACATCTTTGCGCCCAAGCGACTTGCCGTTGACCTTAAGTTCCACCTGCTCGCAATTGCTATATACAACAACGAAAATCTTCTCGCCACTCTTGCGGTTCCAAGAGAATAGCTTCTCGGCGCTAATCACAATCTGCTCGCCAGCTTCGCTAAATGTCTCCTTGGTGGGAGGTGCTGAGGCAGATACCTGCGATGTGGTGATAAATGTCTTTGGCTCCTCGCTCCAACACACCTCGTAGAGTGCTCCGTCGGCACGTTTGTTGAGTGTGAGGTCGAGCAGTGAGGAGTTCCAGCCACGTCGGTTAACATCTTTGGTCTCACCCAAGTAGTCGATACCAGTCCAGATAAAGCTTCCAATGACATATGGTTTGTCGCGAACAGCCAAGAAGTAGAATAGCTCCTTGTTGACCTCGCTACCAAAGGTAAGTTTGTCGGGGTGTAGGCGGTGCAACTCATCGTAGAGCACATCTTGACCATAATCACGTTCGATGTAGTTTACTCCAATTATATCGAGCTTGTCGGTTACTCCATGTTGCATCGAGCGGATTGCTCCATTGTCGCCAGCCGACACAAAGCGTGTAGGGTCGGTTTTGTGACATAGTGCTACCATCTCTTCGGCTCTTTCGCCTGCCGAGTAGTAGTGGCGGTAGTCGGGAATCTCGTTGCCAATACCATATATAATAATAGAGGGGTGGTTGCGATCACGCTCAATCATATCTTTGAGGTCTGTTCTCCACCACTGCTCATAGTAGAGGTTGTAACCATTGAGTGATTTACCCATTGTATTTTCTGTCCAGTTGACACCCCAGCCCGAGGTCCACTCGTCGAATGCTTCGTCCATCACATAGAAGCCCAAGCTGTCACAAAGAGCGTAGAATGCTGGCGCAAATGGATTGTGTGCGGTGCGCACAGCGTTGCATCCCATCTCCTTGAGCTTCATCAATCTATACTCGATTGATCGGGCTGGCACAGCTGCGCCAAGGCTTCCCGCATCGTGGTGGAGGCAGACGCCATAGAGCTTAGTCTCTTCGCCATTGACAAAGAGACCTGTACCAGGTAAAAATTCCACCTTGCGCACGCCAAATTTAGTCACTACGTCATCCAATATGCGACCATCATACTCGATCTCACTCTTGAGTGTATATAAATATGGAGTCTTGTCGGACCAACGATTAGGGTTTTCGAAGGTCACATTTTGCGAAGCTGTGTAGTCGACATCGTAATTTTTGATATTGTGCTCCTCCTCGATGCGTGCTACCTCACGACCCTCTTGGTCGTAGATTATCGAGCGAAGGATGCAAAGGTGATCCTTAGGTTCGTGCTTCCAACTGCTGCTTGTACGGTTCCAGCCATTTCGCTTGTAGATGTTGATCTCCTCTTCGGTGAAGAAGCTTCCCAAAATCTTGTAGTCAACTTCGACTGCTGCTCGACTCTGCTCAGCAACAGGGGTTTTTACAAATATACCGCCATTGTGCTTAAAGTGTACATAGTTGGTTTTGAGTAGGTTGACATCACGGTAGATGCCCGATCCGTGGTACCATCTGTCGGCTCCTGGATTGCTGTTGTCTACACGTACAGCTATCACATTCTCAGCGCCAAACTTTAGGTCACTTGTCAAATCGTATCTAAATGTTGAATATCCAAACGGACGTTTGCCCAGATATTCACCATTGATCCACACCTCAGAGTTCATGAAAACTCCCTCAAATTCTATCACAAATTGTTTGTTGATATCAGCTTTGTCGACCATAAAACTTTTGCGATACCAGCCCAGACCCTCAGGGAAAAAACCATTGTTCTTGCCCGCGGCAAAGTCGGGCGTGTATTCACCCTCAATGCTCCAATCGTGTGGCAACGAGAGCACTCTCCATGCAGAATCATCGAACGATTTTCCTCTGTATTCGGGCGCATCGCCAAGTGTAAATCGCCAGCCATAGTTGAAACACTCTTTAGAACGTACAGAGGTTTGATTCCACTCAGCAGCAAATAGATGCACTGTGATTAGTAGTGATACTAATAAAAGTAAAGTTTTTTTCATAAATTGTTAGGATTAAGTTCCTCAAAGATAATAATTATTTTATTGTCTGACAACTTATGAGTACTTTTTTGGGGTAAACATACCGAAAGATATTTGCTCATCGCGCTCATGCCGCGCGGCACCAAGCTTGAGCTTGGATCCAAAAACTTCGTTTTTGACTTTTTTTGTTGCGCTGATGTGGTGGGGGCTTTGCCCCTCAGCGAGACATCTCCTCTGAGGAGCTTTTAAAATGAATTTTCAACGCTCCTCTGAGGAGCTATCTCTGTGTCAACCTTTGGTTGCCACTACCACATCAGCGAGGTGAACTTCGATTTGGGTTTAAATGCCGTAGGCATTTACAAATTATAAAGAGCAAGGAGTTGTGCAAATTTATTTGCGGCAACTCATTGCTCTTTATAATCTTAGAGATGCAATCTCTAAGCCCAAAGCGCAAAGGTACGCACCCGCGGGGGTGCTATCCCCGCCCGCCGGAGGCAGTCCAAAGCGCACAGCAAGCAGCAAGAAACGCACTGAAAGCGCATAGCAAGCAATCGGAGGCAGCAAGAGGCAATATTTTCATGCGTTCATCCTGTACATTTTTGGTTAGGAGTTAGAGGCTGTTGATAGCAATCCGCAGGCAGCTTGTATCTCTTCGCCGCGTGAGGTTCGTATTGTGGTGTGTATTCCCTTTGCTGTGAGAGTGTCACGGAATCGCTCCATCTTCTCATCGTCGGGAGAGAAGTAGGGGGAGTCGGGGATCTTGTGGAACTTAATTAGGTTTATGCGGCACTTCACACCATTAAGCAGTCGGCAGAGCTCGCGTATATGGTGAGGGTGGTTGTTCTTGCCGCTCATCACAATATATTCAAACGAGACTCTTCGTTGTTTTGAGAAGTCATATTCGCGTAGTATATCGATAATTTCGGCAATCGGATATGCCTTTTCTATAGGCATTATCTCGGCACGTTCATCGTGATAGGGGTTGTGGAGGCTTATTGCCAGGTGAACCGATGTGGAGTCGAGGAAGCGGCGTAGCTCCTTGCCGACACCTGCCGTGGAGAGTGTAATTCGTGTTGGTGACCAGGCGTAGCCCCACTTGGCTGTCATCACCTCGATAGCAGATAGGACGCTCTCCATATTGTCGAGCGGCTCACCCATACCCATAAATACAATGTTTGTCAATTGTTCATATTCGGCAATTGACGCCACTTGATTGAGTATTTCGTTTGCCGAAAGAGAGTGTTGCAATCCTTGGCGACCAGTAGCGCAGAATGTGCACCCCATGCGGCACCCCGCTTGGGAGGAGATGCAAAGTGTTGCGCGGTCCGTTGTGGGGATGTATGCCGTTTCGATGAAATATCCTTTGCAAGTTTCGAAAAGATATTTTTTTGTACCATCCTTAGCTTGGCTCACTTTGAGAGGTGCACGCAGTCCAATAGTGTAATTTGAGTTTAGCAAATCGCGCCCTTTTTGAGCTATGTTTGTCATCTCGCTAATTGAACTTATATGTTTGACATATAGCCAATTACTTATCTGCTTAGCGGTGAACTTTGGCAGCGAGAGTTGAGCGCAGATAGCCTCTAACTGAGTGAGTGTTTTGCCATATAGAGGCTCCTTATTTTGTAGCATCGTGTATTAAATTCTTATAATCGAAGACAAAATTAGCTAAAAAAAGATATTTTTTTGTAGTTCAATACTATTTTTTTAATTTTTTATCACTATATTTGTGGTTGAATAGTGGAGAGTTGTGACTTGTAGCGAGCCCAATGGTGTAGTAAATAGGGTCGTAAGTGGTTTCCAACTGTCTGTTGTCGAAGTTTTGGAACAAATTAAAAACTCAAATAATGGAATTAAAAAAATCTCCTAAAGCTGACCTCAAAAACAAGAGAGGTCTTTTGCTCGAAATTGGCTTGATCGTATCACTTGGACTTGTGATATTTGCCTTTGCCTACACCCCAAAAGAACACCGCATTGAGCAGGTGGACATGGATTATGGTCCAATTGAAGAAGAGATCACCGAGATCACTCGTCAAGACCAGAAGCCACCAGAGCCACCCAAAAAGGTTGAGCTTAAGGTAATGTCAGACCTTCTTCAAATCGTGGACAATGACACTAAGGTAACTACCGAGGTGGACTTTGCTGAGTTCGATGAGGATACTGAGATTATCCAACAAGTTGAGATCGTAGAAGAGGTTATCGAGGACGACCAACCTTTCCTTCGTGCAGAGACAATGCCTACGTTCCAAGGCGGTGATCTTCTCACATTCCGTAACTGGGTACAAAGTCGTTTGAAATATCCACAAATTGCTGCTGAGAATGGTATCTCAGGTACAGTTAACCTTAAATTCGTGATCGAGCGTGATGGTTCACTTACCAATATCGAGATCCTTCGTACTCCAGACCGCTCATTGGCTGATGAGGCAATTCGTGTTTTGAACCAATCGCCAAAATGGACGCCAGGTATGCAGCGTAACAAACCAGTACGTGTAGCGTATACTCTTCCAGTTGTGTTCCGCATCCAAAACTAATTGTTAGCTGCAAAGGTGGGAGGGGATTAATCACCTTCTTACAATGCTAATTAGCACATAATTTGTAAGGGTATCTCTTTCTTGGGATACCCTTACTTGTTGTTTCTGAAGGCAGTTAAGAGTATACAAAAAAGAGACTATAAAAATTAAATTACATTAGGTAATATTGGAAAATAGAGAAAATAGAAAAGAGAAGAGCGATGACGTTCTTGTTTACCGCCCCTACAAGGCGGTTTTAGCGGCTGTTATCCGCGACGGTCAAGACCCCAAGGAGGTTAGTGACTATCTCGACGAGTTGGATTTTCTTGCCGAGACTGCCGACATCCGTTCTGAGCGTCGTTTCACGCAGCGCCTCTCGCAACCTTCGTCGCGCATCTACATGGGTCCTGGTAAGCTTCAAGAGATTGCTGAGTATTGCAAGGAGAATGAGATTGAGGTTGTGATCTTCGACGATGAGTTGTCACCTTCGCAGACTCGCAATATCGAAAAAGAGATGCCTTGTAGAATCCTGGATCGCACGCGTCTAATCCTCGATATCTTTATGCAGCGCGCGCAAACTGCATATGCAAAGACCCAAGTGCAGCTCGCCAACTACGAATATATGTTACCTCGCCTAACAGGTATGTGGACCCACCTCGAACGTCAGCGTGGAGGTACAGGTACGCGTGGAGGTGCTGGTGAGCGTGAGATTGAGACCGACCGTCGCCAAGTGCGCAACCGTATCACAAAGCTCAAGGAGGAGCTCAAAAAGATCGACCGCCAGATGGCTGTTCAGCGCTCTAATCGTGGTTCTATGGTGCGTGTGGCTCTTGTTGGCTACACCAATGTAGGTAAATCGACACTTATGAATTTGGTCTCTAAGAGTGAGGTTTTTGCCGAAAATAAGCTCTTTGCGACGCTCGACACAACTGTTCGCAAGGTGGTGTTTGACAATCTTCCCTTTTTGATGTCCGACACTGTGGGATTTATCAGAAAGTTGCCAACGCAACTTGTGGAGTCATTTAAATCGACTCTCGATGAGGTGCGTGAGGCAGACCTTCTGTTGCATGTGGTCGATATCTCGCACCCTGGCTTCGAGGATCAGATAGCGGTTGTGAAGCAGACTCTGGTAGATATTGGAGCTGGTGACAAACCTGTGTTTTTGATCTTTAATAAGGTTGATGCATACACCTATATCAAAAAGGATGAGGATGATTTGACCCCCGCGACCAAGGAGAATATGTCGCTTGATGAGCTCAAAAAGAGCTGGATAGCTAAGGAGAATACCCCCTGCATCTTTATCTCGGCAATCGAGAAGCTCAACATCGAGAAGTTCCGCACAGATCTCTATGGTATGGTGCGAGAGATTCATGCTGGACGATTCCCCTTTAACAACTTTTTATACTAACAAAAACTTCAAATACCACAAAGATCATGCTACATATTCTGTCAGCCGAGAACTCTGTATTAGGAAAATTTATTGCAGAGATACGTGATCGAGAGATCCAAAAAGACTCTATGCGCTTCCGCCGCAACTTGGAGCGTATAGCTGAGATTACAGCCTATGAAATCTCGAAACAGCTAAGTTACAAGCCGCAAAGTGTCGAGACTCCTTTGGGCGAGGCAACCGTAGCAATGATCGACGATGAGATCGTTGTTGCCACTGTCTTGCGAGCAGGTCTACCTTACCATCAAGGTTTTTTGAACTACTTCGACGATGCCTCCAATGCCTTTGTGGCAGCGTATCGCAAGAATCACAAAGATAATACATTCGAGGTGAAGGTGGAGTATGTGTCGTGTGGTGACTTGGAGGGCAAGATCTTGATCTTAGCAGATCCAATGCTGGCAACTGGTTCTTCGCTGGTGTTGACCCATCGTGCACTTTGCCAAAAGGGCGGAGAGCCAAAACATACACATGTGGCAGCTGCCGTTGCAAGTGAGCAGGGTATTGACTATGTTATGAAGAATATGTCGCGTGAGACAACTACAATATGGGCAGCAGTGGTCGATGAGGAGCTCACCTCAAAGTCGTATATCGTCCCAGGTATAGGAGATGCTGGAGACTTGGCATATGGCAAAAAATTGTAATACTATGATACGACTTACTAAGGAATTTACCTTCGAATCAGCACACGCGCTTGAGGGTTACGATGGCGCGTGTCGCGAGATCCATGGGCACTCATACCGCCTTTTCGTTACCGTAAAGGGGAACCCAATAGAGGATCCTTCGAGCCCTAAGTGCGGTATGGTTATCGACTTTGGCGACCTCAAACGTATTGTCAACAAGCAGATTATATCTCGACTCGACCACAGTTTTGTGATGCGTCGCACACCGCGTGCCGAGGCACTTGCCGCGGTGATGAGTGAACATTTCAAGTCAGTAGTGTTGGTCGATTACCAGCCTACGTGCGAGAATATGCTATCGGAATTTGCTGCTCGCATTGCATCTGAGCTGCCCCAAGATGTCGCTCTCCACTCGCTTAAGCTCCATGAAACCGCTACATCGTATGCGGAGTGGTATGCTTGTGACAACTAACTTTGATATTTGGCTGAGAGCAGTTTCACTTCCTACCATTGTGGGCGTCTATTTTTTGTGCTGCTATTGACAAATATCGATAAATATATCAATATATTCTTATATGAAACGACTATTTCTGATTGATGCCTATGCGTTGATCTTTAGATACTATTATGCTTTTATGGGGCGTCCCATGCGCAATAGTGCAGGTATGAACACCTCAGTGGTTTTTGGCTTTGCCAAATTCCTGCGCGAGATTATTGGCAAGGAGTCCCCCGATCTCTTGGGGGTGGTTTTTGATCCTCCGGGTGGAAGCTTCCGACGCGATATATTTCCTGCTTACAAGGCTAATCGTAGCGAGACGCCCGAAGATATTATCCTTTCGGTTCCCTTTGTGAAGGAGCTTGTCGAGGCGATGTCCATTCCCGTGTTGGAGGTGAGTGGTTATGAAGCAGATGATGTTATAGGAACGCTGTCGGTAAAGGGTGAGCAGGCTGGTTATAAGGTCTTTATGGTTACACCCGACAAAGATTATGGTCAATTAGTAACAGACAATTGCGTTATCTATAAGCAAAAAGATAGTGCGGTGGAGATTGTCGATAAAGCCGCAATCAATGCCAAGTATGGTATTGACAACCCGCAGTTGGTGCGAGATATTTTAGCCATCTGGGGTGATGCCTCCGACAATATCCCCGGAGTGATGGGTATTGGTGAGAAGGGTGCCTGTAAGTTGGTTCAGCAGTGGGGTACAGTAGAGAATATATTGGCAAATGTGGGAAGTATTAAGGGTAAGCAGGGTGAGAAGATTGCTGCTGCTGCCGAGGAGCTGCCTCTCTCAAAACGCCTAACGACGATATGTCTCGATGTGCCAGTAGAGTTCGATCCCGAGCAGCTAACTCTCTGTGCGCCCGATGTTGAGCGCCTTAGGGCTCTCTACCTGGAGCTAAATTTCACATCCTTTGCCCGTGAACTTGGTGCAGCGGCAACTCCCTCTTTGGAGAGTGTTAAAGCCACTCCAGCGAAACTATCACCTGATGCAGATTCTCAGCGCGATCTCTTTAGTGTAGAACCCGCTGCTGCACCTGTAGAGAGGGTTGCACAGCGAGATCTCTTTGGTGCTACCGAGGTCATCGAATCTATCCTTCCCGAGCCGACTTTAGAAGATGTTATTCCTCAAATGGAAACCTCTTCTACCACGGCTCACAACTATATTATCGTTGAGAGCAATCAAGCGCTTCGCGAGCTTGTTGCCAATCTGCTGGAACTTGATGAGTTTTGCTTCGACACCGAAACAACGGGTCTAGATCCACACTGTGACCGTATTGTAGGGCTCTCGATAGCGGTGCGACCATTCGAGGCGTGGTATATTCCTTTTAGCAGGGAGAATCAGCGTGAGCGAGCCGAGATTATCAGACCTCTATTTGAGTCGGAGAAGATAGCCAAGATTGGTCAAAATATCAAATTTGATCTGATGTTTATGCGCATGCTTGGTGTGGAGGTGGCAGGTAAGCTCCTCGATACCATGCTTTTGCACTACTTGCTCGACGCTGAGTCGCGACACAATATGAACTATCTTGCCGAGCGTTACCTCTCATACACTCCAATTGCGATAGAGTCAATTATAGGAAAGGGCGTTCGTCAACTCACTATGGACCAAGTGTCTCTGCCCATCATAGCAGAGTATGCTGCCGAAGATGCCGATGTCACATTGCGTCTGAAGGAGGTTCTCTATGCCGCAGTTGTTGCTGAAGGGTTAGAGGAGCTCTACTTCTCGATAGAGGAGCCAATGATTAGAGTGCTGGCAGATATCGAGTTGGAGGGTGTAAAGATCGATAGTGAGGCGCTTGCAGAGTATGCCAAGGAGCTTAGTGTTAAGCTTGTGCAACTTGAGGAGCAGATCCGAATAGAGACGGGCGAGGCATCTCTCAATATCAACTCACCACGTCAACTTGGCGAGGTGCTATTTGCAAAGATGAAAATTGCAGCGAAGCCCAAACTAACCAAGACCAAACAATACTCCACCGATGAGGAGTATCTTCAAGGTTTTGCTAAGGAGCACAAAGTTGTTGAGATGATATTGGAGTATCGAGGTATTAAGAAGCTCCTTTCGACATACGTAGAGGCGCTTCCACAACTTATCAATAGACAAAGTGGATGTATACACACCTCATACAACCAGGCAGTTACGGCAACAGGGCGCTTGTCGTCGACCAATCCCAATCTTCAAAATATACCTATTCGTGATGCTTTGGGGCGTCCTATTCGTGCTGCATTTATCCCTTCGGATGACCAACATACTCTACTTTCGGCAGACTACAGTCAAGTTGAGTTGCGATTGATGGCACACCTCAGTGGTGATAAGGCTCTTATTGAAGCATTTCGCAATGGTGAAGATATCCACACCACAACAGCTGCATTGCTCTTTTCGAAGAGTAGCGATGAGGTGACATCCGACGAACGCCGCAAAGCTAAAACAGCCAATTTTGGTATAATATATGGAATCTCTCCATTTGGACTTAGCCAACGTTTGGATATCCCGCGTGCCGAGGCAAAGGCAATTATCGAGGGCTATTTCAGCTCTTATCCTGCTGTGAAGCAATATATGGATAACGCTGTGGAGCAGGCGCGTGAGAGTGGCTTCGTCTCGACACTCTTTGGGCGTCGGCGCTATCTTCGCGACATCACTTCTCGTAATGCTGTAGCTCGCGGTTTGGCTGAGCGAAATGCAATAAATGCACCAATCCAAGGAAGTGCCGCCGATGTGATGAAGCTTGCGATGATTGCCATATGGCGCCGCTTCAAGCTGGAGGGCATCAAATCGCGTATGGTGATGCAGGTGCACGATGAGGTGGTTGTAGATCTGCTACGCTCAGAGGAGCAGCAAGTATTGAAGATTGTCACCGAGGAGATGGAGAATGCAGCTAACCTTAAAGTGAAATTAATTGCCGAAGCGGGAGTGGCGGATAACTGGCTCGCTGCTCACTAAAGATTCAACATTTAAATAATGAGATATGCAAAAAGTATCAATTTTAGTACCTCTATATGGAGCAGAGCGATATATTGAGGAGTGCGCGGGTTCGCTCTTTGCACAGAGTTATACCAATTGCGAATATATTTTTGTAAATGATGCATCTGTAGATCTGGGTTTAGAGCGGCTTAGGGTGACTATTGCCGAGTATCCGCACCTTGCAGGTAGGATTCAAGTGATTGATCTCCCAACAAATGGAGGTGTTGCGGCGGCGCGTAATAGGGCGCTCGATGCAGCTTCGGGCGACTATATTCTCTTTGTCGATGCCGACGATTGGGTCGATAGTGAGATTGTCGAGAGGCTTATATCCAAAAGATTGGAGTGTGATGCTGATATCTGTAATGCTTGGTGCGAGAGCGTCGACCAGAAAGAGAATCGCGTGGTGACACCTATGGGATGGCTGGGCTCTCCTATGCGACACCTCAAAGCTGTTTTGGGACAGAGTCATCTTGTCTCAAATCATGTGAGGGGAATGCTTATCAGGCGTTCGTTGTTTGAGGATCACAACCTTAGATTCACCCCAGGGGTGGATTTTGGAGAGGATTATTCGCTGTTGCCACAACTTCTCTACTACTCTAAGAGATTGGCTACACTTCGGGCGCCACTCTACTTCTATCGCACAGAGAATGAGGGCTCCTATATGAATAATATTTCGGAGCGTCATATTCTCAATTATGTTGAGGCTGAGCGCATTGTCTCCAACTTTGTGGAGTCGCTACCCCAATCACGAAATCTCCAATATTGGCTAATGTTGGGACGCCTCAATATCAAGAAATGGATCTTCAGGCGTGGGGTGAAGCCATCTCGTTACGATAAGTTACTCTTTGGAGTAGAGTCACCCAGAATTACGAATCCGCTTTTGTGGCTCTATAATCGAGCACTTGATGGTGAGTGTAGAGGGTTAATACTACTCTTGAGCGTTGTGGTCAACCTTCGCCTCTTCATTAGGACACTTTTGTTCAAAAGAGCTTAACGATAATCTTATCCACTCTCCATTGGTTTGTTGTGCTCTACCGACTCCATTGCGGCAGCTTTTCAGTGCACTATATTCGCTGCAATTAAGTGCAATTTGTGCGCGTGAGTCGATATAGTGCCATGCTGAGCCTAACTTTACGGCGGCAAATGAGTCGTTAAAGTCGAGCGCCTGATCGAATAGGGGCGGTATCACTTCGCGGCCATACTTATTGAGATATCCCCAAAGATCATTGTGCGAGAAGATTGTTGTAGGTTCAGCAGTTGGGTGCACTCCCTCCACTTTGTAGCGCATAATATATTGAAGTTGCGGCAGTTTTATATCTCTTGAGGAGAGCATCTTCGCAATATTATATGCAAATATTTCTCCCGACATACTGAGTGTTGTAAGTGCAAAGTTGTAGGATTCGCTACGGTTTTCGAAGATCTCAAGAGGATCAAATAATAAACCATCATCAGCGGCATATTGGGTGTATGTCGATATATCGAGCGCGAGAAGTGATAGCGTAGTGGAGATTAACGCTAAGGGATAGTCATCAATAGAGCGGTCGAAGTGGGTGGTGTTGCGTGTGCTATGTTGATAAGCCTTGGTTCCTATCTCAATGCTCTCTTTGCCTGCGAGTTGAGGTGTGAATGCCGCATCAAAATCTATTAGGTGAAGAGCTCCTTTTGTGTCTACAATGATATTGTCGTAGCTAATATCACCGTGTGCCCACTCTTGGTCGAGCAACTTCAGTGCGAGCTTGTCGAACTCCACACTTAGAGCTTTTATCTGCTCTGAGTTGCCCTCTCTGAGAGCTTGTGGTAGGGTTTTGCTCAATGCTTCTCCCTCTATCCACCGCTCAGTAACCACATCAATCCACTCACCCCTATCGGAGTGTTGGGGTATGTAGAGCTCTGATTCCAACAACTTGGAACCATATATCGCCCTACGATAGGGACTCTTCGAGGTGTAGCATTTGAGTGAGTACCAGGTGTCGGAGTGCCAGAAGTTGAAGCATATAGCGCTGTTGCCAACACTGTAGAATAATCTTCCATCATCGCAATTTCGTAACTTGACATCACCCCCAAGGGTGCGAAATAGATACGTGCCATTGTTCATGGCACGTAGAATCTGTACTACAGAGCAGGACATAGATTACTCCTTGGTTTGTGGCTCTATCGTCTGTAGCTCAATGCTGTTGGGTGCAATTGCGTCGTGAGATTCTATATACTCCTTGAGTGTCTCGGTGATAAGTGTCTCGGTGATCTCACCTTTGCTGTAGTTGAGGTTTGAATAGCTCTTGAAGATGTAGTCACCTGTGGCAACTGTGTAGCTTTTCTTTTCATCGAGTTCGGGGAATATTACCTGAACAGCATCGCCATTCTCGTCGGTGATAACAGTGTAGGGAGTAGTTGCAATAAGGTCGATGTAGTGTGCTTCGTCAAGATTTTTCTTGTTGTTGAACTTTGCTACAATAAGCTTCTCAAGTTGAGCAGGTGTCATTGTCATCTTTGCAATGCATGAGCCAAATGGCTCGATGTTGAGAAGTGTCGCCATGCTGATATCACCTTCGGGTATCGACTCAAGACGCACTCCACCAGCGTGATAGAGCCCAATTTGTGCGGCGGCCTTCTTGCGAATAGTCTCTGCAAAGAGGTTGCGCAGGGCACTTGTGTTGAATGTGGCACCAGCTTTCCCAATTGGGGCGTTAAGCTCAGGATTGTTGTAGTAGCCCTCGACGATTGCTGCGTACTCCTCGGCTGGGGTGTAGTCGGCAAGTGGCACATTGCGGTGCGATAGTTTTACCTCCCCCTCGGCAGTTATAGTGACTGTTGTAGCTCCAATATTTTTGAGTCGATTGATGGTTTGAGTCACCAATTTTCCATCTATCATTTGGTTAGATAACTCGTGGCTATGTGCGCTTATTATCTGATTGTAACCATCCGATGATTCGCTATTTGCAAACTCCACATCGCGTTCCAATCCACAGTGGCTCAATAGTACCAACATATCGTTCTCCTCCGCAAGGTAGCTATACTCCGCAGCTGTAGCGTGAGGATCACTAAAGCGTAGACCATCATAGCTTTCATCCTTGCCCGAGGGGTGGTTATTTGCCTCATAGTTGCCAACGATACCCACAAAAGCGATCTTCTTGCCGCCAATCTCGATAATGTGGTGGGCAGCAGGCTGAGGGAACGATGTTGTGTCGCTCTTGATATTTGCCGATATAGTCGGAAAATTAGCTTGGCGATTTGCAGTAGCTAAGTAGGCTTGCCCCTTGTCAAACTCATGGTTACCATATATTGTTACGTCGTAACCAATCTTATTCATCAGCTCGTACATCGGTGCGTAGTACTCCACAAGATCGACAAATGCATTGCCCGTCCAGCGGTCACCCGCATCGACCAAGATCACCTCAGTTGTGTCGCGACACTGCTCCACAGCAGAGGCTAAGAGCGGAAACTTCTCAATCTGAGCGTGCATATCGTTGGTCGATAGTATAACAAATGTTTTATCGCCAGTGCTACAACAACTCAAGGAGATCACTGAAAGGATCAGAAGTAGTATAGAAGTGGTGCGGTGTGCTATGTTGGGTCTCATAATTATATAAATTAATGGTTAATCTATTCTAAGTGGTGTACGCGTATACGGCTAAGTGCATATTTACTCTTCTTGGGGCGGTTTACCCAAAGTGAGTTCTGGTTATAGGATCTGAAACTTGGAAACTTCTTATCGCGTTGATTTATGTTGAGACGTTTTTGGTCGATCTCGTAGCGCTCAAATTGCCAATTTATAGAAAGTATCTCATCGTCATAGATTATCCCCGATTCGGCAGCCGGGTCGTAGTGACCTGCACAATGCACCACAACCTCGGTAGAGGGCTCCAACGAAAGGTAGCCAATAGCAAAATAGGCTGGTACATAAAGCGAAGTTTCGTTCTCAGCATTGAGCTCCACAGAGTTTGCTGCACCAAAAGATTTACTCTCGGGGCGTAGGTCTACAGCTACACATAGAGCACTTCCTGAGCTCACCGATAGCAACTTAGCGTAGCTATCCTTGCGCTGAAAGTAGAGCCCCCTCAATACGCCGCGTGCCAACTTCTCACTGTAGAGCTCCTCGAAGCTATCCTCGATACTCATCGAGGCAAAAATCTCGTCACTCTGCTCGTTTAGGCTGAGGTAGTTGCGTGTTTCGCCTAAAATCTCGGGTCTGATTATCTTTGGACCCTCTATCGTTGGGGTGTTTTTTACGGTGAATTTCGACATATATTATAGCTGTTATTATTTTCTACGGTGCAAAGATAGTAATTTCTGTGCTCTCTTAAAATAATAATGTGAAAAATTATCTCTACGTAGAATTATCTCTCTTATTTTTATTATGAGTTATAAATTTATAGTTTTATGGTTAAAAAAATTATAATCTTCTTTTATTTATGGGAGTTCTTATCATTATTGTAAGTTTGCAAACGTTATAAAAAATAAAAATAATATTCAAATTCTTTTGGATGTTACAGAAATATTACTAACTTTGCATAACCTTAACCAAGTTAATGCAGACTACTTAAGATTTTTTTGGGACTAACCACCCTGTTTTATTAGTCAGTATAACCTAAATAAATTTATGGAAGAGAGTGACCAATTACGTTATATGATAATGTCACTCTCTTCTTTTTTTTCTTTCTGTGCGCTTCTTGCTTCTTTCTGTGCGCTTCGGACTGCCTCCGGCGGGCGGGGATAGCACCCCCGCGGGTGCATAACATTGCGCTTTGGGCTTAGAGATTGCATCTCTAAGTTTATAAAGAGCAATGAGTTGCCGCAAATAAATTTGCACAACTCCCTGCTCTTTATAATTTTTAAATGCCTACGGCATTTAAACCCAAATCGAGGTTCACCTCACTGATGTTGGGGAGGCAACCGCAGATTGCCGCAAATTCATTTGCACAACTCCTTGATCTTTATAATTTCTTTAAATGCCTTTGGCATTTAAACCCAAATCGAGGTGAACCTCGCTGATGTGGTGGTGGCAACCGAAGGTTGGCACAGAGATATCTATTATGAGCAGTGTTGAAAGTTTATTGTCAAGTCCAAATCGAGGTGAACCTCGCTGATGTGGTGGTGGCAACCGTAGGTTGACACGCAAGAGATCTATTATGGGGAGCGTTGAAAGTTCACTTCCAAAAGCCCCCAGAATAGATCTCTTGCGAAGGGGCAAAACCCCCACCACATCAACGCGACAAAAAGTCAAAAACGAAGTTTTTGGATCCAAGCTTAGCTTGGTGCCGCGCGGCATGAGCGCGATGAGCAAGCTATCACAAGTGCAGCCCTGCGCGGCATGAGCAAGCGTTTTAAAGCGTCAGCCCTGCGCGGCACTCTTTCTCCTCCATGCACAAAAGAGGGTGACATCCAATCTGTCACCCTCTCTGCTATTTTGAGTGTAATATAATATTACTTCTCGTTTTGCTCCATAGCTGCTTTAAGCGCTGCAAGACCAGCGATATCGCCCAAAGTAGTCTTTTCTACTGAAGCATTGATCTTCTTAACTGACACTTTAGTAGCATCAGAAGAAGCACGTCTCTCAGCCTTCTCAGCTGCTACCTCAGCACGCTTAACCTCCTCGTAGATACGAGCGTGAGATAGAGTGATGCGCTTAGTTGCTTTGCTGAACTCGATAACCTTAACCTCAAGAGTATCGCCAACTGATGGAGTTGTGCCATCCTCCTTAACAAGGTGACGTGCAGGACAGAATCCCTCTATGTTCTCGCCCAAAGAGATAACTGCACCCTTGTCACCGATCTCGGTGATGGTACCCTCGTGGATTGTGTCAACGCTAAATTTAGCCTCGAACTCGTTCCATGGGTTCTCCTCCAATTGTTTGTGACCAAGGCTCAAACGACGGTTCTCTTTGTCGATCTCAAGAACTACAACCTCGATAGCTGCGCCTACAGATGTGAACTCACCTGGGTGCTTAACTTTCTTAGTCCAGCTCAAGTCAGAGATGTGGATCAAACCATCGATACCCTCTTCGATCTCAACGAATACACCGAAGTTAGTGAAGTTACGAACCTTAGCATCGCACTTAGTACCTACTGGGTACTTAGTCTCGATTCCGTCCCATGGATCAGCAGAAAGTTGCTTGATACCAAGTGACATCTTGCGGTCCTCACGGTCGAGAGTAAGGATAACTGCCTCAACCTCGTCACCAACCTTCATAAACTCTTGTGCAGAGCGTAGGTGTTGGCTCCAAGACATCTCAGATACGTGGATAAGACCCTCAACACCAGTTGAGATCTCAACGAACGCACCATAGTCAGCCATAACAACAACCTTACCCTTAACGATATCACCAACCTTAAGGTCAGCGTTAAGAGCCTCCCATGGGTGAGGAGTAAGTTGCTTAAGACCAAGAGCGATACGCTTTTTAGTCTCGTCGAAGTTGATGATAACCACCTTGATTTTCTCGTCAAGCGATACGATCTCCTCTGGGTGGTTAACGCGACCCCAAGAGAGGTCAGTGATGTGGATAAGACCATCTACGCCGCCAAGGTCAACGAATACACCATATGAAGTGATATTCTTAACGATACCCTCATAGATGTTACCATTCTTAAGCGTAGACATGATCTCGTGCTTTTGAGCCTCAAGATCAGCCTCAACCAATGCTTTGTGAGATACAACTACGTTGCGGAACTCTTGGTTGATCTTAACCACCTTGAAGTCCATAGTTGTGTCTACGTATACGTCGTAATCACGGATTGGTTTAACGTCGATTTGAGAACCTGGCAAGAATGCCTCAATTCCGAATACGTCAACGATCATACCACCCTTAGTGCGGCACTTAACGTAACCTTTGATGATCTCATCTTTCTCCATAGCCTCGTTAACACGATCCCATGATTTTAGCTGACGTGCTTTCTTGTGTGAAAGTGCAAGTTGACCGCCTTTGTCCTCTACAGACTCAACGTAAACCTCTGCTATGTCGCCAATTGCCAACTCAGGGTTGTAACGGAACTCAGAGATAGAGATGATACCCTCGCTCTTGTAACCTACATTAACAACTACCTCACGCTTGTTAACACCAACAACTGTTGCGTCAACAACCTCGCCTACAGCGATGTTAGAAAGGGTTTTGTTGTAAGCCTCTGAAATTGCTGATTTCTCTTGATCATAAACACCAAGATCATTCTCAAATGCGTTCCAATCGAAATTCTCGTTTGAAACAAATGTTTTTGTCTCTTCCATTCTGGAAATAAATTTGCGATACAATCGCTCGTTAAATTAATATTTTTCGCCACACCTATATAACATATATAGCGAAGCGGTCGCAAAGATAGTAATAAATCTTTATTAATCAAGCGATAAGTAAAAAAAACAGGGTAAACGCATGAAAAATATTATCTCTTATGCCTCCTGCGGGTGGAGATAGCACCCCCGCGGGTGCATGCCTTTGCGCTGAGGTGGTGGTGGCAACCGAAGGTTGACACAGAGATATCCACTATGAGGAGTGTTGAAAGTTCACTTTCAAAAGCTCATCATAGCGGATATCTCGCTGAGGGGCAAAGCCCCACCACATCAGTGCAATACAAAAGTCAAAAACGATAGTTTTTGGATCCAAGCTAAGCTTGGTGCCCGCGCGGCACGAGCGCGATAAGCAATTTCTTTCGTGCGTTTGCCCTGGGGTGATATTCTGTTTGTGTGTGTATTTATCGACTACTTAAAGTAGCGGTTGTAAAGACCTTGGAAGCCTGCGCCGTGGCGAGCTTCGTCTTTAGCCATCTCGTGAACTGTATCGTGAACTGCATCAAGGTTTTGCTCCTTAGCCATGCGAGCCAAGCGCATTTTGTCCTCGCAAGCACCAGCCTCAGCGTTCATACGCTTCATTAGGTTTGTTTTGGTATCCCAAACTACGTCACCCAACAACTCAGCGAACTTTGATGCGTGCTCAGCCTCTTCCCAAGCGTAACGCTTAAATGCCTCAGCGATCTCTGGGTAACCCTCGCGGTCTGCTTGACGCGCCATAGCCAAGTATTGACCAACCTCTGAACACTCGCCTGAGAAGTGAGCGTTGAGACCCTCCATCAACTCTGGGCATGCGCCAGCTGCGTCGCCCAATTTGTGCTCTGTTACAAATGATAGTGGAGCGTCTGCTGCTTGCTCAACGACCTCAACAAAAAATTCTGCTCCTTTTTTACATAGTGGACACACCTCAGGTGCTGTCTCTCCTTCGTGAATGTGACCGCATACGGTACAACGCCATGTCTTTGCCATAATCTTACTTTTTTTAAGAATTTATATTTGTTTGTCTGTTATCTTTTGTATTGCAAAGGTACCAACTATTTTCCTATAATCCTAACAAAAATGATTGTCTTTACTTATAGTGCAATAAGTCCCACTTATAGTATATAATATTGGTAAAATTGCTTAGCATGATAGTTGCACACCAAAGTTACAAATAAATATTTAAATATATCAAACTATGGAGATAAAAAAGAGTTCAACAGGTTTTAAACTGAGCGTAATGACACTTGCCATAATGAATGTAACGGCGGTTGTCAGTCTGCGAGGCTTGGCTTCGGAGGCGGTGTATGGGCTTTCGTCGGCATTTTACTATCTTTTTGCGGCAATTGTATTTTTGATCCCTACGGCACTTGTAGCTGCCGAGTTGGCAGCGATGTTTTCCGACAAACAGGGAGGAGTCTTTCGCTGGGTTGGCGAGGCATTTGGAGCGCGCACTGGGTTTTTGGCAATATGGCTACAGTGGATCGAATCGACAATATGGTACCCTACGGTACTCACCTTTGGGGCGGTGTCGATTGCCTTTATCGGTTTAGATGTGACCACCGATGCAGCTTTAGCCTCAAATAAGATCTTCACTCTCTGCGTCGTTTTGGCAATCTACTGGGTTGCCACATTCATCGCTCTCAAAGGTTTGAGTTGGGTTGGTAAGATTAGCAAGTGGGGCGGAATGATTGGTACGATTATCCCAGCGGCACTACTTATAGTAATGGGGGTCATCTATCTCGCTACGGGAGGGCACAACAATCTCGATATGACACAAAGTTTTGTGCCCGACCTCACTAAGCTCAACAATATAGTCTTAGCGAGTAGCATCTTCCTATTCTATGCCGGTATGGAGATGATGGGAATACATGTGATGGATGTGGAGAATCCCTCTCGCAACTACCCCAAAGCTATAATCATTGGCTCTCTTGTTACGGTTGCTATATTTATCTTGGGTACCTTTGCGTTGGGCGTAATTATACCAGCCGACAAAATCAATCTCACTCAATCACTGTTGATAGGTGTTGATAACTATCTTAAATACTTCCACCTTTCGTGGATATCTCCTCTCTTCGCTATCGCTCTTATGTTTGGTGTGTTAGCCGGTGTATTGACCTGGGTTGCAGGACCTTCCAAAGGTATCTTCGCGGTGGGAAAGGCGGGCTACCTACCGCCCTTTTTTCAAAAGGCAAACAAGGCGGGTGTGCAACGCAACATATTGTTGATTCAAGGAGCTCTTGTGACACTCCTCTCGCTCCTCTTTGTGGTTATGCCCTCGGTGCAATCTTTCTACCAGATTCTCTCGCAGCTGACAGTGTTGCTATACCTAATAATGTATATGTTGATGTTTGCTGCCGCCATTACGCTACGCTACAAGATGCGCGATACGCCTCGACCATTTAAGCTTGGGCGTGGCAATGGAGTTATGTGGCTCCTCGGTTTGATGGGCTTCTTTGGCTCTCTCTTAGCATTTGTATTGAGCTTCATCCCCCCGAGTCAAATCTCTACGGGAAGCAACTCCGTATGGTTTGGTGTTCTTATTGTCGGTTGCTTGGTGGTTGTAGGTGCACCATTTATTATCTACGCACTGCGTAAACCTGAGTGGAAGAGTCAAGATAAAGCAGATCACTTCGCACCTTTCCACTTTGAAGCAGCTGAATCAATAAATCAAAATAGTTAGAATTATGCAGCGAATAATTACATATAAAGAGGTTGAAGAGGTTGTTAAACGCGCCTACAACGAGACAAAGAGCCTCTCCGAGGGGCTTAACGCAGATTATATACCCTACCTCAAGGAGATCCCCTCAGATCTATTTGGCATCTCGGTATGCATGACAAATGGACATCTTATCGAGGTTGGTGACACCTCATTCCGTTTTGGCGTCGAGTCGATATCGAAGGTCTTTACTGCTCTGCTTGCAATGGAGCAATGGAGCGCCGACAAGCTTCTTGAGATGGTGGGTGCCGACGCCACAGGAATGCCCTTCAACTCGATTATGGCAATCCTACTTGAGGCTGACCACCCCTCAACCCCTCTTGTGAATGCCGGTGCAATTGCTGCCTGCTCAATGATAAAACCTTTGGGAGACTCAGCATCGAAGTGGTTAGCAATAAAGAGCTTTATCGAAGCCATGGTTGGTTCCAAGGTTGAACTCCTTGATGAGCTATATGCCTCCGAAAGCCAAACAAACTACAACAACCGCTCAATCGCTTGGCTCCTAAGAAACTATAATCGTATCTACGACGATCCAGATTCTGCTCTCGATCTATACACGCGACAATGCTCGCTTGGTGTGACGGCACAACAACTCTCAGTGGCAGCAGCAACCATCGCCTATTCGGGCAACAACCCCATCTCCGGTGAGCAGGTCTTTAAGCCCAATTTGACTCAGAGCATCATCTCGCTGATGTCGACTGTAGGTTTCTACGAAAACACAGGTGACTGGATGTATCGAACAGGACTCCCCGCAAAGTCGGGTGTAGGTGGTGGCGTGATGGGTGTCGTGCCAGGTGTGATGGGCATAACAGCATTTGCTCCCCCACTCGATAGCGCTGGAAACTCTGTGAAATCGCAAAAGGCAATAGAGATAATAGCATCTGAATTGAACTTAAATATCTTCTCGGGTGACTCCGTCCGAGTAGCAAGTAGCGATGAGGTGTTTGCTGGGATCTATTGACTTTTAGGTGTGAACGTATGAGAGATATTGTCTCTTATTGCCTCCGGCTGGTGCATACTTTCTTTCTTTCTTTCTGTGCGCTTCGGACTGCCTCCGGCGGGCGGGGATAGCACCCCCGCGGGTGCGTACCATTGCGCTTTGGGCTTAGAGATTGCATCTCTAAGATTATAAAGAGCAGGGAGTTGCTGCAAATAAATTTGCACAACTCCCTGCTCTTTATAATTTTTAAATGCCTATGGCATTTAAACCCAAAGCGAGGTTCTCATCGCTTATGTCGTGGCAACCTACGGTTGACACGCAAGAGATCTATTCTTGAAAGTATATTCTCAAGCTCAAATCGAGGTGAACCTCGCTGATGTGGTGGTGGCAACCAAAGGTTGACACGCAAGAGATCTACTATGATGAGCTTATGAAAATGAATTTTCATAAGCTCATCATAGTAGATCTCTTGCGAAGGGGCAAAGCCCCACCACATCAGTGCAATACAAAAGTCAAAAACGAAGTTTTTGGATCCAAGCTTAGCTTGGTGCCGCGCGGCATGAGCGCGATAAGCAAGCTTTGTCAAGCATCAACCCCAATCAAAACCCCACCACATCAGCGCGATAAGCAAGCTTTGTCAAGCATCAACCCTGCGGTATATGCAAGATCTTTTGTATGCCAACCTCACAAAAGAGGAGGTTATCGAATGAATAGCAGTTCGCGATATTTAGGAAGAGGCCATATTTGGTTATCAACGATCTCTTCGAGTCGGTCGATATGTTTGCGGATAAGGTCGAACTTAGCAGCAACTGTATCGTGGTATGCTATTGCTTTCGCGCGTTCGCACTCGATCTTGTTAGCAACTTTACGAGCGTCGATCATCTCTAATGTAAGAGATTGGATTGATGCTGTGTGATCTTGGATCTTCTTGATAAGTGCGATATCGGCTGAGGCGTCGAGACCTGGGATCTGAGCCATGCGGTATACTTTGTCGAGAAGTGCTGATTCATATTTCGATGCGATTGGCACGATGTGGTTCATTGCAAGGTCACCAAGTACACGACCCTCGATCTGGATCTTTTTGGTATATGTCTCCCACTTGATTTCGGTGCGAGCCTCAACCTCCACTTTGGTGAGTACTCCTGTTGATTCGAACATTGCGATAGATGCTTCGTCGAGGTAGCGATCCATGATTAGTGGGGTAGATGTCTCGCAGTCGAGACCACGAGCCGCCGCTTCGATCTTCCACTCGTCGGAGTAGCCATTGCCGTTGAAGCGGATAGCCTTACACTCAACGATCATCTCTTTGAGCACCTCATAGATAGCTTTATCTTTCTTCTTGCCACCCTCGATCTTAGCGTCTACGCGAGCTTTGAATTTAATCAAGCCCTCGGCTACAGCTGTGTTGAGGATAATCATTGCCTCAGCGCAGTTATCCGAAGAGCCTACTGCACGGAACTCGAAACGGTTGCCAGTGAATGCAAATGGCGATGTGCGGTTACGGTCTGTGTTGTCGAGCAAGAGCGATGGGATGTGAGCAATACCGCTCATGCGGAATACACTCTTAGCATCGAAACGGATATCGTCGTTGTCAACGCTTGCCTCCATCTTGTCGAGTACGTCAGAGATCTGAGTTCCCAAGAAGGTAGAGATGATTGCTGGAGGTGCCTCGTTAGCGCCCAAGCGGTGTGCGTTGGTAGCACTCATGATAGATGCCTTCACCAATCCGTTGTGCGTGAAGAGAGCGTGGATTGTATTTACAAGGAATGTGATAAATTGTAGATTCTCCGAAGCACTCTTGCCTGGTCCAAATAGGTTTACACCTGTGTTGGTGCCAAGCGACCAGTTGTTGTGTTTTCCCGAGCCATTGATTCCCTTGAATGGTTTCTCGTGGAATAGTACGCGGAAGTTGTGACGACGTGAAACCTGATCCATCACAGTAAGAAGGAGTTGGTTGTGGTCGTTGGCGATGTTGACAGTCTCGTATACTGGAGCCAACTCAAATTGGTTTGGAGCCACCTCATTGTGACGAGTCTTAACTGGAATACCCAATTTAAGACACTCATACTCCAAATCTTTCATAAATGCCATTACACGCTCTGGGATTGCACCAAAGTAGTGGTCCTCAAGCTGTTGGTTTTTGGCTGAGTCGTGACCCATAAGAGTACGACCAGTAAGCATAAGGTCTGGACGAGCTGCCCAAAGAGACTCATCTACCAAGAAGTACTCTTGTTCCCAACCAAGATATGAGTAGACTTTAGAGACGCTCTTGTCGAAGTAGCGACACACATCAACTGATGCTTTGTCTACAGCTGTGATCGAGCGCAAAAGCGGAGTTTTGTAGTCGAGTGCCTCGCCAGTGTATGAGATAAATACAGTTGGTATACAAAGAGTTGTACCAACGATAAATGCAGGTGAAGTAGGATCCCAAGCAGAGTAGCCACGAGCCTCGAATGTGCTACGGATACCGCCATTAGGGAACGACGAAGCGTCTGGCTCTTGTTGAACAAGAAGCTTGCCAGAGAACTCTTCGAGTACACCGCCGTTGCCATCGGGCTCAGCAAATGAGTCGTGTTTCTCGGCTGTACCTCCAGTAAGTGGTTGGAACCAGTGAGTGTAGTGATCAGCGCCATTCTCCAACGCCCACTGACGCATGCCTGCTGCAACTGTGTCGGCAACCTCACGAGTAAGTTGAGTGCCGTTCTCCATTGTGTCAATCATCGAGATAAAGCTCTCTTTGTTGAGATACTTGCGCATTGCAACTTTGTTGAAGACCTTCTCGCCAAAATAATCTGAAGGGTTTGTCGATGGAGCATCTACCTTCACTGCTTTGTGATTGATGGCCGCCTCGACCATCTTGAATCTAAGTTGTGACATACAGTTAATATTTTTTTAATAAATTAGTGATTTCTGACTTTTTGTGATCGAAGCCTATATTTTTATTGCTTTCACCACGGTGCAAAGGTATGAATTATTTGGTGAAGTTGTTCTGTAGAAAAATGAAAAATTTGAATTTTTATCGAAAATTAACAAGTTTTTCGTGGTTTTTCCGCTTTTTTTAGGCTTTGCAGCTCAATTTTTACACCTTTTTTCTTAAAAACGGCTTAAAAATTAACTGTTATTTAAATAACAGTATTTTTTATATTCGTCTATTTTTTGGCAGAAATAGGCGGTTTATGGTCGGAAATAGATCTGTTATTCTCTTGGTGTCTTTGGGACATGTCATAAAAAATGCATATATTTATGGTAAAATTAGTGTTAGAATATTAACAACATATTAAATTTTTTTATACCTTTATGCGCTTATTTAAATGAACAATCACTAATTTCTATAATAATTATGACAAAGACCAATCAAGAGAGGTTATTTGCCGAGTTCCCAGAGGTATCGACTTCGACTTGGGAAGAGGTAATTAACAAAGACCTCAAAGGAGCAGATTATGCACGTAAGTTGGTTTGGAGAACTGCCGAAGGGTTCAACGTTCGTCCATACTACCGTGCTGAAGATCTCGCAGGTATTGAATTTTTAGGTTCAAAGGCGGGCGAATTTCCATTCGTTCGTGGAATCGGCAAAAAGAACAACTGGCGTGTTCACCAATGTGTCGCTGTAAAGTGCGTTAAGGAGGCTTCAGCTGAGGCTCTCGACATCCTTGCGAAGGGTGTTGACTCTGTAGGCTTCTGCCTAAGTGAGGCGCTAACAGCCGAAGAGCTTGATACACTTATCGCAGGTATCGACTTCACTAAGGTTGAGGTTGTATTTAACGGTAAGTGCTTGGCTAAAACCGCTAACTTACTTCTCGATAAACTCGATGCTATCGAGGGACTCGACAAAAAACACGTTCGTGTAAGCTTCGGCATCGACCCAATCGTCAAAGATCTTTCAGTTGCTGGTGCATACTGTTGTGGTGGCGATGGCAAGGAGTGTTTCGAAACTATCGCTGCACTTATCACACGTGCTTCGGAGTACAAACACATGAAGCTATTCACGGTAAACGCACACAACTTTGGTAACTCAGGCGCTACAATCGTCGAGGAGCTTTCGTTCGCACTTGCTGCTGGTCACGACTACTTGGTGAAATTCACCGAGATGGGTCTGCCAATCGAGACTGTAGCTCGCAAGATCCGCTTCTCGCTATCTGTTTCGGCTAACTACTTTATGGAGATCGCTAAGATCCGTGCTGCTCGCCTTTTGTGGTCGAACATCGTTATGGCTTACTCTCCAAAGTCTACTTGTCCTGCAAAGATGTACATCCACGCAGTGACCTCTAAGTGGAACCAAACTGCTTATGACCCCTACGTAAATATGTTGCGTGGTACTACTGAGGCTATGAGTGCCGCTATCGCTGGCGTTCAATCGCTTGAGGTGCTTCCATTCAACACTTCGTTTGAGACTCCAGACACATTCTCAAAACGTATCGCTCGTAACGCTGAGCTACTTTTGAAGCACGAGTCACACTTCGACCAAGTGGTTGACCCTGCTGGTGGTTCATACTACATCGAGAACCTTACTAAGAGCATCGCAACTGAGGCATGGGCTAAGTTCAACGCAATCGAGGAGAAGGGTGGCTACATCGCTGCATTCACTTCGGGTTATGTAGTTGAGACTGTTAAGGCTTCAGCAGCAGCTAAGGATAAGAACATCGCTACACGTCGCGAGATCTTGCTTGGTGCTAACCAATATCCTAACTTCACCGAGGTTGCTTCAACCGATATGTGTTCTTGCGCTGTTGAGCGTGAGTGCTCTGAGGAGAACCGCCTAACTCCATACCGTGGAGCGATGGCATTCGAGGCAATGCGTTTGGGTGTTGACCGCGCGGAGCGTGAGCCAAAGGCATTTATGCTTACTTGTGGTAATCTCAGCATGGCACGTGCTCGTTCGCAATTTGCTTGCAACTTCTTCGCTTGTGCAGGTATCCGCACAATCGACAACACATACTTCGCTTCTGTCGAGGAGGGTGTCAAGGCAGCTGTAGCAGCTGCGGCTGAGATCGTTGTAATCTGTTCGTCAGACGACGACTACGCTACTTTAGCCCCTAAAGCTAAGGAGCTACTCGCCGACAAAGCTATTTTGGTTGTTGCAGGTGCTCCTGCATGTACTCCAGAGTTGGAGGCGCAAGGAATCAGCAACTTTATTAGCGTCAAGAGCAATGTGCTTGAGACTTTGAAGTCGTACCTTAAAGCAATGAACATCTAATCATGAGAGCAAAATTTTCAGAACTAAAATTCGAAGGCATCGCATCAACATGCGGATGCGCTTCAAAACATAATGGTGGCAAGTGCGACACTAAAGCAGATTGGCAAACCCCAGAACAGATCCCAGTTAAGGGAGTCTACACAGCTGAGGACCTTGAGGGCATGGAGCACCTTAACTACGCTGCTGGTATCGCACCATTCTTGCGTGGACCATACTCAACGATGTATGTTATGCGACCTTGGACCATCCGTCAATATGCAGGTTTCTCTACTGCCGACGAGTCTAACGCATTCTACCGTCGTAACTTGGCAGCAGGTCAAAAGGGTCTTTCTGTAGCGTTTGACTTGGCTACACACCGCGGTTACGATGCTGACCACCCACGTGTAGTTGGTGACGTTGGTAAGGCGGGTGTTTCAATCTGCTCGGTTGAGGATATGAAGGTTCTCTTCAATGGTATTCCACTCGACAAGATGTCTGTGTCGATGACCATGAATGGTGCCGTTCTTCCAATCCTTGCCTTCTACATCGTTACTGGTTTGGAGCAAGGTTGTACTCTCGACCAACTTGCAGGTACTATCCAAAATGATATCCTTAAGGAGTTTATGGTGCGTAACACCTACATCTATCCTCCTAAGTTCTCTATGAAGATCATCGCCGACATCTTTGAGTATACCTCTCAAAACATGCCTAAGTTCAACTCAATCTCAATCTCGGGTTACCACATGCAAGAGGCAGGTGCTACAGCCGATATCGAGCTTGCATACACCTTGGCTGACGGTTTGGAGTATCTTCGTGCTGGTGTTAACGCTGGTATGTCTATCGACGCCTTCGCACCACGCTTGTCGTTCTTCTGGGCTATCGGTATGAACCACTTTATGGAGATCGCTAAGATGCGTGCTGCACGTATGTTGTGGGCTAAGATCGTTAAAACTTTCGATCCTAAGAACCCAAAATCACTCGCTCTTCGTACTCACTCCCAAACTTCGGGTTGGTCACTTACCGAGCAGGATCCATTCAACAACGTGGCTCGTACAGCTATTGAGGCGATGGGTGCAGCACTTGGTCACACTCAATCGCTTCACACAAATGCGCTTGATGAGGCTATCGCTCTTCCTACCGACTTCTCAGCTCGTATCGCGCGTAACACCCAAATCTACATCCAAGAGGAGACTAACATCTGCCGTGAGGTTGACCCATGGGCTGGTTCTTACTACATCGAGAGCCTAACTAAGGAGATCGCCGACAAGGCGTGGGCTCGTATCCAAGAGGTTGAGGAGCTTGGCGGTATGGCAGCAGCTATCGAGACTGGTATCCCTAAGATGCGTATCGAGGAGGCTTCAGCTCGCAAGCAGGCTCGTATCGACTCTGGTGCCGAGAAGATTATCGGTATCAACGAGTACCGTTTGGAGAAAGAGGCTCCAATCGATATCTTGGCAGTAGACAACACTGCTGTACGTTTGAGCCAAATCGAGCGCTTGAACACCCTCCGCGCTAACCGTGATGAGGCAGCAGTTAAGGTAGCACTGGAGGCTATCACCGAGTGTGTTAAGACTGGCGAGGGTAATCTCCTTGCGCTTGCAGTTGAGGCAGCTAAGTTGCGCGCTTCACTTGGCGAGATCTCAGACGCTTGCGAGGTTGTTGTAGGTCGCTACCAAGCAGTAATTCGTTCAATTTCAGGAGTATATAGTTCAGAGGTGAAAGAAGATTCTCAATTCCAAACAGCTAAAGAGATGGCTGCCGACTTCGCTCGTCGTGAGGGTCGCCAACCACGTATAATGATCGCTAAACTTGGTCAAGATGGTCACGACCGTGGCGCCAAAGTTGTAGCAACAGGTTACGCCGACATAGGTTTCGACGTCGACATGGGTCCACTTTTCCAAACTCCAGAGGAGGCTGCTAAGCAAGCTGTGGAGAACGACGTTCACGTAGTGGGAGTATCGTCACTCGCTGCTGGTCACCTTACATTGGTGCCTCAGATCATTGGCGAACTCGCTAAGTTGGGTCGCGAGGATATCATCGTTATCGTCGGTGGTGTGATCCCAGCTCAAGACTATGACCAACTCTACAAAGATGGTGCAGCAGCAATCTTCGGACCTGGTACACCTATCGCAACAGCAGCTGTTAAAATGTTGGAGATACTTAACCAATAATCGCAACTGCTTGCAATATTGATAAAACCCCCTCGGCTTCTGCCTGAGGGGGTTTTATATTGACCTATGGTTGCTTTCTGTGCGTTTCTTGCTTCTTTCTGTGCGCTTTTTTTCGCTTGGGGTTGCTTTCTGTGCTTTTCGGACTGCCTCCGGCGGGCGGAGATAGCACCTCCGCGGGTGCATACCTTGCTTCTTTCTGTGCGCTTCTTGCTGCTTG
>JAWXTF010000001.1:0-108043 GCA_044433965.1 Rikenellaceae bacterium | reverse complement strand
GGATCTGGGTCTGGGTCTGGATCTGGGTCTGGGTCTGGGTCTGGGTCTGGATCTGGGTCTGGATCCTCGTTATTATCATCCTCTTGCTCAGTCTTGTCGATAGTCTCCTCTTTGTCGCAACTGGTTGCCAATAACGCAGGGAGCGATAACAATATTGCAGCAATTGAGACTCTTAGGTAGCTTAAAAATTTCATAGTTTATAGTCGTTAAGTTTTAGAATATGTTTAAGTTGTAGGCATACGCTTGAAAAAACTGCTTATCGCGCTCCTACCGCGTGGGCACCAACCTTAAGCTTGGATCCAAAAACCATAAAGAACAATGGTACGCGCCCTCGGGGGTGCTTGTTTCCGCCCGCCGGAGGCAGCAAGAAATAATATTATCGTGCGTTTGCCCTATTTTAAAATGGTGTTCTTGCAAAGATATAAAAAAAATTTGTACTTTTACACATTATAAATATTTATTACTCTAATCTAAACAAAAATGAGAGATACGATTTTAGAACTACTTGAGGGGGTTATACACCCCGAGACCGAGTTAGGAATTGTGAGTAGTGGATTTGTCGAGAGCGTTGAGTGTGGTGAGCAAAAGGTTGTGATTACCCTCCACTTTACCAAGGTGCGTGATCCATTCTCAACCAAGATCAAGAATCAGGTATGTTCGCTTGTAGAGGGGGCATTCCCTGCGCTTAAGGGCTCTATCGTGGTGATGGTCAAGGAGGGTACCCAAAAAGCAGCACCAAAGCCAAAAGAGGCGCCTACGGCAACTGGAGCCATAGCCAATATTTTTGCAATTTCGTCGGCTAAAGGTGGCGTTGGCAAATCTACAGTGACGGCAAACCTCGCCACCACACTTCGCGACATGGGTATGCGAGTAGGTATTCTCGATGCTGATATCTACGGACCCTCTCAACACAAGATGTTTGGTCTTGAGGGCTTTGCCCCCGAGGCAGTGGCAGAGGATGGTTTCGACTACATCATCCCAGCGGTAGTCGACCAGATAAAACTTATGTCGATAGGGTTCTTTGTACAACCTACAGATGCCTTGATGTGGCGCGGTGTGATGGCATCAAACGCCCTCAAGCAGCTTATACACCAGACAAAATGGGGTACACTGGACTTTCTGTTGATTGACCTACCCCCGGGCACTGGCGACATTCACCTCTCGCTGCTCACCGAACTTAAGGTGACAAGCGCAGTGATTGTTTCGACTCCTCAACAAGTCGCACTTGCCGATGTGCTACGTGGTGTGGAGATGTTCAAACACCCTCAAGTGAATATCCCTATAGCTGGTATCATCGAGAATATGGCGTGGTTCACACCTGCCGAATTGCCCGAAAATCGCTACTACATATTTGGCAAAGGTGGCGCCGAGAAGCTTGCCTCAGAGCTCAACATACCTCTGTTGGGAACAATACCTATCGTTCAATCAATCATGGAGTGCTCCGATGCTGGAAAACCCGCTGCCGCTCTCCACGAAGATGTTGCAGCGCAGTATAAGAGCGTTGCCGAGAAGATCATAGCCAACTCGTAGAGCCCACTCGCGCGTGCATACCAGATAAGATCAAGGAGTCGTCGCAAACGCACGAAAAGAACTGCTTATCGCGCTCATGCCGCGCGGCACCAAGCAAGCTTGGATCCAAAAACTTCGTTTTTGACTTTTGTGTTGCGCTTATGTGATGGGGCTTTGCCTGGGGTTGATGCCTTGAGGACTTGCTTATCGCGCTCGTGCCGCGCGGCACCAAGCTAAGCTTGGATCCAAAAACTTCGTTTTTGACTTTTGTGTTGCTCTTATGTGGTGGTGGCTTTGCCCCCCGGCGAGATATCTACTCTGAGAGGCTTATGAAAATAAATTTTCAACTCCCCTCAGAGTAGATATCTCTGTGTCAACCTTTGGTTGCCACCACCACATCAGTGAGGTTCACCTCGATTTGGGTTTAAATGCCAAAGGCATTTAAAATTATAAAGAGCAGGGAGTTGTGCAAATGAGTTTACGGCAGCTACCGCGACATCAGCGAGATGAACCTCGATTTGGGTTTAAATGCCAAAGGCATTTAAATAATTATAAAGAGCAGGGAGTTGTGCAAATTTATTTGCGGCAACTCTTTGATCTTTATAATCTTAGAGATGCAATCTCTAAGCCCAAAGCGCAATGATACGCACCCGCGGGGGTGCTATCCCCGCCCGCCGGAGGCAGTCCGAAGCGCACAGAAAGCAAGCAAGAAGCGCACCCGCGGAGGTGCTTGTTCCCGCCCGCCGGAGGCAGTAAGAGATAATATTTTTCGTGCGTTTGCCCTGGGCTCTACTGCTTAATTGAGCGTAGAGCCTTAGAGAGTTGATCGGGGCAAGAGGTGCCTTTGCCGCGGCAGTCGACGCCACTAAGCAGTTCGATCACCTTATCGATCTTTTGACCCGCCACAAGGCGACCTATACCTGTGAGGTTACCCTCGCAGCCGCCATAAAAATTGACATTGAGGAGGGTATCGCCCTCCACTTCTATCTCCATCTCGCGACAGCAGACGCCAGTTGGGTTGTATGAGTGTATTGACATATTGATATTTTTCTGTTATGCTTCACCTATTGGTGTTATTTTGGGTGTTTGGGTTTCGCGGTGGTGGATCTCGATTGATCCATGGTTTGCCTCATAACGAGATACATTCTCCTGAAGGGAGTATAGAAGTCGTTTTGCGTGCTCGGGAGTTAAGATAATACGGCTGACAACCTTAGGGCTTGCCATTCCGGGTAGTACCGATGCGAAATCTACCACAAATTCTGTGGGTGAATGCGAGATAATTGCTAAGTTTGAGTAGTTACCTTGTGCTGTTTGCTCATCAAGTTTTATATCGATTCCGCCCTCAGCACCTTTAATCTTTGTCATAATATTAATTATTTTAAGTACCTTTGTTGGCAAAGATAGTCAATTTAACAATAAGTAGTTCAAAAAGTGATGATAAGATATTCACAATCTATTAACTATTTGGCGACAGAGCCCCCTGAGCTCTTTGCACCAAGGCGTTTCAACTCCTACTCAGCCTACTTCAAGAGGCTCTTTGGGGGTAGAATCCAGAAGGTTGCTCTCAATGCGGGACTGAGCTGCCCAAATCGAGACGGCACCGTGGGGCATGGGGGCTGCACCTTCTGCATCAACGAAGCATTCACCCCCTCCTACTGCACTCCAAGCAAGAGTATCACCCAACAGATTGAGGAGGGCGTTGAGTTTCACACACGCCGCTACCGCAAGGCGTCGGACTACTTGGCATACTTCCAATCATTCTCCAACACCTATGCCCCCCTTGAGGAGCTCAAACGCCTCTACAGCGAAGCTCTTGCCCACCCCAAGGTCAAAGGAGTTATCATTGGCACCCGCCCCGACTGCATCGACCAAGCTAAGTTAGACTACTTGGCGGAGCTCTCGCAACACCACTATGTGGCGGTGGAGTATGGTGTGGAGTCAACCTTCGATGAGACCCTTAGAGCAATCAACCGAGGTCACGACTTCGAGGTGGCACGTTGGGCAATTGAGCAATCTGCCGCACGTGGGATTCACACAGGTGCACATTTTATATTGGGACTCCCTGGCGAGAGCATCGAGATGTTACACGCACAGATGGAGCGAATAAATGCGCTTCCTCTCGACACCATAAAATTCCACCAGCTACAGATATTCAAGGGCACCACAATGGCAGATGAGTACGATAAGGAGCCCTCGAAATTTCGATTTTGGTCAAGGGAGGAGTATATAGATATGTTTATTGATCTCCTCGAAAAGCTACGCCCCGAGATTGTTGTTGAGCGATTTGCCTCGGAGGCTCCACCACGCTACCACTACGGTCCCAATTGGGGACTCCTACGCAACGAAACCCTACTCTCCATGCTCGAAAAAAGACTCTTAGAGAGGGATACTTATCAGGGGAAATTATATAATTCATAATTCATAATTCATAATTTATAATTTATAATTCACAATTTATAATTCACAATAATGTTTCTACCGACAACAGCTAAAGAGGTTAAGGCTCTGGGATGGGACTACTTAGATGTAATCCTCTTCACGGGCGATGCCTACATCGACCACCCCTCATTTGGCGCCGCAGTAGTGGGTCGACTATTAGAGGCGGAGGGCTATCGTGTAGCCATCGTGCCACAACCCAATTGGCGGGACGACCTTCGCGACTTCAATAAGTTGGGGCAACCGCGCCTCTTCTTTGGTGTCACAGCGGGCTCTATGGACTCTATGGTAAACCACTACACTGCTAACATCCGTCTACGCAGCAACGATGCATACACCCCCGGCAACAAAGCGGGCTTCCGCCCAGACTATGCCGCCACAACATATGCCAAGATACTCAAAGAGCTCTTCCCCAACACCCCCGTGATACTGGGCGGGATAGAGGCGTCGCTACGTCGTTTAACACACTACGACTACTGGAGCGATAGGCTACTACCCTCGATACTCTGCTCAAGTGGAGCCGACCTATTGATGTATGGAATGGGAGAGGGTGTTGTCGAGAGAGTCGCCTCGGCGCTGACCAATGGATTCAACATCAACCTATTGCGCAAGATTCCACAGGTAGCATTTGTAGCCGACAAAAGCTTCGTGGATCGACTCCCCACAGACAAAACATTGCATCTTGGCTCGTTCGAAGAGTGTTGCCGGAGCAAACATAGATTTGGCGAAAATTTCAAAGTGATAGAGACGCAGAGCAACCTCCGACTCCAAGAGAACTACCTTGTGGAGCAGGTCGGCAAGAGCTACGTCGTGGTTAACCCCCCTTTGGCGACACTCTCCACAGCGGAGGTAGATCGCTCTTTTGATCTGCCCTATGAGCGTGCACCACACCCTCGCTACCGCGGCAAGGGCGATATCCCCGCTTGGGAGATGATAAAGCACTCGGTAAATCTACACCGTGGCTGCTTCGGTGGCTGCTCCTTCTGCACCATATCGGCACATCAAGGTAAGTTTATCGCTTCGCGCTCCGAACGCTCGATACTCGCAGAGGTGGAGAGGGTCACTCTTATGCCCGACTTCAAGGGCTACCTCTCCGATATTGGAGGTCCTTCGGCTAATATGTATGGTATGGGTGGTCGCAATACCGACCTCTGCGACAAGTGCAAACGCCCCTCATGCCTCCACCCCAAGATCTGCCCCAACCTCAACAACAATCACACCCCACTGCTCAAATTATATAGCAAGATTCGAGAGGTGAAGGGGATCAAAAAGGCATTTATTGGGAGCGGAATACGCTACGACCTCTTCGACTCCTCCCCCTACCTGGAGAATGTCATACGCCACCACACTTCAGGGCGACTCAAGGTGGCCCCCGAGCACACCGAAGAGAGAGTGCTCAAGATAATGCGCAAACCTCCCTTCGAGGAGTTTGAGAGACTCAACAACGACTTCAAACGTATATGTCAACGCCACTCTCTCAAATATCAACTTATTCCATACTTCATCTCCTCGCACCCGGGATGCACCGAGCGGGATATGAAGCAACTCTCCTCGAAGGTGTTGGGAAAGCTCCACTTCAACCTCGAACAGGTGCAAGACCTCACCCCAACTCCAATGACACTCTCCTCGGTGATGTTCTACACAGGAATAGACCCCTACTCGGGCAAAGAGGTGTTTGTAGCCAAAAGCCAAGAGGATAAACGCAAACAGAAAAGTTACTTCTTTAGGTAACAACAACTTAAATATAAGCAAATTAAAATGAAACCATTCAATCAATTTATCCCCACACGCCTCTACTTCGGATGTGGAGAGATCAACCAACTTAGCAAGGTAACACTTCCAGGCACAAAAGCTCTAATTGTTATCTCGGCAGGAACCTCAATGCGCAAATTTGGATACCTCGACAAGGTAACATCACTGCTCAGCACTCAGGGTGTGGAGTCGGTCATCTTCGACAAGATATTGCCAAACCCCATCAAAGATCATGTGATGGAGGCTGCCGCTCTCTGTCGCGAAACAAACTGCGACTTTATCGTAGGTCTGGGTGGCGGCTCCTCGATAGACTCAGCGAAGTCTATAGCAATCATGGCTTGCAACACTGGCGACTACTGGGACTATGTAGGGGGTGGCACAGGATTGGGCAAAGAGCCCGTTGGAGGTGCTCTTCCGGTGATTGCGATAACCACAACAGCTGGCACAGGAACAGAGATAGACCCATGGACTGTAATCACACACAACTGCGAAAAGGTGGGCTACGGAATAGAGGCTACATTCCCCGTGATAAGCATTGTTGATCCCGAGATGATGCTATCGGTACCCGCGAAGCTCACAGCATATCAGGGGTTCGATGCATTCTTCCACGCCGCAGAGGGATATATAGCATCGTGTGCAACACCCATTAGCGAGATATACTCACTCAAAAGCATTGAGCTGATATACAAGTCATTACCTACAACCGTGGCTGACGGCTCCAACATCGAAGCAAGAACAGATGTGGCTCTCGCCAACACATTAGCTGGAATGGTCGAGTCAACTTCAAGCTGCACCTCGGAGCACTCTCTCGAACACGCACTGAGCGCATACCACCCCGAACTACCCCACGGAGCAGGTCTAATATCTATCTCGATAGCCTACTTCAAACAATTTATCGAGGTCTGCCCAGAACGCCTCAGCGCAATGGCTACAGCAATGACTGGCGAGAAAAGCAACGATGCAATGGACTTCATCGTAGCACTCGAAAAACTACAAGTCGCATGCGGCGTAGATAAAATCGCACTCTCAGAGTGGGGCGTAACCCCCGACGAATTTCAAACACTCGCCCAGAATGCTCGCGCTACAATGGCTGGTCTCTTCGCCGCAGATCGCTGCGACCTCTCCGAAGAGAAATGTATCGCAATATATAGAGACTCTTTTAGATAGAGAGAATTGTTCGGGGTAAACTGTTCGGGGTAAACACTCAAAACAACCTGCTTATCGCGCTCGTGCCGCGCGGCACCAAGCTAAGCTTGGATCCAAAAACTTCGTTTTTGACTTTTTTGTTGCGCTGATGTGGTGGGGCTTTGCCCCTCGCGAGAAATCTACTATGATGAGCTTTTGAAAGTGAACTTTCAACGCTCCTCAGAGTAGATTTCTCTGTGTCAACCTATGGTTGCCACCACCACATCTGCAATGGTACGCACCCGCGGGGGTGCTTGTTCCCGCCCGCCGGAGGCAGTCCGGAACAATACTTTCACGCATTTGCTCTATGAATTACGTCTAAAATTTGTAGAATTAAAAAATAATGCATATCTTTGAGTTGTTGATTACACACAAGGTGAATGGCAAACAAGAGTATCATAAAGGAATTAGAGACTCAGGTGGGTCTTCTGGTTACAGATCACAAGCGTCTGAGCAGGGCAAATGCCGAGCTTCTTGAGCAGCGTGAGAAGCTGTGGCGCGAGCGTCGTGAGCTTCAGCAGCAGGTTGCTGAGTTAAGTTCGGAGCTCTCTTCGCTTCGACTGAGCGAGGCTTTGAGTGGGCGTGGAATCGACAACGAGAGAGCGCGAGGGAGAGTCAACCAACTAATGCGGGAGGTTGATCGTTGCATAGCTCTACTTAACAAGGTGGATCACGACGAGGAGTAAGGTTCATCACACAGAAATTAGATTGAAACGATGAGTAAACAGGCTATAACTCTTACATTGGCAGATAACAACTACTCTTTCACCATCGACAGCGATGCTGAAGAGGTATACCGTCTGGCAGAAAGAGAGGTAAACGGCTACGTAGCGGAGTTTCAGCGACACAATATCAAGGAGTTTTCGGTAAAAGACTACTTGGCAATGACGGCATTGAAGTTGGCAATAGTCAACATAAATGCGAAACGCGAAGGATCACTTCTACAAGAAGATATCGACGCGCTAAGCACCATCAAGGAGCAGATAGATAGCTACCTTAATGGTCTTGAACGACGTAAATAGATTTTTAATTATAGGTGCAGAGATACTTTAGTTTCTCGCACAACGTTCTTTAATATAAATTTAGAGCAATCTACCCGCATAGATTCCTCAAGCTTTGCGATTCTGAACATTTTTTAAATTGGAGTCAAGCTCATTACCTCAAAATCAGGCCTTAACCCTCTCGGGGGTGTGTCACATGTGTCACCATTGGAAGATTGCGATTTAAGGCAGCTCCACTTATGACTTATCTGCAGATTCGTCAAACAATGATGAGGAGTCTTTGCGGGCTTTTTTATGAATTAATTTTAACACACAACAATACAACAAACAAATGGTAATTACAGTTATAATTTCGCTAATTTCAGCAATTGTTGCAGTTGTAGTTTATGCGGTGGTGAGCACCAAGGTGGCAAAGAATGGAGCCATCCACAAAGCACAAACTATAATCGACAAGGCTACAGCAGATGCAGAGATAGTCAAGAAGGAGCGCATGCTCCAAGCCAAAGAGAAGTTTATCCAGCTCAAAAGTGAGCACGATAGAGCAGTCAACAAACGCAATCAGGAGGTTGCCCAAGCTGAGAATCGAGCAAAGCAGATCGAGCAAAACCTTCAAAATCAACAACGTGAGCTCGACAAGAGACTCAAGGAGAGCAACAACCTACAGGAGAAGCTCAACACCAAGATAGATGCCCTCAAGGTTAAAGATGAAGAGGTTGAGAAGCTTATAGCAGAACAAAATAGTCGTCTCGAACAGATCTCTGGTCTAAGCTCAGAGGATGCTAAGAATCAACTTGTTGAGAACCTAAAGGCGGAGGCTAAGACCGAGGCTCAGGCATATGTCAACGAGACTATCGAGGAGGCAAAGCTCAATGCCAGCCGCGAGGCAAAACGCATCGTTGTGGCTTCTATTCAACGCGTTGCCACTGAGACGGCAATCGAGAACTCGGTGACAGTATTTAACATCGACTCCGACGAGGTGAAGGGTCGTATCATTGGTCGTGAGGGTCGTAACATCCGCGCGCTCGAAGCTGCTACTGGCGTCGAGATCGTAGTCGACGACACCCCCGAGGCGATTATCATCAGCGGCTTCGACCCTGTGCGCCGCGAGGTTGCTCGCCTTGCACTCCACCAATTGGTGACTGACGGTCGTATCCACCCTGCTCGCATTGAGGAGGTTGTGGGCAAGGTGCAAAAGCAGATCGAGGAGGAGATCATCGAGGTGGGTAAGCGCACTGCTATCGACTTGGGTATCCACGGCCTGCACCCCGAACTTATCCGCATGGTGGGTAAGATGAAGTATCGCTCTTCGTATGGTCAAAACCTGCTTCAACACGCTCGTGAGACTGCCAACCTTGCAGGAATCATGGCTTCAGAACTTGGGCTCAACCCTAAGGTGGCACGCCGCGCAGGTCTCCTTCACGATATTGGTAAGGTGCCCGACAATGAGCCAGAATTGCCACACGCTATCATCGGTATGAAGGTTGCCGAGAAGTGCAAGGAGAAGCCAGATGTGTGCAATGCTATTGGTGCTCACCACGATGAGGTGGAGATGACCTCGCTCATTTCGCCTATTATACAGGTGTGTGACGCAATCTCAGGTGCGCGCCTTGGTGCTCGCCGCGAGGTGGTTGATAGCTACATCAAACGTATCAAGAATATGGAGGATATCGCTCAATCATACCCTGGAGTACTCAAGACATATGCTATCCAGGCAGGTCGCGAGCTTCGTGTGATTGTGGGTGCCGAAAAGCTAACAGATCAAGAGACAGAGGCTCTATCGCAAGATATCGCCAAGAAGATACAAGACGAGATGACATATCCAGGTCAGGTGAAGATCACTGTGATTCGTGAGATCCGCTCAGTATCTTATGCTAAATAATTTTTTTTCTAAATGAAATTAATGAAGAGGGTGGCTTATTAGCCCCCTCTTTTTGGTTATGTGGAGTTGCCACAAGGTAGCAAAATTTAAAATATTCTATTAATGGAGATATTAGGTGATTGGGGTTATTGGGGACTCTTCTTAGGTTCGTTTCTTGCATCTACAGTTATGCCATTTAGCTCCGATGCATTGCTGATAGCAGCTATATTGGCAGGCGGAGATGTGGCGCTGGTGGTCATCTACGCCACTATAGGTAACTCTCTTGGGGGGCTTACATCCTACTACATTGGATACCTTGGCCGCTGGGAGTGGATTGAACGCTTCCTACACATAAGCCGCGAGAAGCTTGAGAAACAAGCAGCCCTCATACAGAAGTATGGCAGCTTGATAGCATTTATGTCGTGGGTGCCCATCCTCGGAGATGTTGTCACCGTAGCTCTGGGATTCTACCGCGTTAACTTTATCCGTTGCTCAATATATATGTTCATCGGTCGCGCTCTGCGATTCATTGGCTGGGCATTAATCTTTGCTCGCGTGGGAGGGGCTGAAGCCTTGATGTAGCTTGGTTATCACTTGGTTATCACTTGCTCATCGCCTGCTTATCACTTGCTTATCGCGCTCATGCCGCGCGGCACCAAGCTAAGCTTGGATCCAAAAACTTCGTTTTTGACTTTTTTGTTGCACTGATGTGGTGGGGGCTTTGCCCCAAGCGAGAGATCTATTACGATGAGCTTTTGAAAATGAATTTTCAACGCTCCTCATAATAGATCTCTCTGTGTCAACCTACGGTTGCCACCACCACATAAGCGAGGTGAACCTCGATTTGGGTTTAAATGCCAAAGGCATTTAAAAATTATAAAGAGCAAGGAGTTGAAAGGTACACACCCGCCGGAGGCATAATAAAAAATATCATTCAGTCATTAACTTTGTCTAAATATTTGATTTATGTATAATTATCCAAATAATTGTCGTATCTTTGTCCCGAATAATATTAAAGGATGACAAATTTAGAAGATCAATTCGAGGCGTTAGGTCTGGACACACAGATGCTAAACGCAATTAAAGCAAAGGGATTCGAGACCCCTACACAGATTCAATCATTGGTAATACCTCGCCTATTGGAGGGCGAAAATGACCTTATCGCACAATCGCATACCGGAACGGGAAAGACGGCAACATTTGGCTTGCCGATTATGCAACAAATAGATCGTGGCGACGAGGGTGTTAAGGCTATTATTCTGGTACCTACTCGTGAGCTTGCGATCCAAGCCGCAGAAGAGCTGCAATCATTTAACTCTGAAAAAAGACTCGCAATCACCGCAATCTATGGCGGTGCAGCAATGAGCGAACAACTACGTCGACTTTCCAAGGGTGTCGATATCGTTGTCGGAACCCCTGGACGTACACTCGACCACATACGTCGTGGCACCCTCAAGTTGGGTAACATCAAATTCTTAGTTCTCGACGAGGCGGACGAGATGCTCAACATGGGCTTTATCGAGGATGTCGAGGAGATCATGAGCCACACTCCCGAGGATCGTCGTGTTATGCTATTCTCAGCGACAATGCCAAAGCGTATTGTCTCGCTTTCGGATCGCTACATGCGCGATACGGAGATCCTCAAAGTCGAGGGTCGTCAAATCACCACAGACCTCACCGAGCAGATCTACTTCGAGGTGCGTGAGGGTGATAAGTTCGACGCCTTGACACGTATCATCGACATCGAGAATGACTTCTACGGAATCATCTTCTGTCGCACCAAGAACAACGTTGATGAGGTTGTAAACCGCCTTATCGAGCGTGGCTACAGCTCCGATGGTCTCCACGGTGATGTGTCGCAAGCTTCGCGCGAGAAGATCTTGCGTAAGTTCCGCGAGAAGAACATCAATATCTTGGTGGCTACCGACGTTGCGGCTCGTGGTATCGATGTCAACAACCTTACTCACGTCATCAACTACTCGTTGCCTCAAGACTCGGAGAGCTATGTTCACCGTATTGGTCGTACAGGTCGCGCAGGTAACAAGGGTACTGCAATCACCTTTATCACTAAGGGTGAGATGCGTAGTTTTGGATTTATGAAGCGTGATATCAATGTGGAGATCAAGCGTGAGGAGCTTCCAACAGCCCAAGATATTGTGGCGATGAAGCGTAACAAGATCAAGAATGACTTGCGCGAGATTATCACCAACGACAACTACTCAGATCAAGATGAGATCGTAGCAGATCTTCTGGAGATCTACTCTCCCGAGGTAGCTCTTGGAGCACTGCTCCGCCTTGCATTCCGCAGCGAGCTCGATGAGTCGAACTACCCTGAGATCCGCACATTCTCGGTTGACCGTAAGGGTACCACGCGTCTATTCCTCGCAGTAGGTAAGCGCGATGGCTACACTGGTCGCAAGGTTGTAGATATGCTCAAGGAGCGCTGCTCGCTCGAAGATCGTCAGATCGACGATGTAGCAGTACTCGAAAGCTACTCTTTTGTAACTGTGCCATTTACCGAGGCAGAGAAGATCGTACATACTCTTGGTGAGGTGCGAGGACGTCCTCTTGCCGAGATCACAAACGATAGCCGCGAGGGTGGTGGCTCACGCCGTGACCGTGGTGGACGTGGTGGAGAGCGTCGCGAGCGCGACTTCTCTGGCGAACGTCGTCGCGGAGGTGATCGTGATCGTGGACCACGTCGTCGCGAGTATGGCGACCGCGAAGAGCGTTTTGAGCGCCGTGACCGCAATGATCGTGGTGACCGTGGTGACCGTGGTGACCGCCGTGGTGGTGACCGTGACCGTGGTGACCGCAATAGTCGTGATCGCTTCGCAGGTTTCGCAGGAGCGGATGAGCGTCGTCGCAGTGAACGTCGCAACGAGGAGCGTCGTGCAACTCCATCTGTGATGTCTACAGAGGGTTTCGACTGGACAATGTTTGAAAGCAAGGATGATAACTCATGGGGCTCAAACCGTTCAAGCAAAGGCAAACCAAAGGGTAAATTTGGTGGCGGCAGTGGTCGTAGACGATAATCACTACGGTGCATATTGTTGCACTGAGATATTATATCTCTAAAATAGTAAAGATCAAGTAGTTGTGCAAATTTATTTGCGACAACTCCTTGATCTTTATTATTTTTAAATGCCTATGCCATTTAAACCAAATCGAGGTTCACCTCGCTGAGGTGGTGGTGGCAACCGTAGGTTGACACGCAAGAGATCTATTCTGAGGAGCGTTGAAAGTTCACTTTCAAAAGCCCCTCGGAATAGATCTCTTGCAAGGGGGCAAAGCCCCACCACATCAGTGCAATAAAAAGTCAAAAACGAAGTTTTTGGATCCAAGCTTAGCTTGGTGCCCGCGCGGCACGAGCGCGATAAGCATGCATTTTATGTACGTTTAACCAGTGGTCTAAAAGGCAAATTGTGCTAAGAGATTAAAGCGGTTGGCGTGGTTACGTTGGCTGTCGGTATTTTTGCGACGTCCATAGAGATACTCGCCACCCAATTTAAAACGTGGTGTAATCCAGTAGTAGAGGTTGCCATAGATATACTCACCGCGAAGATACTCTTCGGTGGAGTAGTATCCATCCTTGTTATCAATAGCGGCTGTAGAGTAGCCTGCATTGAGCTCTGTGCGCTCACCCAACAAGAACTCACCACCAATCTGGAAGCCCCACATAGGAGTTGTCTGGATCTTGGTAGGGTCCTCAGGGTCGGGAGTGAAATCTAAGCCCATACCTGTGAAATCCGCGATATATTGCGAGATTGCTGAGCCATAGACACCGCTATATTTGAGGCGCATCCAATCGGAGCCTGTCACACATCCACTCGCCTGAACACCCCATCCTGTGAGTGAAGTATTCTCGCCTGTCGAGAGATTATGCATATAGGGATTGCGGATAACTCCCGAGAAGCGAAGGTGATTTTGGCGGTAGTAACCCCATTGATACTGCAAGTAGAATGGCACATCGGGCACTCGTTGTGGTATTGGCTCGAAATATTCGCCATAGGTGCCCCACAATTGTGGATACTCCGCTGCAATACCCATCGAGAAGTGATCGTTAGCAAGGTCACACTCGTAGCGTACCATCGTTGCAAAATTGTAGTTGTAGGCATTGGGACCTTGAAAATCTATTGTCGAGACTGCTGCATTGCGATCGCAGAAGGTCGTGACATCGCGTCCAATGGTGAAGCCCATAAATGCCATGTAGCCCGAGCGCACACGTGGCATATAATCGCCATAACTGCCCCCGCGATAGTCTGCATCCACAAAGAGCTCTACTTGACCCAAAGTGCGGCTATTGATGATTCCCTTGGCGTAAACGCGCGAGGTGGTCATATCCATCATCAACTTCGACTTGGTGGCAAAGTTACCAGGGATAGGTATGTCGGCAGGGATGAAGTCAAGAGAGTTGACCGAGCCATCAAGGTCAAAGCCGGCTCGCATAGTGAGGTAACCACCTACAGCAAACGAGAATTTGTTCTGGCGCTGCGCAATAATCAAAAGTGGCTGCTGCAATGCCTGGTAGCCTGTACGCTGCGTGGTTTGGTAATCAAGTATGGCTGCCTCTACTGCCTCCTGATTCATCGCCGCTAAGCCCCTGCGAGTGCAGTCGTCGCGCTTCTGGACGCTTCCCTCTTGCGTTGCAATAAGATATACGGTGGAAGTTTCATTGTCTTCGGGGGTCGAAAAACCCTGTGCCGATGCCACTTGAGCAAAGAGCATCGCCACAATCATAAGTCTAAATGTTTTCATAAATGAGTGTTTTGTTGTTTAAAATGTAATCTCATACCACAATTTTTGAAATACTCTCGCAAGATGTATGCCAAACAAATTATCTCTCATTATGGACACTTATGGGGTGCTTGCTGGGTTGCTTCTTTGCTTCTTGCTGTGCGCTTCTGGGGTGCTTTCTGTGCGCTTCGGACTGCCTCCGGTTGCTTTCTGTGCGCTTTTTTCTTCTTTCTGTGCGCTTCGGACTGCCTCCGGCGGGCGGGGATAGCACCCCCGCAGGTGCATACCTTCTTGCGCTTTGGGCTTAGAGATTGCATCTCTAAGATTATAAAGAGCAAGGAGTTGCCGCAAATAAATTTGCACAACTCCTTGCTCTTTATAATTTCTAAATGCCTACGGCATTTAAACCCAAATCGAGGTTCACCTCGCTGAGGTGGTGGTGGCAACCAAAGGTTGACACAGAGACATCTATTATGAGGAGCGTTGAAAATTCATTTTCAAAAGCTCATCATAATAGATGTCTCGCTTGGGGCAAAGCCCCCACCACATCAGTGCAATACAAAAGTCAAAAACGAAGTTTTTGGATCCAAGCTTAGCTTGGTGCCCGCGCGGCAAGAGCGCGATAAGCAAGCGTACTCAAGCATCAAGCGCGATAAGCAGGTTATTGCGTGTGTTTACCCTCTAACCTGAGCAGCGCAAAGTTTTTCGAACTGTCTCTGGATATTGCCCATTGTTTTCTCGATGGTTTTATCGGTAAGAGTTTGGTTTTTATCTTCGAGGATAAAGCTTAGAGCATATGACTTCTTACCTGCGGGGAGTTTATCGCCTTGATAGACATCAAACAGGGAGACGCTTTTAAGGAGTTTCTTTTCTGCTTGGAATGCTACTTGGCGAAGTGTCTCGAAGCTGATGCTCTCATCGATGAGAAGTGCAAGGTCGCGTTTCACCTCGGGGAACTTCGATAGTTCGCTAACAGTAATTTTGTGTTTACGTGTTGTCTTGACGAGTGCATCGAAGTCAAATTCAGCGTAGTATACCTCTTGTTTAACGCCAAGTTGTTTGCATATTGAGGGTGCAACGACACCCAGCTCAACAAAGAGTTTATTGCCCTGGCTCAATGAGATAGCCTCAGCGAAGATATCATTCTGCGAGGTGGCACTCTTGAGCGAGTAGATATCTACTCCGAAGCGGCTCAACACCCTCTCAACAGCTGCACGAAGGGTGTAGAAAGATGCCTGAACGCTCTTTTGGTTCCACGAGGAACGCTCCACGACGCCTGTTACGGCAATCGCCAGGCGGTAGTTCTCGCTGTAAGGTGCGAGGATCTTTTCGTCGCCCTGAGCCTCACCATTGTAGTAGTAGCAGTTACCGAACTCATATATCTTGAGATCTCCATTTTTGCGATTTGCGTTGAGCTCCACCGCCTCAAGGGTGTTGAAGAGGAGCGTTTGGCGCATCACATTGAGGTCTGAGCTCAGTGGGTTGATGATCTTCACACATTGTGAGGCTGGATATGCAGCAAGTGAGTCGTAGTATGTTGCCTTGGTGAGTGAGTTGGACATGATCTCGGTGTAGCCATTAGCCGAGAGGAGATCAGCGGTCATATTCATCAGCTTGCTACGGTCTGGACGTGGAGCATAGGAGATGGTAGATTTGACGTGAGAGGGGATCTCCACGTTGTTGTAGCCATATATTCGGAGGATATCCTCAATAAGATCCGCCTCGCGTTGTACATCGACACGATACGCAGGCACAGCCACGCTAAGGGTCTCGCCCTCCTCACCCTCGATCTTGACGTCGAGCGCCTCGATGATATCGCGAAGCGTCTGCGAGGGGATATCCTTGCCAATAAGCTTGCGAGTGCGGTCAAGAGATATCTCGAAGCGGAAATCTTCGATTGGTGTTGGGTAGTTGTCGATGATGGGTCCAACGATCTCGCCACCAGCCAACTCCTTGTAGAGAAGAGCAGCGCGCTTGAGGGCATAGATCTGAATGTTGGGGTCTATACCACGCTCAAAGCGGAATGAGGCATCTGTGTTGAGACCAAATCGCTTAGCGCTCTTACGTACCCACACAGGGTTGAAGTATGCCGACTCCAAGAAGATGTTGACCGTAGAGTCACTCACACCCGACTCCAAGCCGCCAAAGACTCCCGCCAAGCACATTGCTCTCTGAGCGGAGCAGATCATAAGGTCGGAGCTGGTAAGGGTGCGCTCCACTGAGTCGAGCGTAGTGAACTTGGTACCCTCGTCACAGGTTGTGACAACCACCTTGCCACCCTCGATCTTGTCGGCATCGAATGCGTGTAGAGGTTGACCAAGCTCAAAGAGTATGTAGTTGGTGATATCGACTAAGTTATTTTTGGGGGTGAGACCAGCTGCCAGAAGCTCATTTTGCATCCACTCGGGTGAAGGAGCTACCTTACAACCTCTGATGGTGAGACCTGCATAGCGTGGTGCCGCCTCACTATTGCGCACCTCCACCTCAATTGCTCCCTCGGTGGAGTCTACTGCAAATGCCTCGACGCTTGGCATTGAGAGCTCATAGCTCTCACCATGGCTCTTGAGGTATGCTGCCAAGTCTCGTGCCACACCAATGTGAGAGGCTGCATCAACACGATTGGGGGTGAGACCAATCTCGAAGAGGTAGTCATCCTTAATGCCAAAATACTCCTTTGCAGGGGTTCCCACACAAGTTTCAGTGGGGAGCTCCATAATGCCCTCATGACCGTGACCCAATCCAAGTTCATCCTCCGCGCAGAGCATACCAAGTGACTCCACACCTCGAATCTTAGAACGTTTGATCTTGAACTCCTCCTCGGAGCCCGTAGGGTAGAGCACAGCACCCACAGTGGCACATACCACTTTGAGACCCGCTCGACAGTTGGCAGCACCGCAAACAATCTGAAGCGGTGCCTCAGCGCCTACATCGACCGTTGTGATGTTGAGATGATCTGAATCGGGGTGTGGCTGACAGGTGAGAACCTCGCCAATTAGGACATTTTGTAGACCCCCCTTGATCGTTTCGATCTTCTCGAAAGAGTCTACTTCGAGTCCAATGTCTGTTAATACCGTTGCTACTCTCTCGGCTGAGAGATCACTCTTTAGGTAGCGCTTAAGCCAGTTGTATGAGATATTCATGCTATTGTTGTATATTTCGAATATGTTTAAAATTTTATTGCCTACTTTTTAAGGATCCGCAACTTCACCCCTCCCCCTTGTGCCCTCATCGAATAAACTACTGCTATGCAACTGACACAAAAGAAAAAAGTTAAAACAGATCCTTGCTTCTTTGTTTTAAACTACAAAGTTAACAATAATGCTACTAATATTGAAATAATTTCGCTACTAATAGAGGGCAAACGCACGAAAAAGATTATTTCTATATGCCTCCAGCGGGTGGGTACCTTCTTGCTTGCAGTACGCTTCTGCCTCCGACGGGCGGAAACAAGCACCTCCGCGGGTGGGTATCATTGCGCTTTGGGGCTTCTCGCTGGGGAGATGGAACGCAAAAAGCTACTCTTGCGAGTAGCTTTTAAAATCTGTGGGAGTTGAGGGATTCGAACCCCCGACCCTCTGCTTGTAAGGCAGATGCTCTGAACCAGCTGAGCTAAACTCCCAATATTGTTTTGTTGGATTTCTCCATTTTGTTCTCTTTATTTTATCCTCTTCACTTCCTCTTCACTTCCTCTTCACTTCCTCTCCTCTCGGCTTCCTCTCCACTTCGGCACTTCTCGGTGAAACGAGGAGTTTGTTGTTCTCCGATGTCTATTACAGCATCTGAGGCGGGCAACAGGCGGGCGGCGGGGATAAAAAAACCACTCGATGAGTGGTTGAGTGGGAGTTGAGGGATTCGAACCCCCGACCCTCTGCTTGTAAGGCAGATGCTCTGAACCAGCTGAGCTAAACTCCCGTATCTTTACGGTGAAATTCACTATAAAGAACGTTTGCGCCTGAACAAGGACTTGAACCTAGGACCCCATGATTAACAGTCATGTGCTCTAACCAACTGAGCTATTCAGGCAAATTTAAAGAACTGTGAAACGAGCAACAATAGTATTGTTCTGTTTTCGTGGTGCAAATATAAGGGCTTTTTTTTAATCTGCAAAACTTTTGGGTGTTTTTTTACTTTTTTTTTGTATTTTTGTAGTAGCTAATATCAAAACGAGATGTTTATGAAACACTATTTAAGCCTTATATTGCTGTTAATCTATATATTAACACCACACGCTGTACGCTCCCAGGAGCTAACCTTTGAGTCTCTAACTTTTGATTTCGGCACAATAGCCGAAGATGGGGGTGGGGTGACACATATATTTTCTTATAAAAACACGGGCGATAAACCCGCTGTTATCGTTGCCGCTGTTAGCTCTTGTGGCTGCACGGTTCCCGAATATTCACGTCAGCCAATTGCTGCTGGGAGCTCGTCGACAATCAAGGTGACCTACGACCCGATGGATCGACCAGGTAAATTTTCCAAGACTATTCAAGTTGTAATTGCGCCACACAACAAAAAATATGTATTGACAATCACAGGCGATGTGACACCTCGCACAAAGAGCGTCGAAGAGCGCTACCCTTTTGAGATGGGCGAGGGTCTGCGCTTTGCGTCGAACTATTATGCACTCTCCCACATCGAGCAGGGAGAGATCAAAAAGAGCCAGGTCTCCTATATCAACACCTCGAAGAGAGCAATCACAATTGCGCTACGTCCCGACAAAGAGAGTGGAGTGTTGGAGGTGGAGGCACCTCAAAGCATTGCCGCGGGGGAAAGTGGCACCTTTGAGGTGGGCTACGACCTACGCAAGAATCGCGGTTACTATGGGCTACTTAACGACAAATATATTGTCGAGGTCAACGGCAAGGAGTCGAAATACCGCTTGATGGTCAACGCGCATGGGATAGATGACTTCACCAAGGAGGAGCGGAGTGCTCCACCTATCGTCAGCCGCGACAAAAGCACTATAAGATTTGGCGAGTTGAAGCGTGGTCAAGCATCGCAGAAGCAGAGCTTCACACTCGAAAATAGCGGAGTGAGCGAACTCGTTGTACGTCAAGTGGAGCTTGGCGAGGGGATAAATAGCAATATCACAGTTGGCGACAGGGTGGCAGCTGGTGACAGCCGCAAATTTCAATTGTGGGTCGACAAGGGTGTCACATCCTATGGTAGCTTCTCGCGCTATTTGACCCTTACGCTCAACGACCCCGATCAACCTGTGGTGAGGGTGAGAGCCACAGCGACAATTGTAGATTAGAAACCACCCCACAAAGAAGAGACAAATTAATCACTGAAATAGATAAGGAAAATTATGTTTGAAGTATTAGAAAAAAAAGAGATCGCCCCTAACATCTCGCTAATGAAGATCAAGGCTCCACGCGTAGCCTCTTCGGCAAAACCTGGGCAGTTTATCATTGTTCGCACAGACGAGAAGAGCGAGCGCATTCCGCTCACCATTGCTGATTTCAATGCCGAGGAGGGTTGGGTAACTATCGTAATCCAAACAATCGGTGTTTCGACACGTAGAATATGTCACATGGAAGTTGGCGACTTCCTTGTGGACTTTGCAGGCCCACTGGGTCGCCCCTCAGACTTTATTGATGAGCCTCTCGAAGAGGTTAAATCTCGTCGTTATCTCTTTGTTGCAGGTGGCGTGGGAGCAGCTCCAGTATACCCTCAGGTGAAGTGGTTGCACGACCAAGGTGTTGAGGTCGATGTGATAGTAGGTGCTAAAAATAGCGAGATGATTATCTTCGAGGAGATGATGAGCAAGGTTGCCACAAACCTCTACATCTGTACCGACGACGGTAGCGCAGGCTTCAAAGGCTTGGTCACCGCCAAGATCGAGGAGCTTATGTCCGAGGGTAACAAATATGACGTCTGTGTTGCTATTGGTCCAATGATTATGATGAAGTTTGTGACACTCACCACCAAGAAGTATGAGATGCCAACAATAGTTTCGCTCAACACACTTATGGTCGACGGAACAGGTATGTGTGGTGCATGTCGTGTGACAGTGGGTGGCAAGGTGCGTTTCACATGTGTCGAGGGTCCCGAGTTCGATGGTCACCAAGTGGACTTCGATGAGGCTCTACGCCGCATAGGTATGTACCGTTCACTCGAAGAGCGTGCAGCAGCAATCGAGGCTGAGCGTGAGGCAGGACACAAGTGTCGAATTGGATTAGATAAATAACAAATAAAAGATATGGCAACAAAAATAGCACGTACAAAAGCACGTGAACAAGACCCAAAAGTTAGAGCAACCAACTTCGAGGAGGTATGCTATGGATTTAATTTAGAGGAGGCTCAGGCCGAAGCATCTCGCTGCTTGGAGTGTAAGAAACCACGTTGTGTGGCTGCTTGCCCAGTGGGTATCAACATCCCAGGATTCATTGGTCGCATTGCGGCAGGTGACCTACAGGGTGCTGTTGCAGCTATCGCTGTGGATTCATCTCTACCAAGTGTCTGCGGTCGAGTATGTCCTCAGGAGACTCAGTGTGAGGGCTCTTGTATCTTGGGTATCAAGGGCGAGAGCGTCTCTATTGGTCAATTGGAGCGCTTTGTGGGCGACTGGAAGATCGAGAATATGGGTCAAACCAAGTGCGAGATTGAGGCTAATGGCCGCAAGGTGGCTATCGTGGGTAGTGGTCCTGCTGGCTTGGCTTGTGCAAGCGACTTGGCTAAGATGGGCTACGAGGTTACTGTGTTCGAGGCACTCCACAAATTGGGTGGTGTGTTGGTCTATGGTATTCCCGAGTTCCGACTCCCTAAGGAGAAGATCGTAGCGGCAGAGATCGCAGCAGTTGAGGCTTTGGGCGTTAAGTTCGAGACCGACGTTATTGTGGGCCGCACCGTGACTGTCGACTCATTGATCGACGAGGAGGGCTTCGATGCAGTCTTTATTGGCTCTGGAGCCGGTCTACCTCGCTTTATGAATATCCCTGGTGAGACCCTCAACGGAGTTGTATCGGCAAATGAGTTCCTTACACGTGCCAACCTGATGAAGGCATACGATGCAGATTACGACACCCCAATCTTCACTGGCGAGAGCGTAGTTGTAGTAGGTGGTGGCAATGTAGCGATGGATGCAGTGCGTACCGCAAAGCGCTTGGGTGCTAAGGCAACTATAGTATACCGCCGTGGTGAGGCTGAGCTTCCTGCACGTTTGGAGGAGGTGCACCACGCCAAAGAGGAGGGTATCGACTTTAAGATGCTCACCAACCCAACCCAAATCTTGGCTAAAGATGGTGGCTGGGTGCGCGCTATAGAGTGCGTAGAGATGGAGCTTGGCGAGCCTGATGCAAGTGGACGCCGTTCGCCAGTTGTCAAAGAGGGCTCTAACTTCGAGGTTGAGTGTGATGTAGTAATCATGGCTCTTGGAACCTCTCCAAACCCACTTATCGCCTCGACAACCAAGGGTCTCGACACCAACCGTTGGGGCTGTGTGGTGGCAGATGACTCGGGTGCAACATCACGCAAAGGGGTATTTGCAGGTGGCGACGTGGTGACAGGTGCCGCAACTGTAATCCTTGCCATGGGCGCTGGTCGTACTGCCGCAAAGGCGATTGACGAATATATTAGAGGGCTTTAGTCAATCTCTAATTTAGAATCTGTTTAAGTTTTTCTCGCTAAATTTGTTAAGAGAGATGTTGCTTTGATTTTCTCTCTTTGCATAAGGCGCATAGCGGTGCCTATGTAACGCAGTGCAAAAAGAGAAAAGCAAAGTGACAGATCCTTAACAAAATAGATGAGAGAAATTTAAACAGATTCTTAGACCACCCAACAAAAAAAGATATGACAGATTTTCAAAAAGAGATATTAGAAGGAATCCCAACGGTGTTGCCTGCGGCTCGTCCGCTCGATGTGAGTGTGAGCCATGCGCCACGTCGCAAGGAGATACTTTCGCGCGAGGAGAAGCAGCTGGCACTTCGCAACGCCTTGCGCTACTTCCCCGCGGAGCAACATGCCGAGCTTGCAGCAGAATTTGCCGCGGAGCTTGCTACATATGGTAGAATATATATCTACCGTCTACGCCCTGAGGGCGAGATCTATGCACGCCCAATCGATGAGTATCCACACCGCTCACGTCAGGCAGCAGCTATAATGTTGATGATCCAAAACAATCTCGACAAGGCTGTGGCGCAACATCCTCACGAGCTTATCACCTATGGTGGTAATGGTGCAGTATTCCAAAACTGGGCACAGTATCGCCTAACGATGAAGTACCTTGCCGAGATGACCGATGAGCAGACCTTAGTGATGTATTCGGGACACCCTATGGGTTTGTTTCCCTCACATCGAGAGGCTCCACGCGTGGTTGTAACCAATGGAATGGTGATCCCCAACCACTCTAAGCCCGATGACTGGGAGCGTATGAATGCTCTCGGAGTGTCGCAATATGGTCAGATGACAGCAGGCTCCTATATGTATATTGGACCTCAGGGCATAGTTCACGGAACAACTATCACCGTGCTCAATGCTGCACGCAAGCGCATGAGCGAGGGTCAAACCTCTCCTGCGGGCATGCTCTTTGTCTCTTCGGGACTTGGTGGGATGTCGGGAGCTCAACCCAAGGCGGGCGTTATCTCGGGCGTGGTGTCGGTTGTAGCTGAGGTCAACGCAACAGCTGCCCAAAAGCGTCACTCGCAAGGGTGGGTCGACGAGCTACACTACTCACTCGACACACTTATGGTGCGCATCGAGGAGGCTACAGCAGCCAAGGAGGCGGTATCACTCGCCTACGTAGGTAATGTGGTAGATTTGTGGGAGCGCTTAGCCTCCGACAACGTAAAAGTCGACTTAGGCTCAGACCAAACCTCACTCCACAACCCTTGGGCTGGAGGCTACTACCCTGTTGGTCTCAGCTATGAGGAGTCCAACACAATGATGGCTGACTCCCCTGCCGAGTTCAAACTGAGGGTCGAGGAGTCATTGCGTCGTCAAGCGGCAGCCATCACCAAGCTTACCGACCAAGGTATGTACTTCTTCGACTATGGTAATGCCTTTTTGTTAGAGGCTTCACGTGCTGGTGCCGATGTGGTGTTGCCAAATGGGCTCTTCCGCTACCCTTCGTATGTTCAAGATATTATGGGTCCTATGTTCTTCGACTATGGATTTGGCCCCTTCCGCTGGGTCTGCACATCGGGCACCGAGGCGGATTTAGCAACTACAGACCGCATAGCTGCCGAGGTATTGGAGTCGATGGCTGCCGAAGCGCCTGAGGAGATACGCTCTCAGTTGCTCGACAACCTCCACTGGATACGTGAGGCTGCCACCAACAAGTTGGTCGTAGGCTCTCAGGCTCGTATACTCTATGCCGACTGCGAGGGTCGCACACTTATAGCTGAGGCATTTAACCGCGCTATAGCTTCGGGCGAGATCTCGGCACCTATAGTCTTGGGGCGTGACCACCACGATGTTTCGGGCACCGACTCACCCTACCGTGAGACATCCAACATCTACGATGGTTCGCAGTTTACTGCCGACATGGCAATACAAAACGTTATTGGCGACTCATTCCGTGGCGCCACGTGGGTCTCGATCCACAATGGTGGTGGCGTAGGCTGGGGCGAGGTGATAAACGGAGGCTTCGGCATGGTGATAGATGGCTCTACAGAGTCGCAACGTCACATCGTGCAGATGCTTCACTGGGATGTCAACAACGGAATCTCACGCCGCAGCTGGGCTCGCAACGAAGGTGCAATATTTGCCATAAAAAGAGCTATGGAACGTAACCCCTCACTCAAAGTCACACTACCTAACTTAGCCGATGATGCGCTTATAGAGCAGGCGTTAGGGGTTTAACCACAATGAGAGCAGGGGGGCAATAACTTTTATTAGTCAGGTTCACCCAAGGTTCACCTCGCTTATTTTGTGGTGGCAACCGTAGGTTGACATAGATCTTTAATAGTAAATGTTGTCGTTGAAAGCGAGCTTTCATAAGACTACCTTTACTATTAAAGATCGTAAGCGCTACAAGCGCCCACAATAATAAGCGCAAAAAGGTACGCACCCGTGGGGGTGCCATCCCCACCCGTCGGAGACAGTCCGAAACGCACAGAAAGGAACCGAAGCGCACAGCAAGAAACAAAAAGAAAGAAAGAAATATCAAAAAAAATACACAACCCAAAACACTATGATTCACCAAATTAGCGCTGAGCATCTTACAATAGATATGCTACGCACAATCTTAGAGCAGAACTACAAAATCACCCTTAGTGACGATGCACGCACTCGTGTCACCAAGTGTCGTCAATATCTCGATGAGAAGATGGCTACGCAGGAGAGTCCCATCTATGGTGTCACTACAGGTTTTGGCTCTCTTTGCAACATCTCGATAAGTCCAGGTGAGCTTTCGCAGCTTCAATCCAACTTGGTGATGTCGCACGCCTGTGGCACGGGAGACAGAGTAGCCTCACCTATTGTAAAGCTAATGTTACTCCTTAAGATTCAGTCACTTGCCTATGGTCACTCGGGAGTGCAGCTCACGACACTCGAACGTATGATCGAGCTCTACAACAACGATATTCTGCCTGTGGTCTATGAGCAGGGCTCTCTGGGTGCTTCGGGAGACTTAGCGCCCTTGGCACACCTCTCGTTGCCACTTTTGGGTCTTGGTGAGGTGGAGTATCAAGGTAAGGTCATGGCATCGGCGGTAGTTAATGATCACTTTGGGTGGAAGGCGGTTACGCTCCACTCCAAGGAGGGCTTGGCGCTTCTCAATGGTACTCAGTTTATGAGTGCCTATGGTGTGTGGTCTCTCATCAAGGCGAAGCGCCTTAGTGACTGGTCTGACACGTTGGGAGCTCTTGCGCTCGACGCCTTTAACGGACGTATTGAGCCCTTTAGCGACAATGTTCAGCAGGTGCGTGCGCATGCAGGGCAGATCGAGACTGCTCGTCGCTTTAGAGCACTGTTGGAGGGTAGCGAGATGCTTTCGGCTGAGGGCAAGGCTGTGCAAGACCCCTACTCCTTCCGCTGTATTCCACAGGTTCATGGCGCCTCGAAAGATAGTATAGCCTATGTCGAGAGTGTTATCACAACTGAGATCAACTCTACCACCGACAACCCAACGATATTTCCGGATACCGACGAGATTATCTCGGCAGGTAACTTCCACGGACAGCCTATAGCCCTTGCGATGGACTTCTTGGCGATAGCTATGGCGGAGCTTGCCAATATTGCTGAGCGCCGTGTATATCAATTGGTTGCTGGTGTGCGGGGCTTGCCAAGCTTCTTGGTCGCTAAGCCGGGTCTCAATAGTGGATTTATGATTCCTCAATATACTGCTGCCTCTATTGTGAGCCAAACAAAGGGGTTATGCATGCCTGCTTCGGTGGACTCTATCACCTCGTCACAAGGTCAGGAGGATCACGTGAGTATGGGCTCGAATGCTGCTACCAAGCTACGCAGAGTGGTGCTCAACGTGGAGCGTGTGTTGGCTATCGAGCTGCTCAATGCTGCTCAGGCGTTGGAGTTCCGACGTCCGTTACGTAGCTCCGCTATAATTGAGGAGGTAGTTGCCGAGTACCGCAAGATTGTACCATTTGTCGACTGCGATGAGGTGCTCTACACACACATCGCAAGTTCAGTAAAATTTATTGCAGAAAATGACGCTCCTAATATCTAATATTGGTTGCCTTGTAGGGCTCGACACCGAGGGTGTGGAGTCGCTACGAGGTGCCGAGATGTCTCAAATAGAGACCCTCAACAACGCTTGGTTGCTTGTCGAGGATGATCGCTTCGCTGGATGGGGCTCGATGGATGAGCCCTGCGAGGTTGAGGCAACCAAAGTGGTCGATGCCAAAGGGGGATATCTCTTCCCCTCGTTTTGCGACTCGCACACACACCTTGTATATGCAGGTAGCCGCGAGGGCGAATATGTCGACAAGATCAATGGACTTAGCTATGAGCAGATAGCCCAGCGAGGTGGCGGAATACTCAACTCGGCGGACCTGCTCCACGCAACAACCGAAGAGGAGCTCTACACCCAAGCTATGGGGCGCATAGACGAGATCATTGCGCAGGGCACAGGACTCGTAGAGATCAAAAGCGGATATGGATTGACCACCGAGGATGAGCTGAAGATGCTCCGTGTTGTGCGCCGCATAGGTGAGACATCGCCACTTGCCGTGCGTTCAACATTCTTGGGGGCTCATGCCGTGGGACGCGCCTACGCTAACCGCCAAGTGGAGTATGTCGACTTGATTATCAACGAGATGATACCGGCGGTAGCTGCCGACTCCTTAGCGGACTTTGTAGATGTATTTTGCGACAAAGGGTTCTTCACACTCTCCGAGACTGAGCGCATAGTGGAGGCTGCCGCAAAGCATGGCATGCGTCCAAAGATTCACGCCAATGAGCTTGCCAATTCGGGCGGTGTGCAGCTTGGAGTGGCACACAACGCACTCTCGGTGGATCACCTCGAAAGGATCGAAGAGCCCGAGATAGAGGCACTCTCGACAGCCGAGACGGTGGCTACACTCCTGCCTGGAGCCGCTATCTTTTTGGGTATACCCTACCCTCCTGCTCGCCGCTTGATTGAGGCTGGCGCCAAGGTTGCTTTAGCCTCCGACTTCAACCCGGGGTCGTCGCCAATGGGCTCAATGCGCATGATAGCTTCGCTGGCTACAATGACACTACGCATGACACCCACCGAGGCGATAAATGCCACAACAATAAATGGTGCCGCCGCCATGGGCGAAAGCAACAACTATGGTTCGATAGGAGTGGGGAAAGTAGCTAACTTCTTTATTACTAAGCCTATACCCTCACTTGATTACTTCACCTACGCTTACACCTCTCCCCTGATCGAAAAAGTATTCCTCAATGGAACGATGATCGCGGGAAGCTGCAACAAGTAACAAACAAACCCAAAGGGGTCAAAAGCCAAAGGCTTTTGGATCCAAGCTCGCTTGGTGCCGCGCGGTATGAGCGCAGTCCCCAGCTATCGCCCTCCCTCAAAAAAAGCATTTTTGAAACAAAAATGCGCAGAGGGCGAGCAGCTCAAAGAGCTGCAACAAGCAAGCAACCAACCCAAGCAAACACCAAAGCAAACACCAAAAAAAAGTCAAAAGCCAAAGGCTTTTGCATCCAAGCTAAGCTTGGTGCCGCGCGGCATGAGCGCAGTCCCCAGCCATCGCCCTCCCTCAAAAAAAGCATTTTTGAAACAAAAATGCGCAGAGGGCGAGCAGCTCAAAGAGCTGCAACAAGCAACCAACCAACAAGCAACCAACTACCAAGCAACCAACTACCAAGCAACCAACTACCAAGCAACCAACTACCAACCAAACCCATACCCAACCCAAACAACCCAAGGCGCGATGAGCAATTTTTTTTCGCGCGTTTACTTGCTACGTTTATTTTTTATTATTGCAATAATGCTTTTAAATCGTTATCTTTGTAACATATATCGATTATTAACTTTTTCAAATAAAAAGCATTATGAATTATTTTAAACTATTTTGGATTGTTGTGCTTGGCTCTATTGTCAGTGGCATTCTTGGTTTTATACTTTGGTTAGTTCTTCTTATTGGCTTTGCGGGTTCGTTGAGTCTTAGTGAGGAGGTTACACTCTCCGCAGAGTCGATTCTCAAAATTGAGCTCAATGAGACCTTCTCGGAGGCGCCTCAAACAAACCCCTTTGCGCAGCTCAACTTCTCCACAATGGAGATGGTGCCAAGCCTCACACTGCTTGATGCACTCACCGCAATTGAGGCAGCCACAACGGATGATAATATTGAGGCTATATACCTCCACATCAGCCCTATGTCGAGCGTCTCTACCGCAGCATTGGAGGAGATCCGCTCAGCCCTTGCACTCTTCAAGGAGAAGAGCGGCAAGCCAATTATCGCCTACAACGACATCTACACTCAATCGGGATACTACCTCTCTTCGGTTGCCGATAAGCTCTATGTGGAGCCCGAGGGGATGATGTTCTGGCAGGGTATGGCATCCAGCACCATGTTCTACAAGGGGCTACTCGACAAATTGGATATGAGCGTTGAGGTGTTTCGCCCCTCCACATGTCGCTTCAAGTCGGCTGTTGAGCCCTACATCTTAGACAAGATGTCGCCAGCCAACCGTGCTCAGATGGAGCAGCTATTGGGTTCTATGTGGGGTGTTATTGCGGGCGATGTCGCTCTGTCGCGTGGTCTCACCCTCGATCAGGTAAACTCAATTGCCGATAATTTGGAGTGTATGGATGTTGAGTTGGCACTTGAGAGAGGTATGGTCGATGGATTGATCTATGAGGATCAACTCCCCGCGCTCTTCCGTGAGGCTGGTGCTCAGATCAATGGCGACGACAATAAGGTGAACTACATCTCCTTCAGCGACTACATCTTCTCACTTGGCGAGCCTCTAAGCAGCTATGGTGCCGAGAAGGTAGCTATAATCTATGCCGAGGGTAGTATAGTCGATGGAAATGGATCCGACAACAAAGTCTATGGCGATGCCACAGCAGCCACAATCCGCAAGGCTCGCTACGATGAGTCGATCAAAGCTGTTGTGCTTCGTGTGAACTCACCAGGTGGTAGCGCGTTGGCATCCGATGTTATGTGGCGCGAATTAGAGCTACTACGCAAAGAGAAGCCTCTAATCGTATCTATGGGTAGTTATGCCGCTTCGGGAGGCTACTACATCTCGGCACCTGCCGACGTTATCGTGGCTGACCGCCTCACCATCACCGGTTCTATAGGCGTTTTTAGCGTTATGTTCGATGTGGAGTCGGCACTACAAAATAATTTAGGAATAACCTTCGATGGCGTGCAGACCAACACCTCGGCAGGCTTTATGAGCTCTTTGAAGAGCCTCACCGACTTTGAACGTAAGATGATGGTTCAAAATGTCGATAAGGTATACTCTCGCTTCACGTCGCTTGTTGCTCAGGGGCGCAACCTACCACTGGAGAAGGTGCTCGAAATTGCTCAAGGTCGTGTGTGGAGTGGCAGCGAGGCTGTTGAGTTGGGTCTTGCCGACTCGATTGGAGGACTCAAAGAGGCTGTGGCGATAGCGGGCAACAAGGCGGGTCTCGAAGAGTATCGCATAGTTGAGATGAGCGAGGAGCTAACAGGGTTAGCTGCAATTCTCTCGGGCGTGAGCGCCAAAGCTCAGTCACTTCTCAACATCTCCAACCCTCTCAACCTCAAAGAGGTGGATAGCGCTCATCAGGCTCTCGAACCACTCTTCTCGAAGGATGGTATGGTGATGTACTCCCCCTACAAGGTTAAACTTTAAGAGGTGACGCAATGATAAATGATGGAGCATATTTAGACCATACATTTGTGGTTTCGTCATGCGACATGGATATCTGGGGCTACCTCAAACCCACCTCCCTACTCAATATCTGCCAGGAGGTTGCCTACATCCACTCGTCGCAGTTGGGGTTTGGCTACGACCTCCTCGCAGAACTCAATGCAGCATGGGTGCTCTCAAGAGTGCATGCCCAGATTGAGCGGCTGCCCGCATGGCGAGAGCAGGTAAGGGTACGCACATGGCACAAGCGGCAATCGGGACTCTTTGCGTTGCGCGACTATATCTTCTACGACTCACAGGAGCGTCCAATAATCAAAGTGACCACCTCGTGGCTAATAATAAATACTCAAACGCGACGCATAAGCCGAGTGGATAGGATATTTGGCAGCAATAGTGAGTTGCAGCTTCTATCCTACAACAGTGATGCCCTCGAAGCCGAGGCAGAGCGCATAGAGTGCATGGGACAAGCCACTCCCGTGGGCGAGCATAAGGTCGTATACTCCGATATGGATGTTAACCAACATGTCAACAATGCACGTTACTTAGAGTGGGTGTGCGACCACTCCCCACTGCAAATATCTAAGGAGCATGCACTTAAGGATTTTACACTAAACTTCAACCACGAAGCAAAATTTGGCGAGTTGATACTGTTGGGAGCTTGGCACCAAAATCCAACGTGCATCTCTATTGAGGGCACCTGCGAGGGACGAAGTGTATTCGTGGGCCGCCTGAACTACCTCTAAGTACTTTTTTTGAGGGGCAATCGCATGGTGTACAACTTGTTTTGCTGCTTTGTTTTGCTTGCTTATTGCGCTCATGCCGCGCGGCACCAAGCAAGCTTGGATCCAAAAACTTCGTTTTTGACTTTTTTTGTTGCACTTATGTGGTGGGGCTTTGCTTGGGGTTGCCGCTTGGGGAGCTTGCTCATCGCGCTCATGCCGCGCGGCACCAAGCAAGCTTGGATCCAAAAACTTCGTTTTTGACTTTTTTTTGTTGCACTTATGTGGTGGGGGCTTTGCCCCTCTGCGAGAGATCTATTATGATGAGCTTTTGAAAATGAATTTTCAACGCTCCTCATAATAGATCTCTCTGTGTCAACCTTCGGTTGCCACCACCACATCAGCGAGGTTCACATCTCTTACACGCCCAACTTTCATTTCTCCTCATAATAGATCTCTCTGTGTCAACCTTCGGTTGCCACCACCACATCAGCGAGGTTCACCTCGATTTGGGTTTAAATGCCAAAGGCATTTAAAAATTATAAAGAGCAGGGAGTTGTGCAAATTTATTTGCGGCAACTCCTTGCTCTTTATAATCTTAAAGATGCAATCTCTAAGCCCAAAGCGCAATGGTACGCACCCGCGGGGGTGCTATCCCCGCCCGCCGGAGGCAGAAAGAAGCGCACAGAAAGAAGCAATGATACGCACCCGCGGGGGTGCTATCCCCGCCCGCCGGAGGCAGAAAGAAGCGCACAGAAAGAAGCAAAAAGCGCACAGAAAGCAAGCAAGCGCCCGCCGAAGGCAGCAAGAGATAATATTTTCGTGTGTTTGCCCTGCAAAATAGATCTTTACTCTTCGCAATATGATTTTTTTATTGTAGCTTTGCATCTGCTAAGGGTGTGTACGAAGTTCATCTGGGCTACTATTGACTACTAAATACAATAATTAGGCATGAAATTAAGACATGTAACCATCATAATGGTTATTCTGATTCTACTGGATCAGCTTTTAAAGTTTTGGATCAAGACAAATTTCTCACTTGGGGAGGCGATAATAATCTTCCCCGACTGGTTTCAGCTTCGTTTTATCGAGAATAATGGGGCTGCGTTTGGGATGCAGATAGCTCAGAGTGGCAGTTATGATTGGGGGAAGCTCTTCTTGAGTCTTTTCAGGGTTGTGCTGATTGGTTTTTTGTTGGTCTACATCAAGAACTTGGTTAAGAAGGGGACCCACACTATGGTTGTGGTACCTATTGTTATGATAACTGCGGGAGCTATTGGCAATATGATCGATTGTGCGCTCTATGGTATGATCTTCTCGGAGTCTACGGTGCATAGTGTAGCACACTTCGGGGGCTCCTATGCGGCGCCAATGATGGGTAAGGTTGTCGACATGTTTTACTTTCCTCTATTCCAATGGAACAATGTCCCTTCATTCCTTTCCTTCTTGGTCGATAGCAACAACTACTTCTTTGGAGCTATTTTTAATCTTGCCGACAGCTACATCTCGGTAGGTGCGGTACTCTTATTGCTATTTGGCATGCAGCACTTCGAGCATGAAGAGAAGAAGAGAGAGCTATGATTGAGATAATTGTTGAGAGTAACTACATAGGATATTCGCGCTACGATACTATTGTCGTGTGTGGAGGCTTCGACACACTTGCCACTCAACTCTATCTTGTTGCTGCCCACCGCGCGCAGGGTGAAAACTTCGTGAGGCTCGAAGCGAAGGCAGCGAGCAGCATCGAGACAATAATCTACTTTATCCCCCAAATAACCCCTCAAGGCAAGAATGAACCTATTGTCGATCATCCTCCCTTTGAGGCGCAGATAACCATCAAAAATGGCTCTAAGATACTTCACAATAGGACTCACCAGATAAATTCGTGGGGTGGAGCAGCTATAAAATTGAATTTTGAATTGTAAATTATATATATCATGGAATCACTAAAATGTTTAATCATAGGTAGTGGCCCCGCGGGCTACACCTCTGCAATATACACCTCAAGAGCAAATCTTTCACCTGTGCTCTACCAAGGATTGGAGCCTGGAGGTCAGCTCACCACAACCACCGATATTGAAAACTTCCCTGGATACCCCGAGGGTATCGACGGCACAACAATGATGGAGGATCTTCGCCGCCAAGCAGAGCGCTTTGGTGCCGATATCCGCACTGGCATCATCACAAGTGTGGATCTCAGCTCGCGCCCCTTCCACGTCGTTGTCGATGGATCGCACGAGATTGAGGCGCAGAGCATTATCATCTCTACTGGTGCCACAGCTAAATACTTAGGTCTCCCCTCCGAGACCAAATATCGTGGGCAGGGAGTTAGCGCCTGTGCAACTTGTGATGGATTCTTCTACCGCAAAAAGGATGTTGCTGTGGTGGGTGGTGGCGACACCGCTTGTGAGGAGGCTACATACCTCGCCTCGATATGCCGCCAAGTATATCTCATCGTGCGCAAGGATCATCTCCGTGCCTCAAAGGCGATGCAGGAGAGACTCTTCAACACCCCCAACATCAAAGTGCTCTTCGAGCATACTACAGCCGAAGTGCTTGGCGATGAGAGTGGTGTGACTGGGGCTCTCGTGCGCCACACAGATGGCACAGAGACCACACTCGACATCATGGGATTCTTTGTGGCTATTGGTCACCACCCCAACACCGAGCTCTTCAAAGATCAAATAACGCTCGACAATGAGGGATATATTGTAACAGAGCCCAACACCTCGAAGTGTTCCGTAGAGGGGGTATTTGCCGCTGGTGATGTCAAAGATCCTCACTACCGCCAAGCAATAACTGCCGCAGGCTCGGGATGCATCGCTGCACTCGACTGTGAGAGATTCCTCCTTGCTCAATAATGAGATTCATTGATACTCATACCCACCTCTACGCCGAGGAGTTTGACCTCGACCGCGATGAGGTGGTTGCCCGTGCCCTCAATGCCGGAGTCTCACATATGTTGCTCCCCGACATTGACTCAGAATGTCGACCCGCACTCACAGCAATTGCTCAAAGCTACGGCTGTTGCATTCCAATGGTGGGGGTGCACCCAACATCAATCAATGACAACCCTCAGTGGCGAACCGAGATAGAAGAGGTGGAGAGGCTCCTTGCGGCAAACGCTGGAGCCTACTGCGCTGTGGGTGAGATAGGTATAGACCTCTACTGGAGCCGCGAGTTCGAAGAGCAGCAGCGCGAAGCATTAACACTCCAAATAGAGGCGGCACTAAAATATAACCTCCCCGTAGCCATCCACTGCCGCGATGCGTGGGACGCATTGATAGAATCCCTAACACCATTCGCCGCACGCGGGCTAAGGGGTGTGATCCATGCTTTCACCGGAACAATTGAGGATTATAATAAGATAATGAACCTTGGTGACTTCCTATTTGGAATAGGGGGTGTGGTGACATTCAAAAAATCAGCCCTCGCACCCGTGGTTGCGTCGATGGAGCTATCTCGTATAGTGCTCGAAACAGATGCCCCATACCTAACACCTACTCCCCACCGCGGAAAACGTAATGAATCGTCATACATCCCTCTGATCGCTAAAACAATAGCCGACCTGCATGCTGTGCCGGTGGAGAGAGTCGCCCAGATAACAACCGCTGCCGCTGCTGCTATGTTCTCTATTGATTAGTTGCGGTTGCTTGCTGTGCGCTTCGAGTTGCTTGCGGTTGCTTGCTGTGCGCTTCGGATTGCCTCCGGCGGGCGGGGATAGCACCCCCGCGGGTGCGTATTATTGCACTGATTTGCTCGTCGCTTGCAGCGACTACAAAAAAAATAGTATACTTAAGCTTTTGAAAATGAATTTTCAACACTTAAGTATACTATTTTTTTAATGTCAACCTCCGGTTGCCATGAGCAAATCACCGAGGTTCACCTCGCATACGTCTCAGAAAGTCCCAGAAAAAAAACTCTCAGCAACTCCCTAAAACTCAATCTTCAACTGCCCCACACCGCTATTAAAACTCAGACGATGATAGGGGGATAACCCATGCTCAGCTATCGCCAATCGATGTTGAAGAGTTGGATATCCTTTATTTTTCTTCCATCCATATTGGGGATACTCCTCATCAATACGCTCCATATACTCATCGCGGTAGGTCTTTGCGAGTACCGAGGCGGCAGCAATATTTGCATATTTACCATCTCCTTTAACTATGCAGTTGAAGGGTATCTGAAGCTCTGTCTTAAACCTATTACCATCTATTGAGAGCAGCTCGGGTGTTGTGGAGAGCCTTTTAACAGCCATAGACATAGCCTCGAAAGAGGCATTTAGGATATTGATCTCATCTATGCGTGCAGCGCTTAGTGGCTCCACAGCCCAAGCAATAGCCTCCTGCTCGATGATGTGTCGTAGCTCATTGCGACGCCTCAGACTCATCTTCTTCGAGTCGTTGAGATGAGGGTGCGAGAAACCGGCAGGTAGGATCACCGCAGCTGCAAAAAGATCTCCTGCCAAGCATCCGCGACCTGCCTCATCGCAACCAGCCTCAATAAGTGCTACCTGAAATGATGTTGTTAAGGGGAATTCTAATTTCTCCATGATTTTAGGATAATAGCCACCATATGTAGCCACCATATATAAGTAGCATCAGGGCGCCTTCAACCTTCGATATTTGGCGCTTCCCAAATGTGTAACCGCTGATGTAGAGCATCATGGAACCAAACAATACAACTATGATATCGTAAAGCGTTATGCTTCCCATCGACAAAGGTATTATAGAGGAGCTTGCACCAAGTACCAACAATATATTTGCGATATTGGAGCCGATAACATTGCCCAGCGCAATATCAGATTTGCCCTTGATAAGCGATACTATTGAAGCAGCTAACTCGGGTAGTGAGGTTCCTCCAGCGAGGAGCGTGATAGCGATGATATTGTCGGGAATATTATTCTCCTTGGCGATATTGACAGCACCCTCAAGGAATATATTACCTCCATAGATAAGTGCTGCCAGACCTCCTACAACCATCACAAGAGTCAACCACATAGGCAACACCTTGATCTCCTCACCCTCTTCGGCATCTGAGGTATCACCCTTCGAGGTTTTGATAGAGTAGATGATAAGTGCAACGTAGATAAGAAGCATCACAATGCCGTAGTAGCGTTGTATCGTGCCACCCAAGCAGACCAAAAGTAGAATTGTTGATACCAATATACCCATAGGTATATCTACCTTCATATTGCGCTCTGTGAGCGCAACAGGTGCGAAGAGTGCACAGATACCCAAGATCACATAGGTGTTGAAGATGTTCGAGCCTACCACATTGCCAATAGCCATCGCGCCACTGCCATTGAGAGCCGAAAAAACGCTCACAACAAGCTCAGGGGTGGAGGTGCCAATTGCAACAATAGTGAGTCCAATAATAAATTCCGATACATTGAGACGTTTTGCCAACGCTGCCGAGCCATCGGTAAGGTAGTTTGCACCACCCAAAATCAGGAGAATACCTCCAACAAGGAGTAGAATGTTAATCATAAATAAGTTTGGTGTGTAGAGAAAAATATAGGGTTTATATTAGTAGTATTAAACTTATTGCCATTATCGCCATACCCAATATGAAGCCAAGTATTGAGACATGCTCACGCCCATATTCGCGGGCAGCGGGCAGCAACTCATCGACTGCAATATAGACCATGATTCCAGCAACCGAGGCGAGAACAACTCCAATTAGCTCGTCGGAGAGCAGTGGCGAGAGTATAAGATATGCTATGATCCCCCCTAAAGGCTCTGCAAGACCCGACAGCAGCGAGTACCAGAAAGCCTTCTTGCGGCTCCCTGTGGAGTAGAATATTGGCACTGATACGGCTATCCCCTCGGGGATATTGTGTATCGCTACAGCGACAGCAATCGCCAAACCAAGTGAAGGATCCTCATAGGCTGTAGCAAATGTAGCTATTCCCTCTGGGAAGTTGTGGATAGCTATAGCGAGAGCTGTGAGTAGCCCCATGCGGTGTAGGCGAGCCGTGGGGTCACTCTTCTCGATATCCTCCACCCCGCGTAGTTCGTGGGGGTTATCTGCCGAGGGAACCACAAAGTCGATAAGTGCGATAAGAGTTACACCGCCAAAGAAGGCAAAAATAGTGTAGAGGGAGCCCATCTGCTCACCAAATGAGAGAGTGAGGGAGTGCTGTGCCTCACCAAAGAGCTCCACAAAGGAGACATAGATCATCACTCCCGCCGAGAGACCCAGCGAGAATGAGAGCAATGTTTTGTTGGTTCGACGTGCTACAAGCGCAATAAGACTACCAATGCCCGTTGCTAAGCCTGCAAAGAGGGTGAGGGCAAAGGCGTATAAAAAGTGGCTTGTTTCCATCTTTAAATTAAGGGGGAATTTACATTCTAAATGTGAGTGTCGCTGTGATAAAGCTTCTATCCATCGATGTCTCGAAGAGGTTGCTGCCTCTCAACACACTACTATTATCGGCGGCGGTTTCGGTGAAGAACAGGTAGTATGGAGAGTAGTTTTGGTGGTGATATTGGTATGCCAAATCGAGTGTTGTAGTAGCTGATAGTTGGAAGCCAAGACCACATGTAATATACGATGAGTCGGTAGCCACAGGTGAGCTGTAGAAGAGAGTCTCATCTTTGACCATAGAGCTGCTTACGCCACCACCAGCGCGGAGTGCCACAAGGGGTAGAGGTTTGACCTCGATACCAAGGCGGAAGGTGTTGGTAGGTTGGTAGGCTCCCTTATAAGAGGCTTTGTAATCCTCCGTGGTGAGTTCTCCAGGGGCATTACTAACTCTGATTGAATTGTACCACTGACGCTCATAGTCGAGAGAGATTATGCCTATAGCACCCACTTGAAGCGAGGTTCCCACAAGAAGTTTTGGTGGTGTGCGGAAGTTCCAGCTATACTCATAATTGTCGATAAATTGGGGTGACGATACCCAGAACTCCTCCGAGGGGGTGAGACCAGAGGCATTACCAAGGATATTGGTTGCTGTCGAAGTCTCGTAGGTGCGAGCCAAGCTGTAGTAGGTTGGTGAGTGGAGTGCAACTCCAATGCGTAGTGAGCGCGTAGGACGAGCTATAAGACCCAACTTAAGGTTGTAGCCCACACCACTGATAGCCGTTTTTTGCCATATATTGGTGTAGCTTGCTTGGTAGTCCAGTGGGTCGAGGTCGGCAGCCGAACCATAGGCATAGCCCTCGTCAGAGTAGTAGTTATACTCCTCTTGGTAGGTATACTCGGTAACTTGGTTGATATCCTGCAAGCCAAGGGTTGCGCCAAAATAGAGGAAGTTACCCACATTGCCACCAATAGCAAATGAATATTCGTCGGCACGCCCGCGTTGGACCATCTCCATTGAGCTAAGAACCGAGGCGTTGTGACCTATTGTGTTGGTACCCCAGCCGCTGTTGCCACTCAAAGGGTCGATAAGGTATGTCTTATAGGCTGATTGAGCAGGCCAAAAGTAGGGGTTATTATCGTAGCTCATACCACCCTCTGAGTCGGGGAAGATTTCTGCTCCAGCCAACTGACCGATAAAGATATCGGCTATCGAGGGTACCAAGTCATCGGTCGTGGGGTCGTAGAGACTCTCCGAGGAGAACGAGGTACGTGTATTATAGTCCGCCAAACGGTTGTAGGTTATCGCACCATTGAGCGCAATGAGTGAGCCTTTGCCATTCTCAACCAATTTGAATGAGGCGCCTAAGTTAGAGAATCCGAAATTCGTTTTGCTGTTACCAATCCAGGAGGGTACTCCCGAGTTGAGAGAGTTAGCAATAGAGAGCTTCGGAGTAAATGATAGGGTCTCGTGGGCATACATTCCCAAACCTGCGGGGTTAATCACACTCGACGAGAGGTCGGCACCCAACGAGGTAAATGCACCACCCATAGCCATCGAGCGAGAGGTGCCAAATACTTGAGTCTGTGAGAGCATTGCGAAGTCTGTCGGCATCATTATATCGTGGTCGAGAACCCATCCGCCATAGGTCTGAGCCTCTGTATTTGTCGAAATTAGTGTTGCTGCTACTGTTGCGAGTAGCGCTATTGATAATCTACGTTTCATAACTATCTATCTTTGATATTCTGGGTAGTAAAGCCCACAAAATCTATTCCAAAATTGTGGGCAATAATATTTTAACTTATCTCAACTAACGGCCACGTGAGCTGCCACTGCTGATGCTGCGCGAACCGCCACTGCTGCTGCCACTACTAAAGCTGCTGCCACTGCTCCTTGAGCTGCTGCCGAAGCTGCTACGCGAATTGTAGCTGCTGCTGTTATTGTTATAGTAGTTGTTGTTGCTGCTGCGCGAGTTGTTGTTGTTGTAACTGCTGCTGCTGCGCGAAGATGAAGAACTACTATTTTCATTCTGCGATGTGGAGAACGAGAATCGAGAGCTTCTCTTAGCGTTTGTCGAGCTGCTTGAGGCTGCTGCCGTTGCCGTATTCCTGCTCGATGATGAGCTTGTTGGGCTGGTCGACACCACCTTGCGGCTATAACTTGATGTGCGAGTTGCATTCGAAGGTATACTTCCTTGGTTGCGGTTGGAGATGCTCGATGAAGATGTTGTCGCGCTGCTGCCGCGAGTGGCACTTATCGAACGTGTAGTAATGCTCGACGGAGTTGTGTAGCTTGATGCCGAGCCACGAGTAGAAGAGATAGAACTTCGTGAGGTGCGTGTAGAGCCCGAGTTGCTTGTAGCTCCCGGGATGTAGCGGTTATTGCTACGGCTGCTGCTTGCGCCTCCCGCACGGTTTGTACGGTAGTAGTCGCGGTTGCTATATGGGTTCGAGTAGCCATAGTGGTGGTAGGGGCGGTAGCTTGGGTAGTACCAAGGATCATAGAAGGGACTATAGCAGAAATTCCAGTTCCAGTAGCCCCATGAGTAGTGGTTGTAACCATACCACGAGTTGTAGTAGTAGGGTGTGTAGAACCACGACGAACGCCAATAGGGTGAGTAGTATGCATAGTCAAAGTAGGAGGTAGCTCCCCAATAACCAAACATCGACGAGGTGTAGAGCGGTGAGACATAGACATCACCCGAAATAATCACCGTTGATGCCGTAGGGTCGTATGCATCGACATATGACACTCCATCCTCACTGGCAAGTGCATAGTATGAGTCTGGAAGCACATATACCTCATCATCAAATTTACTCAATAAATTTGAATACTTAGTGTCATATTCACTCCTCGAATATGCCTCGTTATCAACTGAGCTGCCAGCAGTAATTGCCCTCCACTCGGCTGCTAATGCCTCCGCCTCAGCTTTGCGTGCCTCGGCTTCCGCCTGTCGCGCCTGCGCCTGCGCTATCTGTTTTTGGTATATTGCGGTCTGGTTATGAACCCCGTAAAGGTCGTCACCCCAACCAGCAGAACTCTGGTACATAGCTGAAGAACAACTACCTGCAAGAGTTACAACGGCCGTCATGATTGCTATAAATCTGAACTTTTTCATGCCTTTGGTGTTTTAAGGTTGTTACTTATTTTTGTTACTTCTCCGGTCGAGATATAATCTCCCCAATAATGTAACGTGATTAACATCAATTTTATTTTACATTGATTGATGCAAAGATATAAAATATTTCGGAATTACCATTATTTCCTACTCTTTGAAACACCTGAAAATAACTGCTTATCGCGCTCGTGCCGCGCGGCACCAAGCTAAGCTTGGATCCAAAAACTGTCGTTTTTGACTTTTTGTTGCACTGATGTGGTGGGGCTTTGCCCCCTTGCACATCAGCGAGGATCACCTCGATTTTGATTTAAATGCCATAGGCATTTAAAAATTATAAAGATCAGGAAATTGTGCAAATGAGTTTACGGCAGCTACCGCGACATCAGCGAGGTGAACCTCGATTTGGGTTTAAATGCCATAGGCATTTAAAAATTATAAAGACCAAAGAGTTGTGCAAATTTATTTGCGGCAACTCTTTGATCTTTATAATCTTAGAGATGCAATCTCTAAGCCCAAAGCGCAATGATACGCACCCGCGGGGGTGCTATCCCAGCCCGCCGGAGGCAGTAAGAAGCGCACAGAAAGCACCGCAAGAACCCAACCGAAGCGCACAGAAAGCAACCGCAAGCAGAAAGAAGCGCACAGAAAGAAGCGCACAGAGAGCAGTATAAATAAATGGCATTGAACTTGCCGCACGAAGATAAATTAACAAATATAAACATTTATGAGAAAATCACTATTAAGCGCTATTGTGGTGCTAATGTTATTAACAATTGGTTGTTCACAACCTACCAAATGGACTGATGATGAAAGAGTTGAGTTTGCAGCAACAATTGACAATTACCGCGACATGGTCTATCTCAATGAGTTCAACAATGCTGAATTTGTACTCTTTGCGAACAACATTTCAACAGATGTTGAGCGGAGTTACCCTATCTATTCACAGCTTGTTGTTATGCCCTCATACAACGACAGTTTAGATATGTGGGTTGTTGCGAGCATCATCGAAGATATCGACGCCGATGCCACCTCGTTGCGCTACCTCTACCCCTACCGCACGCTTATCAACCAGGGTATTTTGGCAGATAGCCTCAGTGTAGAGCAGCTTAATGACTTCTACCGCTGTCTTTCGGGAAAGATCAACAACAATTATGAGAGTGTTGAAAACTTTTTCTATAAGGTGCTAACCAATGATGTTGAGAGTAGCCAAATAGAGAGAGTTGCAAAGGAGTGTTGTGAATTATGAATTATAAATTATGAATTATGAATTGAATTTGTAACTCTTCTAATTTATTCATATCTTTGTAGCAAACACTTTTACAACCAAATTTATGGAGTACACAAACCTTTTAAATGGATATGGCGCAGCGGCAACACCCGAGCAGGTGGCAGCGCAAGTTGCAACCTTTGAGGAGCTTTCAAAGCGCAACCACAATGTTGATGTATATAAATTCTGCTTTTCGGCAATAGACCTCACTACCCTATCGTGCAACGACTCTGAGGAGTCTGTACGTCAATTTGCAACCAAGTGTGTAGATTTTTACCGGGAGTATCCCCACATTCCCAATGTGGCATCTATCTGCATCTTTCCCTCCTTTGTCGAGACTGTGGGTTTAGTTGTTGATGGTACTCCAATGCGCATCACAAGTGTCTCGGCGGGCTTCCCTGCCTCGCAGACATTTTTGGAGGTGAAGGCACTCGAAACAGCAATGGCGATGGAGAATGGAGCCGATGAGATTGATATTGTGATGAATGTAGGCATGATACTCTCGGGGAGCTATGAGCTGGCAGCCAACGAGGTGGAGGTGATACGCGAGGAGATGGAGCCCGAGATCATCCTAAAGGTAATTATCGAGAGTGGAGCCCTCAAGGAGCCTAAGCATATACGTGCAGCATCCCTACTATCAATCTTTGCGGGTGCCGACTTCGTAAAGACCTCAACAGGCAAGATCGACATTGCAGCAACTCCACAAGCGGCAGTGGTGATATGTCAAGCGATAAAAGACTACTACGATGCTACGGGCACAAAGATAGGATTCAAGGTGGCTGGAGGCGTTCGCACACCCGAAGATGCAGCACTCTACTACACTATAGTTGAGGAGATTCTCGGTCGCGAGTGGCTCACAACATCACTCTTCCGTATTGGTGCTTCATCGGCTGCCAACAACCTGATATCAGCAATAGAGGGCAAAGAGGTGAAATATTATTAACATACTTCTTAACACGAATTAAGGCTTAGTGAGGTTTAAACCTTAATTAGTATTCTTGAAATTATAACTGCCTTCGGCAGGTGGAAGATAATACCCCACCTGCCGAAGGCAGTTCAGTTAAGTGTAATCAATGATTTAGCTATACTGAATCATGTTGATAATAGATCTTTCGGCAGCCTGTCGCACCTCTTCATCGAGCTCCACTTCGGGAGACATATTCTCAAGAGTGGATATAATATTGTCGAGCGTTATCATCTTCATATAGTTACAGTTATTGCAACCACAAGTGGAGTCGATAGGTGGAGCGGGGATAAAGCTCTTTGTGGGGTATCGACGTCTCATCTCAGCGAGTATTCCCGCCTCTGTAACTACTATAAACTCATCGAGATCCTCACCACCACAATAGTCAAGTATCGCCGCTGTGGAGCCCACAAAGTCGGCAATCTCGACGATGTAGGCACGACATTCGGGGTGCACCACAACTTTGGCTGCTCTGTGCTCTTCTTTGAGTTTGAGTATCGCCTCCAATGAGAACTCCTCATGCACATGGCATGCACCGTCCCAGAGGATCATATTATCCCTTCCGGTGAGCTTCTGGATATAGGAGCCCAAGTTGCGGTCTGGAGCGAAAATAATAGGCTCTGAAGGGTCAATAGAGCGTACTACGTCGAGGGCATTCGACGAGGTGCAACAGATATCAGTCAATGCCTTCACCCCAACGGTGGTATTGACATAAGAGACAACCTTGTGCGCAGGGTGTTGCGATTTAAGCAGAGCGAGATCCTCCGCACGGCAAGAGTCGGCAAGAGAGCACAGAGCATCGGTGCGTGGGATCAAGACACGCTTCTGAGGCGATAGCACCTTGGCAGTCTCAGCCATAAAGTGAACCCCGGCAAAGAGAATCACATCGGCTTCAACACTCTGCGCCTTGATCGATAGCGCAAGAGAATCACCCAGAAAGTCTGCTACACGCTGAACATCCTCGGTGGTGTAGTAGTGCGAGAGGATCACGGCACCCTTCTCTCGTTTAAGCTCTTCAATTATTTCGATTTTCTTCTCAATTAACTCTTGGTTCATAGCTCTTATCTTTTTTCTTTTCTTTATAAATAATTTAATTATAATAATAAATATAATAGCTGTTGATAGTGTTGATAACCAATTTGACCAATTTAGTTATAAACAACAAATTTGCGAGTTGTTAATAACTAAATTGTAGAAATCACTGTTATATAGCTATAATTTAGTAGTATAATAGTTTTAACATCGCAAAGTTAACAATTGTTTGCAATATTTATTAACATATTAACATCTATTTTTTGTTAACATTAACCTTTGATAACCCTACATTATTGTTGATGATAACTTTTAATAACTTTTTCTTGACTTTTAAGATCTTTTGTTGCTTATAAATTTTTTCGCTCTTGTCAATAGAAATGTTATAAAACTTATTAATAGTTATCATCATGATATTGTATGAGTAATTAACATTTTTTTAAGGGTTGTTGACAGGTTTTTGGGGGTTGTTAACAGGTTTTTAACAGGGGTTTTCTGAGACTGACTGGGACTTTCTGGGACTTTCTGGGAGGAGGTTGGTAGTGGAGGTTGGGGGTGTAAGAGATGTGAACCTCGCTGATGTGGTGGTGGCAACCGAAGGTTGACACGCAAGAGATCTATTCTGGTGAGCGTTGAAAGTTCACTTTCAAAAGCTCTTCAGAATAGATCTCTTGTAAAGGGGCAAAGCCCCACCACATCAGTGCAACAAAAATAAAGTCAAAAACGAAGTTTTTGGATCCAAGCTTGCTTGGTGCCGCGCGGCACGAGCGCAATGAGCAGGCATGAGCAAGCAAGAGCAAGCATCAAAAAAGCAAGCGCAATGAGCAGGTTATTTTCTATCTGACCACAAGCGGGTCATATCCTCAAGGCTCTTGCCTTTGGTTTCGGGGACGAACTTCCAGACGAAGATGACCGACATCAATCCGAAGGCGGCATAGATGAGGTATGTTCCGCCGATGCTCCACTCCGAGAGTGAGATAAATGTCGACGATACGGTGTAGTTGGCGATCCACTGTGCTGCTACGGCTATTGCTACCGCTTTGCCACGAATAGTATTGGGGAAGATCTCAGAGATCAAGACCCAACAGATTGGCCCCCACGACATCATAAATGATGCTGTGTAGATGATAATTGAGATGAGTGCTGCCACGCCAATGCTACCCATAAACGAGAGCGTGCCGAGGGCAATCATGCCGAGCATCATGCCTAATGATCCTACAATGAGAAGAGGTTTACGACCCCACTTATCGACTGTGAAGATCGCTACGGCAGTGAAGGCAATATTCACAACACCCATCACAACTGTCTGAATCATAGCTGTGTCGCCCGATGCACCCATACTTTCGAAGATGCGAGGGGCGTAGTACAACACCACGTTGATACCCACTGCTTGTTGGAATATCGAGAGCAATACACCAATGGCAATAACAGCAACTCCAAAGGTGAGTAGAGGTTGTTGCTTCTCTGTCGTTGTTTGTCGGATATCCTCGATAATGCTCTTAGCCTCTGCATTTCCATTTATTCGCTCCAAAACCTTGAAGGCTTTGCTCTCCTGTCCAATCATCATTAGGTAGCGAGGTGTTTTGGGTACAGCGAGGAGCAGCAAACCGAAGAGTGCCGCAGGGATCGACTCACTGAGGAACATACGTCGCCAACCTGTATCGACCATCGCCTGGGTGATAGAAGTATCACCAAACATAATCTCGGGATTGGGTAGTGCCCCTTTAATCATATAGTTGACGAAGTAGACCACAAGCATACCAAAGATAATAGCAAATTGGTTACATGAGACGAGCGTTCCACGGATTGAGGCGGGAGCCAACTCAGCGATATACATAGGGCAGATTGCCGAAGCGAGACCCACTCCAACGCCACCTATGACGCGATAGATGTTAAAGGCTACAAAGAGTCCAAAGGTAGGTGTACCCTTCTCGAAGAGTAGAAATTCAGGATTGTATGAGCCTAAAGCAGACAAAAAGAAGAGTACCGAGGCAATCATCAGCGAGTTGCGACGACCAAAGCGACCTGCGAGTAGACCTGAGATGGCACCTCCGACGACACAACCTATAAGTGCACTCGAAGAGGTCATTCCGTGTAGCGCGCTGGTATAGTCGAAGTCTGTAGCCTGCCTAAAGAATTGCTGCATAGCGCCCTCAGCACCCGATATTACAGCCGTATCGTAACCGAATAGTAGACCTCCGAGGATCGCCACCATCGTTATTCCAAATAGGTAGAGCTTACTACCGTTTTGATTATTGTTCATTAGTTCATTGGTTTGGTTGGTTATAATGATTGGGGGTTCATCCCAAAGAGAGTGTGACTTACAAGGATGAATTTTTGGGCTTCGTGAGTATTTTTAACCGCAGTGCACTATTAGTGCATGAGGATTAAAAAGCGGAGAGAAGTGCCAAAAGTCGCCTTGTAAGTCGCACGAATTAATTAAATATACATGTTGACTATCGCTTCATAGAGCTCCTGTTTGCCACTGATCTGCTTTGGCTCACCCGCCGTGCGTGCATACTCAGCAACCTGCTCCAAGGTCATCTTACCCGCCTCGAAGTCGGCACCTGCGCCAGCATCGTATGATGAGTAACGCTCCTCGATCATCGACTCATAAGGAGAGTTCTCCAACATATCGGCTGCAATCTCCAATGCGCGAGCGAAGATATCCATACCGCCAATGTGAGCTATGAAGAGATCCTCAAGGTCGGTAGAGTTGCGACGGATCTTAGCATCGAAGTTGGTGCCACCACCCTGGAGACCACCACCACGAAGTATAACCATCATCGCGCGAACCGCCTCGGAAATATCGTTAGGGAATTGGTCGGTATCCCAACCATTTTGAGCATCGCCACGGTTAGCATCGATAGAGCCCAACATGCCTGCATCGACTGCACACTGCAACTCGTGCTCAAAGGTGTGACCGGCGAGGGTTGCGTGGTTGACCTCGATATTTACTTTGAAATCCTTGTCTAAGCCATTAGCCTTAAGGAAGCCAATAACAGTCTCTGTATCTGCATCATACTGATGTTTAGTTGGTTCCATTGGCTTTGGCTCAATAAGGAAGTTTCCAGTGAAACCCTTTGAGCGAGCGTAGTCGCGCGCCATGCCAAGCATTGTTGCCATGTGCTGTTTCTCGCGCTTCATGTCGGTGTTCAAGAGGCTCATATAGCCCTCGCGGCCACCCCAGAATACGTAGTTCTCGCCACCAAGCTCGATAGTTGCGTCGATTGCATTTTTGATCTGCAACATTGCACGAGCCGCTGCATCGAAATCAGGGTTGGTCGATGCGCCATTCATATAGCGTGCGTGGCTAAATACGTTGGCTGTACCCCACAATAGTTTGATACCTGTCTCAGCTTGTTTCTCTTTTGCATAGGCTACAATTGCCTTGAGGTTTGCCTCATACTCCTCAGCTGAGTCGCCCTCTGCGATAAGGTCGACATCGTGGAAACAGTAATACTCGATGCCCATCTTCTGCATAAACTCGAAACCTGCATCCATCTTATTTTTAGCCACTTCGAGTGCTGTTGAGCCCTCGATCCAAGGGTGAATTTGAGTGCCACCACCAAACTGGTCAGCTCCATCAGCGCATAGCGTGTGCCACCATGCCATTGAGAAGCGGAACCAATCCTTCATCTTGCGACCATATACTACCTTCTCGGCATCGTAGTAGCGATATGCCAATGGATTTTTAGACTCTTTACCTTCGAATGCGATCTTTCCTACCTGTGGGAAATACTCTCTTTGTGCCATAATTTTTTTGTTTTAAAGTTTATTTTATATAAATTAAATTATTGTAATTTTGACTCTAAAGCTCTCTTCCAAGCCTCGTATGCTGTGTCGAGAGCTGCGCGATCTGCTGCGTTTGGCTCGATTGTCTCCAACTTCTTGAGCGACGCGAATGCCTCCTCGCGACTCGCATAGAAGCCTGCGCCAAGTGCCGCTCCACGTGCTGCACCCAATGCTCCGTCGGTATTGTAGAGCTCGATCTGTGAATCGCAAATAGTGGCGAGGGTCTGACGGAAGAGAGGACTAAGGAACAAATTCGCCTTGCCCGCACGGATCACCGAGGGGTTGAGACCCATTTGACGCATGATGTCGATTCCATAACGAAACGAGAAGGCGATACCCTCTTGCGAAGCACGAAGGAGGTGGGCTACAGAGTGGTTATTGAAGTCGATACCCTCAACAACGCACCTTGTGTAGGCATTCTCCAACACTCGTTCGGCACCATTGCCAAATGGCAAAACCACTACGCCATCGCTACCTGCGGCAACACTCTGGGCGAGTTCATTGATCTGAGGGTAGTCGAGCTCCGAAGCTACATTGCGACGCATCCAAGCATTGAGAATACCTGTGCCATTGATACATAGCAACACTCCGTAGCGAGGTGCCGCGGCAGTATGGCTAACATGCAAGAATGGATTTACGCGCGATTTGGGGTCAGCCTTTGGGGTGTCTATCACTCCATATACCACGCCACTTGTACCTCCCGTAGCGGCAATCTCGCCTGCCTCCATCACATTGAGCGAGAAGGCGTTGTTGGGTTGATCGCCTGCACGATACGAGATTGGAGTGCCCTCCTCGATTCCGAATTGTGCGTGCGTTGCGCTATTGGTTCGTGCACCTATGCCTATCGAGAGACCTGCCTGTGCGAATTTATCAGTCTCAATACCATAGTGCTCCGCCACGAAGTCGGCACGTTTATTCTCCTTGAAGTCCCACAAGATACCTTCCGAGAGACCACTCTCGGTGGTCGAGATCTCGCCCGAGAGTTTGTAGGCGATATAGTCACCTGGCAACATAAATTTGTCGATTTTGGCAAAAATCTCTGGCTCATTGCGCTTCACCCATGCCAATTTCGAGGCGGTAAAGTTACCTGGAGAGTTCATTAAGTGTTCCAAGCAGCGCTCCTCACCAAGAGACTCGAATGCCTCGGCACCAATCTCCACTGCGCGTGAGTCGCACCATATAATAGCTTTGCGAAGTGGTTGCCCTTTGGCGTCGACCACCACCAAACCATGCATCTGGTAGGTGATACCTATTGAGCGAACCTCGCTCAAGGGGTAGTCGCGCCCCACCTGCTCGATTCCTTGCGAGACATAATCCCACCACATATCGGGCTCCTGCTCTGCCCAACCACTCTGCAACGATTCGATAGCCATTTCGCTCGCGGGGTTGGTTGCCGATGCAACACACTCTCCCGAGGAGATCTCCATCAAAGATACTTTTACCGATGACGAACCTACGTCAATACCTAAACTATACATATATTATATAAATCTTAATTTGAATTTACCACTTTTGCTCTTTTTGTATGCTGCCATATTGAATGTGTAGAACTCGGCAGGTTTATGTGCAACGCCCTTCTCGCGCTCACCTGTTGGGGTCAAATAACCCGATTCCAATAGCTTTTTTCTAAAGTTGCGGTTGTCGATATCGACACCCAAGATAGCCTCGTAGAGAGTTTGAAGCTGGCGAATAGTAAATTTGCGAGGTAGAAGTTCAAAGGCAATTGGCGAAGAGGCGACTTGCTCACACAAAATCGAAAGAGCATCAGCCAAAATCACCTTGTGATCCATTGCAAGATGTTTCACACTCTCGATAGAAGCCCAATGGGCACCTACAGCGGTGGTGTGGGCAACCGTCTGGCGGTCAAGTTTCACCAAAGCATAGTATCCAACCGTAACCACGCGATTAGTATCGATGCCATGGTACTCATTGATCCATCGCAACTCCTCCCCCGCAACGCGCTGAGGGTCCGAAAATATCGTAGTCTGTTTGAGAAATACATCGCAAAGTCCTGTCATCTCCGAGAGTACCCTACCAGCAGCATCGGGCAACGCCTCAGCCTCAAGGATCATACTTCCTGGCAACTTATACTCCTTGGGGCGCTCGGGCATAACTGCCTTGTAGCGGCGCTCGACAAGTAGCACCTTAAGGCTTTGACCATTGAAGCCAAATACCACGCAATCGACCGAAAGCGAATGTGAAGTTTGAACTATCATCTACGAAAGAAATTTTATTAGGTTGGTATCGTAAAATTACACTAATAAAACTATACTACCAAAGTTTTATACAAATATACGCTAACTAAATCTTAACATGCTCGACTAACCGCCATTAGGTAGTAAATTAGAGAGTATATGAAAATATACTTTTTTACGCTAACTCCATTAATCTTTTTGGGGTAATCAGAGGAGTATCTTGCCAACAAACGCAAAAAAAACACCCCACTCACAATGGAGTGGGGTGTTTTGTGTTGAGCTACTAGGACTCGAACCCAGAAAGACAGAACCAGAATCTGTAGTGTTACCATTACACCATAGCTCAATAATCGCCTCTTAATGGTGCAAAAGTAGTAAAAAAATGAAATAAAGCAAAATTGTCGAGAAAAAATTACTATTTTTGTTCTCTAATGCGTAAAAAACAACTTTAAAACTTAGATAGTATGAATATGAAAATCAGACTCACGGTGATGAACTTCCTCCAATTTGCAGTGTGGGGTGCATGGCTAATTACGCTCGGAAAGTATCTTGGCGGAGAGTTACAACTTGGTAGTAAAATTGGTAGCTTCTATGCTACTATGGGCTTGGGCTCACTCTTTATGCCTGCTATAATGGGTATCATTGCAGACCGCTGGGTGCCTGCACAAAAGTTATTGGGTATCTGCCACCTTGTGGCAGCTGCATTTATGGTTGTGGCAGCATCGCAAACTGAGTATGCGCCTCTCTACACCGCCGTGTTGATGAGTGTGATGTTCTACATGCCAACTATAGCCCTCTCGAACTCGGTAGCTTACAACGCTCTGGAGAAGGCGAAGCTCGACACAGTAAAGGCTTTTCCACCAATCCGCGTGTGGGGTACAGTCGGCTTTATCGCCTCTATGTGGTGCGTCGATCTCTTGGGATTTGGACACAACGCCTCTCAGCTCTACTTTTCGGCAGCTATAGGAGTTGTGTTGGGTCTATACGCCTTTACACTTCCCAACTGCGATATCGTTAAGGGAGGCGACAAACGAACCTTTGTCGATAACTTGGGTCTGCGCGCATTCTCACTCTTCAAGGAGCGTCGCATGGCACTATTCTTTATTTTCTCAATGATGCTTGGAATGATGCTACAGATCACCAACGCATTTGGAGATAGCTATATACATAGCTTTAGTAGCCTTGCTGAGTACAAAGATGCATTCTTCACCAAACATTCAACAATATTGATCTCCCTTTCGCAGGTCTCGGAGACGCTCTGCATCCTCTTAATTCCTTTCTTCCTCAAACGATTTGGTATTAAGAATGTTATGTTGATCTCGATGGTCGCATGGATGTTGCGCTTCGCACTTCTTGGAGCGGGTAACCCCGGAGCTGGAGTGTGGATGTTCTTTATCTCGATGATAGTATATGGTGTAGCATTTGACTTCTTCAATATCTCTGGATCACTCTTCGTTAATCGCGAGACATCGCCCGAGATTCGCTCAAGTGCACAGGGTGTATTTATGATTATGACAAACGGTATTGGTGCCATCGTGGGCTCATATGCGGCTCAGTGGGTCGTTAATAGCACCTTAACAGTCGATGGCATGCAGTCACCTCTTTCGTGGTATATCTTTGCTGCCTTTGCTTTGGTGATGGCAGTTGTATTTGTATTGGTCTTTAAGTATAAACATAACCCTGATGAGGAGGTGAAGCTTCAACATTAAAGGAGGGCTTTGATGCCTTGGTTGCCGCTTGCTTATCGCGCTCATGCCGCGCGGCACCAAGCTAAGCTTGGATCCAAAAACTTCGTTTTTGATTTTTGTATTGCACTGATGTGGTGGGGGCTTTGCCCCCCGGCGAGATATCTACTCTGAGGGGCTTTTGAAAGTGAACTTTCAACGCTCCTCAGAATAGAGATCTCTGTGTCAACCTTTGGTTGCCACCACCACATCTGTGAGGTTCACCTCGATTTAGGTTTAAATGCCGTAGGCATTTAAAGAATAATAAAGACCAAGGAGTTGTGCAAATTTATTTGCGTCAACTCTTTGGTCTTTATTATCTTAGAGATGCAATCTCTAAGCCCAAAGCGCAAGAAAGGTATGCACCCGCGGGGGTGCTATCCCCGCCCGCCGGAGGCAGTAAGAAGCGCACAGAAAGCAACCGAACCGAAGCGCGCAGAAAGCAACCGAACCGAACCGAAGATTTTACTCAGTCACAGTAAGTGTAACATGATTAATTTCGATCTCTTCGCCCTCGTTGGTATATTTAGCGTGGAAATCATATTCGCCGGCGATAAATATAGTTTCGCTAAGGGTAAGGTCTTGGGTTGCGTTACCTGGAGCAAATATAAGGCAGCTACCGCCACCTCCTTCGTAGTCGTAGCAGACGGACCATTGTTTCTCTTCGGCGCCTTCGCCACTGATTTTGAGTGTTACTACCTCGCCCACTTTAGCCTTTGAGGGGGTAATTGAGAGTGTAAATTCTGTGCTCTCGGCTGCATTGTCATCAGACTTCTCGCATGATGCAAAAAGGAGGGTGAATAGAGGGATGGTTAATAAAAGTAATTTTTTCATGTGAATAGTTTTAAATAGTGATTTAGTGGCAAAAGTATCAATTTTATATATCAATACCAATACTTAGGTACATTTTTTCGAGAAATTACAAATTTCTTTAGATGCTGCTGTCTTAAGTTACAAATTTTCAAATTTACACTATTAATAGTTTTAATCTTGCATTTTAACCAATCGATTCGCTTACACTTCGCAAAAATCACATCTTTAAGATCTTATATATTAGTTGTAAAATAGCTTATATTCCACCTCTTAGAGGCTCCTGTTGGCGCTTATTGATTTTGAAATTTTAAAAAAATATCATAAATTGCACCATAATTCACTGTTCCAACAAAAACATTTTTAGATTTATGAAATTGAAACTCTACTTTTCATTACTTTTGGCGACTCTTATGATGAGTCTCTCATTTGTCTCTTGCGAAAAGACCGACAATGATGTTGACGAACCTAATGTCGTAATCCCAGCAAACCCACTTTCATTGGCGATTGAGGGTTCAACAATCGAAGATCTTAAAGTTAAGATCTCTATCAATAGCGGTGTCGATATCGACAATTATGTTGTTGGTGTTGCTGAGCAATCGGCATATGCTTCATCACTTAGCAGCGACTCATTGAAGTTGGCTACATTCATCATTGAGGATTTAGAGTCTAAAGATGTTGATTTTGCTAAGGCTGATAACACCTATGTATTTAGCAGTGGTTCTACCGTTGACTTGGCGTCAGCTTGGGAGTTGGCATACGACACGGAGTATGTTGTAGCGGCTTTTGCGGTAGATGCAGAGGGTAGCTTGATGTCGGGTGTTAACCATGTTAATGTAACAACCGATGTTGAACCGGCTCCAGAGATTCTTGCAGATGCATTCCAGGTTGAGATTGTAGATATCACATCGGTGGGAGCAAATGCTATAGTTACCCCAGTCGAAGAGATTGAGAACTACTATGTTATTTGTCAACCATACTCTTTGATGGATGAGTATAGCGATGGTGACCCATCAGCGTTCTACGAGTTGGTACTTGAGAGTGCTAAGATGGCGATGACAGACTTCTCTGAACCAAACGGTTACAGCATCTTTACAGGCACTAAGACTATCGATGTTACTGCTTGCTATGGCGACGACCTCGACTCTAACACACAATATATCTTTGCTGTTGCAGCTGTTGACGCTAATGGAGGCATTCTTTCGGAGGTCTCATTTGTAGACTTCACAACTGAGGTTGCTGTAGAGAAGATTGAGAATGCGTTTACATTCGAGATTACCGACAATAGCATTCCAGATGTTAAATTTACTATCACTCCATCGGAGGAGGTTCCCTACTACATCGCTTCGGCTATCCTAAAATCGACTTTGGATTCGGGCTATGAGGGTAGTGTAAGCAACTGGCTTACAGCCTATGCAGACCAATACTTGGGTATGGCAAATGTTGCCGAGCTTATCGACTACGAGATTGCACAAAAGAGCGCATGGTCAACATCGCTTATGAATACCGCAGGTAGCGCTTCGGAGAATACCGAGTATGTAATTGCTGCAATCGGAGTTGATGCCAACAACAACTACATTACTTATGTTGAGTCATACTCACTCACAACTCCTACCACTGTTGTTGAGCCAGAGATCATCGAGGATGCCTTCTCATTTGAGACTCTTAGCTCTACCGAGAGCGAGATCTCGGTTAAGGTGACACCTCTTGAGAGTGTTCCTTACTACTTTATGAGTGCAATTTCGACTAAGGCGTTGGCTACAGGCTATGGCGCGGATGCATCATACTACATCAACAATATTGCATCTACAGCACTTGCAGGTTCAACCGATATGGAGGCTTTGGTCGAGGCTGGTTCACTCTACAAGGGAGAGCTTAGCGTAAATCTATCAAGCTTGGCAGGTACACTCTACTCCGATACTGAGTACATTCTTGTTACTCTTGGAGTTGACCAAAGTGGCGAGGTGATAACTACAGCCTCTTCTTATAAGGAGTATACAGCAGCACCGCTTCCATCTGACGCCTTTGCAATCGAACTTACTGACCTTAGCTCGACAGGTGCAACAATCAACGTTACACCCGACAGCGTAGTTGGCAACTACTATGTTGTTTGTCAAACATATGAGACAATGGTAAACTTTGCTGATGGCGATGCAGCAACCCTATTCAATATGTTGATCGCTAACGATTTGATGATGGGTACTACAGACTTTGCTGAGCCAAACAACATCACTCTTTACAGCGGCAGCAAGAGCATCGACCCAACACTATGCTTGGGTAGCGAGCTTACAGCAGCTACAGCATATGTATTTATCGTAGCTGGAGTCGACGCTACAGGAGCACTCACTACAGAGGTTGAGTCGCTTAACTTCACCTCAAAAGATGAGAACAACCAAGATGTTGATCCATTCACCATCACTTTGGGCGAGGTGACCTCATCTGATGCTACAGTTACCATAACTCCAGCAAATGGCATCCCTTACTACTACGCTACAGCTATCCCAACAGCTACTTTGGATCAATACTACGAGGGTAATGTAGTTGCTTACGCCGAGGAGAATGCTAAGTACTACCTAAGTATCAACGATATCCCAACCCTTATCTCGAAGAATACTTTGCACTCAGGTGCTAAGAGCCTTAACTTTACGGATCTTTGCGGCGCGTTAACTCCCGAAACAGAGTATCAATTTGCAGTTGTCGGCGTATCGGCTTCGGGGGATCTTCAAGGAACTATGTCTTTGAATGTTACAACGATATCTGATGCTGTTGTTGATCCTTCAGATGCTACCATCACTCTTACTTTGGGTGAGATCACCAAAACTGATGCTGGGGTTACTGTAACTCCATCTGCTGATGTTCCTTACTACTACGTTAATGCTATCTCTTCTGAGTTCTTGGAGTCAAACTACGAAGGAAGCATGACAAAATTCCTCAATGAGGGAATCTCATACTTCTTGAGTATGGGTGCAGGAATGGATACATTGTTGGATTATGGCATGATCGAAAATAGCGAGAAGGAGTTCAGAGTGAAAGACTACTTTGGTCAGCTTAGCCCCGACACCAAGTACCAATTTGGTGCTATGGGTCTCAACGCTGAGGGCGAGATGATCTGTATAGAGAGCATTGAATTTACTACCGAGGCTGACGAGGTTGTTGTACCAGAGCCTACTGTCACTCTTACTTTGGGTGAGATCACTACCTCTGACGCTACAGTTACTGTAACTCCATCTGCTGATGTTCCTTACTACTACGCGCACGCTATCTCTACCGAGTACTTGGAGAAAGATTATGCTGGTGACTTCGCAGCCTACCTCAACAGTGGTGTTTCATACCTCTTGAGCTACGGCATGGGATTGGATGTATTGGCTCAATACGATATGGTTTCATATGGAGAGAAGGAGTTCCATGTAAAAGATTTCTTTGGTCAACTTAGCTCTGGCACCGAGTATCAATTTGGTGTTATGGGTCTCAACGCTGAGGGCGAGATGTTGTGTGTAGAGAAGGTGGTGTTTACTACAGCAGCAGATGTTGTTGAGCCAGATGCAGCTCCATTTACTCTCACTGTGAGCGATATTACCTCATCAGATGCAACAATCACAGTAGCCCCTGCGGATGATGTCCTCTACTACTATGCATATACAATCCCTGACTCTTGGTTAAACTCACTCTATAATGGTGATATCTTGGCAGGACTTCAAGATGAGTTGGTGCCTTACGCTGGTGCAACAGCCTCTCAATTGTTGCCAAGTGGTAGAATCTATGCTGGCGAGAAGGTCTTTAGCGCAGGTGCCTCTTTGGGTCAACTTAGTGCAAATACCAAATACCACTTTGCTATTATCGCTCTTAATGAGGCGATGGAACAACTCGAATATATGAGTGTAGAGTTCACCACTTTGGAGAACTAAATATACTATCTCCCGCAAGAGCTTCGAGGCGCTTGCGTGGCGATAATCATATCAATTTTTTAACGCAGAAAAACAGTATCAGTAAAGTGATACTGTTTTTCTCGCTGTTACAGAGCTACGGATTTATAAAACTTATTTTAAATAAAACAGATGAAACTAATTAACAAATTATGCTATGCAGCACTTTTTGCAGCGCTATCACTAACAACCTTTAGTTGTGGTGACGAACCTGAGACTACCCCCAATAAAGAGGAGGTAGATCCTAACACCTCGGACAAAGTATCGACAGTTAAGATGGTGAGCTCCAGCGAAGAGTTTTACAGTGCAACGTCGGCTCTTTGTACAATCGAGACCAAAGGATATGAGTCATATGCTTACTGCATCACCAAGGGTGAAGTGGTGGAGCCAACCGAGGCAATAGTTATCTACAACGATGCCGAGGAGATCTTCGAAGTGGAGGATGGAACCGTAGAGTCGGTGATCTATGGTCTCGAAGGCAACACTGCCTACACCGTGGAGTTCGCCTTCAAAGTTGCAGACGAGAGCGAATACACGGTCGAAACGGTCAACTTCACCACTGCCGAGTACGATCGTATTGTAAATATTATCGAGACTGGGTTCTACAACATTAAGTTTGCGATCAACGCTCCCACAGATACCTACTACCGCTACCTAATCATGCCTCGCTTGGATCGTGCCTCACTGCAAGCTCAGTTCGGCACTCCCGATTCAGAGTTCTTGGCATATGGCGCTATTGGTCAGGGCACACAGATTGTCGACTACAAAGATGGAGACCTTTCGTTCCTAACCTATGGTGAGGAGGATGTTGAGGCTGTTGTGAAACCTGGTAGCTCATTCGTTATCTTGGTTGCTGAGTGCGATGCTGAGGGTGCCCTTTTGGCTCCAGCTCAACCCACTCAAGTTGCTACACGCGGCTCTGAGAAGCCTATCGTTGATGGCTACACCGAGAATGGCGACGAGGATGGTTTCAGCGTAATTGCTTACACCTGCTCTAAGCTCCCTGCACCCTCTGAGGGCTCAGTAGATATCGACATCACCACAACCGAGATATCTGCATTTGTTACAATCACCCCCTCTGAGGAGATCTATGCATATACCTCTCTACTTCTCACACCAACCGAGATGCAACTCTTCGATGAGTGGGCTGGTGAGAATGGTATTGGTACCGAGATGCAAAAGATGACATATCCAGTCACTGGCGCTTCGACAACTCAATTCACAGGTCTTTCACTTGGCGTAAGCTACACACTTGCTGTGATCTACTCTTCGGACGAGTTGACCGAGACTCGCACAATCGAATATATCACAGTCGAGACAACAGAGTCTAAACTTCCTGCCATTGAGCTTCAAATCACCGATGCTGGTAGCGAGGACCCATACTCAGTGAACTTCAATATCAAGTGCGCAACTAAGGATTGTGGTACATTCTACTACCTAATGAACTCATCGCAAGCGTGGTCTACATACCTTGCTCAAGGTTACACATATGAGCAGATGGTAAGCATCTACGGAGTCGAGGAGAGCAACGAGGAGATTCTCGCTGGCATCAACTCGGACGAAGGTTACGTAATGACATTTGACTCTTGGGCAGACACCGAGAACCTGCTTGCTATCACCACATCGAACGTCGACGAGAAGGCATTCTGCTCGGTAGGTACTGCACGTTCGGCTGTTGAGACTGCTCGACCAAGCGTCGACTCTGAGCTCTTCACAACGCTTCTTGGCGATTGGACTACAACCTATGTGTTTAAGCCAGGTTGGACCCTCAACGACACCGCTTCGAGCCCAATGACAGCAACATTTAAGACCACTATCACCGATGATCCAAACTTTGGACCTGCAACATTTGACTCTTCACACGAAGATTATGCAGCTCTATACGACTACTGGGTAAGCTACGCTGAACAGACCTCTGTAGCTAATCCCGAAGAGTTTGCCACAGAGCAAATAGCAGCTTCATTTAAGGAGTATGTAGAGACAGCAGCCAAATTCAAGGAGATGTATAGAGCGCAAAATCGCCTCTTGATGGTTGGTTTTACCCCCTACGTGGAGTATAGCACAATCGACACTTGGGATCTCTTCTGCGATTTGGATTATGGTGCTTACAACACCGATCAACTCTTCTTCGACTTTGGTCCAAAGATGTACCTCCAGATCAAAGAGGATGAGTCAACTGTTATCGAGGTAGATCCAGCATACATCGCTCCTGCTCGCTCATACGACATGACATACTACATCGGTTCGGTGAGCTGCACAACGTTCCAAGGTCTATTTACTAATGATATTCCACTCCGTAGAGAGGATGACGACAATATGACAATTAGCTCCTTGTCATACACATTTGACGATGGTAGCGTACTCGACAACTTCTACCTCTCTTACTACTACTACGATGCTGTTGGAACACCTTACCCCTCGACCGTAGGTTTTGCTGAGCCAACAATGACTCGTGGTTATAGCCAAGCACCCTCAACAGGTCGCTACAATGCTCCATTGCAGCTCAACAGCATTGGTGCACCTGCCCCAATCAGCCGTGCTAAGAGTGGTCACTTCAAACGTCCATACATGCCTTCGTTCGAGGTTGAGTATAAGACAATTCCTTGCAAAGAGGTTAATTGCTCGGTAGGTATCCTCGAACAATATAGCTCTAAGTTGTCTCTTTAGGAGTAGGCTAAGAGGGTATGTTAAACTCAACAACCAAACTTTTTGTTCTCATCCTCCTGCTCTTAGCAGGGGGATGTAACAAAGAGACTCTCACACCCAACCACGAGGAGACACCCGATGTCGAGACCCAATTAGAGATCATCGCCTCGCTACGTAGCGTCTCGATCAATGATTCTCAAGAGGTTGAATTTAGCGTTTTTTGTGGCGACAACGATGTCACAGAGCTGTCGACAATCTACAAATTTGAGGAGGGACGCTCCACAAAACTTGCCTCCAACAACTTTATCATCTCGCACGAAGGGGAGAACCTCTTCTACGCTCTCTATGAGGGAGTACTCACCGCGAAGGTAGCGGTCATAGGTGTGGTGGACCCTCTGCTGCTCTCTGCCGAGAGTAACTACGTGGCACTTGAGAGCGATGCACCACTCCAATTTAGGGTGGAGTGTAGAGGAGTCGACATCACCGAGAGTACGACACTCTATGCCGTGGAGGATCACAACGGGGGCAGACCTATGGATGGTCATAGCCTCACATTTGACTCAATAGGAGAGTATAATTTCTATGCTATCTACAACGATATCCCCAGCAACGAGATCACAATACGCGTACTCAACAAGATATTAGAGCCTCTCCCAGATCCAGAACCATCTAAGTATGACTCATTCAAACGCCGAGTTTTGGCTATCCATATGGCAGATGCTGGTTGCTCACCCTGTGTCGACATGGTGCGACTGGTGCACAGCTATCTCAAGACTCCCTTAGGCGAGGAGATAGTTTTTAGCGCTGCTCATGGACCTCTGCAAACGGTCGACCCAATGACCTGCTTGGCGAGCACTACGGTGATTGCGGGGCTCGAAGTGAAGATGTTCCCCGCGCTTAGCTTTGCGCTGACCGCCGACGCCAACTTCGTGCTTAGCTCTGCCGACTCCTCGGTGGAGAAGAACTACGACAAGGTAGATGCAATCATGGAGAGCCTTCTCTCAACAGAGGTGAAGAGCTCTATCGCTGCAAGCTCTACACTTAGCGATGGCGTAATATCGGTCAGGGCAGATGTCAAAATCGCCTCTGATGGTCGCTATGGCATAGGCATATGGCTACTTGAGGATGGTCTATATCACCCTCAAGCGGGAGCAGCACCCGAGGAGCTTGAGGAGCTCTCGATACACAATGGGGTGATTCGAGATATCTACCCCTTCTCCAAGGCGCTGACAATCGATTTAGGCGGCTTTAGCTCCCACAAAGCCGGGACGAGATATGAGTGCTGTTGCGATTTCCCCCTCTCCGAGATCCAACAATATGAGAATATCGACAACTGCCGCCTCCTAATTTTTGTCTACGACCACTCGACAGCCTTCACCGATAACGCCATAACACTCAAATTGGGTGAGAGCTGTGGATATGAATATATCGACGACTAAATTTGTAATATACTAACTATCAACATCTTTTTACACATCCATGAACAACATCTCTAAATTTATTCTCTCGCTCTGCTGCACCATTGCATTTTTGGCGTGCGGCTCCGACAAAGAGACAACAACAGAACCAAACATCCCCGACGACACAACTCCAAAGGAGCTTGTGTTGGTAGCCTCCTCCGAGGAGGTTGTAGTTGGTCCCGACAGCTACGTAGATTTTACGGTTCTCTATGGCGAGGAGGATGTAACCTCCGAAGCTAAGATATACTACGAGGTGGAGGGCAAATCATCTCGACTTGATGAGCCTCGATTCCTTGTCGAGGAGCGTATAGGTCACCTCTTCTATGCCGTCTACAACAACCAGATTAGCGAAAAAGTGTCGGTTGTGGGTGATCTCGACCTTATGTTGATCCCCGATGCCTCCCCGATAGTGGTAGATGGCACCACAGCGGTAAACTTCACAGTGACCGCAAGTGGCGAGGATGTCACCGATATCGCTAAGATATACCACCGCATGTCTAATGAGTCTGCCGATGCCGCCACATGGATCCCCTCATCGTATGTTATGAGCCAAACAGGTGAACATATCTTCTATGTTGTATACAATGGAATTGCCAGTGACGACCTCTTGATATATGGCGTCACAAATATTATCTCCAAAGTAGTGGATACAAACCCCACACAATATGACTCTTTCTATCGCCGCGTGTTGGCAATTCAAGGTACCAGCACAGAGTGCACTTGGTGCCCCCACATGATTAAAGCTATCGAGGAGTGTATCGACGAGGAGAAGGTCGTCGAAGAGGCTCTAATTCACACTGCCGCTCACGGAACACTATACAGCAGCGACCCCGACCCAATGATGTGCGAGGCAAGCATGAAGGTGATCGAGACAATGGGAATAGACCAGATTGGATACCCCGCACTCAACTTCAATATGTCTCCCTCGACTGGATTCACGCTGAGCGTGCCTCTAAGCCCCGCAGATAGTGACGGCAAAGTAGATGTGATAAAGGCGCAGATAACATCTATTACCGAGTCTCTCTACAACGCCAAAGCAAATTGCGCTCTCTCAGGATCATCTATTATGTACGATAATATTGTGGCTGTGCGCTCAGATGTCAAAATCGCAACCGAAGGCGAATACTTCATCGGTGCGTGGATAATCGAGGATGGTATCAAATCAGATCAATATAACTCAACAGCATTCCCCTCATTCGACTTCTCAACGCACAACAACGCAATATGCGCTACATTCCCCTCCCCTCAAAGCGAAAGCCTATTTGTGAACTTGGGTAGCGTCGAGACCCAAAAGGCTAACACTGAGTATATGTTCTACTGCGAGTTTGATCTCGATAACTTCCCTACAATCCAAAATATTGATAACTGCCAGGTAGTTGTGTTCGTGTACGATAACTTCTCTTCACAGGTCGATAACGCTATCGAGTTCCCTGTGGGCGGTAGCCAAGCTGTTGTGTATCTGTAGAATTTACTTAATATTGTTTTGGACTGCCTCCGGCGGGCGGAGTCTATGCTTGCCTTCTGTGCGCTTCTTGCTTCTTTCTGTGCGCTTCGGACTGCCTCCGGCGGGCGGGGATAGCACCCCCGCGGGTGCATACATTCTTGCGCTTTGGGCTTAGAGATTGCATCTCTAAGATTATAAAGAGCAATGAGTTGCCGCAAATAAATTTGCACAACTCATTGCTCTTTATAATTTCTTAAATGCCTACGGCATTTAAACCCAAATCGAGGTTCACCTCGCTGATGCTGAGGTGGCAACCCAAGCAGTGTCCTCATTGCAGCAGTATGATTTGTTATGCCACACTACATCGCACGCCTACTGCCTCCACTCTTTTGGCGATGGCAAGTAGTTCTTCGCGGCTAACCTTCTCCAGTGTTTTGCAGGGTGTATCTCGATCAATAGAGTATACCATCACCATTTGAGGTTTTGCTCGCTCTACAATCTTTAGCCAATCCTCCACGGCTTGGGAGGATGTATTATCGATGACAGTTCCGTTGCATCTGCCGCGCAGGAACATACTTTGCATGGTCAGCTTTCCTTCAAAGAGGAGCATCTCCTCGACGATCTTTTCGACTGAATATTCGCCTTGCGGATTGTTTATTGCTTTGGCGAGAGTTGTTGAGGCGGCATCAAGCTTTAATATGTTGTTGTCTACGGTCATCAATGCACGGCGCACGCTCTCAATGCCTATACGTGTGGCGTTGCTCAGCACGGAGATCTTGGCTGAGGGGATAATGCGGTTGCGTAGAGCTATTGTGGACTCTATAATCTGCTCAAATTGTGGGTGTAGCGTAGGTTCTCCATTGCCGGCAAAGGTTATTACATCGGGGATCTCGCCCTGAGCGACCATTGTGGTGAGTCGCTCTTCGAGGGCTGCTGTCACCTCCTCGAAGGAGTTGAAGGAGCCACTGCCTCGGCGCTCAGCATTCCATCCGCACTCACAGTAGATGCAGTCGAAGTTACAGATCTTGGAGTGTGTCGGTAGGAGGTTTACGCCCAGTGAGAGCCCCAAACGTCGCGAGTGCACGGGACCAAATATAATATCGTTGAAAAGTGCTGTCATGGTTTTGTTGTGTTCTTTTTGGTGGGGCTAACTTCTATTTGCTGCTTGGCGCAAAAGGGCGATCTCCGCGGACCAGCGGTCGGGGTCGGGGGTCTCCAGGATTAGTGGGATATTGTCGAAGCGTTTGTCGCTCATTATATATTCGAAGCAGCGCATGCCGATATATCCATCGCCAAGGGGTGCATGACGATCTACGCGGCTGCCCAGAGGTTTGAGTGCATCGTTGAGGTGCATGCCACGAAGATAACCAAATCCTACAACCTGGTCAAACTCTTTGAATGTAGCATCGAGAGCCTCATCGGAGGTGAGGTCGTATCCCGCAGCAAATGTGTGGCATGTATCGAGGCAGACGCCTACCCTACTCTTGTCGTTAACACCCTCTATTATGCGGGCTAAGTGGTGAAAGCTAAAGCCTAAGTTGGAGCCTTGACCAGCAGTATTTTCGATCACCGCAGTGACCCCTTCGGTGGCGTCAAGAGCAAGGTTAATCGACTCAGCCACACGGTCTAAGGAGTCCTCAATTGAGATCTTCTTGAGGTGTGAGCCGGGGTGGAAGTTGAGTAGCTTGAGCCCCAAATCTTGGCATCGTTGCATCTCAAGGAGAAATGCTCTACGCGACTTCTCAAGAGGCTCCTCTTCGGGGTGACCAAGATTTATCAGGTAGCTGTCGTGGGGAAGGATATGCTCTGGGGCTATACCTGCCTCGTGGCAAGCCTCTTGGAACTTGGCGATATTTGCCGCGGTGAGCTGTGGGGCGCTCCACTGACGTTGGTTCTTGGTGAATATCGCAATTGCGTTTGCTCCTATCGCGGCGCCGTTCTTGGGACCATTCTCCAAACCTCCCGAGACGCTTACATGTGCTCCTATATATTTCATTGTGCTAAAGTTTTTGTTTCTAATTCTCTACGTGCAGGTAAAAAAACCTCATTTGTATTGTACAAAGGTAATAATTTTATTAAATTTGCACCCTAATCAATAACGGTATAAGATGATAAAATTTACAAAAAGTTTTTTTTTACTACTTATGCTTATCTCTTTCCCTGCAATGGCATCTGCCCAGATGACCATCGACAAGTTGAAAGCCACTAAGCAAGAAGAGGTTAAGTTCAGGGACTCAATCAAGAGATCTACGATTGATAAGAACGACTATTTTTCGCTCGCTCGCTACCGTGCCGAGCGCGCTGCACTGCGCAAGGAGCGTAACACGCTCGAAATAATAGGTTCACTACAGGGATCACTCACCGCCTACAACGACCCTTGGGTTGCTACATCGGGTGGTGATAACACGACTGCAATATTGGGTAGTTTCACACTCAACCATAGCTACAAACGCGAAAAACTTACGCTCACCTCGAAGGTGGTAGCCAACTTTGGATTCAATAGAGTCAAGATCGACACAGGAACCGACGACGAGGGTAACCCAATCTCGGAGGGCGTATGGTTCAAAAACCAAGATCTCTTCTCGGCTTCTGTTGCCCCAACCATCGCCATATCCTCGATATGGTCCTATGGTATGACCTTCTCCTTTCGTACTCAGTTTGCTAATGGCTACGTCTCGCGAGCCAGACAAGAGGATTACGAGTTGAAAAGTGCATTTATGGCGCCTGGTTACTTCGATGTGTCGGGAGGTATGACCTATAAGTCATCCAACAAGAAGCTCCCCTTCACGGTCAATATAGCGCCCTTGGCACTTAGTGCAATATATGTCGACAATGAGAGGGTGCGCGACAACTTCCTCTACAACTTCACAGATCCTGAGACGGGCACCTGGAAGTATGCTGAGCCCTATGGTATTAGTCCCTATGTAAGTTCGAAGTATGAGGGTGGTTCCTCTATCAAGATCGACTTCGACCGCACCTTCGACAAATTGGCAAAGATCCGCTACACCACCTCGCTCTACTCTTTCTATGGTTGGATGACGCAAGCTTCATACAAAAATATTGTGGAGGATTATGACGAGTACCAAGATGCTCTTACAGATTGGAATACGACCCAAGATGGAATCAAGCCAATGCTCGGAATACGCCCTACGGTGCGTTGGGAGAACACTATCTCGATACCTACAACCACCTACCTCTCGACAACAATCAAGTGGCAGCTCTACTACAACAAGGCGCAAAGCCTCGACGTGCAGACCCAAACATACCTTAGTGTGGGTCTCTCCTACACCTTCAAAAACAAATAATAAATTAGAATATGAGTTCACACTCTTCTCGTTGGAGGCTACTTACTCCTCTATTACTGCTCTTTGCCACACTTGCGGGTGTTATCGGTGGTCGTCTGCTTGAGCAGAGGAGCTACAACTCGAAACTTATGCAGCTAACCGCCATCTTGGGTAATACACCCAAGGGCGATAAGATATCATCTACCCTCTCCTTTATTGAGCAGCACTATGTTGATTCAGTATCGCTGGACTCACTCACGGAGCTTGTTATGCCACATATCTTCGAGGAGCTCGACCCCCACTCGATATATATTCCTGCCAAGGATATGCAGGGGATGAATGAGTCATTGGAGGGTGAGTTCGATGGTATTGGCGTGGTCTTTAATATGGCTACCGATACGGTCATCGTAATCAACGTAATCCCAGCAGGTCCAAGCGATAAGGCAGGCATGAGGGGTGGCGATCGTATTGTCGAGATCAACGATTCACTTGTGGCAGGTGTCAAATTCCCCCAGGATGACGTCATGAAACTTCTGCGTGGCAAGCGTGGTACAACAGTCAAATTGGGCGTGGAGCGTCAAGGTGCTGGCGAGTTGTTGGAGGTGGAGGTTACTCGTGGGGTGATTCCAATAAAGAGTATTCAATCCGCTATAATCCTGCGTGACTCAATCGGTTATATCAAGATGTTGCAGTTTGCTCGCACCACACACACCGAGTTGGTGGAGGCGATAAATAAGTTGAAGGCTCAAGGTCTCAAATCACTCATGCTCGACCTTAGGGGCAACTCAGGTGGCTACCTCGATCAAGCAATCTCGATTGCCAATGAGCTACTCCCTGCAAACAACCTTATTGTCTACACCGAAGATCGTGCAGGCAACCAACAAAAAGAGTATAGCAACGGCAAGGGACGCATCACGGAGCTCGATATCGCTATCTTGATAGACGAGAATAGTGCCTCTTCGAGTGAGATCTTGGCTGGTGCAATCCAAGATAATGACCGTGGAACGATAATCGGTCGCCGCTCCTATGGCAAAGGTCTGGTTCAACAGCAGATACCCTTTGGGGATGGCTCGGCTATGCGACTCACCATTGCGCGCTACTACACCCCTACAGGTCGCTCAATACAAAAGAGCTATACCAATGGCAAAGGGGAGCAATATGCTGAGGATTTGGTAAATAGATATGCCATGGGCGAGCTCTTTGTGGCTGACAGCATCCACTTTGTTGACTCCCTCAAGAAGGTGACACCCAAAGGCAAAGTGGTCTATGGCGGTGGCGGAATCATGCCCGATATCTTTGTGCCAGTCGATACTGCCGACATCACCAAATATTATATAGAGGTGTCGGCTCGCAACATCCTCTACAACTATACCACCAAGTATGCTGATGCCCACCGTGAGGCGATCAATGCGGTGAAGAGTATCGAGGAGCTCGACTCACTGCTTATGAGCGACAAAACTCTCTTGACGGACTTCGTGGCATATGCTTCACGCAATGGCGTCAAGGCTAATTGGAGTGATATTCGCCGCTCACAGAAGATATTGGAGGCGCAGCTCAAAGCATACATAGGTCGCAACACACCTCTCGATGATGATGCGTTCTACCACAGTATATACCCGGTCGATGTAGTGATTCTCAAAGCAATAGAGACTCTCGAAGAGGAGAAAGAGGAAATGGAGGTTGAGCTATGATCTCGCGACTACTTAGGGTGCTGCTCACAATTGCAGTGGTAGGTGTAGCAACATTTGTGGTGCTCAATCGTGGCGGCTACACCTCGATGCTCCCCGCAGAGCTGTTTGAGTGGAAAGCTGATGAGGTTGATAGTGTTCAGCTTGACGCGCTTAAGAGTGACACGCTTAAGTGCGATACGCTTAAGAGTGATACTATTGAGAGGGTTACCACCACAAAGGAGACGAGGTGAACCTCGAATTTGGTCTCTAAAAACTAAATTCGCAATAATAACTCCACCCCTGGGAGAGAGTCCGAAAAGCAGAGAAGGCAACCGCAGCAAGCAGTCCTAAAAGCAGAGAAAGCATCCCACAAAAAGAAATTAAAATTAAAAGATACAAAGATGGCAAAAGAATTAAAGGACCTCACCAAGATTGAGGACAACTACTCGCAATGGTACAACGAATTAGTCGTTAAGGCGGGCTTAGCCGAGAACTCGGCTGTGCGTGGATGTATGGTTATCAAACCTTACGGCTATGCGATTTGGGAGAAGATGCAGGCGGCACTCGACAAGATGTTTAAGGACACAGGTCACCAGAATGCCTACTTCCCACTCTTTATCCCCAAGTCATTCTTCTCACGCGAGGCCTCTCACGTCGAGGGTTTCGCTAAGGAGTGCGCTGTAGTTACCCACTACCGCCTTAAGAATGACCCAGATGGCAAGGGAGTAGTAGTTGATCCCGATGCAAAGTTGGAGGAGGAACTTATCGTTCGCCCAACATCTGAGACTATCATTTGGAACACATACAAGAACTGGATTCAATCATACCGCGACCTACCTATCCTCTGCAACCAGTGGGCAAACGTAGTTCGTTGGGAGATGCGTACACGTCTTTTTCTACGTACTGCCGAGTTCCTTTGGCAGGAGGGTCACACTGCTCACGCAACTCGTGAGGAGGCTATCGAGGAGACCGAAAAGATGATCCACGTATACCAAAAATTTGCGCAGGAGTGGATGGCGCTTCCAGTCATAGTAGGACATAAGTCACCTAACGAGCGTTTTGCAGGTGCCGAGGATACCCTCACCATCGAGGCACTTATGCAAGATGGTAAGGCTCTACAGAGCGGTACTTCGCACTTCTTGGCTCAAAACTTCGCCAAGGCGTTTGACGTGCAATTTACTAATAAAGAGGGTAAGAGCGACTATGTGTGGGCTACATCGTGGGGCGTTTCGACCCGTTTGATGGGTGCACTTATCATGGCTCACTCCGACAACAACGGTTTGGTATTGCCTCCAAAATTGGCTCCTATTCACGTAGTTATGGTACCTATCTTTAAGGGTGAGGAGCAGCTTGAGATCATGCGCCAAAAGATGGAGGCTATCGCAGAGCCGCTTCGTGCAGCAGGTCTTACCGTGAAGATCGACGACCGTGACAACATCCGCTCAGGATTTAAATTTGCCGAATATGAGCTTAAGGGAGTTCCAGTACGTCTCGCAATCGGACCCCGTGACCTCGAAAATAATACTATCGAGTTGGCTCGCCGCGATACTCTCACCAAGGAGAATGTATCGCAAGAGGGTCTCACAGAACGTATTGTAGCACTTATGGACGAGATCCAAGAGAACATATTCTCGAAATCGCTTTCGTTCCGTGACAGCATGATTACCAAGGTTGACTCATGGGATGAGTTCATCTCGACACTCGACAACAAGGGTGGTTTCGTATCTGCTCACTGGGATGGTACCCCCGAGACCGAACAGGCAATCAAAGATGCTTGTAAGGCTACTATACGTTGTATCCCTATGGAGGTCGAAGAGGAGGAGGGTAAGTGCATCTTCAGTGGCAAGCCTTCGAAGTTCCGTGTGCTCTTTGCTCGTAGCTACTAATGGATACCGCTCAGTCGCTACGACGTACCAATATTGCCGAATATATCCTCTACCTATGGCAGTTAGAGGATATGTTCCGTGCTTTGCAGTTTAGCCCCGAGGCTATCTACTCGCAGTTTGTAGCTCCTCGCACCTCCTCGCTCGACCAAGAGAGCTGCTCAATGCTGCTTACATGGTATATGGAACTTGTGCAGCTACTCCAAAAGGAGGGCAAGGAGGAGAAGGGTCACATCGAACATTCGTTACACCTAATTGCTGACCTCCACAACCTCCACCTGCAACTGCTCGAACTACCAATAGGTGCCCGATACAGAACCCTCGTGGCACGCCTCGCGGAGGTTATGCCCGACCTCCGTGCACTATTTGGTAGCGACGTTTCCGACACCGAACTCGCTTTCAGAGCCCTCTACGCCGCTATGCTATACCGCATAAAGGGCGATGGAGGCAAAGGAGCTGTAGTCGACACCATCGAATATATATCACCAGTTATAGCCGAACTCTCGTCAATCTATGGCAAAGTTGAACGTGGCGAGGTGGATCTGTTTAAGAATAGTGACGCCGAGTAGGTAGGACAATTGCTTGAATAATAGCTTGCTTATTGCGCTCGTGGGGTGGGGCTTTGCTTTGGGGTGCTTTGGGTGCTTTGGGTGCTTTGGGTGCTTTGGGGTTTGCTTGCTTATTGCGCTCATGCCGCGCGGCACCAAGCTTAGCTTGGATCCAAAAACTTCGTTTTTGACTTTTTTTGTTGCGCTTATGTGGTGGGGGCTTTGCCCCTCTGCGAGATATCTATTATGATGAGCTTTTGAAAGTGAACTTTCAACGCTCCTCATAATAGATATCTCTGTGTCAACCTTCGGTTGCCACCACCACATCAGCGAGGTTCACCTTGATTTGGGCTTGAGAATAAACTTTCAATACAGATTTTGTGTGTCAACCTATGGTTGCTACCTCAACATCAGCGAGGTGAACCTCGATTTGGGTTTAAATGCCGTAGGCATTTAAAGAATAATAAAGACCAAAGAGTTGTGCAAATGAATTTGCGTCAACTCTTTGGTCTTTATTATCTTAGAGATGCAATCTCTAAGCCCAAAGCGCAAAAGGTATGCACCCGCGGGGGTGCTATCCCCGCCCGCCGGAGGCAGTGAGAAGCGCACAGCAAGCAGCAACCAACCAACCAACCAACCAACCAACCAACCAACCAACCAACCACCAAGCAAGCACCAAAAAAAACGACTACCACAGAATGGAAGTCGTTTTTGTGTGAATGTGTCGATAACTATTCAGCCTCGATGCACTCAGAAGGGCACACGCCAGCGCAAGCACCGCAATCGATACAAGCTGAAGCGTCGATCATGTAAACATCACCAGCTGAGATAGCCTCTACTGGACATTCGTCGATGCATGTGCCGCATGCAACGCAACCGTCAGGATTAATTTTGTAAGCCATTTTCTTGAATTTTATTTGTTAGTAAATAATTGATAAAACAAATATACTGTTTTATTTTATAATATCAAAACCTGTGTAAGGAATTAGAGCTTCAGGGATCTTAATTCCATCCTCTGTTTGGTAGTTCTCCAAAAGTGCTGCCACAATTCGTGGTAAAGCTAACGAAGAACCGTTAAGGGTGTGTGCCAATTGGCTCTTTTTGTTAGAATCTTTGTAGCGAAGCTTAAGTCTGTTTGCTTGGAAAGATTCGAAGTTAGATACCGAGGAGACCTCTAACCAGCGTTCTTGAGCAGCTGAGTAGACCTCGAAGTCGTATGTTAGGGCCGATGTGAATGACATATCGCCAGCGCAAAGGCGCAAGATGCGGTAGGGCAAACCAAGTTTTTTGACGATTGACTCAACGTGTTCGACCATCTTGTCGAGAGCCTCGTATGAGTTCTCGGGGAGTGCAAGTTGCACGATCTCGACCTTATCGAATTGGTGTAGGCGGTTGAGACCACGTACATCCTTACCATATGAACCTGCCTCACGGCGGAAGCATGGAGTGTATGCAGTCATCTTCACTGGGAAATCCTTCTCATCGAGAATCACATCGCGGAAGATATTGGTTACGGGAACCTCGGCTGTAGGCACTAAGTAGAGGTTGTCGGCTGTTGAGTGGTACATCTGTCCCTCTTTGTCGGGCAATTGACCAGTACCAAATCCTGAAGCCTCGTTGACCATCACTGGAGGCTCAATCTCTTGGTAGCCAGCGGCGGTGTTGCAGTCGAGGAAGAAGTTGATGAGAGCACGTTGAAGGCGAGCGCCCTTGCCTTTGTAGACTGGGAATCCGGCACCGGTGAGCTTTACGCCCAGGTCGAAGTCGATGATGTCGTATTTGCGAGCGAGCTCCCAGTGGGGAAGTGCATTTTGGGGAAGTTCTACGTGATCTTCGGCAAGTTTCACCACTAAGTTGTCCTCGGCTGTGCGTCCCTCGGGAACGATCTCGGCAGGGAAGTTTGGCAACAATACGATTGTCGCTTGCAACTCGTCGGCGATTGTTTTAGCCTCTTCAGCCAATTCTGCTGAACGTACTTTCGATTGAGCAACCTCGGCTTTAGCGGCCTCAGCCTCCTCTTTTTTGCCTTGACCCATCAACATACCTATTGACTTTGCTGCTCTGTTTTGGTCGGCAAGTGCGCTGTCCAACTCTTGTTGGATAGCTTTACGACGGTCGTCAAGGGACTCTATCTTGTCGATGATTGGTGCGGCATCTACGCCTTTTTTAGCCAAACGCTCGATAGCTGCTTGGCGGTCATCTCTTAATTGTTTGAGTGTTAACATCTCTGATTATATCTTTTGATTGAATTTTGCATTATAATCTGCAAAGTTATAAAAAAAATGGCAAATGCGTAGGCTCTTACCAACTAAGTTTCTACCTTTGCAAAAAATAGTTAGGTGTAATGAAGAAAATTGAGCTTTTGGCACCCGCTAAGAGTCGAGAGTCGGCGTTTGCTGCCATTGACTACGGAGCGGATGCTGTATATATAGGTGGTGCCAAGTTTGGTGCGCGTCATGCTGCGTCGAACTCTATCGACGATATCGCCGCTGTGGTGGAGTATGCCCATGCCTATGGTGTGAGGGTACACTGCACGCTCAATACTCTGCTCTTCGAATCCGAACTACGTGAGGCTGAGGCTACTGCGCGCGAGATTGTCGCTACTGGTGTCGACGCTCTTATTGTCCAAGATATGGCTTTTGCTCGCATGAACCTTGGTGTCGACCTCCACGCCTCGACCCAGATGTGCAATATGACTCCCGAAGGGGTGCGCTTCTTGGAGAAGTGCGGTTTTTCGAGAGTTGTGCTCGAACGAGCCCTTTCGTTAAGCCAAATTGAGGCTATCGCCAAAGCTACAGATGTGGAGTTAGAGGCATTTGTCCATGGCGCAATATGTGTGGGTCATAGTGGTCGCTGCTACCTATCTCGCTCGCTCTCGGAGCGTAGTGGAAACCGTGGCGAGTGCAGTCAGCCTTGTAGGCTAAGCTACGACTTGTGTGATGCTGAGGGTGCTAAGATACTCGAAAACAAACATTTACTCTCGGTGCGAGATCTAAATCTATCAGCTCAAATTGGCGCTATGCTCGACGTTGGAGTCTCTTCATTCAAGATTGAGGGGCGGCTCAAGGATCTCGGATACACCAAAAATATTGTTGCCTACTACCGTGCAGCGCTCGACAAGGAGCTGGCGCAAAGAGCCGACTTGGAGCGGGCTTCGGTGGGGGACTCGAAGTTGGATTTTGCACCAAACCCCTCCAAAAGCTTCACACGTGGAGAGTCCGAATATCTCTTTTGGGGGCAGAGCAGAGGGTTAGCTTCGTTCGACACTCCCAAGTCGGTGGGGGAGCGTATAGGCACAATCACTCAGCAGAAAGGAGGTTGCTTTAAGTTGCAGATCAATAGTGAGTTACATGCTGGTGATGGGGTCTGCTTCGTAACTCAAACAGGACTTATGGGGACAAATATAAACCGTGTGGAGGGTGAGTGGATATCACCAAATCGAACCGAGGGGTTGACCCATGGCGTAGAGCTATTCCGCAACTTCGACAAGGCTTTTAACGACTCCTTGGAGCGTAGCCGCACACGTCGCACGATTGAGGTGGAGGCAACATTACGTACTCTCCCGAACTACATTGAGCTGATATACCGCGATATAACGGGTGCCTCGATTGTGGTGGGTCGCGAAGGCATCTTTGACCTGCCTCGCAATGTAGCCAAGATGGAGGAGGTCGCAAAGATGCAACTCTCAAAGAGTGGCGACACCATATTCAATGTAGTGCGCGTGGTGATGGAGGGTGAAGTGAGGTTTGTTGCCTCCTCCCTGCTCGCTGACTTGCGCCGTGAAGCCCTCGATAAACTTCGCACCGTGCGCCTGGAGAACTACTCGCAGACAGCTCCATTTGCCGAAAATATGGCGGCTAAGTGCCCCGAGAAGAGGCTCTCGCCAGAGTTTAATGTTGTCAACTCCGTAGCGCGTCAGTTTTACTTGGACCATGGCGCCACGAGCATCGACGAGGGGCACGACCTAACAGCCGACTTTTGCGAGCAACGTGTGATGCAGAGTTCATACTGCATTCGTCGCGAGATTGGTGAGTGCCTCAAAGAGAGACCGCAGCTCAAAGGAGAGCTCTTTGTTGAACGGGGCGGAGTGCGGTACCGTCTCGATTTTGACTGCAAGGAGTGCCGCATGAATCTAATTCTTGTGTGAGGGGAGTTGTTATCCTCGAATATTAATAAATAACAATACTCTATCAAAAGAAATATGAATAAGAATTTAACACCAACATTTCCCGACTACGAGTTACTCGACTCCGGTGAGTTTGAGAAGTTAGAGCGTTTTGGCAATATCACCACGCGACGTCCTGAGCCTCAGGCAATTTGGCGCAAGAGCCTAAGCGAGGAGCAGTGGCGTGCAGCTGCCGACGCCTCGTTTATGCGCGACGGACGCAGCGAGGAGAGAGGCGACTGGCGCATGGGACGCTCGGTGCCCTCGCGCTGGTCGATAAGCTACAACTACAAAGAGATGCACCTCAAAATGCGTCTTGCCTTCACCTCATTCAAGCATGTTGGGATATTCCCTGAACAAGCCGCAAACTGGAACTTTATATACGATAAGTGCCGCGAGATAGCCTCCGCAAAGGGCACTCGCCCAAAGGTGCTCAACCTCTTCGCATACACCGGTGGCGCCTCGCTGGCAGCATGTGCAGCAGGAGCCGAAACAACACACGTAGACTCCGTGAAGCAGGTTGTGAGCTGGTCCCGCGAGAATATGGAGAGTAGCGGCTTGGAGGGTATTCGCTGGATTGTGGAGGATGCCCTAAAATTTGTGCAACGTGAGGTGCGTCGTGGTAATAAATATAGTGCCATCATCCTCGACCCTCCAGCATATGGTCGTGGTGCAAATGGAGAAAAATGGGTGCTGGAAGAGAATATCTGCGAGATGCTGGAGTGCTGCGCCGCACTCTTAGAACCCCAAAATAGCTTCGTCATACTAAACCTATACTCCATGGGACTCTCCTCAACACTCGCACGCACCGCACTACGCCAAGCATTTGGTGAAGCTAAACACGAAAGCTGCGGCGAACTCGTATTCGTAGATCGCTCCGAGAAAGAACTCCCCCTCGGTACTTACTATCGATTCGAAAAATAACACTTGTTGGGGTTGACTTCTGTACGCTGCTTGCTTGTTTCTTTCTGTGCGCTGCTTGCTTGTTTCTTTCTGTGCGCTTTTGACTGCCTCCGGCGGGCGGGGATAGCACCCCCGCGGGTGCGTACCTTTGCGCTTTGGGCTTAGAGATTGCATCTCTAAGATTATAAAGACCAATGAGTTGCCGCAAATAAATTTGCACAACTCATTGGTCTTTATAATTCTTTAAATGCCTTTGGCATTTAAACCCAAATCGAGGTTCACCTCGCAGATACTGAGGTGGCAACCATAGGTTGTCGTAAATTCATTTGCACAACTCATTGGTCTTTATAATTCTTTAAATGCCTTTGGCATTTAAATCCAAATCGAGGTTTACCTCGCAGATGTGGTGGTGGCAACCGTAGGTTGACACAGAGATATCTACTCTGATGAGCGTTGAAAATTCATTTTCATAAGCTCCTCAGAGTAGATATCTCGTTGGGGGGCAAAGCCCCCACCACATCTGCGCAAGAAGGTATGCACCCGCGGGGGTGCTATCCCCGCCCGCCGGAGGCAGTCCAAAGCGCACAGAAAGAAAAAAGGTATGCACCCCGCGGAGGTGTTATCTCCGCCCGCCGGAGGCAGTAAGAAGCGCACAGAAAGAAACAATCAAGCAGTGCACCAGGGTCAACAGCAGGCGCCCAAGATTAGTTCAATTTTGTATTGACAATTTCGAGAATTTTGTTTTCAGCTTTTTGGGCTTCAGCAACTAACTGGGTTGCTTCGGTTACAAATTTTTCGGCTGCGGTTTTATCCTTGAGTCCTGCGGCGTTTATTCTTACGTTGAGTGCGGCGCCCATCACGGCGCTGCGGAGAGCTAAGGCTCCTACACCTGCATCTGATATGGAGTTGGGGTTGCCCTCAGCTGCCATAGTCTCGGCAAGTTCGAATGCCGAAAGTGAAGCGCGCATTGTGCGAAGGGGAACCTCTGTTGCGTAGAGTGTTGCAGCTTCGAGTGCTTTGGCGCGTGCTGCCTTCTCCTGGTCGGTTGATTTTGGCATTGCGAATGTTGCCATTATTGCATTGAAGGCGGCAGTATCTTCGTCGACTAAGTGGAGTAGCTCTGCCATTATTGCTTGACCGCGCTCTGCCACGGCTGAGAACTCAGCCCAGCGGCTATCCCAACCAGCTTTGTGTGACGAGAGGTTAGCAACCATAGTAGCTAAGGCGGCACCGAGGGCGCCCATATATGCGGATATGGAGCCTCCACCAGGGGCTGGTGACTCGCTTGCGGTCTCTGTGGCAAAGCCTTTGCAGCTCATGTCGATAAGCTTTTGGTTGCCGTTGTCGCTCTCTAAGAGCTCTTCTATTATCTTCTCGCTGGGTATAAATGGCTTTAGATCGTCGAGTCCCATCGATTTTATCGCTATGCGGATTATCTCATTGTCGCTAATTCCGCATGAGCGTTGTTGCTTGGCGAGGTAGTGGCGACCAGCCTCCAGGAGTGCGCGGCGTGGTGTGAGTCCAACGATCTCGGTTCCTGTTACTCGCAAGCCTCGCTCGTGAGCTGCACGGCACACCTCGTCGAATGCTACGTGAAGAGGTGTAACAGCTATATTGGTGAGGTTCACCGAGACTTGAGCTATGCCATACTCCTCTATAAACCAGCCAATAGCCTTACATGACTTGAGTGTTCCAGGTATCATAATGGTGTTGCCCGCCTCATCTTTGAGAGGCTTGCCCACCACCGAACCACCCTCACGCATGGGGCGACCCTTCTCACGGATGTCGAACGCCACGGCATTGGCGCGGCGTGTAGATGTGGTATTGAGGTTGAAGTTTACGGCAATAAGGAAGTCGCGGGCACCCACATTGATTGCTCCCGAGCGAGCCATAGCCTCGTCGAATGGTCGAGCTCCAAAGTCGGGTGCCTCGGCGCTGTCGGCTACTCTTTGAGGCAGGGCTTCGTACTCGCCTTTGCGGCAAACTGCTAAGTTGCGTCGTTCGGGCTTGAAGGCTGCTGCCTCGTAGCAATATGTGGGGATCTGTAGCTCGGTAGCTATCCTCTCGGCGAGGGCACGAGCAAGGGCTGCACACTCTTCGAGAGTGATGCCCGAGATTGGGATGAGTGGCAATACGTCGGTGGCACCCAGACGGGGGTGAGCCCCCTTGTGGTGGCGCATGTCGATAAGCTCGCTCGCCTTCTTGACAGCCCAGAATACTGCCTCGACAACAGCCTCCGCCTCACCCACAAAGGTGACTACGGTGCGATTTGTCGCTTCACCGGGGTCGACGTCGAGAAGCTTTACCCCCTCTGATGAGGCTATAACCGATGTGATCTGGTTGATTATATTCATGTCGCGCCCCTCACTGAAATTGGGGACGCACTCTATTACTCTTTTTTGCATTGAAAAGGGAGGGGATTATGAATTATGAATTATGAATTACTCATTGTACATTTGCCAAACAAGTGCTGAGGCGCCAATTACGGCAGTGTTTTTATCTTGGATTCCGCTTGGTAGTAGCATAACTTTGTTGCGGAAGGTGAAGAGCATATTCTCCTCCATGTATCGTTTAGTAGGTACGAAGAGCAGCTCGCCAGCCTTAGCCAAGCCTCCGAATAGGATTATAGCTTCGGGTGAGGTGATGGTGCAGACGTCGGCAAGGGCACGACCCAATACTTCACCTGTGTAGCGGAAAATTTCGAGTGCCAGAGGGTCGTTGTTCTTGGCTGCCTTCGAGATGTCGAGGGCGTCGAACTCCTTGAATGGTATGTTGCGCAATTCGCTGGGTATGTTTGTGGTAGCCATCAACTCGAATGCTGTGCGCTTGATTCCTGTAGCAGAGACGTAGGTCTCCAAACAACCCTTGCGACCACATCCGCAGGTGCGACCACCGCGCTCGACTGTCACGTGACCAAACTCGCCAGCAAATCCATCGTGACCATAGATCATCTCGCCATTTGAGACGAAGCCTGAGCCCAGACCTGTGCCGAGGGTAATCATTACGAAATCTCTCATTCCCTTAGCATTACCAAATATCATCTCGCCAATTGTTGCAGCATTGGCATCGTTGGTTACTGCTACGTGGGTTGCAGAGGGGAACTCTTTGCGAAGATCCTCCACGATGTTGAAGATACGAGCCTCCTCGTTGAGTCCTACGTTGTTTGCTTGATACTTCCATAGGTTGGCAGGTTGCTCGATGCAGCCTGAGTGGAAGCTTGCATTGGGGGCTCCAATTCCAACACCTATTAATTCGTATTTGAAGTCAAGTTGTTTGAGCAGTTGATGCATTGCTGCTGTGAGTGTTGCGATGTATTGTGGGTAGTCGTCGAAGCGTGGGAAGTCGGCGGTTTTGATTCCTCCCTCTGCATAGATCTCACCCTCTTGGTCAACAAGTCCTATTGCGGTGTTGATTCCTCCGATGTCGATTCCAAACGATAATTTTTTCATAAGTCAGTTTTTAATAAATGGTTTTTACCTACCAAAGTTACTATAAAATTCTTTTTATACAAAGTTTTTTATTAATTTTGGTCGCTAAAACATTTGAATTTATGAAATCCAACGAACATCTACTCGACTTAATCGAAAATTACTTAGCGCAATTGGAGTTGCCTACCGAACCAGAACGCCTCTACGCACCCATCAGTTACTCGCTCTCGTCGGGTGGAAAGCGTATACGTCCGATGTTGGTTCTACTTTGTTACTCGTTGTTCGACAATAACTTACAGCAAGCGTTGCCTGCTGCCGCTGCGGTCGAAGTATTCCACAACTTTACGCTGCTCCACGATGATATAATGGACAACGCTGAGGTGCGTCGAGGCAAGCCTTCGGTGCATGTTAAGTGGGATCAGAATGTTGCGATTTTGTCGGGAGACGTGATGATGATTTTGGCATATAAGCTTCTCGCTGAGAGTCCCGTAGCAACACTGCCGCATGTTCTCCGCGAGTTTAACACGATGGCTGCCGAGGTGTGCGAGGGGCAGCAATATGATATGGATTATGAGATACGAACCAAGGTCTCAATGGTGGAGTATATCCGCATGGTGGAGCTCAAAACATCGGTTCTGCTGGGTAGCTCAGCGGCAATTGGTGCGATAATGGGTGGTGGCACTGCCGAGCAGTGCAAGATACTCAAACGCTTTGCCACAGAGGTGGGAATTGCATTTCAGCTCCAAGATGATCTCTTAGACTCCTATGGTGACGAGCAGCTTGGTAAGGCGATAGGTGGCGATATATTGGAGGGTAAGCAGACATTCTTGATGAATAGCGCCATGAGTAGATCCACCGAGGAGCAGCGCGAGATATTGCGCTCAACACATCTCGACACAACGCTTAGCCCCGACGAGAAGATTGCCAAGATCAAGGCTCTGTATGACCTGTTAGATATACCGCACTACGCAGAGCAGCAGATCAATAACCGCTTCGACAAGGCTCTATATCTGCTCTCCTCTCTGGAGGTAGAGGATGAGCGTAAAGCCAATTTGCACCAATTTGTCGAGGGTCTACTTAACCGCAAAAAATAGTAAATGAAAAGATCAGAAATAGAGATAATGGCGCCTGTGGGCTCCTATGAATCGCTGCACGCTGCAATTGCTGCTGGTGCCAACTCAGTCTACTTTGGAGTGGAGCAGCTCAATATGCGGGCTAAGTCGGCTGCAAACTTCACTCTCGATGATCTTGCGAAGATCGTTGGAATCTGTAAGGAGAACTCGATTAAGAGCTACCTCACGGTAAATATCGCAATCTATAGTGGCGAGACCGAGGTGATGCGCCAAATCATCGACCGAGCTAAGGTAGAGGGTATCGACGCTATTATTGCTGCCGATTTTGCAGCTATTCTCTACGCTCGTAGCGTGGGGGTCGAAGTGCATATCTCGACCCAGTGCAATATTGCCAATACTGAGGCGGTGAAGCTCTACTCTCAATGGGCCGATGTGGTGGTTTTGGCACGTGAGCTCTCGCTTGCGCAGATTGCTGCCATCAGCCGAGACATCGTGGAGCAAGATATTCGTGGACCTCGTGGCGAGCTTGTCGAGATCGAGATGTTTGCTCATGGTGCTCTCTGCATGTCGATTTCGGGAAAGTGCTATTTGAGTCTCCACGAAACTGATTGTTCGGCAAATCGTGGTGCTTGTCGCCAGATATGCCGTCGTAAATATACGATTCAAGATACCCAAACGGGCGAGATGCTCGATATGAATGGTCAATATATTCTTTCGCCTAAGGATCTGTGTACCATAGAGTTCCTCGATAAATTTATTGGGGCAGGAGTCAAAGTTCTTAAGATCGAGGGGCGCGCACGTGGTGGCGAATATGTTAAGCGAGTTATTGAATCCTACGATACCGCTTTGCGCCTAATTGAGCAAGGTGAATTTACCGAGGAGAGCGTCGCACCACTTGTTGAGCGTCTTTCGACAGTCTTTAATCGTGGCTTCTGGGGAGGTTACTACGCTGGGAAACCCGTAGCTGAGCAGACTCAACGACACGGCTCGTCGGCAACAGAACGCAAGGTGTATGTGGGTAAGGTGACCAACTTTTTTAAGAAGCTTTCGGTAGCCGAGGTGTTGATCGAAGCTTCGCCACTCACCAAGGGTGACACCGCACTCTTCTTGGGCGAGACCACTGGTGTGTTGGAACACACTGTGGGCGATATAATGTTCGAGGAGAAGATCGTCGAGAGCATCGACCAAGGTAAATATTGTTCGATTAAAACAGATGGTTTAGTTCGTCGAGGCGACAAACTATATAAAATGGTAGCTGCTCAAGAGGCTGACTACCAATAAAATAAAAATTTAAAAACGTATACGGTTATGATTTCACTTCAAAGTTTCGTAGAGCGTCGTGCCACACTCAAAGCAAAGATTGGCAGCGGTTTAATTCTAATTCCAGGTAACTTCCTTTCGCCTAATAGCTACCCCAATAACGCATACTACTTTCGCCAAGATGCAACATTTCGTTACCTCTTTGGTCTCGACATCCCGTCGCTCTTTGCAGTGATCGATGTTGAGTCGGGCGAGGAGATGCTTTTTGGTGACGACTACACCGTAGATGATATAATATGGATGGGACCTCAGCCCACATTGCGTGAGCTTGGTGCGAGTGTAGGTGTGAGCCAGACCTACCCTTCTTCCTCCCTCACTGAGGTTGTTCGCCGCGCGGTACGTGCTGGTCGTAGGGTGCACTATCTGCCTCCTTATCGTGGCGAGACGAAGTTGCAACTATCTGATTTGTTGGGTATTGATCCCTCAATGTTGCACTCCTACAAAGCGGCAGACTTGATATTTGCAGTGGCGGAGATGCGCGAGACGAAATCGGAGGAGGAGATCGCCTCAATGCAAAATGCATTTGAGATTGGCTACACTATGCACACCACAGCGATGTCGATGTGCCGTGAGGGAGTCTGCGAGCGCGAGATTGCCGGTGCCCTCGAAGGAGTTGCACGTAGCATGGGTCAAGGAGTTTCGTTCCCCTCAATATGCTCACAGCATGGCGAGACACTCCACAACATCAACCAAGATGGAATATTGGAGAACGGTCGCCTCTTCCTATGCGATGCTGGCGGTGAGAACCTTGACGGTTATTGCTCTGACCACACCCGCACATACCCTGTAAGTGGTAAATTCTCACCACTGCAACGCGACATATATAGTATAGTCTTGGCGGCACACGACCATGTGATCGATATCGCTCGCCCAATGCAATACAACGACCTCCACTTGGCATCATATCGTGTGATGGCGGAGGGGCTCAAAGGCTTAGGGCTGCTTAGTGGCTCGGTCGACACCATCATCGAGGCGGGTGCAATGACCCTCTTTATGCCACATGGTTTGGGTCACGGCTTAGGTATGGATGTTCATGACTGTGAGGCATTTGGCGAACGTAGCTTCGACTTCTCGGAGTTCGAGGAGCGCACGGCAGCCTCAGCAACATGTATCTATCGCAAAAATTGGATGCTACGCCCAGGAACAGTACTTACGGATGAACCTGGTCTCTACTTTATACCCGCACTTATCGACCAATCGCGTGCTAATGGTCTCTACAGCGGCATTGTAAACTACGACAAACTCGATAGCTTACGCGACTTTGGTGGAATACGTATCGAGGATGATCTTGTTATCACCGAGAGTGGTAACTATGTGATGGGGGGTGACAAGAAGATACCTTCATCTATCGACGAGATAGAGAACTTTATGGCTCGATAGAGCTCTGCACATGCGCCAAATGATATTTCTTTTTGCCACGGAGCTTGAGGCGCAACCATTTCGATTGGCTGCTCCCCACGCCACAATAGTGATTTGTGGCGTGGGTGCTGCCGAGTGTGCTGCAACAACAGCTCTGATTGTTGCCCAGATAAAGGAGTCGGGCGAACCTAAGATCGTCGTGCTCGCGGGCATAGCGGGTAGCTACTCTCTCTGCGATGTCGCCCTGTGCGAAGTGGTCGAGGTGACTGAGGCTCAGATTGAAGCTCTTCCCCAAAAATTTTCAAAGATATACCGCAATACCCCCTCAACAACTCTCCGACAGGTGACGCTCAATAGTGTCAATAGCTCATTGGAGTCTACTACAACACCTATAAGCCAAATAGAGGATATGGAGGGAGCAGCGTTTGGTGCTCTATGCAGCCGCGCAAATATCGAGTATATACATATTCGAGCAATATCAAACCTTGTCGGCGAACCTTTCTCAAAATGGAAAGTAGAGGAGGCGTGCGAAGCTTTGGCTGAGACACTCTTGGAGCAGCTGTGTGGCTGGTAGGGTGAATGCTCTTCTGGGGGCTTTCTGGGGGCTTTCTGGGACTTTAATTATAGCATTTCTCGTGGATGGCGTGGATAGCGGCTTCGAGGGTTGCTTTTTCGGCTTTGACGATCTCTTTGAGCTCCATTCCTTCATATGGTGAGACGTAATCTGTTGTGTCGTCGTTGCTTAGTAGGTATTTGAAGCCGAGATCCAGAGCTGGTTCGCGGTATATTTCCATCTGGTGTAGAAGCTCTTTTTGGAGCTTTTGGGCTATCTCCTGGTACTCTGGGTCGTTGTAGAAGTTGATATTTTCGGCTGGATCTTTCTCTAAGTCGAATAGCCAAGGGGTATCGCGGCACGATAGAACGAGCTTGTAGCGACCATCGATAGCGGCTGTCCATACATTGAATGGAGAGTCGGTTAGGTAGACTATGCGGTCTGAGTTCACCTCCATCTCGTTGTTGTAGAAGAGTTCAGCGTCGTTTATTCCGTGCTGCTCACCATCGATTTGGCGTGCGCCGATCATGCCCAATATTGTTGGGGCAAAATCATTTGTGGTGTAGCTCTTGTTGACAATCTTGCCAGCTTCGATCTTTTGTGGGTAGCGCATCACAAATGGAATCTTGGCAGCTCCCTCATAGGGGTTACCCTTATCCATCTTGTGGTGGTCATACATCATGTCGCCATGGTCCGAGGTGAAGACTACGATTGTATTCTCGGCAAGGTTATTCTCATCGAGGTAATCGAGTATGCGACCTACATTGTCGTCGATACACTTAACCATTGCGAAGTATTCGCGTACCTCCTTGGGGTTGAACTCCTTAGACTCGTTCTTGCCACCCACAGCCCATGCAGGGCGTGATGCGACCAACTCTTCGTCCATTGTCGCTGGGCGCTCTATCTTCATCTTGCTGAACATTGACTTGTAGGGCTCACGACCAATATTTGGCGAGTGGGGGTCTGGAATTGAGAGCATCACACAGAATGGTTGATCTTTGCTACGCTCCAACATCTCAAGACATCTATCAGTGAGGAAGTCGGTGCTATACATTGAGGGGTCAACCACCTCGGGTGTTTTGTTGCTTGCCACTATCTCGTTGGGCTCTCCAACAATCTTGTACCACTTACTGTGGTTAGTCTCAAAGACATAGCTACGATCCATATAACCGAAGTCGTAGCCGGGGCTGATGTAGAGCTTGCTCACATGAGGTGTTCCTGCCAGGTGCCACTTACCTACATAGCCAGTTTGGTAGCCCTCTTGGCGCAGGACCTCGGCAAAAGTTTCGAGGTTGGCATCCATCGCCATGCCATTGATTGGAGCGCCAGCAGCGATAGGATAGAGTCCTGTTTGGAATGAGGCGCGCGAGGGTGTGCTTACGGGGCTTGCTGCATAGAAGTTGCTACAGAGGACTCCCTCGGCAGCTATGCGGTCAATATTGGGGGTCTCCACCTTAGCCTCTGGACCCCAGATGTAGGCGTGTGACTCAGGTAGAAGCGAGCGGTAGCAGCCAAGAGTTCTGAAGCACTGCTCGTCGGTTTGGATAATAAGGAGATTGGGGCGCTCTTCGGCAGCCTTTTCGGCTGTGCAACATCCCACCAGGGATGTTGCAGCAGCCAATGTTGGCATGATGTAAGTTGGTTTCATACTGATTTAGGTTATTTTACATTTACTATGACGCTCTCTTGAGAGATAAGGTTGCCGCTCTTGTCGCGCGCTGTAACTGTTATTGTGCCAGCTTTTTTGGTAGCTTGCACGGCAAGTAGGCAGCGACCAAGAGAGGTTTCGATGGTGTGGCTTCTGAAGGTCTCATATTTGCCACTGTCACCGCAGTCGGTGCCCAAGAAGCGGTGCTCTCCCTCGATAGAGAATGTCACCTCGGCATCTTGGTTTTTGATTGCGCGACCACGTTTATCGACCAACTGAGCCACTACGTGGAGTACATCGGTGTTGTTTGCCGAGAGTGATGTGCGGTCGGCAGTGAGTGCGATTGCTGTAGCTTCGCCAAGTGTCTCCATGATTGTGGTCTGCTTCTTTCCATCCTTGACGCCGCGCGCCTCGATCTTGCCATCTTTGTAATCTACTGCCCACTTGAAGATTCTATCATCTTGGTCGGCTAACTTCTGAACACCCAACGACTTACCATCTTGGAATAGCTCTACAGTCTCGCAGTTGGAGTATACCTCGACGATTGTTGCCTCGCCCTCGGTGTAGTTCCAGTATGGATTTACATTTTGCCATGGACGTGGTGCGAGTTTCCAAGCACCCTTCTTCTTCTCGACGGCTACTCCATTATCATCTTTCTTGAATGTTGAAAGTGCCTCGGTTTGGGTGTATATCTCCAACACGGGCTCCTCCGACCAGTAGGATTTAAATGCGTAGAATGAACCGCGTGGGAATGCAGCAACGTCGAGTGGAGCGTGTACGGTAGCCTTCTCGGGCCAGCTATTGGCGCGCTTCTCACCCAGGTAGTCGACACCTGTCCAAAGGAAGATACCGGCGATGTGAGGGTTGTCTAAAACTGCTTTCCACTCGTACCAACGAGCGACATTCTCGGTACCCATCATTGGAACATTGGGGTACTTCTCCTTGAAGTATTTGTATTTTGTCTCTTTGTAGCTAAATCCTATAACATCCAACGCCTTAGCGTAGTCAGTCTCCATGCTCGATGTGGGGAGGATAAGATTTGCAGTGACTGGGCGAGAGGAGTCCATCTGGCGAGTCCATGCTGCAAGCTTCTTCGCTGTTCTGCCCATATCGAAAGTTTGAGGAGGGTAAGCCGCCCAGAACTCGCGCACCTGTTCGGGGGTGTTGGGGGGTGTGGGAACTCGCCAAAGAGTCCAATCCATATTGCCATTTTTGTCGGTACCCTTAAACAAGCCTGTCGCTGTGCGGTTACCAGGGTATGTCCACTCGATCTCGTTACCTATACTCCATTGGAAGATTGAAGGGTGGTTGCGGCTCGAAAGCATGGTGTTCTTAAGGTCGATCTCCGCCCACTGCTGGAAGTTCTCGGAGTGACCACGTGTGATGTAGTCAACCTCTTTGTCTTGCATATTGTAGCGCTTATCTTTGGGAAGATCCCACTCGTCGTAGAACTCATTTTGAACCAAGAAACCCATCTGGTCGCAAAGGTCGAGGAACTCGTCTGAAGGTGGGTTGTGTGAGGTGCGGATTGCGTTGCAGCCCATCTCTTTGAGTGCAAGGAGTCGACGGCGCCATACATCCTTCGGCACGGCACTACCTACCAGTCCGGCATCGTGGTGCAAACAAACACCCTTCACCTTGGTGTTAACCTCGTTGAGGAAGAAGCCCTCATCTTTGTCGAAGCGAATGGAGCGAACACCCAATACTGTGTTGCGCTCTTCGAGAGTGGTGTTTGCGGCTATAAGGCGACTCTTTACATTATATAGGTAGGGGTTTTCTGTATCCCATAGTGTCGGGTTTTTAATTTGTAGGGTTTGGGTTGACGTAGCTCTCTCGCCCGCCTCAAGGGTGAATGGAGTAGAGACTACGGCTACGCTTGTGCCCTCGCTGTCGTAGATCTCGGAGACTATCACACCGCTCTTGACATCGCTATATTCGTTGCTTAGCTCTACATCAAGATTGACCAATGCGCGCTCCTTGCTTACGTATGGAGTAGTGATGAAGGTTCCCCAAACAGGGATGTGGAGCTTGTCAACTACCAACATGCTCACGTTGCGGTAGATGCCCGAACCGGTGTACCAGCGCGAATCGGCGTAGCGGCTGTGGTCAACTCTCACCGAGATACGGTTGGTTTGACCCTCTGGCGCAAGGAATTGTGTGAGGTCGTAGTAGATTGGTGCGTAGCCAAAAGGGTGCTCGCCAATCTTGATGCCATTGATCCAGAAATCGGCGTTGTTGTAGACACCATCAAAGATAATGTAGCACTTTTGAGAAGAGGTGGTTGGGGTGTCGAAGATTTTGGTGTACCAACCAATGCCACCTGGTGCAAAACCTGTGCAGCCCTCAAGATCTCCCGAGAATGGGTGCTCAACAGACCAGTCGTGTGGAAGGTCCACACTGCGCCACGATGATGGGTCGTAGGTGGTTAGTCGATAATCCTCGTTGTCGCTCTCGGTAAAGAGCCAATCATCGTTGAATGAAGTTAAATTTCCTTGAGCTTGAGCCGAAATGCTTGTGGTTAAAAGCATAAATAACAGCACTTTAGCTACAGCGTAGTAGAGTCTTTTCATAAAAGTTTGAAGTTTTTGTTGGTTTATGTCTCTCAAAGTTACTTATTAATTATATAATTAGCAAGAAAATTGCTAAATTTATCTGATGTCTGACTGCTTTTAACGAGGGTTATTACCATTTAAATTTATATGATAGTATGTTTTACAACAAATGCGAATGAAGTCTTTTTAACTTTAATTCGCATTTGTGTATATTTTGTAACATATATCGTTACCATCTACGGTTTAGATAGAAGATATTTTCAGGCTTGCTCTGTAGTTGAATATCGAATTTTAAACTTGCTTCCACATTGGAACTTGCATTGTGTATTCTAAATGAGATTGACCAACCTTTATTCATTGTAAGGATTAAAGTTGTGTTTGATTGCTCTTTAAACTCTAACTCTATGATTCTGTTGGGTAGTTCAATTTGGGGGATTACAATAGATGGTGAAGCAGTTTCCGATGGAAGATTTAATGTTCCAAATATATTGAATGGCATTATGGTTATTGTTTGATTATTGTTATGTATCAGTTTGTAGTAATCTTTCCCATTACAGCCTATTAAATATTTTATAATACTATTAGTGATATCTTGTTGACTATTAAGTCTTAGACACTCTTTTTTTAATGCATGTAGGATTGGAATGTAGACGTCATTCTCCTTATTTTTTATGTCGCTCCATTTTTTATTTTGCCTCTTCATGAATGTTAACATGTCGAAGATTGGCCCAATTTCATCAAAATAATTTTGAGAACATGGTCTATTGAGCCACACCTTGCCAAAATCAAGTTTTGAAGATAAACGCGAGTGTTTTAGAGCTGCGTGATTGTGCTTAACAGATACTCCTATTTCCCACTCTATAGATCTGCGAATAATAAGCATATCTCGAATATCGCCAGACTTAGTTGCTACATTATCGGGTTGTAACGATATGCTTAGTATGTCATTACCATCTTCGATAATGCGAGGCTCCATCTCTATAATTGCATCTATACCAACTTTAGCCGATAATAGCATATTATTAGATTCATCAGTATCAATCTCATTGAAACACTGTTTGGCTATCTTTAAACTTTCATTCTCAATAATTTCAACATCTCTATGGCGTGAAACTTCTTTTAAAGCCGATAACACACATGCGTATTCATAAGCTTTTCCATATATAGAAGAGTTTTTCGTATCCATGCTAAATTCCTTTTGACGTTAATGTCTGTTTTATTTTTAGTGCTACGTGATAAGCCATATTGATTGGAACTGCGTTACCTATCATTTTATAGCCATAATCTATCTTGTTGTATATAAATATAAAATCGTCGGGAAATCCTTGTACTCGTGCAACTTCTCGAACTGTCATTCGCCTATATAGATGCTCCTTGCCTTTTTCAAATATCTGTTTGTTTGTCTCAACCTTTATCATCTTAGGAGCTTGTGGGTGTAACTGGCATTGTCGACCACTTGCTTGAACAGTGAAACCAGGTTCGTCCCATGATCGCACTCTATTGCGTGACAAAAATATCGTAGAGTAGCCACCAATAAAATATTCATGGTTTGCTATAACACAATTGTCCTTATTTGAGTTATTATTATCTAATGCAGGTATGGCTGTATCTTTGAGATCCCAAATACAATCTTTTAGTGTCGGTTTAGTAGGTATTGGAAGTGGAAATTCAAAATCAGTTATATTTAGATCTTTGCGAAATCCAATATAAAATACTCGCTTTCTATCCTCTGCTACATCATAATCGTTTGCATTTAAGAGTTTCATCTCCACATTATAACCAGCGGCATCAAACTCTTTCATAAATTCATTGACGGCTGAAGAGTGGCGTTTTGCGAGCATGCCTGATACATTTTCAGCAACAAAGAACAATGGCTGTTTGTCTTTCAGGATTCTAATGTATTCATAGAATAATCTACCTCTATCATCATTAATTCCTTTGAGTGAACCCGCTTCGCTCCATGATTGACACGGTGGACCGCCAATTATTCCATCGATATTATCAGGAAATGCAGAAGAGGGGATATCTCGTATATCTCCCTCTATCAACTCTGTATCTTTGAAATTTGCTCTAAATGTTGGGCAAATATTTTTATCATATTCATTTGCTGTAACTGTTTTAAATCCAGCCTTGTGAAAACCAAGATCAAGCCCTCCTGCTCCGGTAAATAAACTTATTAATCTCATGTTGTATAGTGTTAATTCCTTACAAAGATATAAAATTATTTCAAGATACTATCACTTGATATTTTTCTCTATATAATAATTGAGAGAGATGATCGAAAAAGGAAATATAGCACCGGGAGTGCTCTATGAGACTTTTAATTCGTTTTTTTTGTATATATACAAAAAAAAGTGAGGCTAATCGGAGGTATTCAACTCCGGGCCACCACAGCCCTTTGTTTTAGTAACTTATTGTTACAACCTGCCGATCTCCTCAACCAACCTAAAACTAACCTAAATGAACTTTAAAACTTCACTGCAAAGATAAGGCAAATATTCTTACTGTGCAAATGTTTTATTAATTTTTTTTCAAAAAATGTTTGATATTTTTAGTGCAAAATTGCAAATATGTTGATTATCAACATTTTATGAATTTTGTTAACAGAACTTTAATATTTAATATTTCTTAAATTATTTAAAGATATTGCTCATTTGTGGCTTTGGCTCTCTTTAATATTGCTGCTAAGAGGCAGGGCAAGCGCACGAAAAAACTGCTTATCGCGCTCGTGCCGCGCGGCACCAAGCTATAGCTTGGATCCAAAAACTTTGTTTTTGACTTTTTTGTTGCACTGATGTGCTGGGGGCTTTGCCCGCCGGAGGCAGTAATAAATAATATTTTCGTGTGTTTGCCCTGTGCTAAGAGGAGTGTTTGTAGTGATTTTATCTGATATGAGGCGCAGTGTACTTGTTGGGTGTTGGGGTCATGAGGGAGATCAATAGCGGTTTATTATCTGCTGAGTAGCTCCTTGAGGGCTCTCTCTCCTTGTGTTGATATATCGAGGGAGTATTGATTTACGAAGAGGTTGATGTGGCTATCGATAATATTGTTGTCGAGTTCTTGGGCGTGCTGCTTAACGAAATCTCGTGATGCTAAGGGGTTTGCGAATGCATACTCTATGGAGTGACGTAGGAGCGTTTCGACCCTTTGGCGTAGCGTTGCGTCGAATGAGTTGCGGATGACGATACCTCCCAGGGGAAGTGGTAGATTGAAGCGCTCCTCCCAGAGTAGCCCTAAGTCCGCCACAAGTTCTAAGTTGCGAGCGGCATAGACGAAGCGTCCTTCGTGGATCAAGACTCCTGCATCGACCTCGGAACGCTCTACAGCTGAGGCAATTGACGAAAAGAGCATTGGGCGCAAATCGGTGATGGAGGGGTAGAGGCGGCGCATGAGTGCTGCGGCGGTGGTGTGTGTGCCTGGGATTGCGACACTTCGGAGGGGTGCGGTGTCGCCTGAGCGGCGAACTAAGAGTGGACCATTGCCGCTACCGAGTGCTGCTCCGCTCCTTAGTAGGGTGTAGTTCTGCTCGATAGAGGGTAAAATTGCGCAACTGATCTTTGAGATGTCAGCTACGCAATTTAGTGCGGCTTGGTTGAGCTCCTCGATATCGAGGAACTCAACTTCAAAGCGCAATGCAGCGGTGTCGATGCGACCATTGATGAGGGCATCGAACATAAAAGTGTCGTTGGGACAGGGTGAGATGTGTAGCTTGAGTGTTGTCACTGTAGTGCTACTTTACCTCCCAAGTTTCGCCTGAGTTCAAGAGGTCGTCGACACACTTGATCTTGGAGTTCTCGGCAACCCATTCCATTTGTGCTACTACGGCTTGATCGTAGACCTGAGCATCGTCGAGGCAGCGGATAACTCCCATTGCTACAGGTAGTTCTGGGTACTTCATTGCTGCGAGCATGGTGTGGAGAGTTGTCTCGGGGGTGTGTGCATCGTGGGTAAGTACATCGTCGAGGGTGTAGCCATCCTCACCGATTGTTACCGCTTTGAGGCGCATATCTTCGAATACGAGACCTTTTTGTTTGTTGGCTCCAAAGAGCATCTTCTCGCCATGGCGGAGGGTGATTGTATTCTCGGCACGTGACGCTTTGTCGCCAGCAAATTCGGAGTAGGTGGTAGTGTTGAAGATCACACAGTTTTGGAGCACCTCCACCACTGAGAGTCCTTTGTGGAGTCCACCCGCTACCAAACACTCCTCGGTGAGTTTGAGCTCCATGTCGATTGAGCGTGCGAAGAATGTTCCCTTTGCGCCAATTACCAGCTCACCTGGGTTGAAAGGGTGTTCTACGGTGCCGTAGGGTGACGTCTTGGTGATGCGTCCCAGAGGTGATGTCGGTGAATATTGACCCTTGGTAAGACCATAGATCTCGTTGTTGAAGAGCATGATATTGAGGTCGATATTGCGACGAATAGCGTGGATAAAGTGGTTACCACCAATTGCGAGTGAGTCACCGTCGCCTGTTGCCACCCAAACGCTAAGATCTGGATTTGCAACCTTTACTCCTGTAGCTACGGCAGCGGCACGACCGTGGATTGTGTGGAATCCAAAGGTGCGCATATAGTAGATAAAACGAGAGGAGCAGCCAATACCTGAGATAAATGTAAATTTGTTGTGTGGGATCGAGCGTTGCTCGGCGATATCGACACAAGCACGTTGCACAGCGCTTAGGATTGCGTGGTCACCGCAACCAGGGCACCAACGCACCTCTTGATCGCTTTTGAAGTCGGCAGCTTTATATATACAGTTTTGTTTCATGGCTTTACTCTTCGATTAATTTGACAAACTTTGTGCTTAACTCCTCATAGGTGAAGGGAAGACCCTCACACTTATTGATTTGTGAGAAGCTGATGTGTGGGAATGTTTGGCGTAGGTAGCCAGCGAATTGACCCATGTTGAGCTCGCATACCACGATCTTTTTGAAGCGAGAGAAGATCTCTTCGACTCCGTGAGGAAGTGGCATGATGTAGTTGAAGTGGCAGAGCGAGATGCTTTTGCCCTCGGCTACAAGGTTCTCGACTGCTGTGGTGAGGTTACCACGAGTACCTCCCCAACCTACAACAAGTAGATCACCACTCTCTTCGCCTACCGAGAGTGTTTGGGCTGGGATAAAGTCAGCAACCTTGGCAACCTTGGCGGCGCGGGTGTTGACCATCGCTTGGTGGTTGGCAGGAACGGTCGAGATTGAGCCACGGAGCTGATCCTTCTCCAAACCACCAATGCGGTGTTGGAGACCATCGACACCTGGGAATGCCCAGCTACGTGCCAAACGCTCTTCGCAGCGTGCATAAGGCATAAAGGCTGAACCATCCTCGGCAGGAGTTGCGATTGGAGGGTTGATTGCTGGGTAGTCGCTCATCGAGGGGATGTGCCACGCTTGAGAGCCGTTGGCGATAAATCCGTCGGTGAGTAGGATTGTTGGGGTCATATGTTCGAGTGCAAGGCGGCTCGCCTCGAATGCATAGTGGAAACAGTCGCTTGGTGTTGAGGCAGCAACTACAATAAGTGGAGCCTCTCCATTGCGACCATATAGTGCTTGGCTAAGGTCACTCTGCTCGGTTTTGGTAGGCAGACCAGTCGAAGGACCACCACGTTGAACATCGACAATAACCAGTGGAAGCTCTGCCATAACTGCTAAGCCGATAGCTTCGCTTTTGAGCGAAAGACCTGGACCCGAAGTGGTTGTAACGGCAAAGTTGCCAGCGTATGCGGCACCGATAGAGGTACAGATACCTGCAATCTCATCCTCGGCTTGGACGGTTTTAACGCCTAAGTCCTTGCGTTTGGCAAGCTCTTCGAGGATAACCGTAGCTGGGGTGATAGGATAGGAGCCACAGAAGAGCGGTAGGTTTGCCTTCTGGGCAGCGGCACACAAGCCCCATGCGGTAGCTACATTTCCGCTGATTGAGCGGTAACGACCCTTGGCGAGTGGTGCTGCGGGTGTGCGATATGTGTTGGCGAATGCGTGGGTTGCAGCGCCATAGTTGAAACCTGCTTGGATCACCTTGATATTTGCCTCGGCGATAAGTGGGTTTTTCTTAGCGAATTTGGTTTCGAGGAAGCTTTTGGCGTGATCCTCGGGGAGATTAAATAGGTAGAAGCAGAGACCGAGTGCAAACATATTTTTGCACTTCACTTTAGATTTGTGGTCGAGACTACTCTCTTCGAGTGCATCTTTGGTCATGGTGGTGATGGGGGCAATCACAACGTTGTGACCGTCGAGACCCAACTCTGCGATGGGATCGAGGGTGGCGAAACCTGCCTTTTGGAGCAGAGCTTCGGTGAGAGTGTCGGCATCTATAATTACTGTAGCGTCTGTCTTGAGCCAAACTCTATTGGCTTTGAGTGCTGCCGGGTTCATCGCAACTAATACGTCGCTGTAATCACCTGGGTTATCAAGACTTTTGGCACCGAAGTGAACTTGAAATCCTGATACGCCCGCAACAGTTCCGTGGGGTGCTCTAATCTCTGAGGGGTAGTCGGGAAATGTGCAAATGCCATTTCCATGCAGTGCTGAGGTCTCCGAAAATAGGGTACCTGTCAGCTGCATACCATCGCCCGAGTCGCCCGAAAAACGGATGACTACGTCGTGTAGCTCTTCAATCTTGGTTTCTTTCATAATTCTGCAAAGGTAAAGTGAATATAATGTCGTTTTTGCAAAAATAGGATATTAAATCCTAAAATGCTAATAATTAATAAAAAAAATTATCAAATAGTAAAGTGTTGATGTTCAGTTATTGAATTAAATAATTTAACCTAAGATAAAAATAGTTAGTTAAATTTCTTGACTTTCAAAAAATAGTGTTGTATATTTGCATCGTCAACAATCGATCAAATGATACTCCTTGAACTCGTCGAGTCGCTATAGGGTTGTTTTGATTATCGACAATCAACCAACAATATATTAACAAAGTTATCAACATGGATATTACACAAATAGAGACTCTGATCTCTGATCTCGCCACTGAGCGTAAATACCACCCTATTATCGCCTCGGAAAGCACAATCGAAGGGGCTATTGAGACCTTTCCAACCGCATGGATTCAACTCCCTAAAGTGCTCTATGTGGAGGGGCGCGGTGAGGGTCAAATATGCCACTCGGTGATCGTCAATTTCTTAGATAATTATAATGCCTATAGTTTTGAGGATAAGGCTATACGACTCAAAGAGATGGAGGCTGATATAATTGAGATAATGACTCAACTGAGCTCGCTCGAAGGTATTGTCGAGGTCGACGAGATGAGTATCACTCCTCGACTACTTTCGACCACCAGGCATGGCGATATAGCGCAAACTCTGACTGCCAAAATAGTGAGCTATTTTTAGGAGCGTTAGCAGCGCGGTTAACAATAAAATTAATCTTTAAAATTATGATATTTCTATGTTTATTAACATTCCGGACAACTACTCCTCGCTGTGGGGAGAGCTCATATTTGAGTATAATTCTACCCTCGACACCGATATCGTAATGTCGGTTGTGGATGAGTTTAGTGGTGAAACTATAGCAGTTAAAAAATTTTACTCTTCGACTGATGCCAAGATAAATATTACCCCTTTACTCTTTGAAACAATGTTGCCACAACCCTACTTTTTGTCGAGTGGTGCGGTCGCTCCGAGCGTTGGATTTCCTAAAATTTCTGTAAACGCGGGTGGGCAAAGTAGCGGGGAACTCCTATTTACATATGCTCGAAAGGGGGTTGAACCACCTATTATGCTTACTACGATGCCCACTTCGAGACTCCTTGCGCGAGGTGAGAGCGACTACATAACGCTTATTGCACCCTCTGGCACAACGATTAAATATCGAATCGAAGGGGTGGGGCTGAGTGCAGATTCGGCACCTCTCTACCAAAATAGCATCACGTCGATTAATGGTGGGGCGCGACAAATTAGGATCGTTGCAGATGAGTATGCAGATGAGTATAGCTCGATTAAGGTGACGCTACTGTCTGACGATCAAGAGTTTGGTCAGGTCAATTATGCTTTTAGTGAGTTGTGTGGTGCCTCCTACCGTGTGGCATGGATCTCGTCGCAGGGCTCCATCGAGCACTATACATTTCCTGTTGTCGAGGAGCAGGTGCGCCTAAGTAGTGGGGCTATAGAGAAGAGTCTTCGCTCGGCGTATGGCACAGCACAGGAGATCGATGCATTGAGCGAAATTGTCTCATCTCCAACGGTTTGGAGAGCAACTCAGGAGGGCTACACCAAATTGGAGCTACTCACAACGCAGATCGCGACACGACGCGAGGGGACTCTGACGATTGCTAACGTTAAAGTTGTGGAGTATGATTAGAGTTACCATTAGCGGCATTGAGTGTGACTTGGATGCCTCACAGCAGATAAAGCTGAAGTTCGAGAGTGACTCCTTGGCAGATGTCGAGAGCGGAAGAAGTGGCTCTACACTTCTCTTTAGACTGCCCACCACAGCTGCCAATGCAGAGGCTTTGGGGCTTGAGTGGGATATTCACCCACAGACAAAATTTAACTCTATATGGCATCCAATGGTGGTGGCGCTCGATGGCGTTGAGCTCTTTAGTGGCACTGCCTACCTAATGAAAATCACTTGGCTGGAGGGTAAACGCTATGCCGAGGTGGAGTGTCGAGGAGGGGTGTTGAGTTGGGCAACGCAAGCGGCTCTGACGCGATTTAGTAAGATTGGATTAGACTACTCTACAACGCTGTGCGAGTCGTTATTTAAGGAGAGTTGGGAGGATAATTCAGATGTTAAGTTCTTTCCCGTGGTGCGAGACAGCTACGATATTCGTGGCTCAATGGTCAATGTGACGGGGCTGCGAGTGGCACGCTCGATAGATGACTACCACCCATTCTTTCGCTGCTCAGCGCTGCTCAACGCGATATTTGAGAGCGCCGGCTACAGCGTCGAGAGCGAGACGATGGTGAGTGAGAACTTCGACAAACTCTATATCAGCGGGAACTACACCTCGGAGGATAGTAGCGCGGCACTTGAGGCGATGGGGTTCTACTTGAAGCGTTGCGAGGAGTGCACGACGACAACCGATTCGATGGGAAGAGTATCGCTTTCGCCCTACGATGAGCTCTGCTCGGTGGGCAATATTGTTGATATTGAGTCGCTCGATAGCGATAAGGAGTGCTACAACCGTGGCAATGTAATGCAGATTGATGGTCAGGCACTTAGCTTTGTGCCACTTGTCGAGATCAGCGCAGGTTTTGAGTACTTCCTGCACTACACATCGCCCTGCCAGATTGAGTCGCGCACAAAGCTCAAGGGCATTGATCGACTCAACTCCATTAGCGATGGATATATAAATTGGGAGATTACAAATCGCTATATAGATCAACGCGAGATGGTCGTTGTGGGAACAAATTACAAATTAATGATCTTCAACTTCGATAGCGGGGAGCGATACCGACTTGTGGGCGTCTCACAGGAGGGGGAGGTCGAAGAGATCTTCTACACCTCAATTCGCATGAGTAGCTTCACTCTCTCGAAACTCTATCCACACTATAGGCTTGAGCGCTGGGAGAATGACGGTTACTACACCTATACAGATGATTGGGCGATATACTTGGGCTACGTCGAGGAGAGTGCTCCGCTCGAAGTTGAGATCACCGTGCGCAGCTCGCCTCATAGCTACTCGCCACTCTCGCCGATGATATTTCACACCCAATTGCTGGAGGGTGCCAACGCGGGGGTTGAGTTCACACTCCACAAGGATAGCTCTGTGCGACCATACTTTGCTTACTATCCCGGTTACAATGCTGAGGTTACATTCGAAGAGTTGGCTCAACACTCCTACACCGCTCTGGAGTTGCTCTCCTCGCTTCAACACCTCTTCAACCTAAGATTCTTGACAGATGAGGCGGCAAAAAAGGTTGTGATTGAGAGTTTCGATAGGTTCTACACCTCGCAGCAGTGGGATTGGAGTGCGAGGGTTGTGGAGAGTGAGGCGATAGAGTTTGAGGATTGGGCACACACCACGCACCGCAATATTAAGCTTGGTTACCAGCAGAGTGATGGAGTTGTTAAACGAATGGGGGAGAGTGACAATAAATATTTTGGTGAGCACTCATTCTCGATAGACTCCTATGCTGCATCGGGCACATCACAGACTCTACTCAATCCATTTTTGTGCGCCTCGACAAATGATGATAATGGGGTGATGGTGGTGGGAGACCGCGACGACTTGGAGCAGATCAACACGCTCAATTTCTCACCTCGAATAGGGCGATACTTCGACATACGACAGATCGACGATGAGAACTACTCGCTTCCTTATGTGGCATTTCATGACCCTCAGGAGGAGTTTACACTCTGCTTCGAGGATCGCGACGGGGTTGCGGGGCTCAACAGATTGTATACTCGACAGATGGAGCTCTTGGAGCGTGGTCAACTGCTTTCGCTATGTGTGAGGCTTTCGGCATTTGACTACTCGAATCTTATCTCCGCTCAGAGCTATGCGCCAAGTTGCAGAGATATATTCTGCTTTACGCTTGGAGGAGAGAGCTTCAGCACGATACTCCACAGCATCGAGAGCTATGACCTCAAAGAGGGGGTGGCACGGTGCTTATTTTTAACAATTGACTAACAAAAAAAATGCAAAACATCAAAATCAAAAATTCACTCGATTGCTGCGTAATCGACATCGAGGGGACGATAGGCGTCGCCGAAGAGTGGCAATTTGAACATGCCGACCAGAGGGTTGCTACCTACGAGAAGTTCCGCGAGTGTGTGTCGCAAATCGAGACGCTCGAAGCAAAACAAATAGTCGTAAATATTCGCTCAACGGGGGGCGATGTGAACGATGCAATGTTGATCTACGAGGCTCTCTGCTCGCTCGACATACCAATCACTACTCGTTGTTATGGCTATGTGGCATCGGCTGCAACTGTAATTGCGCAGGCTGCCTCAGAGGGGGCTCGACAACTCTCGGCAAATGCTCTATACTTGGTTCACAACTCTACATGTGCTGCTGAGGGCAATGCTACAGATCTCAACTCGATGGCTGAGCTACTTCTCAAAACTGATGAGTGTTTGGCTGATCTTTACGCTCGTCGTTCGGGTCGCACTGCCGAGGAGTTCCGCACATTGATGTCGGAGGAGAGTGGCAATGGACGCTGGCTCACAGCACAAGAGGCTATCGAGGCAGCTCTTGCCGATACGATTATCGACACAGCAACTGTTGAGAGTAGAGAGAAAGAGGAGGAAGAGACCAGTGAGGAGGAGCCAGTGGGATCTGTGAAAAATCTCTTCCGTAGCTTGGGCAGAGCTTTAGGCTTGCACCACGAGGAGCAGGCGTCACTACTCGAAATGCCTCTCAACAACCACAATATACTCCACAACGAGAGCATCACCAGCCAAGAGGAGGTGGCAATCCGTGCTTTCGAACAGAAGCAAGCAGCCGTGAAGCCAATCAAGCTCAAAGAGGTGGAGGACCCAAGCCTTGCAGAGGTGAACTTAGGTAAAAATCAACGTGCATATCAAACTGATGTGCAGGCTTTTAAACATTAATTATAGATGTTAGTACTGAACATCATTAAATTTCAAACAACAAAACAACAACAAAATTATGAGCTACATTGAATCAGCAAAAAGTTATACAGGAAACGATCTCGAAACTATATTCTTCCGCCCCATGCTATCGGGACCTTCAGCCGAGGAGTTGGGAGTGAAGGTGATCTACAATATGCCACTACCCACCACAATTCAGTTGTGGAAGGGTCAGAGCAATGTCCTACAGCGCTATACCACAAATGGTTGGAGTGGTGGCAGCGGTGCAATCAAGCAACAAAAGACTATCAACCTGGATCGCGTAAAGGCAGAGTTGGGATTCTCGGCTGCCGACTACTTCTCACTTGTATTTGATCAGATTGCCTCGCGCAGTGATGTCAATATGGACGACCTCACAGGAACAGAGTTGGAGAGTGCCGAAACGGAACTCTTCCGCCGCTCGATTGCCGAGTCAATTCGTGCTACGATGTGGGTGGGTGACACCGACCAGACCAGTGGTTTCAACACCTTCAATGGCTTCTTGAAGAGCATCTATGAGTATGTTGAGGATGATGCAATCCCCGTAAAAGAGTATCTTGCGGCAGACCTCAGCGACAACGAATTAGCAGTGGAGTGTTTCGATGATTTGTGGGACGATGCCGACCAACGACTCAAAGATCTCAAGAGTGAGGGTCAATTGGTCTACTTCGTTACTTCGGATATCTACAACCTCTATGAGAAGTATCTCGACGAAAAGGGTGTCGACGCGTCGTATGTCGATGCAATCAATGGACGCACAACATTGATGTATCACGGTGTGCCTGTGGTCGATATCCACATCGGTAGCTACCTTGAGGAGAGCGACTATGACGCTTCGTTCTGCATCTTGACGGATCGTCGCAATATGGTGATGGCGGTCAACACCTCTGACTTCCCAGGTGCCGAGATCAGAATGTGGTACAACCCCGACGAGATGGAGAACCGCCAACGAGCTGTGTTTATGGCAGGTTGCGACATTGTGGATGAGGATCTTATCGCATTTGCTCACCTCAAAACTGTCTAAGGATGGAGAGCGTAAGTAGACCTTTAGGAGGAATCTCAGCGCTCAAATTGGGTGCCATCACCTCGGAGGGGGTGGCACCCACTCTTGAATCGCAGTTTACAGAGCTTCGCCTACTTGAGGATCGTTCGACATACAGCAAAAATGAGGAGTGGGTTGAGGGTGTACTTCACATCAAACATACGCTAAGGCTCTTTACGCCAATCGAATACTCGCTCCCTTCGTCACTCGATGAGGCTTTGGAGTATGGTTTCGCGGCTCAAATCCTGCTCAACTCCCTCAATGAGATCGAGGTGGGAGTGAGTGGTGACAGCTTGGAGACTCTTTGGTTGATAAGTTGCTCCACGGTTAGCGGCGAGAGACCCTCTTCGCGAGGCTACAAAGAGTGGCTCTTCGAGACTATAGAGCCTGAAGAGGTGGAGCCCGAAGGTCCTGAAGAGCCTGACCCCGAGGGTCCTGAAGAGCCCGAGCCCGAAGAGCCCGAAGAGATCAATGCTCTCTCTTCGCTGATGCTGTGCGTGGCGGCAGCAGATGGCTCAGCTCCTCAATTCGATGAGCAGGGAGTGCAGATTACTCTCTTCGAGAATCTCTCCTCGTATAGCGAGGAGGTGGAGTATATTGGCACATATAGAAGTGTTACACATACTCTAAAGGTTGCTACACCAATCGATTACACCCTCCCCGAGGAGCTCTCCGCGGGACTCACACAGGGCTTTATGGCGCTTATCGGATTCAACCAAACGCACTCGATAAGCGTGGGTTGGAGCCTTGAGGCAACCTCGCATAGGGCTCTAAGATTGGTTAGCGGCTCGATTGTGAGTAGCACAAAATCGGAGCTTATATATTATAAGGAGTGGGTCCTCAAGTCGGTCGATGGAGTGAGCAATATTAACTAAGTAGTGTAAAACAATTATTGCCATATTTTTAGAAGCACTCTTAAAAACACACAAATAATTATTTTACCCTACTTCAAATCATAGAAGGGAGAGGTTTAAATTCAAAAAAAACAATGCTTAGATTGTCTCCCCTCAGAAGAAAATAAAAAAGATAACTATTATGACCAAAATAAAAATTGGTGTTAGCAACAGCCACGAGCCATATATGCTTGCGGGTAACCGCTCCAGTGTCAGCGAGAAGTATTGGCGCTGGGGAGACGACAATCTCTTCCCGCTGGCTTTGGCTCAAATGTCGCGTCGCTCGACGATACACCGCCGCATAATCAACGATAAGGCCGACTACATCTCGGGCAAAGGTGTAGCGATTGACACTAAAATGAAGCGAACGGCACACTTTGTGGAGTGTGTAAATGGTAGCAGCGAGACACTACGCCAACTTCTTTACAAACTTTCGTTCGACAAGGCTCTCTTTGGTAACGCTTTTTTGGAGGTGGTGACAGACTCAAAACAGAGTTTCGTAAGCCTCTACCACCACGACGCTTCGCAGTGTAGGGTCTCGAAGAAGCAGGGGCACATCCTTATGCACCCAACTTGGATTGGATTCACCCCAAATGATTCCGTCGAGTTGCCGCTCTATCCACTCTTTGAGCCGCAGGAGGATGGCACAATGCGTTCGATGATCCACTACAAGGATTACGAACCTACATTTGAGCACTATGGAGTGCCTCCATACATTGCTGGAATGAATGTCTCGGCTATAGCATATAAAACCGATATGTGGAACATTTCGAGACTCGAAAATTCATTCCAGATGTCGGGAGTGATGCTGCTTGATGATGCTGTAGACTCCGAGGCTGAGGCAGAACGCGTAGTGCGCTCGGCACAGGAGAAGTTTGGAGGTAAGCCCGGTCAGGTGCTCTTCGTGGTGAAGGATGGTAGCGAGACCGACAACTCTCGATTTATTCCCCTAACCTCGTCGAGCGATGGCGATTGGTGTGCACTTCACGACCAAGCGGTGTCGGATGTGGTGATTGCCCACTCCTGGTTCAGGGCGTTGAGCGGTTTGGACTACTCCTCATCCTACAGCTCCGACAGGATATTGCATGAGTATGAGGTGGCGCTAAATACAATTATACTCTCCGAGCAAGAGGAGTTGATGGAGCCTATAAAGATGGTGATGGAGCAGTTCTTAGGTGAGTCAACAGAGTCGCTGATGATTGTTAACAGACCCCCAACACGCTCAAAACCAACATATATGAGAGTGTGGGAAGCTCGCAAGTCCGAAGGGTTGGAGTATGATCCAGATGACCCGACACAACAGATATTTTTGGCGCAGCTTGGTGGCAGCGTCTCAAACCAGACAGAGTATTAAACGATGAAAGAGAATCTATTGATGACCGCCACCGAGGTGGTTGATTACGCCTTTGCAACGGGTGAATATGTTGCCGAGGGTGCTATAACATACGCACACATCGCAGCAGCTCAACAGCGCTATTTGGAGCCAATATTGGGGCGCACGTTGTGTGAGGCGATTACAAAGGGTAGCTACTCCATGTTGCGCGAAGAGTATATTGCACCCACTTTGGGAATATTAGCTCGCATCGAGGCTGCACTACCTGCCTACCCTCCAACAACTGCCGAGCGCCAACGGGGAAAACTCTTCTTGCAGAATCTCTCCGAGTATCTCAATGCAAATGCTGAGCTCTACTATGAGTATGATATTGACGAGAATGTAATGAACCGCTGCTCTCTTGTGGGCGGCTTCGTATTCTAAAATCGATATTGCAATGAGTAGTAGAGGACTTAGAAACAGAAACCCAGGCAATATCCGCATTTCGGAGTGCCGCTTCAAAGGAGAGGTAGTGCCAAGCATTGACCCCTCATTTAAACAATTTCGTGGTGAGGCGTGGGGATATAGAGCAATATTCGTAATTCTTAATACATATAGAGTGAAACATAAATTGAATACCCTGCGCGAGATGATAAACCGCTGGGCGCCACCTTCAGAGAATAAAACAGAGAACTATGTGGAGTATGTCGCACGAACAGCATTGGTCGATGCCGACATCCCTCTCGATACACTCCACCGCGAAACAATGCTCCCAATAGTGGCGGCAATGTCGCAAATGGAGAATGGCGTCAAAGCCGATTGGGCTGCCGTGGAGAGAGGTTGGGACCTCTTTGAAGCTTCGGCTTAGTATGCCTCTGGTTGCTTCTTGGTTCTTTCTGTGCGCTTCGGTTGCGGTTGCTTTCTGTGCGCTTTGGTTGGGTTGCTTTCTGTGCGCTTCTTTCTGTGCGCTTCGGTTGGGTTCTTGCGGTGCTTTCTGTGCGCTTCTCACTGCCTCCGGCGGGCGGGGATAGCACCCCCGCGGGTGCATACCATTGCGCTTTGGGCTTAGAGATTGCATCTCTAAGATTATAAAGATCAAAGAGCTGCCGCAAATAAATTTGCACAACTCCTTGGTCTTTATAATTTTTAAATGCCTACGGCATTTAAACCCAAATCGAGGTTCACATCGCTGACGTTGAGGTAACAACCATATATTGTCGTAAATTCATTTGTACAACTCGTTGATCTTTACAAATTTTTAAATGCCTCTGACATTCAAGCCCAAATCAAGGTGAACCTCGCTGAAGTGGTGGTGGCAACCGTAGGTTGACACAGAGATATCTATTATGAGGAGCGTTGAAAATTCATTTTCAAAAGCTCATCATAATAGATATCTCGCTTGGGGCAAAGCCCCCACCACATCAGTGCAACAAAAAAGTCAAAAACGAAGTTTTTGGATCCAAGCTTAGCTTGGTGCCGCGCGGCATGAGCGCGATAAGCAAGCTCCCCAAGCGGCAACCCCAAGCGACAGATGCAGTATATTATTTCAATTTTGCGTATAGGTCATACTCCTCAGCAGCAGTGATTTCGACGGAGTAGAATTTACCCTCTTCGAGTTCTACATCTTCGCAAGGGATTAGGATTTCGCAATCTACATCGGGGGAGTCGTATTGAGAGCGTGCGACATAGTAATCGCCTTGCAGCGAGTCTATTACCACCTCGACCTCTTTGCCTACTCTATTTTCGTTTAGTTCGAATGAGATTTGATTCTGTAGCATCATGATACGCTCCACGCGGCTCTCCTTGACCTCTTGAGGAACGTCGTCGCTAAGTTTTTCGGCTGAGTAGGTGCCCTCCTCGGGTGAGTAGGGGAATACTCCAAGGCGTTCAAAGCGCACATCGCTCACGAATTGTAGTAGCTCCTCGAAGTCTGCCTCGCTCTCTCCGGGGTAGCCCACGAGCATTGTGGTGCGTATTGCTATATCGGGTATTGCGCGACGTAGCCTCTCCACAAGATTGTAGGCATCAGCCTTTGTGTGGCGACGCTTCATCGAGCTGAGCATATTGTCGGAGATGTGTTGGAGGGGGATATCGAGATACTTACATATCTTTGGCTCGCGAGCCATCACCTCGATAACATCGTCGGGGAAGCCTGTGGGGTAGGCGTAGTGTAGTCGAATCCACTCCACGCCCTCGATCTTGCATAGCTCGGTGAGTAGCTCGGCAAGGCGGCGGCGACCATATAGATCTACACCATAGTATGTTGTATCTTGTGCTATTACAATAAGTTCGCGAACACCCTTTGCTGCTAATGCCTCTGCCTCGGTGAGGATATCTTCGAAGGGTACCGATATGTGGCGACCGCGAATAAGCGGAATTGCGCAGTAACCACACTTCCAGTCGCAGCCCTCCGAGATTTTCAGAAATGCGTAGTGCTCGGGGGTTGTGACCACGCGTGTCGTTTCGTGCTCCTTGTGATGTTTGCCTCCAAGAGCCTCGATCACTGCCGCCCAATCTTTTACACCGAAGTATTGATCTACCTCGGGGATCTCGTCGCGCAGCTCGTCGGCATAACGCTCTGAGAGGCAGCCCACAACATATAGCTCCGAGAGGAGTCCCTCCTCCTTGGCTGAGGCAGCCTGAAGAATCATCTCTATTGACTCCTCTTTGGCATCGCCAATAAATCCGCATGTGTTGATTACCACAACCTCGGCATCGAGTGAGTCACTATCGAACTCCACATCATATCCTGCCGCCTCGGCTTGCGCCATAAGATGTTCTGAGTCGACTACATTCTTGGAACATCCGAGGGTTATAAAATTAATTTTTTTCATCTCCAAAGAGGGCATTTACAAACTCTTCACTATTGAACATGCGCAACTGGTCGACACCCTCGCCAATACCAATATAGCGCACAGGAATGCTAAATTGGTCGCTTATACCGATCACCACACCACCCTTTGCTGTACCATCTAACTTGGTCACAGTGAGCGAAGTGACCTGTGTAGCTTGGGTGAAGTGCTTGGCTTGTTCGAATGCATTTTGACCCGTCGACCCATCGAGCACCAACATCACTTCGTGTGGTGCGTCGGGGATCACTTTAGCCATAACATTGCGTATCTTGGTGAGCTCGTTCATCAAACCTATTTTGTTGTGGAGGCGTCCTGCTGTATCGATCAACACCACGTCGGCTCCATTGGCAACGGCTGCTTGGAGAGTGTCGTAGGCTACCGAGGCGGGGTCTGAGCCCATATCTTGGCGAACCATGGTTGCACCAGCTCTCTCTGCCCAAACTCCTAACTGCTCGATGGCGGCAGCACGGAATGTGTCGGCTGCGCCAATGTAGACCTTGCGACCAGCTGCTGTGAGCTTTGCGGCAAGCTTGCCTATGGTTGTGGTCTTACCCACACCATTGACACCCACCACCATCATAACATATGGAGTGCCCGCTTTTACCTCGATGCCGAAATCCTGCTTGTTGAGCGAAGCCTCCTCCAAGAGCTTTGCCACTTCGCTGCGAAGGATGCCCTGTAGCTCATTGGTACCAAGATATTTATCCTTGGCAACACGAGCCTCGATATTGCGTATTATTTTTACTGTCGTGTCGACTCCCACATCGGAGGTGATGAGAACCTCCTCCAACTCATCCAACACCTGGTCATCGACCGTGTTGCGACCAGCTATCGCGCGGCTAAGCTTCGAGAAGATTCCACTCTTAGTGCGCTCCAAACCTACATTAAGCTCCTCCTGCTTGCTCTCCTTTGCTTGGGGCTTGCTTTCGCTGACTGCCTCGGGTGCTGCCTCGGGTGCTGCCGCAGGTTGCTCACTGCTCGACTTCTTCTTGAAAAGATCAAAAAATCCCATAATCTATCGCGTTTTAGTGAAAAAAGATATTTATTCGACAAAGATAGTGATAATATTTGAATCACAATGTTACGCTTAGCGAGATTTCAAACTAAACTCACGAAAATATTATCTCTATACTGCCTCCCGCTGGTGCAGTCTTGCTTGCTTGCTGTGCGCTTCTTGCTGCTTTCTGTGCGCTTCTTTCTGCTTTCTGTGCGTTTCGGACTGCCTCCGGCGGGCGGGGATAGCACCCCCGCGGGTGCGTACCATTGCGCTTCTTCCTGCTTTCTGTGCGCTTCGGACTGCCTCCGGCGGGCGGGGATAGCACCCCCGCAGGTGCGTACATTCTTGCGCTTTGGGCTTAGAGATTGCATCTCTAAGATTATAAAGAGCAAGGAGTTGCCGCAAATAAATTTGCACAACTCCTCGATCTTTATAATTTTTAAATGCCTATGGCATTTAAACCCAAATCGAGGTGAACCTCGCTGATGTCGCGGTAGCTGCCGTAAACTCATTTGCACAACTCCCTGCTCTTTATAATTTTTAAATGCCTGTGGCATTTAAACCCAAATCGAGGTGAACCTCGCTTATGTGGTGGTGGCAACCGTAGGTTGACACGCAAGAGATCTACTCTGAGGAGTGTTGAAAATTCATTTTCATAAGCTCATCAGAGTAGATCTCTTGCAAGGGGGCAAAGCCCCACCACATAAGCGCAACAAAAAAAGTCAAAAACGAAGTTTTTGGATCCAAGCTTAGCTTGGTGCCGCGCGGCACGAGCGCGATAAGCAAACTAAAAAAAAGCAAGCTAAAAGAAGCAAGCTAAAAAAAGCATAATATCAGCGCAATGAGTAATAATTTTCGCATGTTATTCATGGTTTAAATTTTGATACTATTGCTTTTACCATTAAATTTTGTATTTTTGCATTTATGATAACATATCAAAAAAGAGAATTAAAGAATGGATTGACTGTGATTGTCAATCGTGATAGGGTCTCGAAGTTGGCAGCGGTGAATCTGCTTTATCGAGTTGGGGCGCGCAACGAGGATCCGGAGCGCACAGGATTTGCCCATCTATTTGAGCATCTAATGTTTAGGGGTACCGAGCGGTTTCCCGACTACGACACTGTGGTGCAGATGGCTTCGGGGGAGAACAATGCCTTTACCAATAATGACTATACAGATTTTTATATCACACTACCCAAGGATAATATAGAAATTGCGTTGGCGCTGGAGGCGGATCGCATGCGTGGTTTGGCTCTCACCCCTGAGCTTTTGGAGCTTGAGAAGAGGGTGGTTATAGAGGAGTTTAAGCAGCGCTACCTCAATCAACCTTATGGAGATCAAAATATGTTGCTGCGTGCCCTCAGCTACAAGGTGCACCCCTACCGTTGGTCGACCATTGGTCTCTCGCCAGACCATATTGCAGCGGCAACAATGGAGGAGGTTGAGGCATTCTATGCGGCACACTACCGCCCTTCGAACTGTATCCTTTCCATCTCGGCAGACATCGAGGAGGAGGAGCTCTTCGCACTCTCAGAGGAGTGGTTTGGCTCCATCCCCGATAGTGAGGCGCCCAGCTCAACAATTGAGCAGGAGCCTGAGCAGGTGGAGGCGCGTCACTCCGAGGTGGTGCGGGAGGTGCCAGCCACCACCATCACCATTGCTTTCCACATTGGGGGACGCTTCTCGGATGATTACTTCACGGCAGATCTCATCTCCGATATATTGGCTGGTGGCGACTCCGGTCGTATGAACCAGCGACTTACCAAGGAGCGGAGGCTCTTCGCATCGGTCAACTGCTACATCACGGGCGATATAGATCCGGGGATGTTGATATTCACCGGGCAGCTACTACCCCACACCTCCGAGCAAGAAGCTAAGGAGGCTATATGGGTAGAGATAGAGCTCCTTAAGAGTGGGGCGGTAACCCCCTACGAGATCGAGAAAGTAAAGAATAAGTTTGAGGCGGCAACCCTCTTTGGCGAGATAAACGTGATGAACAAGGCGATGAACCTGGGTTTCTACGAGATGGCGGGCGAGATCTCGGTAATAAATAGTGAGGTGGAGACCTACCGCTCGATAAGTGCTGAGCGGATTATGGAATTTAGCTCGCGCCTACTTCGTCCCGAGCGTAGCTCAACACTTATCTACCGTAAAAAAGAGTAATCGACATGGAAATTTCACTACAAAATGCCACCGAGAGAGTCTGCTCGAATGGCATCAAGATATATACACTTCACAGCGATGAGTTCGAGGTGTTGCGCCTAAGCTTTGTCTTTGGTGCCGGCTCGGTGCACCAGAGTAAACCCTTTGTGGCGTCGGCAACAGCAAACCTTCTTAGTGAGGGTAGCGACACCATGACAGCGCACCAAATTGCCGAGAAGTTAGACTACTACGGCTCCTACTACGATGTTAATATTGATCGCGATTTCACCTACATCAACTTCTGCTCACTAACAAAATTTGTGGAGCCCACGCTTGAGGTGGCGGAGCAGATCATTCTTCATCCTGCATTCCCTGCTGCCGAGGTGGAGACATATGCGGCTAAGCGTAAGCAACGTCTCTCCATTGAGCGCCAACGTATAGAGACTAAGGCGCGAGAGTGCTTCGCACAGTCACTATTTGGTGCCTCTCACCCCTATGGTGTGAGCTCTCCAACGGAGGCATACGACGAGCTCTGCCGCGACGATATAGCTCAATTCTTCGAGCAATACTACACTGCTCAAAACTCCTTTGTGGTATGCAGTGGCAAGGTGGGTGAGCGCGAAGAGGCTCTTATAGAGCATCTTGTAGAGGCTATTCCTCTCGGCTCACTGCCCCCTGAGGTGCTCTTCCCCACGGCGGCGCAGTGCTTATATCACTTTGTCGAGGAGAGCAGCGCTGTGCAATCTTCAATTCGAATTGGTCGACTTCTCTTCACCCGCTCACATCCCGACTTCTTGGGTATGCAGGTGGTTGCGACGATCCTCGGTGGCTACTTCGGTTCGAGATTGATGCAGAGCCTACGCGAGGAGCGTGGATATACCTATGGTGTGGTGTCGGCATTGGTCAACTTCGCCGCCGAGGGATACTTGGCTGTGGCAACACAGGTGGGGTGCGAGGTGTGCGATGATGCACTTAACATTATATATGCCGAGATTGAACGCCTTCGCCACCAAAGGGTGAGCGACGAAGAGCTGACAATGGTTAAACATATTATGGCAGGTGAGATGATGAGGATCCTCGATGGTCCCTTCGGGATTGCCGATGTCACAATAGAGAATATCCTCTGCAACCGCGATAATAGCTCAATTGAACAAAATCTTAAACTTATTGAGGCTATCACACCTGACGAAATATTAAGACTTGCTCACAAATACCTGCAACGTGAATCACTGGTAACCGTGGTGGCAGGCGCAAAATAGCACCTTCCCCTGAGGGTGCGTTTCTTGCTTGCTTTCTGTGCGTTTCTTTCTGTGCGTTTCTTTCTGTGCGTTTCTTTCTGTGCGTTTCTTTCTGTGCGTTTCTTTCTGTGCGTTTCGGACTGCCTCCGGCGGGAGGGGATAGCACCCCCGCGAGTGCGTATTATTGCGCTTTGGGCTTAGAGATTGCATCTCTAAGATAATAAAGATCAATGAGTTGCCGCAAATAAATTTACACAACTCATTGATCTTTATTATTCTTTAAATGCCTACGGCATTTAAACCCAAATCGAGGTTCACCTCGCTGATGTGGTGGCGGTTGTCGTAAATTCATTTGCACAACTCATTGATCTTTATTATTCTTTAAATGCCTACGGCATTTAAACCCAAATCGAGGTTCACCTCGCTGATGTGGTGTGGCAACCGAAGGTTGACACAGAGATATCTATTATGAGGAGCGTTGAAAGTTCACTTTCAAAAGCTCATCAGAATAGATATCTCGCCGGGGGGGGG